>JAQBQD010000119.1 GCA_028287185.1 Gemmatimonadota bacterium | reverse complement strand
ACCGCCCCCGCGGCGGCCGTGCCCGCCGCGCCCTCGCCCGCCCCCGCCGGCTGAGGAGTGCCCATGACCCCCCCGCAGAAGGCCGCCCCCTGGGCGGACGCGGACACGCTGAGCGCCGTGCGCCCCGAGGTCCGCAGCATCCTGGAGCAGTCCGACGGCTTCCACCGCCTGGACCCCGAGTCGCAGCGGCGGCTGGCGGGCACCATGGTGAAGGTCGCCTCCTACATGGCGAACCCCGACGGGCTGGCGAAGGAAGAGCTGGGCACCCCCGGCGCCGGCGTGCTGGCCCAGGCGCAGGCGCAGGAGGACCCGGTGGAGGCCACCAAGCGCCGCCTGAGCCAGAAGCAGGACGTCGCCAGCAAGGACTACGACGCCCAGGCCCAGAAGCAGGGCACCAAGAACCTGGTGGAGTTCATCAAGGAGGTGGACTTCCCCAAGTTCGTCTCCGGCCTCATCCAGGGCGTCTTCCAGGCCATCGTCGACTCGTCGGTGCAGCAGATGCACGCGTACGGCGAGCTGCTGGCCAACGTGGCGAAGACGGTGGACGAGTTCGCGCAGGACAACATCTCGCAGAACAACGCCCGCGACTGGCTGTCGGACAAGTTCCCCGGCAAGCTGGGCGTGGACAGCGAGGCGATGGACGGCGGGATGGCGGCGGACGGCGAGCCCATCACCCTGGTGCAGCCCAAGCTCACGGCGCTGGGCGACAATCCGGAGGCGGCGCTGAAGGAGATCTCCGCCAGCCTCAACCTCGCCAAGCCGGTCACCGACCTCTCCGACGAGGGCGAGGAGCAGCGGCTGGTGCAGGCGGCGCGGCTGCAGATCGCCCGCGGGCGGCAGCAGATGCTGGCGAGCATGGTGATGCTGGGCATCAACCGCATCGTGGTCACCGACGGCCTGATCAACGCCAAGGTGGTGTTCGACTTCAAGGCCAGCGACAGCGTGGCGCGCACCAACCGCGCGTCCATGCACGACGAGAAGAAGGACAAGTCCAGCTACGGCGCCAGCTTCAGCTCGTGGCTCTCGCCCGTGTCGGCCAGCGCCAGCAGCTCGTCGTCGCACATGACCACGGTGCAGTCGTCGCTCAGCGACAACTCCAAGTCCGAGAGCGAGACCAAGGCCAAGCTCACGGGCGAGGTGCGGGTGAACTTCAAGAGCGACTACCTGCCCATGGACAAGATGGCCTCGCCGCAGATGATCGCGGCCATCTCGGGCAACGCCGTGCCCGCCGATCCCAAGGCGGCCGCCGGCGCGCCCGCCAAGCCCTGAGCCGCGGACCCCGCCCATGAGCGCCGCCGCCCCGTCCGCCGCCGCCGTGCGCCTCGCCGCGCGCCGCCCCCCGTCCGCCCTGCGCGACGACGCGGTGGACGGCGCGCTGAAGCTTGCGCTGCGGCTGGCCGGTGCGGGCGATCCCTACGCGTCGCCCCTGGACCTGGGCGACCTGGACCTTCCCCCCGTCACGGGCGGCAGCGCGCAGGAGCAGGCCCGCCTGCGCGCCGTGGCCCCGCTGTACCTGGCCGGCGAGCTGGAGAGCACACGCCTGCTTCCGGCGGTGGAGCTGCTGGCCGGCCTCTTTGCGTCGGGCGCCATCCCCGGCGACGTGGGTGCCGCGGGCGAGATGCTGCTGCGCTTCCGCCACCAGGCCCACGAGCGGTTGAGCGCGGACGAGCGCGACGCGCTCTTCGGCCGCATCTTCGGCAAGCCGTACGGGCCCGCGATGGCGGCGCACGACGGAGGAAGCGCGCGGAACGACGAGTTCGAGGGGCTGATGCTGGACGTGGCGGAGGACCTGTCCGCGCTGGGCGCGCCGCCGCCGCACGGGCCCGGGGTGCAGGGCGAGATGCGCCTGCACACCAGCGCGGGCGCGCTTGCCGCCAACCTGCTCCTGCGCAGCGGGGGGATGACGGAGCTCGCCGCCCGCGACGTGCTGGAGCAGGTGCGCGACGCGCTGGACATCCTGAAGGTGCGCGAGCTTCAGGCGGCGTACGGCGCGGCCTCGGTCTGGACGACGGTGCAGCAGGTGGCGCGGCGCTACCTGGGCCAGTCCACGGACATCGTCTCGCGCGTGGCCCGCGGGCGGTCGGGGACGACGATCCTGGGGTGGCTGGCGGATGCGCTGCCGCACGTGGGCGACTCGTCGGTGCGCCTGCTCGCGCCCGGCAGCATCCTGCCTGGCGCGGCGGACGCGTGGATCCAGGGCTCGCTCGCGCTGCACGACGCGGCGGCGCCCGCGCGCGGGGTCCGCGCATGATCGCAGCCGGCGCCGTCGTGCCGGCCCCGCCGCGCTCCGGCGCGGCCGACCCCGTGGGCGATCCGCTCCCGGTCGTCCGCGCCGCCGTCCGTTCCATCCTGGAGCGCACGCCGGCCTACGCGGAGCTGGAGCCGGAGCAGCGCCGGGCGATGGCGCACGCGATGGTCACCGTCTGCCACGCCGCCGCCTCGTTGATCCGCGAAGAGGCGTTGAGCGAGCACGAGATCGCCGCGGCCGCCGCCGGCTACCTGTCTCCGGACGCGCCTGCGGGCTTCTCGTTCGATCCCGCGCATCAGCCGTATCCGTCGCACGCCGCCTATCCATCGAACCCGCCGAATCCGTCGTATCCATCGAATCAACCGAATCCATCGAATCCATCGACCGACACTCGAACGGCACCGTCCACCGCCCAGGCGCTCGGCGTCGACGGTGGAGCGGGACCGAACGCGGACGCGGCGTCGGCGGGAGGATACCACGACGAGCCGCTGGCGACGGCGCAGAACGCGCAGCAGGAGTTCGGGGGCACGGCGGTGGACCGGATTGCGGGCACGGCGCGCAGCATCCTGAACGCCGTCTCGTTCCCGCGCTTCGTGAACGAGCTGATCACGGGCGTCTTCAAGGCGGTGGTCGATTCCACGCAGACGCAGCTTCACCAGTACGTGGAGCTGCTGAACAACGTGGCCGCCTCGGTGGAGGGCTTCGCGGACAGCAACATGGGCCCGGACCGCGCCCGCGCCTGGCTGGTGGAGCGCTATCCCGGCTCGTACGAGTGGGACGGCGACGCGGACGACCCCGCCGACCGCGACCCGGGCGAGGCCCCGCCCGAGCGCAAGCTGCGCCGCAAGGGCAACGGCCAGCCGCCCACGGAGGCGCAGCTCCGCACGGACCTGGCGCTGGACGAGGGCGAGTCCGCGTCGGCCGCCAACCCCGAGACGCTGGTGCCGCTGGCCCGCCGCCGCCTGGCCAAGATGCGGCAGGAGATGCTGGCGACGATGGTGCAGATGGGCATGCAGCGCATCGTCATCGACAGCGGCCGCATCACCGCCGCCATGCGCCTGCACATCGACGCCACCAGCGCGGCCGAGCAGGACAAGGGCAGCCGCTTCGACATGACGAACACGGTGAACGCGCAGGCCAGCTTCGGCGTGGGCCCGTGGGGCGCCAGCGCCTCCATCCAGAACACCATCGGCTACGTCACCACCGAGAACACGCGGACGACGGAAAGCATGCACGCCGACGTGGAGCTGACGTCGTCGGTGGAGCTGAACTTCCGCAGCGACTACGTGCCGCTCAACCGCCTGGCCTCGCCCGGCCAGGCCACCGCCATCCAGGGCAACTCGCGCAACCCCGACTTCGAGGCCGCGCGCACCGCCGAGAGCGCCCGCCGCGCGAGCGAGGCCACGACGGACGCCGCCCGCATCGCCGGCATGAACACCGCGCTCCAGCCCCGCGCCGTCGCCCCGTCCTCCGCGCCGCCGCTGCCCGCGGCCTCGCCCGCGTCGCCGGCACCCGCGCCC
>JAQBQD010000106.1 GCA_028287185.1 Gemmatimonadota bacterium | reverse complement strand
GCCGGCGGGCGAGGCGCGCCTGTCCGCGCAGGCGCTCCGCCGCGCGCGAGTCGACGTGCCGCCGGACCTGTTCTGGCTGGGCGACGAGCAGTCGCGCGGCGGGCGCGGCATCGTGTGGCTCGCGGGCGACTGGCGCTTCCGCGCGGGCGACGACCCGCGTTGGGCCGATCCCGCGCTCGACGACCGCGCGTGGAAGGCGGCGGACACCCGCATGGGCACCGCCGCCACCCTGGCCGGCGTGGACCCGCGCTCCCCCGCCGCGCCGCCGACGGTGTGGATCCGCACCGCAATCGACGTCGCGCCGGACGTGGGCGGCCGCGAGTTCGGGCTCTGGCTGGACGTGAAGGGCGCCGCGGAGATGTACCTGGACGGAGAGCTGCTGCGCCGCACGGGAGCGATCGGGGCCGCGGCGGCCGGGCGGCCCGTGACACGCCCGCTGGACGCGGTCCCGGTGCGGCTCACGGCCGGGCGCCACGTGCTGGCGGTGCGCTACTCGCTGGCGTCGGCCGGGAGGCTCGGGCGCGCGCACGGCTTCGGAGCGCGGGGCTTCTGGGTGGGAATGGAGCCGTGGAGCGAGGCGGCGCGCGGGCACGCCAGGTGGGTGCGCGAGCAGACGGGGCACTTCCTGCTCTTCGCCGGCATCCTCATCGCCTTCGGGGTGCTGCACGGCGTGCTCTACCTCTTCTACCGCAACCCCGCCGGCAACCTCTACTACGCGATCTTCGCCTTCGCTTTCGCGGCGCACACGCTGGCGGTGTTCCACATCACGGGGTGCGAGGACCTGGACGCGTGGTACCTGACGGACCGCGCCGCGTACCTGACGGCCCTGGGCCTCTGCCTGGCGCTGCTGCGCTTTCTGTACAGCATCTTCGTGGACCGCGTGCCCCGGCGGTTCGCGTGGCTGCTGGCCGGGAGCGCCGCCGTGGCCGCCGCGTCGTGGGCGTGGCCCGCCCACCGCAGCGAGCTGGTGCTGTATCCCATCCTGCTGCTGATCGGCGAGATGCTGCGCACGGTCTTCGTCGCCCTGCGGCAGCGGCGCGACGGGGCGCGCATCGTGGCGTTCGGGGTGGCGTCCACCAGCGCGTTCTCGGCCTACCACATCTCGTGGCTGCTGGCCAACCGCTCGCCACCCAGCCCCTTCCTGTACTGGTACGGGATGATCGTGCTGTCGGTGGCCATGTCCGCCTACCTGGCGCGCAACTTCGCGGGCACCAAGAAGACGCTGGAGATGGTGAGCCGCGAGCTGGAGGAGCACGGCCACACCCTGTCGCGCCGCGTGGACGAGCGCACGGCCGAGCTGCGCCGCGAGATCGCCGAGCGCGAGCAGGCGATGGATGCGCTGGACGCCTCCGAGCGCAAGTACCGCGGCCTCATCCAGTCCGCCAGCGACGCCATCGTTCTGGTGGCGGGCGACACGCTCACCCTGCTGGACGCCAACGCCGCCGCCGAGCGCCTCTTCGGCCGCCCGGCGGCGGAGCTCGTCGGCACGCCGGTCGCCGCGCTGGTGCCCGAGGCGGAGTCGCGCCGCTACCTGGACCTGTTCGCGGGCCGGCTGGGCGGCGCGCCCGCGGTTCAGGCGCAACTGCACGTGCACCACCGCGACGGGCGCCTGGTGCCGGTGGAGGTCAGTGCCTCGCGGGCGGCGGTCGCCGGGCAGGGCGCCATCCAGGCCATCGTCCGCGACGTCACCGAGCGGCGCCGCGCCGAGCACGAGCTGCAGCTCGCCGCCGAGGCCGCCGAGCAGGCGAGCCGCGCCAAGAGCCAGTTCCTGGCCAACATGAGCCACGAGCTGCGCACCCCGCTCACCGCCATCATCGGCTACGCCGAGATGCTGCTGGAAGAGGCGGCCGACCGCGAGCAGCCGGAGTACATCCCCGACCTGGCGAACATCCGCGACGCGGGCCACATGCTGCTGGCGCTGATCGACGACATCCTGGACCTGTCCAAGATCGAGGCCGGCCGGATGGAGATCTACGCCGAGGACTTCGACGTCGGGCAGGTCGTCGCCGAGGCCGTGCTCACCGCCGAGGCGCTCGTCACGCGCCGCGGGAACGCGCTCCTCGTCACGCGCGCGCACGAAGGCGGCGAGATGCGCTCCGACGTCACGAAGGTGCGGCAGATGCTGCTCAACCTCCTCTCCAACGCCGCGAAGTTCACCGAGGGCGGCACCGTCGCGCTGGACGTGGCGCGCGAGCCGGGCGGGGACGGCGACGAGGTGGTGTTCCGCGTGCGCGACACGGGAATCGGGATGACGCAGGAGCAGCTCGGGCGCCTCTTCCAGCCCTTCGTGCAGGCGGACGCGTCCACCACGCGGCGCTACGGCGGCACCGGCCTGGGGCTCACCATCACCCGCCGCTTCTGCGAGATGCTGGGCGGCGACATCCGCGTGGAGAGCGAGCCCGGTGTCGGCACCGTCTTCACCCTGCGCCTTCCCGCCGTCCACGCGCCGCCGCCCGGGGAACGGACCGCCGCGCGGGCCGAGGCAGCCGCCGCGGGCTCCGCTTGAGCGCCGATCCCACGGCCTGGCAGCAGACCCCGCACCTGGTGCCCCTGCTGGTCTCGGCGCTGGTGTCCGCCGCGCTGGCGGCATACGCGTGGCGCCAGCGCGGCGTCTCGGGCACGGGCGGCTTCCTGGTCCTCACCTGCGCCTCGGCCTGCTGGTCGCTGGCATACGCGGCCTACTTCGCGTCCACCGGGCTCGGCGCGAAGGTGGCGTTCGCGGCGCTCGCCAACTTCGGCGCCGCGATGGTGGCGGTGGGGTGGCTGGTGTTCGCCGCGCAGCACACCGGGCGCGGCGCGTGGGCCACGGGGCGGCGGCTGGCCGTCCTGCTCGCGGTGCAGCTCGGCCCCGTGCTGCTGGCCTTCACCAACCGCTGGCACCACCTGTTCTGGAGCCGCTTCGAGCTGCAGTCGAACCCCGGCTTCATCGGGGCGCAGAGCGAGCGCGGGCCCGGGTTCTGGCTGCACGTGACCCTTTCGTGGGCGGTGATGACCGGGGCCGTCGCGCTGCTGGGCACCAGCCCCGCGCGGGGCTCGGCGCTGCACCGGCAGCAGTCGCGGGTGCTGCTCTTCGCCGCCGTGGTGCCGTGGGCGGGCAACGTGCTGTACTGGATCGACAACCTGCGCACGGCTCCGGACGCCGCGAGCTTCTTCCCGGCCAACCCCATGCCCTTCCTGTTCACGCTGAGCGGCGTGGCGCTGGCGTGGGGCATCTTCCGCCTGCGGCTGCTGGACATCGTCCCCGTCGCCCGCGACAAGGTCATCGAGGGGATGAGCGACGCCGTCGTCGTGCTGGACGCCGACAACCGCATCGTGGACCTGAACCCCGCCGCGCGCCGCATCATCGGCCCCGACGCGGAGGCCAGCCTGGGCCGCAGCGCCGCGGACGTGCTGAGTGGGTGGGCGGCCGGCATCCGCCCCTACACCGCCAGCGCCAGCGCGCAGGCCGAGGTGCGCCTGGGCACGGGCGACGACCGCCGCGACTACGACCTGCGCGTCTCGCCGCTGCTGGACGCCGCGGGCCGCACCACCGGCCGCCTGCTCCTGCTGCACGACGTCACCGACCGCAAGCGCGTGGAGGAGGAGCTGCAGCGCGCCAAGGACGCCGCCGAGGCCGCCAGCCGCACCAAGAGCCAGTTCCTGGCCAACATGAGCCACGAGCTGCGCACCCCGCTGAACGCCATCATCGGCTTCGCCGAGCTGCTGAGCGAAGAGGCCGTGGAGCGCGGCCAGCCCACCCTGGTGCCCGACCTGGACCGCATCCGCGACTCGGGCCGCGGCCTGCTCACCCTCATCGACGACATCCTGGACGTCTCCAAGATCGAAGCGGGAAAGATGGATCTGTACCTGGAGACCTTCTCCGTCGCCGGGCTGGTGGAGGACGTCGCCGCCACCCTCGACCCGCTCGTCGCCCGCGGGGGCAACCGCCTGCGCGTGCTGGACGCCGAGGCGGGCGGAGAGATGCATTCCGACATCACGAAAGTCCGGCAGATGCTGCTGAACCTGCTGTCCAACGCCGCCAAGTTCACCACCGCCGGCACCGTGTCGCTCGAGATCGCCCGCGAGACGACGGACGCCGGCGACGAAGTGCTGTTCCGCGTGCGCGACACGGGGATCGGAATGACGCACGAGCAGCTCGGACGCCTCTTCCAGCCCTTCATGCAGGCGGATCCATCGACGACCCGGCGCTACGGCGGCACCGGGCTGGGGCTCACCATCACCCGCCGCTTCTGCGAGATGCTGGGCGGCGACATCCGCGTGGAAAGCGAGCCCGGCGTCGGCACCGTCTTCACCCTGCGCCTCCCCGCCACCGCCGGCGAAGCGCCGCCGGTCCGGGCGCCGGGGGTGGCATGATGGGGGCCCTCACCCCCCGATCCCCTCCCCCGCAAGCGGGCGAGGGGGTGTCTCACGCGGGTGCGATCCTGGAACGCCGGCCGCTTCGCGGACCCGTCGATCGCGCCGTGCCGACGATCCGCCCGCCGCGCGAACGGCCGCTCCCGCGCGGAGCGAGCCCCGCGAAGGCGGGGTGGATTCGTCGTTGCAGCCCCGGGATTCATCCCGAGGGCGAGCGCCGGCGCGTGCTGTCCGCGGAGGCCCTTCCCCGCCCCGCCGCCCGATGAAGCGCCGCGACTTTCTCGTCGGCCTCGGCGCGGCGGCGTCGACCGCCGCGACCGGCGGGCTCTCCGCGGCGATCGTGGGGTGCGCACCGAAGACGGACCGGGCGCTGGGCGGCGGCTTCGTGGACGACGGCGGCGCGCGGGGGCACCGCCTGCGCGACCGCATGCCGATGCCGGCGCCCCGGCGGACGGTGCGCGTGCCGGTGGTCGTCATCGGCGGCGGGATGGCGGGGCTGTCCGCCGCGTGGTGGCTGCAGCGCGCGGGGATGCGCGACTTCGTGGTGCTGGAGCTGGAGGACCACGCGGGCGGCAACGCGCGCTGGGGCGAGAACGAGGTAAGCCGCTATCCCTGGGCCGCCCACTACGTTCCCGTGCCCGGCCCGCGCGCCGTGCACGTGCGCGAGCTGTTCGCCGAGATGGGCGTGCTGCGGCCGGACGGCTCGTGGGACGAGCGCATGCTCTGCTTCGCGCCGCAGGAGCGCGTGTTCGCGCAGGGGCGGTGGCGCGAGGGGCTGGAGGCGACGCTCGCGCTGTCGTCCGGCGGCGTGGAGGAGGCCAAGCGCTTCCGGGGACACGTGGACCGCTTCCACGCGTCGGGCGAGTTCACCATCCCCTCCGCCCTGGGCCGCCGCCCCTCGCCGCTGGACGCCCTGCCCTTCGGCGAGTGGCTGCGGCGCGAGGGGTTCCGGTCGCCCGCCTTCCTGTGGTACATGGAGTACGGCTGCCGCGACGACTACGGCGCGCTGCCGGCCGACACCTCCGCCTGGGCGGGCATCCACTACCACGCCTCGCGCGACGCGGATCCGGGGCCCCTCACCTGGCCCGAAGGCAACGGCCACATCACCCGCCACCTCCTTTCCCGCGTGGGCGACCGCGTGCACACGGGAGCGCCCGTGCATCGCGTGGAGCGCGCCGGTCCGGGCGTGCGGGTGCTGGCGGGCGACACGGAGTACCTGGCGGATGCGGCGGTCTGGGCGGCGCCGTCCTTCCTCGCGTCGCGGCTGGTGGAGGGCGCGCCGGCGGTGGACTTCACCTACTCGCCCTGGCTCACCGCCAACCTCACGCTGGACCGCCTTCCGCGCGAGAGCGGGTTCCCCCTGTCGTGGGACAACGTGCTGCTGCACTCGCAGGCGCTGGGCTACGTGGACGCCACGCACCAGTCCATCGCCACGCGCGAGGACCGGTCGGTGTGGACGTACTACTGGGCGCTCGCCCACCAGCCGCCCCGCCAGGCGCGAGAGACGCTGCTGCGCCGCCCGTGGGGCGCGTGGGCGGAGCTCATCCTCGCCGACCTGGAGCGCGCGCATCCGGACATCCGCCGCTGCGTCTCGCGCGTCGACGTGATGCGCATGGGCCACGCGATGGTGCGCCCCACGCCCGGCTTCCTCGCCTCGCCCGCCCGCGCGGCCCTGGCGTCGGCGGCCGGCCCCGTCTTCTACGCGCACAGCGACCTGAGCGGGCTCTCGCTGTTCGAGGAGGCCCAGCACGGGGGCATCACCGCGGCGGAGCGCGTCCTGGCCCGGCTCGGCGGACGTTCACCGGCCGCCGTGCCCACCGCGCAAGGCGCCACGGCACGCTGACACGGCTGGCGCATCCGTGGATCGACCGCGAAACTTCCCCGTGGCGCGCGCGTACTTGTGCACGCGCGGACCGGTCTCGTCCGCCGTCCACCCTCCGAGGTCTGCGATGATGCACTTCTTCCCGTTCCTGATCCCGCTCGCGGCGCTCTGCATCCCGCTCACCGTCGTGGTGGGCAAGTACATCGTGCAGCCGCTGGCCGGCGTGCGGAACCCGCAGCAGGGCGGCGACGACCGGCGCATCCAGATGCTGGAGCAGCGCCTGGCGCTGATGGAGCAGAACGTGGAGTCGATGGAGCGCTCCATGGCCCGCATCAGCGAGGTCGCCGACTTCCACCGCGAGCTCGCCGCCCCGTCCGCCACGCCGCCCGCGCGCGCCGACCGCTGACGCCCGCCACCCGCGCGCGATGGGTGGAGCCACCGAAACGCAGGATGCCACATCGGGGGACGCGGCCATGGAACGAAAAGGCCACGGGCCGGAGAAGCATCCCCGACCCGCGGCCGTCGAGGTTGCCGGGGCAGATCGAAAAATGGGGGTCCCGAAGCATTGATCGGGACCCCCATTCGATTCTCTCGCTCAGTCCGCAGGTCCCAGGCCGTCCGGACCCTGGGACCCGTCGGCATCCTCATCGGGGGCGTCCGCCTGCTCGGCGGATGCATCCGGAGGGTCTGCCGCGCGAGAGGACTGCGGCGGAGGCTCGGGCTTCTTCCGCTTGCGGCCAGCGGTGCCGTAGCTCGGCATGGTCGCCTCGCCTTCCTCCCACATCCGCCGCAGCAGCTCCATCAGCCGCACCGCCTTCACCCCCGACTGGCCCTGGGCCTCCATCGCCTCGCCGATGGCGCGGATCTCGGCGTCCGCCGCATCGCGCTCGGCGGAAAGGATGGCCCGCAGCGCGGCGACGTCGTCCGGCGGAAGTGGCGCGTCGGGATCGTCGCGCACCTCCTGCAGGTCGTGCTGCCGCCAGAAGAACGCCTCGAAGTCCAGGATCGTTCCGGAGCGCGGGTTGAACGGGTGCGGACGCTTTCCCCCGGCGTCCGGCTCGTCCTTCTCGTTGATGAACGTCCGCATCGTCTCGTGGCCGATGCGGCTCTTCTTCTCCGCCCCCAGGGTCCCTTCCTGATCGCGAAAGTTGCGGTAGAACTCTCGCAACACGTCGCGATCGACCGGACGCCGGTTGGCCTCGGTGTATCTGGGGTACTTGCGCCCGTGCGGCTTGCGTCCACTTTGACCGTTATCGTCGTTTTTACATTGGCAATCTTAGTGGCCAAAGGGGTCAGTACGCAAGACTTTCGTGAACGCGAGAAGGGCCGCGGAAGCTGTTCCGCGGCCCATCCTGGCATAGAGCGATTCGTCTCGGTACGTACGCGCCGCCCGGGCTACGCGTAGGTGTCGCCGCCGCCGTAGATCTCGGTGAGCATGCGGACCAGCCAGCGTTCCAGCTCGGTGGTGCGCTCGGGCAGCTCCATGCCGCTGGCCCGCGCCGCGGCGAAGATGCGCCTCACCTCGGCCTTCGATGCCTTCAGGCCCGGAGCCAGGATCATCTTCAGGTCCGAGAGCACTCCCGCCACCTCGGCGCGCTCCATCGGATTGAGCACCAGTCCGTCCGTCTTTCCGCCGTAGGCGCGGAAGAGCCGCGAGTAGGCCTTGCGGCTGGAGCGGTGCGGAACGTCCGTCTCGCCCTCGATGAACTTGCGCAACGTCTCGTGGCCGACCTCCACCCGCTCCGCGATCAGGCGCAACGGCTGACGCTCCGAGAGCGCGGACAGGAACGTCCGGAGCGTCTCGACCGGAACGTCCTGCGGCCCGAAGCCGTCACCGCCCGCACCGGGGCGTCCACTATTACCACTATCGTTGGATGGACACTGTGGATCTTAGAGCGCACACGACCTGACCGCAAGAGCAGGGTGGGAGTTTGGGAAAGGCAGCCCCGCACTGCGCCACGCATCTTCAATCGATGCAGGCATTTCCACCCCGTCATGCGGAGAGGATCACAGGCCTGTTTGAGGCGCCCTGCTCGCTCCCGGTGACGAACTCCAGGTCCGCTCGCAGCACGTCCCGCTGCCGGACCCTCCCCGTGCATGCCATGTCGGCGCCCCGTCATCCCACGCCTGCGGAAAGCCCGTCGCCCACCGCGGGCTCAAAGGCCCGCATCGTGGCCTCCATCTCCCGCATGAACTCCGGGTCGAGCTCCGCCTCCTCGTACGCCGCACGGAGGCGGGCGCGTCTCACCTCGCGCAGCTTCATCCGAAGCGCATCCTGACGAAGGCGTTCGCACTCGGCGCCTGGCCGTCCTCCGACGAGTCGGCGGGCCTGGAACGTGGCCTTTCGTAGACTGTGGGTTCCGCAACGCCGACGGCGGCGGATGGCGACCTGCAGGTCGGTGGCGATGGTCATGGCGGATGGAGGGTCAGATGGGACCGAGGCTCCGGGCAAGCGACCTCCAACGCCCGCCTTACCTACCGGCCTTTCGTTGGTGCCCGGGGCCTCACGGTCCGATTGAACCGAACAGAGCCGCGTCACTCCGATTCGCCGGAACGGACGCAGGCCCCGAAGATCGCCTCGGGGCCTGCTACTCGTCGCGGCATCACAGACGCGCGTACGCCTACACGTCCAGGTTCTTCACGTAGCGCGCGTTCTGCTCGATGAACTGGCGGCGGGGCTCCACCTCCTCGCCCATCAGCTTGGTGAAGATGGCGTCGGCCTCCACGGCGTCCTCCATGGTCACCACCAGCAGCGTGCGGGTGTCCGGGTCCATGGTGGTCTTCCAGAGCTGCTCGGGGTTCATCTCGCCCAGGCCCTTGTAGCGCTGCACGTGGATGCCCTTGTCGCCCTTGCTGTCGTCGCCGCCCCGGAAGCGCGCGAGCGTGACGTCGCGCTCCTCGTCGGAGTAGGCGTAGACCTCCTGCTTGCCCTTCTTCACCAGGTACAGCGGCGGCTGCGCGATGTAGATGAAGCCGGCGTCCACCAGCTGCCGCATCTGCCGGAAGAAGAAGGTGAGCAGCAGGGTGCGGATGTGGGAGCCGTCCACGTCCGCGTCCGTCATGATGATGATCTTGTGGTAGCGCGCGTTCTCGAGGTTGAACTCGTCCTCGCCGATGCCCGTGCCGATGGCGGTGATGATGGCGCGGATCTCGTCGTTGCTCAGCACCTTGTCGAAGCGCGCCTTCTCCACGTTCAGGATCTTGCCCTTGAGCGGCAGGATCGCCTGGAACTCGCGCTTGCGCCCCTGCTTGGCGCTGCCGCCGGCGGAGTCGCCCTCGACGATGTAGATCTCGCTCAGCTCGGGGTTGTTGCTGCTGCAGTCGGCCAGCTTGCCGGGCAGCACGCCCGTCTCCAGCGCGCTCTTCTTGCGCGTCAGGTCGCGCGCCTTGCGGGCGGCCTCGCGGGCGCGGGCGGCCGAGATGGCCTTCTCGATCACCGCGCGGCCCACGCCGGGGTGCTCGTCCAGGAACTCGGACAGCTTCTCGTTCACCACGCTCTGCACGGCGCCCTTGACCTCGCTGTTTCCCAGCTTGGTCTTGGTCTGCCCCTCGAACTGCGGCTCGCGAACCTTCACGCTGATCACGCAGGTCAGCCCCTCGCGCACGTCGTCGCCCGACAGCGCCTCCAGGCCGCCCTTCTTGAACAGGCCGCTCTTGCGGGCGTACTCGTTGATGGAGCTGGTGAGCGCCGCCTTGAACCCGGTGAGGTGGCTGCCGCCCTCGTGCGTGTTGATGTTGTTGACGAAGGTGAACGTGTTCTCGTTGTAGCCGTCGTCGTACTGCAGCGCGATCTCGATGGCGGCCTCGGGACGGTCGGCCTCGATGTAGATGACGTCCGGGTGCAGCGGCTTGCGGGAGCCGCGCAGGAACTCCACGAACTCGCGCAGGCCGCCCTCGTAGTGGTAGTCGTCGCGGTGCGGAGGCACGCCGTCCAGGGCGCGCTCGTCCGACAGGCTGATGCGCAGGCCCTTGTTGAGGAACGCCAGCTCGCGAAGGCGGTTGGACAGCGTCTCGAACGAGTAGGCCGTCTCGGGGAACACCGCGGGGTCGGGCTTGAACGACACGGTGGTGCCGCGCTCGGTCGTCGTTCCCGTGACGGCCAGCTCCTGCGTCTTGTCGCCGCGCGAGAAGGCGATCTCGTACACCTTGCCCTCGCGGCGCACGATCACGCGCAGCCACTCGGACAGCGCGTTCACCACCGACACGCCCACGCCGTGCAGGCCGCCCGACACCTTGTACGAGCCCTCGCCCTCGTTGTCGAACTTGCCGCCCGCGTGCAGCACCGTGAGCGCCAGCTCCACCGCCGGCACGCCCTCGGTGGGGTGCATGTCCACGGGAATGCCGCGCCCGTTGTCCACCACCGTGACGGAGTCGTCGGGATGGATGGTGACGTCCACGCTGGTGGCGTGCCCGGCGAGCGCCTCGTCGATGGAGTTGTCCACCACCTCGTAGACCAGGTGGTGCAGGCCCCGGGGCCCCGTGGTGCCGATGTACATGCCCGGCCGCTTGCGGACCGCCTCCAGCCCCTTGAGGACCTGGATCTGGCCGGCGTTGTACTCCCTGGATGCGGTGCTCGAAGCGGCTGCGGTGCTCGAAGGCATACGCTCTGTATCGTCCTGGTTGGCGAGGAGGATGCTACGTGCGATGATACCCCGGCCGACGGGAAGTGTTCGGGTTTTCGCCCTGTGGGGCAGGCGCGGAGCCGGGCGCGCCCTCGCCCATCACGAACACGAGCTGGCGGATCTTTCCCTCGCCCTTGCCCGCGTTCAGGTAGCGCATCAGGTCGCCCTTCATCATGTTCAGCTCCATCATCCACGCCGAGGTGGCGACGGCGACGAACAGCGTGCCCTCGCTCACCCGCAGCGGCTCGGTGACGGCCGCGATCTGGGGGCCCACCTTGCCCGCCCACTCGTGCAGCGCCGAGGCGGCCTCCACCTTGGCGCTCAGCCCGCTGCGGTCCAGGTAGCGCGACAGCAGGTCACCCACCGACTGCGGGGTTCCGTTGGGAGTGCGGAGGTTTCGGGAGCGGCTCAAGGCGGGCACGGCGGGAAACGGGGGCGCGGACGGATCAATCCTTCAACTTAGCGCAACGCGGAGCGCGGGACCACGTTTCGGGAGGTCTTCGCGCGTGCGTGCACGTATGCACGAGAGAGGGAGGCGCCGGTACAGAGGTTTTACGGTACCCGGAGCACCCTTCGAGTCGGCGGCGCGAACCGCTCCGAGATGGGATACGGATCCAATGGAGACGACAGGGGTTCGGGAAGCGGCGCCGATCGCCCCCCGATCGACGAGGGCCGGGCGTGAACGAACGGGTGAGAGTATCTTGTCACCGCAGCCTGCCGGGTCGGCTGAAACAGGGTCTGCGGACTTCGCGTACGAGCGGCATACCAACCTCCCATCCATCCTACGAAAGCAGGTTCGGCGATGACAGGTGAAATGATCGGAATGGTCGCGGTCGTGCTGGGCGGCCTGAGCATCCTCACGCCCATCGTGGCGTTCAGCGCGCGCTACGCCCTGCGGCCCATCGTCGACTCGCTTCTGGTGCTGCGCGAATCGCAGGGCAACGACCGCGTCGCGAACCTGCAGGACCGTCGCATCGCCGTGCTCGAATCCGAGATCCAGAGCCTGCAGCACACCGTGCAGTCGCTCTCCGAGGCCGACGACTTCCGCCGCCAGCTCGCGGCGCCGCGGGCGGAGAGCGCGATCATCTCCTCGCCGGAGGCGTAGGTCAAAGACGCGATCACCTGCCGCTGTCGCCTACGGCGGAGTGCGGGACCGGGGGTATGGGATCGATCCGGAGCGTGGGATTTCGGCGAAGCCGTGCCCTCGGGCTGGAGGCCACGGGCTGCCGTAGGAACCAGGCCCGCCTGCGCGGGCTCCGGGTGGGCAGAGGCGCTTCCGCGCGAGAAGCGCGTCGTCAGATCCATGAGCGAACAGGGGCGGCTCGCCGGTGCGAGCCGCCCCTGTTCCGTGCCGCTGGATCGCCTCCCTCCGGCGGATGGCGACTGCGCGCCGGCGCAGATCCTACTCCGGGACCACCTGGCCCGCGACCATCCGCCAGCGGGGCAGCGAGTGGCCGTGCACCTGCACGTCGCTGGGCTTGGGGGAGGTGAGGATGACCTGGCCGCCGTCGGACGAGTCGATCCACTCGATGATGCGCTGCGAACGGCCGGGATCCAGCTCGGCGAACACGTCGTCCAGCAGGATGACGGACTCGCGGCCGCGCGTCTCGCGGATGGTCTCGGCCTCCACCATGCGCGCGGCGATGGCGGCGGTGCGCTGCTGGCCGCCGGAACCGTAGGTGCGCAGGTCCAGCGCCGATCCGTCCTCCGCCTGCGTGCTGAAGCGCAGGTCGTCGCGGTGCGGGCCCACCAGCGTCATCCCGCGGCGGGCCTCGCGATCGGCGGAGCGCTCCAGCTCGGCGCGGAACTCCTCCGCGACGGCGTCGGGCCGCGTGTCGGCGGAGGTCCACTCGCCGAAGCAGGGGTCGAACGAGAGCGCGCCGGGCTGTCCGCCGGCCACGCGCAGGTAGTGCGCGGCAAAGCTGTCGCGGCGCTCGGCCACCCAGCGCGCGCGGGCCGCGACGACGCGGCTGCCGGCGGCGATCAGCGGCTCGTTCCACGCCGCCACCAGCGCGGCGGCGGCGTTCCCACGCAGCAGCGTGTTGCGCTGGAGCAACGCCTGGCGATAGCGCTGCAGCGAGGCCACGTAGCCCGGCACGGCCAGCGAGAGGACGATGTCCAGGAAGCGCCTCCGTTCGCCGGGCCCACCCGCCACGATCTCCACGTCCGAGGGCGAGAAGATCACCGCGCCCACGCCGCCCAGCGCGTCGGCCAGGCGCTCGGGCTCGGCGCCGTTCACCGTCACCTTCTTCTTCCGCCGCCGCCGCTCGAACGCCGCCGCCAGGGTACGCTCGGCTCCGTCCGGCGCGCGCAGAGTGCCCTCCACGCGGAACACCTCCTCGCCGAAGCGCACGAGCTGCTCGTCGGGCGCGCCGCGGAAGGAGCGGAAGATCTCCAGGTAGTAGATCGACTCCAGCAGGTTGGTCTTGCCCTGCCCGTTGTCGCCGATGATGGCGACGCCCTGCGGAGGCAGCTCGACGGTCTGCTCCGCGAAGTTGCGGTAGTTGCGGAGGTGCAGGCGGGAAAGGTACACGGGGAGGGCGGGCGGCGTCCGGTCAGGGATGGTCGATCGGGATCGTCGGAAGGCGGCGGACGGACGTGCTCACCACGCGCCGGGCGCACCTTCGTGGCGCAGAAGCCAGCGCTTGATGTCCGCGCTCTCGCCGTCGTCGCCCCACGAGCCCATGTAGCCGCCGAGGGCGCCGCTCGCCGCCAGCACGCGGTGGCAGGGGATGACGACGGGGATCGGGTTCCTGCGATTCGCCTGTCCCACCGGCCGCGGCGACCTCGGCATCCCCATCTCCGCCGCCACCTGGCCGTACGAGCGCGTCTCCCCCGCGGGAATGCGGCACAGCGCGCTCCACACGCGCCGCTGGAACTCCGTGCCCGCCGGCGCCAGCGGAAGGTCGAACGCCGTCCGCGTCCCGGCGAAGTACTCGCGGAGCTGCTCCGCGACCTTCCAGCCCAGCACGTCGTCGCGCGACGGCTCCACCCGCGTGCCCGCCGGCGGATGCGCCCCCTGCGGCCAGAAGTGCAGGGTCCGCAGCCCATCCGCCGCGTACTCCGCCAGCAGCGGCCCCACGGGCGAGGTCAGCAGAAGCCGCTGCACGTCCTTCGACGGCTGCAGGATCGCGGTGCTCGACGACATCAGCCAAACCTCCGTTCAGATCGATCGAATCGAGGTCCATCCGAACCCGCACCGGCCGCGCACGAAGATCACCGCCGCCACACTACCATCGGTAGTCTGCGAGGGCAGACATCGTGTATCGATGCGGCGAATTCGTTCCGCCGACATCAACGCGACGGAAGCCGCGGACCCGATCGATCCGCGGCTTCCCGAAATGTACTCCGAACGGCGGCTTCCGACTACGCCTGCTGAACGGTCGATTCCATCCGCCGGGGCGTCCGCCTCCTCCGAATCGAAGCCCCCTTCCGCGACCCAAGTCGTGCGACGGCTACTTCCCCGTGAAGCTCGCCTTCCGCTTCTCGAGGAACGCCGCCGTGCCCTCGCGCATGTCGGTGGTGCCGGCGGTGAGTCCGAACAGGTTGGACTCCAGCGCCAGCGCGTCGTCCACGTCCATCTCCAGCCCGCGGGTGGCGCTCTCGATGGCGAGCCCGACGGCGACGGGGCCGTTGGCGAGGATGGTACCGAGCATCGTCCGCGCCGCGTCCATCAGCTCGGCCTGCGGGAACACGCGGTTCACCAGGCCGATGCGGTAAGCCTCGTCGGCGCCGATGAACCCGGCGGAAAGCATCAGCTCCAGCGCGCGGCCCTTGCCCACGATGCGCGGCAGGCGGACGGTGCCGCCGTAGCCGGGAATGAGGCCCAGCTTCACCTCGGGCAGCCCGAACTGCGCGTTGGGGCTGGCGATGCGGATGTGGCACGCCAGCGCCAGCTCGCACCCGCCGCCCAGCGCGAACCCGTTCACCGCCGCGATGACCGGCTTGCGCGAAAGCTCCAGCGCCCGGAACGCGGCCTGCCCCACGCGGCTGGTCTCGATCGCCTCCAGCGCGCCCGTCCCGGCCAGCTCGGAGATGTCCGCCCCCGCCACGAACGCCTTCTCGCCCGCGCCCGTGACGATGGCGCCGCGCACGTCCCCGCGCGACGCGATCTCGGCGGCGGCGGCGGCGATCTCCAGGATGGTGGCGTGGTTGAGCGCGTTGAGCTTGGTGGGCCGGTTCACCGTGACGGTGGCGATGCCGTCCTGGACTTCGAAGAGCAGGCTGCTGAATTCGGCCATGGCTGGGCGTGCGTAGGCTGGAGTCCGGGGTCCGCGCGGAACGCCGACAACGTAGCCGCCGCACGGGGACCTAGCAACGGCAGAGGATTGCAGCGGAATGCGGGGCCCCACACCTCGGCCCCGCTTCCGAAAGCGGACGAACGGGTGTCTCATGCCCGGCCTTCCGCGGCGATGCCATCCACGGCGCGGAGCAGCCTCCGAAGGGAGGCTTTGTGCCGTCGTCGCCGAGGCTTCAGCCGCCGTGAGTTTCCGCGGCGGCCTCCCTCAACACCCCCCCGACACCTCGCCCCACGGCTCCCCCAGCACCACGGCGCTGGCCCGCACCCAGGGCTCCCACTCGCCGCGCTCGCGGACGTAGCGCTCCACGGCGTCGGGGCCGTCGCACACGGCCACACCGGCGCCGCGCAGCACGTCCACCGCGTCGCGGAAGCGGCCTGCCCAGCGGAACGGGTCGCCTTCCTCCAGCTCCAGGCGCGCCTCGCGCTCGGCCACGTCCCACCCCAGCAGCAGCGTGGCCGCCAGCGACCGGCGCAGGTTGCGGGCGGTGGCCTCCAGGCCCGAGCGGCGGCCCAGGCCGGCCACCGTGGGGTTCTCGTCCGGGTCCACGGCCGTGTCCAGCAGGGTCACCATGTCGTGCACCACGAAGAGCAGCCGCAGCAGCGACTCGCGGGGCAGCGCCGAGACGAAGTAGTGCAGGATGGGCCAGTTGGCGTAGCCCGAGCCGATGGCCGCCATCCCGTCGCGCAGGCGCGCCAGCTCGAAGGCCAGGATGCCGTGCGACGCGCCGCCGTGCAGGTGGCTGGCGATCACGCGCGCCGCATCGGCCGACTCGCCCGCCTGCGCGTACAGCGTCTCGGCCAGCGCCTTCTGGGCAGAGTAGGCCGTGTAGACGGAGGCGAAGTAGCTGACGGAGAGCGACACGAGGCCGAAGCCGGCGCCGCCCTCCAGCACCGCCAGGAAGCGGGTGAGGCGCGCCACCGGCAGCACGTCGCCGAAGCCGATGGTGAAGAAGCTGATCCCGCTGACGTACAGGGCGTCGAAGAAGGTGCCCGGCACGGGGATGCCCGGCCCCGCGTGGAACCCCTGCGGCATCTGCGGAAGGTAGAGCAGCGCGAAGCCCGCCACGGTGAGGCTGGCCCACAGCACGAGCGTGGCGGGGATCAGCGCGGGGCCCACGAAGCCCAGCCACGCCCGCCGACGGCGCGTGGGGATGAACCGCAGCAGGCCCACGCCCATCCTCCACAGGCCGTGCGCCAGCCGCCCGCCCACCGGGCTGCGGCCGCCCCAGTGGTGCAGCACGGTCACGAAGATGTCCCACAGCACCACGGCCAGGGTGCACAGTCCCGCCAGGGTGCAGACGATGCCGGGCAGCGTCACGCGGGCGCCGCCGCGGGCGCCATCACCCCCGCCGCCTCCAGCGCCGCGCGCACGGCCTGCACCTCCTTCGCGCGCAGCGGCTTGAGCGGCGGACGCGGCAGCCCGCCGTGCATCCCCAGCAGGTCCAGCCCCGCCTTCACCCCCGCCACGCCCAGCCCGCCGACGACGGCGCGGTGGAGCGGGGCGATGCGCTCCTGCACCCGTCCCGCATCCGCCAGACGCCCTGCGACGAAGTGCGCGTGCACGGCGCAGGCTTCCCTCGCGGCCAGGAGGGACACGGCGAGCACGCCGCCGGCCGCGCCCGTCTCCAGCGCCCCGTAGAAGACGGCGCCACTACCGGCGAGGACGGCGCAGCGGGACCCGCACGCCTCCACCAGCGCGCCCAGCGTCTTCAGGTCGCCGGACGAGTCCTTGATGCCCACGATGTTCTCGTGCTTGGCCAGCTCGCCCACGAGGCCGGCCGGAAGCTCCACCCCGCTGTACTGCGGCGGCACCTGGTACAGCACCACGGGCACCGGCGAGCCGTCGGCCACGGCCGTGTAGTGGTCGCGCAGCGCCTCGGGCGTCATCTGCGGGCGGTAGTAGGCCGGCGCGTGCACGAGCACCGCGTCCGCCCCGGCGGCCGCCGCCTCGCGCGACAGGCGGATGGCGCCGCGCGTGGACTCCGCGCCCGTGCCGGCCAGCAGCAGGCGGTCGGCGTCCAGCACCGCGCGCGTGCCCTCCAGGAGGCGCGCGCGCTCCCCGTCGTCCAGCAGCAGCCCCTCGCCCGTGGACCCGAACAGCACCACGCCGGCCAGCGGCGCCCGCATCCAGTTCCGCACGTTGGCGCGCATCGCCACCACGTCCGCGTCGCCCGTCACCGGGTCGAAGGGGGTGGTGGCGGGCGCGAACACTCCGTTCAGCTCCACGCCGGCTCCCTCCGTTCCGTTTCCGCCGCCGCCGGCGGCGCGCCCTCCACGTAGGCGGGCAGCGTCACCGTGAAGGTGGTGCCCTCGCCGGGGCGCGACTGCACGTCCAGCCGCCCCCCGTGCCCCTCCACGATCTCCTTGCAGATCGCGAGCCCCAGCCCCATCCCCTTGCCCTTGGTGGAGACGAAGGGCTGGAAGACGCTCTCCAGCTTGTCGGGCGCGATGCCGGGGCCGTTGTCCGTCACCCGGGCGACGGCGAGGGGGCCGGCGCGCTCCACGTGCAGCCACAGGCGGCGGTCCTCCTGGTCCTCCATGGCCTCGCGGGCGTTGCGGGCCAGGTTGTCGAACACCTGGTGCAGGTAGTAGCCGTCGGCCAGCACCATCGCCTCGCCGATACCGCCGGCGTCCACCCGCACCCCCGTCTCCACCGACTCGCGGCCCTCGTTGGCGGCCACCTGGCGCACCAGGTCGTGCAGCGCCACCGGCTCCAGCGCCAGCGCCCGCCGCGCGCCCGAGGCGTAGACGGACAGCTCGTCCAGCATGGAGACCAGGCGCTGGCTCTCGCCCACGATCGCCTCGCACACCTCGCGGCGGGCGGCGGGCACGGCGGCCACCGCGTCCTCCTGCAGCAGGTCCGCGTGCAGCACGATGGTCTGCAGGGGGTTCTTGATCTGGTGCAGGATGCGCGCGGTGGCGATGCCGATGGCAGCCAGCTTCTCCTCCTCCACGCGGCGGCGATAGCTGCGGCGCAGCAGCGCCACCACCACGCCGGCGGTGAACACGACCACGCTCACCACCACCACCACGTTGATGTACAGGAGAAGCCGCGTGTCGGGCGCGGAGGCGGGCACCGCCAGGAGGAGCATCGGAGAATGCCGGGGGAAGGAGGGTGCCGCGGGGAAGGAGCGCGGGCGGCGGGCTCAGCCCTCGCCGGGGCCGTCGTCCAGGGTGCGCGCGAACGAGAAGACCACCGTCTCGCCCGCCTCGCCGCCGTCGGGCACCACGGTCTCCACCACGATGCGGCGCACCACGCGGCGCTCGTCGTGCAGCACCACCTCGAAGTCCAGGCCCAGGTCCGCGCTCACCACGTGCGTGCGGACGCGGGTGCCCGGCTCGGCGGCGGGAAGGTCGGGGTTGCGCACCAGCGTCTTGGTGGACTGGCGCCCGCTGCCCAGCTCGCGCGTCACCTTCACCACCCGCAGCCAGTCCGGCTGGTACGCCACCGTGTAGGTGCGCCCGCGCTGGTCCTCGCCGCTCCCTTCGCGATTGTGGCGTGCCATCCCTCGTCTCCGGGTGCGCCGGTCGGCGGCCGCCTCGGTGGCCGTACCGGTGGAATCTTCCCGGCGGGAAGGCCCTTTGTCAAGCAAAACCGGGGCGCCGAGTCCGTGGATCGGACGCTCAGAACGGGCGGGGGATGAAGGTGAGCACGGCCGCCGCGACGCAGGCCCACCCCGCCGCCGCGCGCCACCCACGGACGCGGAAGGCGTCGTCCAGCACCGGAGGGTGCGACACGCGCCCGCGGCCCAGCACCAGGATGGCCCCCGCCCAGAGCCACCACCCCGTCCACCCGCGCCCCAGCAGCAGCAGCGCCGCCACCGCCACCGTGCCCACCGCCACCTGGCGGCGGCCCAGCAGCGCGTACAGCACGTGCCCGCCGTCCAGCTGCCCCGCCGGGAGCAGGTTCAGCATGGTGACGAACAATCCGAACCACCCCGCCAGCGCCAGGGGGTGCAGGTGGACGGCCCCGTGCGGCGCCACCAGCACCGCGGCCAGCGCGTTGAAGAGCAGCCCGCCGCCCACGGCGAAGTAGGGATGGCCGGAGTAGAAGACGACGTAGCGCAGCCCCGGGTCCGGAGGCAGCAGGTGCATCGGGCGGCTCAGCATCAGCCCGGCGACGGTCACGGGGACGGAGAGAAGCATCCCCGCGAGGGGCCCGCCGGCGCCCACGTCCATCAGCATCACCCGGTTCAGCAGGGGGGTGCGCAGTCGGATGAAGGCGCCGAACGTGCCCACCAGGCTCACCAGCCAGGGAACGGGGATGAAGTACGGCGGGGACACGTCCAGCCCGTGCCGGCGGGCGGTGACGTAGTGGCCCAGTTCGTGCGCGAGCAGGATGGCACACAGGGGAACCGAAAGCCACAGCCCGGGCAGCAGGTCGCCCGTCGACGCGCGCGCCGGAAGGTCCAGCGCCGCGCCGAACAGCACCAGCGTGCGCCCGGCCGGGCTCCACCCGGCCACGAACGCGCCGCACACGGTGACGGACGCGAAGGTCAGCGCGAAGAGCAGCGCGTGCAGCCACCACCGCTCGCGCGGGCGCGGCGCCACGCGGCGCACCAGCATGACCTCGGTGCCGTCCCCCACCCGCTGCACGAAGCGGGTGCCGGGCCACGCGTCCAACTCGCCGCGCGCGGGCTCGGCGTCGGCGTCAAGGCCGGGGTGCAGCGTTCCCCGGACGATCTCGAGACCCCCCAGGATGCCTTCACGATACTGCACAAACACACGTTCCGGAGCCATCACCGTTCTCTTGACCTCTCCGGAAGGGAGCGTTAGGTTGTGCCCCATAGACCCCGAAAACCCTGCCACTCGGTCGCGGCCCCGGTTGGGCCCCTTCCTTCCGCTTTCCTTCCCGAACTTGCAAGCACGGATCGCGCCCCCGGCGGAACCCACCTCCCGCGCCGTCGGCTGCGCCTACCCATTCGGAGCACGTCGTGGACATCACTGCGATTAAATCCAAGAGCATCGCCGAGCTGCACGAGATGGCCGAAGGCCTGAACATCTCGAACTACTCGGGGCTCCGCAAGCAGGACCTGATCTACCGCATCGAGCAGAACCTGCTGGACTCGGACGTCGTGCTGCGCGGCGAGGGCGTGCTGGAGGTGCTTCCCGAGGGCTACGGCTTCCTGCGCTCGCAGGACTGGAACTACCTGTACGGCCCCGACGACATCTACGTCTCTCCCAGCCAGATCAAGCGCTTCGACCTGCGCACGGGCGACACGGTGCTGGGGCAGGTGCGTCCGCCCAAGGAGGGCGAGCGCTACCTGGCGCTGCTGAAGGTGGAGCGCGTGAACGGCGACGACCCCGACCGCGCCAAGCACCGCATCGCCTTCGACAACCTGCGCCCGCGCTACCCCGACGACCGGGTGCACCTGGAGTCGGCCAACGGCGACCTGTCCATGCGGGTGATGGACCTGATCGCCCCGCTCGGCAAGGGCCAGCGCGGCCTGATCGTGGCGCCGCCCAAGGCGGGCAAGACGATCCTGATGCAGAAGATCGCCAACGCGATCAACGAGAACCACCCGGACGTGCACCTCATCGTGCTGCTCATCGACGAGCGCCCGGAAGAGGTGACGGACATGCAGGAGAACGTGCGGGCCGAGGTGATCTCGTCCACCTTCGACGAGCCCGCCGACCGCCACACGCAGGTGGCCGAGATGGTGCTGGAGAAGGCCAAGCGCCTGGTGGAGCACGGCAAGGACGTGGTGATCCTGCTGGACTCCATCACCCGCCTGGCCCGCGCCTACAACGTCACGGTGCCGCACTCGGGCAAGATCCTGTCGGGCGGCGTGGACGCGCACGCCCTGCACAAGCCCAAGCGCTTCTTCGGCGCGGCGCGCAACATCGAGGAGGGCGGCTCGCTCACCATCGTCGCCACGGCGCTGGTGGACACGGGCAGCCGCATGGACGAGGTGATCTTCGAGGAGTTCAAGGGCACCGGCAACATGGAGCTCGTCCTCGACCGCCACATCGCCGACAAGCGGATCTTCCCCGCCATCGACCTCAACAAGTCGGGCACGCGCCGCGAGGACCTGCTGCTCAGCGAGATGGAGCTCACCCGCGTCTACCTGCTGCGCAACTTCCTCTCGGACATGCCGCCTGCCGAGGCCATCGACTTCCTCCTGCAGCGCATGAAGAAGACGAAGAGCAACAAGGAGTTCCTCGATTCGATGACGAAGGGCTGAGGTGTCTCGGCCGTCGGGTCGAACCTGACGGCCGAGGCCGCTGCGGCACGAACGAAACCGCGTCAGCGGATGAAGGGCCGGCTTCCCGGGTGGGAGCCGGCCCTTTCCGTCGATCCGGCGTTCAAACCGAAACCGCCAGCGGTCCTTGATCCCGGCGGGAACGGGGGGCTGAAGCCGCGGCGACAACCGCGCGAAGCCTCCTGGCGGAGGCAGGCTCCGGGTGGGATCAGGGTTCCGCGCGGGACGCACGTGGTGGCGGCGCGGCGAGGAGCTCTGCGTGGAGGGCCCTCCCGCGCCGTTACGAGCTCCGCTTCAGAACCAATCTCCGCGCCTAGTGCCCGAGCGCCGGCGCGTAGGCCGGGTGCGTGACCAGCTCTCCGCCGTGGAGGACCTGGCGATCCCAGGGGAAGACGATCAGCGAGCCGGTCTCCAGGGCGTGGTAGTCGGGGCGGTATCCGCCGGGCTTGACGAAGCTGGTGGCGGTGCGTACCTGTGCCGGACCCACCTCGCGCACGGCGGCCAGGGCCAGGCGCAGGGTGTCGCCGCTGGTGGTGACTTCGTCCACGATCAGGACGCGCTTGCCCCGGGCCTGGATGGGCGTGGGGGACAGGATCTCGGGCCGCGTCCGCACCAGCTCGCCCCGCTCGCGGCGCGAGATCTTCATCGCGAAGAAGTCCACGCGCAGGATGGAGGCGATGGTGGCCGCGGGCAGCACGCCGGGCGTGGCGATGCCGATCACGACCTGCGGGTCGTAGTCGCGGCCCACGCGCACGGCCAGCGCGCGGCACAGCTCGCCGAACAGCTCCCACGAGAGCTCGAAGGCGCCCTCGTCTGCGGTCCCGGCAGGGGGCGCGTGGACGCGGGGGATGGTGTGGGGCATGTGCACCTCCGGGTGTGGATCGTGCGGCCCTGCGGCTTCCGTTTCCCAGCCGGCGCCGGGGACCCGCAATGTAGGGGCCGCCCGCCGGCGCGACCATGGTTTCGGTGCCGACGCCGGCGTCCGAAAACGTTCCTCCGCACCCCGATGCCCCCTCACGACGCGCCATGAGCCCGCCCACCTACGCCGAGCACGCCCCGCCGCCGCGCCTGGCGCCGCTGGTGGAGTGCGTCTGGACGTCCGCCGGCTCCGTGCCTGCGGGCGGCGTGTTCGAGAGCCGCGTGCTTCCGGACGGGTGCATGGACGTGATCTTCGACCTCCGCGACTCACGCGGCGGAAGCGATCCGGATCGCGGTCCGCGGAGCTACGTGGTGGGCGCGATGCGCACGCCGCTGCACGTGAGGATGGCGGGATCCGTCGACCTGCTCGGGGTCCGCTTCCGCCCCGGCGGCGCAACGCCGTTCGTGGACGCGCCCGCGGGCGAGCTGACGGACCGGAGCGTGGGGCTGGACGCGCTCTGGGGCGCGGGCGCGGCGGCGGAGATGGAGGAGCGCCTTCACGCGGCGGCGCCGGCCGATCGTCCTCGGCTGGCGATGGAGATGCTGACGGGCCGGCTCTCTCCCGAGCGGGCGCCGGATGCGCGCGTGATGCACGCGAGCGGGATGATCGAGCGCCTGGGCGGGCGGGTGGCGGTGGCGGAGCTCTGCCGGGCCGTGGGGCTCACGCGGCGCCACCTGGAGCGCATCTTCCTGGACGCCGTGGGGCTGCCGCCCAAGACGGCGTGCCGCGTCGCCCGGGTGCAGGCGGCCATCCGCCGCGTGCGCGGGCGGCCGGTGGCGTCGTGGTCGCGCCTGGCACTGGACTGCGGGTGGTACGACCAGGCGCACATGGGCCGCGACTTCCGCGAGATCGCGGGCACCAGCCCGGGCGCCTACCTGCGCGATGTCGCATCCGTACAAGACGCCGCCGCCCCCGCCGCATAGAGTTCGCGCCGAACGCCGGCCCCGCCGCGGGGCCATCGACCGACACACACGCCCGACGAGGTTCCTGATGAAGAAGCTGACGCCCGTGGTCTACGTGGAAGAGATCGAGCCCGTGCTGCCGTTCTGGGTGGACCGCCTGGGCTTCGAGAAGGTGGCCGAGGTGCCGCACGGCGATGCGCTGGGCTTCGTGATCCTCAAGCGCGGCAGCGTGGAGCTGATGTACCAGACCCGCGCCAGCGTCGGCGCCGACGTGCCGGAGCTGGCCGACACGCCCATGCGCGGCAACCTGCTGTTCATCGAGGTGGAGGACCTGGACGAGGTGGAGCGCGCCCTGGCCGGCGTCGCCCCCGTGACCCCGCGCCGCACGACGTTCTACGGCGCGGACGAGCTGATCGTGCGCGAGCCCGCCGGCAACGTCGTCACCTTCGCGCAGTTCGCCGCCTCCTGACGCGCCGCGGCCGTCCGGCGTCCTCCGTGAACACCGGGCGGCCGTCCGACTCCGTCGAATCCGTCGGTCCGTTCATCATTCGACTCCCGAGCCGAGGCTTGATGGCCGGCTACTCCGGAACGCCGCTGCCTCAGAAGCTTGGGATCAAGCCCGGCTATGCCGTCGCCTTCGCAGGCGCGCCGCCATCGTTCGCCGCCGCGCTCGGTGAGCTGCCGCCGAACGTGGAGGTGCGAGATGCGGAGTTTGCCGAGCGGCTGGACGTCGCGGTGTTCTTCACCATGCACGCGGACGAGCTGGAGGGCGCGTTCCGGCGCTTCGGCCCGCTCGTGGCACCCGCCGGCTCGCTCTGGATCGCGTGGCCCAAGCGCGCGTCCGGCATGCCGACGGACGTCTCGGAGAACGTCGTCCGCGACGTGGGGTTGGCGTGCGGGATGGTGGACGTGAAGGTCTGCGCCATCGACGAGACATGGTCGGGCCTGAAGTTCGTCTACCGCCTCAAGGACCGGCCGCGTTGAGAATCCCGGATCGATCCGCGGGCGAACTGCAACGCGAAGCTCTACCGTCCCGGTAGATCGATCTGCCGACGCATCCGACTTTCGCGCCCACCCGGAGGCCGCGAAGGCCGGACTTTTCTCCCATGGCAGCCGCGGGTTTCCAAGCGACGGCAGATCGGCGTCACACTCGTCTCCGTCGCGCTCCCCACCTCGTCGCTCCTTTGTCCCTCCGTACCCCCATCGCCCCACACCTCCACATCACCGCAGTCTACACAGGCAGGTAGGCGGGACGTAGCCGGAACGGCCTATCGTGCGCCACTGCCGGGGAGGGGCGCGGTGGCGGATGCGGCCGCCGCGCGGTAGAATGGCGCCGGACACCTCTCGCCCGAACACCGACGCCGGAGCATGGACGACAAGGAGCTGCGCGAGCGGGCCGACCGCCGGTTCGACGAGGCGCTGAAGGCCACCGGCGCCCGCGACCCGCGCGACCACTTCCGTGCGGTGCTCACCGCCCTGCGCGCCGACAACCCGCCGGCATACCGCGAGGCGCTGGCCTACTTCACCACGCGCCTCATCCCCACCGTGGCCGCCGACGGCTCGGACCCGGTGGCCGAGTGGCTGGAGTACGGCCGCGTGCTGGCGCGGCTCCAGGCGCCCGGCCGCACGGTGCAGATCGACGCCACCGGCCTCGCGGCCGACTACGCGCCGCCCGTCCCGCAGGACCACCTCGTCCTCCACCTCCCGGAATCGACGTCCAAGCCGGCCATCCTCGTCGGCCTGCCGCCCAAGCTCTCCCCCGCCCAGCGCGCCACCTACGAGCTGCTCGTCAAAGGATCGCAGGGGAGCTGAGCCTGCGCCCGCCGTCGGCGCCTCCACCCCATCGGCGGAAGGCTGCCCCTTCTTCGATCAGACCAGACCCGGCGACCGATCTCGTTCTCCACCGTTCTCGATCTCATCCACCGATCACGTGCTCGGCGTCTTCGACCCGCATCCCGGCGATCCCGCGCACTTGCCCGGTTTCGCGCGCCTCGCCATCCTTCGTGCCTCGCATCGCAATCGCAGGAAGCTGAGGAGCGGCACGGCTTGCAAGCCCTGGTCATCGTGGGACATGGTTCGCACCTGAACGCGGACTCCAGCGCGCCCGTCTACCGCCACGCCGAGACCATCCGGCGCACGGGCGCCTTCGACGAGGTGCGCGAGTGCTTCTGGAAGGAAGAGCCCTCCATGCGAGAGGCGTTCGACCTGGTGGAATCGGACGAGGTGTACGTGGTTCCGCTCTTCATCTCCGAGGGATACTTCACGAACGAGGTGGTGCCGCGCGAGCTGGGGCTGGACGGGGGGCCCGGATCGACCACGCGGAAGTGGGGCAAGACCATCCGCTACACGCCGCCTGTGGGCACGCACCCGCTCATGCCCGGCATGATCCTGCGCCGCGCGGAGGAGATCGCCGGGCTGTCGCACGAGCAGGCGCGGAATGCCGGCCTGGTCATCATCGGCCACGGCACCGAGCGCAACGCCAACTCGTCCGAGGTGATCTACCGCGTGAGCCGCGAGGCCGACGCCGCGGGCGTGTTCGGCCACGTGCGGACGGGCTTCCTGGACCAGGCCCCTGAGGTGGGCCAGGTGCTGGAGGGGATGGAGGAGCGGCAGGTGGTGCTGGTGCCCTTCTTCGTCGCGGAGGGCTGGCACACGCAGGAAACCATCCCCGACGACCTGGGCCTCAACCGCCCCGCCTTGAGCCCGGTGACGGAGAAGGACGGCCGCACGGTGTTCTATGGGGCGCCCGTGGGCACCTTTCCCGAGGTGGCCGAGATCGTGCTCCAGCGCGCCCGCGAAGCCGGCGCCTGCGTGCCCCAGGCTGCGCATGTCTGACGCGCCACGCGACCGCGGGCTGCACGCGCCGCTGGGAGTCGCGGCGGCTCGCTCGGCGCTCGTGAAATGGGTGGACGACGCGGGGGATGCGGGACGCACCTTCCTGCAGGTGCGCCTCCTGTCCACCCGGCCCGGCGTCTACGAGGTGCGGCACCGGCGAGACACGCACCGCTCGCTCCCGTCCCTGAGCACGGTGACGAACGACCCGTTCGCGGCGCGAGAGATCGCGCAGGCCACGAACGGGGGCGGCTACCGGCCGCTGAAGACGGCGCCCAACCTGCGGCAGGGATGGGTGATCGGCGACCTGGACGCCCGCGGGCTGTGGACGGCGCTGGACTACCTGTACCCCGGCTGCGCCGCGCACTGGCACGCCGCACGCACGGGCACCCTGCGCGTCACGCACTGGCGCGAGACCGCGGCCCGGCAGAGCGGCATCTACGGCTCCGTGAAGCTGCTGCCGGACGACGCCGTGCGGAACGCCGTCCGCGCCTGCTGCGGCGACGCCGTGTGCCTGCGCCGCGTTGCATGGGACGTGGACGCCGGCACGCCGCTGGCGCTGGCGACGGAGGGAGAGCCGGAGCACGAGACGGTGCCCTGCCCCGAGGCGTGCTCGCTGTTCATCTCCTTCGCGCGCAAGGTGCTGGTGCTGGAGCGCTCGCCGCGCACGGACTTGCCCGGACTGGCCCCGCTGAACGCGGCCGAGACCGAGCAGGTTCGCGCGCTGGTGGCCGCCGCCGCATCGGGAACGCTGGGCACCGCGCGGGAAGGCGAGTTCGACGAGCCCACCAACCCGCGCCGCCTGCGCTACCTGGCCGCCCGCATCGCCCAGGCGCGGGCCGGGGCGACGGCTCATGACGGGGGCGATGCGCTCCCCTGCGAAGGCTGCCCGCGCCCCGTGCCCTGCGCCGGCTGCCCTTTGATCTGACGCGATCGCGCGGTTGGACGACCGACTCCGCCACCGCACCGCGATCACGTGCGTGCCGAGCGGAGTCCGGAACGGCGCGGAGCCAGCCTCCGAAGGGAGGCTTCGCGCAGTCGTTGCCGCGGTCTCGACCGCCCGCGCCGAAAAAGCGTTCCATCCACCGAACCGACGACGAGATCCCGATGCCCGACCAGCCCGGCCAGTCCGATCCGCCCATCGATCCGAGAACGTTCAACCACGAGCGCTTCGAGCTGCGGCCGCGCGACGGCGGGCAGCCCATCCGCGGCGACGTGCGCTTCCTGAGCGGCACCACGCCGCGCACGGCGGTGGTCATCTGCCACGGCTTCAAGGGGTTCCGGGAGTGGGGCTTCTTTCCCGCCCTGGCACGCGCCATCGCGGGGCACGGGCACGCCGCCGTCACCTTCGACTTCTCGCGCAACGGCGTGGGGGCGGACGGGGTGGACTTCTCGGCGCTCGACCGCTTCGGAGAGCAGACGCACACGCGCAACCTGGCCGAGATCCGCAGCGTGGTGGACGCGCTGCACGAGGGGCACCTGCTGCCCGAGGCGCCGCGTTCCGTGGGGCTCTTCGGCCACTCGCGCGGCGGCGGCGAGGCGGTGCTGGCGGCGGCCGGGGATCCGCGCGTGAAGGCGCTCGTCACCTGGGCGGCCATCGCCACGGTGGAGCGCTGGACACCCGAGCAGGTGGCGGCGTGGGAGCGCGGCGAGACGGTGCACATCGCCAACTCACGCACCGGTCAGCAGATGCCCGTGGGCCCGGCGTACTGGAAGGACGTGGCGGAGAACCGCGAGCGGCTGGACGTGCTCGCCGCCGCCGCGCGCGTCAAGGCGCCCTGGCTGATCGTGCACGGGGATGCCGACACGTCCGTGTCCGTGGAGGACGCGGAGGCCCTCTTCGCCGCCGCAACCGGCGACGACACCGAGCTGTTCACGCTGGAGGGCGCGGACCACACCTTCGGCGCCGTGCACCCGTACCGGGGGGCGACGGACGACCTTCACTCGGCCGCGGACGCCACGCTGGACTGGTTCGACACCTGGCTCCGGCCCACGCCGGCAAGCTGACGCGGCGCGGTTTACAAGGCCCCATGGGCTCGTTATTCTAACCGGGGACGCGGAGACGGACCGCGGTTCCGCCACACCATCGTGAGAGAGCCGCCACCATGCCCTACGTGATCGCCGAGCCGTGCATCGGGACCAAGGACGCGAGCTGCGTCGAGGTCTGCCCGGTCGACTGCATCTACGAAGCCGACGCCCAGTACTACATCAACCCGGACGAGTGCATCGACTGCGGCGCCTGCGAGCCCGAGTGCCCCGTCCAGGCCATCTTCCCCGACGACTCCGTGCCGCCCGAGTGGACGGACTACATCGAGCGGAACAAGGTCCTGTCGGACAAGTAGGCGCCGCGCTCCACGGCCCGGCCGCACGGGGAAGGGGGCGCATCCCAGGCATCGGGATGCGCCCCCCTTCGTGTCTCTGCTCGCCCTCTACTTTCCGCCTCGATCAGTCCATCCGCCGGGCGGTCCACCTCTGCGGACCTGCGGCCTACTTGTTCAGCACCATGTCGGCGTAGCCGTTGTCGGGATCGCCGCCGCGCTTCAGGACGCGGTCCACGGTGCCGGGGCCGCGGTTGTACGCCGTGAGCGCCAGGCGCGTGTCGCCGTCGTAGCGCTCGATCAGCTTGCTGAGATAGCGGAAGCCGATGCGCAGGTTGGTGTTGGGGTCGCGCAGGTCCGAGCGCGTGGTGCCCGGCTCCAGCCAGCGCGCCGTGCCCGGCATGAGCTGCGTGAGGCCGATGGCGCCCACGTGGCTGGTGGCGCTGCTCCGGAACGCGCTCTCGGTGCGCACCAGGCCGAACGCCACCTCGGGCGCGATGCCCGCCTCGGTCGCCGCCGCGTGGATGCGCTCGGCGAGCGTCATGGTGACCGGGTAGCCCTTGCGGCGGTACCGGGTCGCCAGCTCACGGCTGCGTTCCAATGCCGGCGTGTCGCTCTGCGCGGCATCCTGCGCCGCCGTGTCGGCCGCCGCCTTCCGATCCTCCTCGACCCTCAGCGCGGCGACGGTCTGGGGAGCGGCCACACGCACGCCGGGCAGCGCCCGCGCGTCCATCGACGCCGTCGGGGCGGAGGCGTGCGCCGCGGCCGAGCGGTCGTGCCTCGCCATAGCCGTCGCGCCCTGCAGGCCCGCCGCCACCACCAGCACGCCCTTCACCGTCCGGGAGCGAAGCAGCGTGCGCACGTCGTTGCGCCGGCCGGCCGGGGGCCGCGGGGCGCGCGTCTTCTCGTAGCTCTTCAAATTTTGCTGTCTCCTGTCTCGGCAATAAAATGCAGCCGCCGAAACAGCGGCTGCGCTTCAATGCCTACCATTCAACATTGTCCTTCAATCTACGCTTTCCATCTCGTTATGTCAATGCGATTTACGATACTAGTCAGTGCATCTCGGCAAATCAAATCCTTTGCACGGTGGGGAAGGCCTTTGAGCCAAGGGCACGATTCCGTCTGAAACCGAATGTCGGAATTCCATGTAAACGGGTGAATCCGCGACTCTGCGGACATGGAGAACACGGCAGAACCTGGACGGAGATTCGCTCGCTCATGCGCGATTCCCGCTGTCAACACATGGTGAGGCAGCGAGATGAGCAGAAACGCATGAGGCGCGGATCTGACACGGGGGAGGGATGGAACGACACGGGGCAGGCCTGTCCCAGTGGGACGGGCCTGCCCCGTGAACGGTGTAACGCTCCTCAGCCGGATGGAGGCGCTTCGGTGGGGCTCAGAGGCCCGCCGCGCGGAGCTGTTCCAGGTCGACGGCAGCCGGAGAAGCGGGTTCGGGCCGATGATCTCCCTCCGGGCGGCGCTCTTCCTGGCGCTGGCGGACGATGGTCATGCTTGCCACGATGGCTGCGATGGCTACGAGACTGACACCCAAGGTGCGAATAAGCGCCTCCCGGCCCAGGGGGAGAAGGAGCGGCGAGACCCGCCGCAAGGGACCTTCCGAGCATCTTCTGTGCCGAACGTTCGTTCGGTCGCGAGGCTGGTACGGAACGCCCGCTCCACCTATCAACGCGCCACGCGGCGGAAGTTTGACACCCGCTCCGGAGGCGGCCCCCCAAGTGGCTTCGCCCGCCCTGCTGTCCCCGTCGGAGGACGGGTTCGGGTTTCGCTTGCACGGCGGCATGTGGGGCCGCATCTTCACCCATCTTGCACCTGCAACAGAGATCCCGAGGAGCGGAACGGATGGCCGACGCGCAGCGCTACACGGACCCCGAGGGCGGGTTCGACCTGGTCCTGCCCGCGGGGTGGACGGCCGAGCCCAACGCGGAGGAAGGCGGCGTGGAGCTGTCGCACCCGGACGGCGCGGGCATCCTGCACCTGCTGGGGCTGGCGCAGCCGGATGACGAGTTTCCGGACCCTGCCGAAGAGCTGTACGCCTTCCTTGAGGACCAGGGGGTGGAGCTGGAGGAGGACGAGGTGGACGACGTGGAGCTCGAAGGCGGCGAGATGTCGCTGTGCGAGTACGCCACGGCGGACGACGAGGAGGGCGGCGACGAGACGTTCTGGATGGTGGGTGTGGCCACCGCGCCCGGCCGCCTGGTGTTCGCCACCTACTTCTGCGCCTCGGGCGAGCAGGACGAGGAGCGCGAGACCGTCCGCGCCGCCCTCGCCACGCTCCGCCTGCACCCGGCGAGCTGATCGCGGCCCCGCCCGACTCGTCCGGACGCCGTCTCGGAGCTTCGACGAACGGTCGAGCACGCTCGCGGATGGCGGGATAGCCGACGGCGTCATAGCTTCGGGCAACGCCTGGACAGACAGTGGACAATCACTTCGAACCATCGAGGAGACCGGCCATGCCGCTCAAGAAGGGCGATCCCGCACCGGACGTGACGCTGCCCTCCAGCACTGGCGGGCAGGTGTCGCTAGCGTCGCTGTGGAAGGAGCAGCCGCTGGTGGTGCTGTTCTTTCCGCTCGCCTTCACCAGCACCTGCACGAAGGAGCTGTGCACGGTGGGCGACGACCTGGGCGCGTACACCTCCCTGGGCGGCCAGGTGGTGGCCGTGAGCGTGGACTCGCCCTTCGTGCTGGACCGCTTCCGCAAGGAAACCGGCGCGGGCTACGCCTTCCTGTCCGACTTCAACCGCAAGGCCAGCGAGGGCTTCCGCGTGCTGCGCGACGGCGCCATCGGCCCCGGCCTGCTGGGCGCCTCGGACCGCGCCGCCTTCGTGGTGGGGAGGGATGGCCGCGTGGCCTACGCCTGGCACGACACCAACCCCGGCCTGCTCCCCCCGTTCGACGAGATCAAGGCCGCGCTGGAGGCGTTGAAGGCCGCCGCGTAGCCGATCCGTCCCACGCCGCTTCGCCGGATCGTCGTCGACGAAAGACGGAAGGCCCCTGCACCGATCACGGTGGGAGGGGCCTTCGTCCTTTGATGGATCGGGGCTGCGTCATCCCCGCGTCCTTCGATCCTCATCTCGCACCGATCGTGGCGGACGGGGACCGGCCGCCTACCCGTCGGGCAGGTCGCCGCGGAGCATGCGCTCGATCAGCTCGTAGACGCGCAGGTTCTCCAGGTTGTCCTGCGGGGCCGTGGGCTCGCCGCGCGGGGCGGGCCTGCGCTGGGCACGGGCGCGGGCGGCGCGCACCCATCCGGCTCCGGCGCCGGCCACCACGGGCGGCATCCGGGCCTCGAACTCCGGGTCGCGGGCGATGTGCGCGTCCAATAGCGAGCGGGGCACCTCCAGCACCACGGAGTCCACCTCGGCGCGCACCGTGGCGGGCGCGGGACCGTCGCCCCCCAGCCGCCCCGCGATGGTGCCGGGACGCAGGCGACAGGGCGACGCCTCGTCCGGCGCATCCGCCTCCACCACCAGCTCGCCATCCAGCACCACGTACACCGCCTCCACGGTCTGGCCCCGGCGGATGAGCGTGCAGCCGGCGGGCACCCGCTGCTGGATCCCGTTCGCCGCGACCCACTCCAGGTCCCGGTCCAAGACTTCGTGCATGGGTCCGCGGCGGAAGGAAGGGCGTCTCGCGGGACCGCCTGCAGGGCGGGGCCGCACACCGTACGCGCTGCGGCCGGCGGATCCCGGCCCGTCCGAAGGGGCCGCCCGCGGCAGCAAACGGATGAAACATGGTAGGGGTGCGTATCCGCTCCGTCAATGGCCTCGTGAAGGCAAAACCATCAAAAACGGGACATCGGAAAGCACATGTAAACCCGGATGCCTTCCGCACATCGTCAATTGGCTCCGGCGGCGCGAAAACCGCTCCGAAACGGCAAAGGGGCTCCCGCCCGGGGAGCCCCTTCGCAATGCCGGCCCGCGCCGCACCGGCCGCGGGCGGCGCGGTTCAGACCTGGTCCTTCAGGCGCTCGTCCAGGCCGCGGTCCTCCTCGCGGTTGCCCGCGCGGTCCTGGTCGCCCAGCCCTTCCTCGGGCGACGCGGACGCGGGGCGGCCCTGCATGCGGTCCACGTCGCTCGGACGGTTGGAGCCCGTCTGGTTGGCCGTGGTGCCCGTGCGGGCGTCGTTGCGATTGCCGCCGTCGCTGCCGGAACGCGCCGCGTCCATCGAGCGGCCCGCGTCGTCGCCGTAGCCGCCCTGGCGCGGTGAGCCCTGCATGCCGCGGTCGTCGCTGCCCCGCTGCTGCGAGCCGCGCATGGAGCGGTCGCCCATCGGGTCCTGGTCGTTGCGGTCCATGTGGCCTCCGATCGTGGGGTTGAGCCCCGCACCCCGCGGGGTTGGCGGTCGTCCAACGCATAACCCGTTCCCACAAACGGTTACATCCGCGTCCACCCCCACGTCAAGCGATAGGGTCGGCAGATTCTCCCCGGGCACGAGTTCCCGCCCAGGCACGATCCTCCACGCGCACTGATGGAATCTCCGGTAAATGGTCGCGACTGATCCTCTGATCCTCTGATCCTCTGATCCTCTGATCCTCCGATCCTCCGACGAGAACACGGCGCCGTGCCTGTCGCGGCTGTGCGCAGATGACGGCCGCGGCGTGGAGACGCTTCCGCTGACTGCCGTGGATGCGGGCGCGGGAACGGGCGGCGTGGCATCCCGGGCGCGGCTGCGCTATTCATTAGGCCGCTCACCCACACGATCCCGGGCGCCGGCGCCCTTTCATCCCAAACGGCAGGCTGGACTTGAGACGCTTCCTTCCCACGCGCGCGGAGATGGGCCGGCGCGCCCGCGTCGTGCGCGCACGGCTGCGGGCGGCGTGGGCACACCCGCGCGAGCGCCGCATCCTGCTGGCGATGGCCGTGCTCGCGCCGGCGGGGTGCGCTACGGGCGGCGTGGTGGCGGCGTGGACGCGCGCCTGCGCCGGCACCTGCCCCACGGCCGAGCAGGTGGGCGACTATGCCCCGCGGCAGGCCAGCCTGGTGCTGGACGCGCGGGGCGGGGTGCTGGGCTCGTTCTACCGCGAGCGGCGCACGGTGGTGTCCATCGGCACGCTGCCCCGGTACGTGCCTCTGGCCTTCGTGGCCATCGAGGACCGGCGCTTCTACGAGCACGAGGGCGTGGACCCGGTGCGGATGGTGGGCGCGGTGCGGGACAACATCATCAACGGGTGGGGCGGGCCGGGCGGCAGCACAATCACCATGCAGCTCGCCCGGAACCTGTTCCCGCAGCAGCTTCCCGCCAACGAGAAGACGCTGCGCCGCAAGATCGCCGAGGTGAAGCTCGCGCTGGACATCGAGCGCCACTACTCCAAGGCCCGCATCCTGGAGATGTACGTGAACACCGTGTACCTGGGCGCCGGCGCGTACGGCATCGAGGCGGCGGCGCGCACGTACTTCGGCAAGCCCGCGGCGCAGCTGGACTACGTGGAGGCGGCCACGCTCGCCGGCCTGGCGCAGGCCCCCAGCGCCTACAACCCCCGCCAGCACGCCGACCGCGCCCAGCGCCGCCGCGACCGCGTGCTGCGCGCCATGGCCGAGTTCGGCCTGGTCACCGCGCGGCAGGCGGCGGACGGCGAGCGGCGGCCCGTGGCCGTGGTGCCGCCCACGGGCGCCGTGCGGGCCCCGTACTTCGTGGAGCGGGTGCGGCGCGAGATGGAGGACCGATTCGGCGAGCTGCTGTACACGGGCGGCCTGCGGATCCACACGGCGCTGGACCCCGACCTGCAGGCGTCGGCCGAGAAGGCGCTGGAGGACGACCTGCGCGCGGTGGAGAAGGGCGACTTCGGCGACTACCCGCACCCCACGTACGACCGCTTCACGGCGGGCCTGCACCCGGGCGAGCCCATCCGCACCACGCCGTACATCCAGGGCCTGGTGGTGGCGATGGACCCCAACACGGGGGACGTGCGGGTGATGGTGGGGGGGCGCGACTTCGCGCAGTCGCAGTTCAACCGCGCCACCTCGGCGCTGCGGCAGCCGGGCTCGGCGTTCAAGCCCTTCGTGTACGCGGCGGCGCTGGAGAAGGGCCGCTCGCCCTCCAGCGGCATCTCGGACGACCCGCTCTCCATCCCGCTGAGCGACGGAACGGTGTGGAGCCCCAAGAACTACGACGGGCGCTACGCGGGATGGACCACGCTGCGCGATGCCCTGACGCATTCGCGCAACACCGCCGCCATCCGCCTGGGCCGCGAGGTGGGGATCGAGGCCGTGCGGAGCGTCGCGCAGCGGGCGGGCATCGGCACCCCCATCCCCGCGTACCCGTCCGTCTACATCGGCTCCGCCGGCGTGTACCCGGTGGACCTGATCTCGGCGTACGCGGCGTTCGGCAACGGCGGGTGGCGGGTGGAGCCGCGCTACGCGGTGCGCGTGGAGGACCACCAGGGCCGCCTGCTGTGGGCGGCCGACGAGGAGCCGCACCCGGCGGTGGACCCCGGCGTGGCGTGGATCCTGACCGACATGCTGCGCAGCGTGGTGGACCATGGCACCGGCTACCCCGCGCGCGACCCCGACGTGGGGGGGCTGTCGTACGACGTGCCGGCGGCGGGCAAGACGGGCACCACCAACGACGGCACCGACACCTGGTTCGTGGGATACACGCCGGAGCTGCTGGCGGGGGTGTGGATCGGCTTCGACACCCCGCAGCCCATCATCCACGGGGCCACGGGGGGAACGCTTGCGGTGCCGGTGTGGGCCCGGCTTATGCGTACCTTCTACGCGGCGCGCCGGCCGCCGGAGCCGTGGAAGCGGCCCCCGGAGGCCGTCGCGCTGCGCACCAGCGGGGGCCGCCCGGCCACCGCCGACTGCCCCTGGGCGAGCGGAGGCACCGACTGGTTCGCCGCCCGCTTCGCGCCCGAGCCGGCGTGCGAGGCGCCGGCCACGCTCCCCGAGCGCATGGTCGACCCCACGCCGCAGCTGCCCGGCCACCCGGTGTTCCCGGGGCCCCCGGCCGCCGCGCAGCCCAGGGAACCCGCGAGCCCGCCGCCCGAGGTCCACCGGCCGTAGCCCCTTCCGGGCGCGGCACGCGCGGCGGGAAGAGACACCGGAGCCGATGAACCGAACGCTCAAGATCGTCCTTTCCGCCATCGCCGCGCTCGCCCTGGGCGCGTTCGTCTGGATCTGGTTCGCCCCCTGCGGGATGGGGGGATGCGCCCCCGTCAGCGACCTCAACCGGTTCCGATCCGAGGGCTCGCAGCTGCTGGACCTGCACGGCAAGCCCTTCGGCTCGCTGTCCACGGTGAACCAGCGCTTCGTCTCCATCGACTCCGTGCCCGCATACCTGCCCAGGGCCTTCCTGGCCGTGGAGGACCGCCGCTTCTACGAGCACCACGGGGTGGACTGGAAGCGCTTCCTCGGCGCCCTGGTGAGCAACGTGAAGGCGGGCGGCGTGGCCGAGGGCGGCAGCACCATCACCATGCAGCTCGCCCGCAACCTCTTTCCCGAGCGGCTGCCGTACCAGGAGCGCTCCATCCGCCGCAAGGTGATGGAGGTGCGGGTGGCGCGGCAGATCGAGAAGGCCTACCCCAAGGCGCGCATCCTGGAGCTGTACCTGAACCACGTGTACCTGGGCGAGGGCAGCTACGGGGTGGACGCGGCGGCGCGCGAGTACTTCGGCAAGCCGGCGGCCGAGCTGTCGCTGGCCGAGGCGGCCACCATCGGCGGGCTGCCCAAGGCGCCCAGCAAGATCAACCCCCGGGAGGACATGAAGGCCGCCACCGAGCGGCGCGACCTGGTGCTGCGCGAGATGGCGAAGGCGGGCTACGTGCCCCAGGCCGACGCAGACGCCGCCATCGCCCAGCCCATCCGCCTGGCGCGCGCCGCGAAGGGCCGTGCCGACGGCAACGCGTGGTTCATCGAGCGCGTGCGGCGGGAGATGGAGGACCGGGTGGGCGACCGGGTGTACACGGGCGGCCTGAAGGTGCAGACCACGCTGGACCCCGAGGCGCAGGCCGCCGCCGAGCAGGAGCTCGCGCGCCAGCTGGCGGCGGTGGAGGCGGGGGCGTTCGGCGCCTTCCGGCACCCCACCTACCACGCCGGCAAGGGCACGGGCGACAGCGGAACCACCGACTACCTGCAGGGCCTGGTGCTGGTGCTGGACGCCGCCACGGGCGAGGTGCGCGCGCTGGTGGGCGGGCGCGACTACGACGACAGCAAGTTCGACCGCGCCTTCCAGGCGGTGCGGCAGCCGGGCTCGGCGTTCAAGCCCTTCGTCTACCTCACGGCGCTGAACCGGGGCATCCCGCCCACGGCCATGATCGAGGACGCGCCGCTGCGCATCACCCTGGCCGGCGGGCGCACCTACGAGCCCAAGAACTTCACGCCCCAGTACGCGGGCCCCATCACTCTGCGCGAGGCGCTCACGCACTCCAAGAACACGGTGACGGTGCGCCTGTCGCAGCAGGTGGGGATGGGCGAGGTGGCCCAGACGGCGCGTGCCGTGGGCATCACCACGCACATCAGCAGCGGTCCCGCGGCGGCGCTGGGGGCCTCGGAGGTGAAGCCCGCGGAGCTCGTCGCCGCCTACGCGGCCTTCGCCAACGGGGGCAAGCGCGTGACCACGCACCTGGTGCGGCGCATCGAGGACCGCGACGGCGGCGTGGTGTGGGACGGCACGGCCGAGACGGAGGACGCGGTGGATCCCGCGGACGCCTTCGTTCTCACCACGATGCTGAGGGACGTGGTGGACCGCGGCACGGCGACGACGGTGCGCGCGGCCGGATTCCACGGCCCCGCGGCCGGCAAGACGGGCACCACCAACGACGCGACCGACGTCTGGTTCGTGGGATACACGCCCGAGCTGGTGGCCGGGGTGTGGATGGGCTTCGACAAGCCGCAGCCCATCGTGCCCGGCGCCAGCGGCGGCACCATCGCGGCGCCGGTGTGGGCGCGCATCATGAGCCGCCTGTACGCCCGGCACCCCATGCCCCCCGCCTGGCAGCCCCCGTCCAACGTGGTGCAGGCGCAGGTGGACCGCGCCACGGGCGCGGTGGTGGACCCCACCTGCCCCGCGAAGGGCCAGGTGTACACGGAGTACTTCGTGGGCAGCCCGCCCGCCTCGGCCTCCTGCCCGGTGCCCGGCGCGTACGCCTCCATGCCCATCGACACGGCCTGGCACGACGACGAGTCCGGCCTGGGCGCGGTGCCGCCCATCACCCCCGGGGACACCTTCGCGGTGTCGGACCTGAAGCGCAGCGGGATCACCTGGCCCGAGCTGGAGCAGCGCCGCAGCGGCGACGCGCGCCCGCCGCCCCCGGCCGCGGGCGACCCCGGCACGACGGACCCCATGCTCGCTCCGCCGCCCCTGCCGCCGCCGGACGCGCGCCCCCGGCGCCGTCCGCCTCCCCCTGCGCCGGTGG
>JAQBQD010000082.1 GCA_028287185.1 Gemmatimonadota bacterium | reverse complement strand
TAACCCCGCTTCCATCGCCACCCAGCGGCGGCGCTACGCCCGTCTCCTCATCGAACGTCTCCCCTGCTGCCCAGCCTGCGGCCAACACTCCGTCAGGCGTCATGCGTTTCTAACACAGTAGTACTAGGGGGCAGACTTTCTGATACGCGATCAAGAGACGAGCGAGATCTGTTGCATCCACAATGATATAGTCACACGATGCGTCCGTAGCGGTTTGGATGAAGTCCGCCCGAGCGTCGTCTTGGATGTTTCCTACGGCCGCAAACACCATCAACCCAAGATCTGCTACACGCCGGAGACGCACGAACTGGTGAGTGACCTCCCGAGCAGAAACGCGCGGGAAGCTCCTGCCCTTTAGGACGAATGCGGCGACTCTGGGTTTTCCCTGAAAGGTGATACGGCTAGTCAGGATATCCGCGATTTCAGTGGGTCCATGCGGGGTCTCATTTGGATCGGAAAGAATTGCGCGCAGCAGCGGTTCCAATTCGTCCTTCTCGTGTAACCTACGAACACCAACCAACACCTTGGGCGTGATCGCTGCGGCCGGCACTCGGCTGACGGCGGTGAACTCCTCGATCTGGTGCAGAAGCAGTTGCATTGGAGTCGTAGGCGAGAGCTTGTTGCACGAACGGGACTCCAGGTGCTCCTGAAGTCCCGTCCGGCACGTGCGCAGAGGAAATGGAATCTGATTCTGGGCTTCGTCCTACTCCACCGTCACGCTCTTCGCCAGATTCCGCGGCTGGTCCACGTTGCACCCCCGCAGCACCGCGATGTGGTACGCCAGCAGCTGCAGCGGAACGCTCGCCAGGATCGGCGTCAGCGCGTCGTGGGTGCGGGGGATGGAGATCACGTGGTCCACCACCTTCATCAGCTCCTCGTCGCCTTCCGAGAGCACGCCGATGATGCGGCCGCCGCGCGCCTTCACCTCGTCGATGTTGCTGCGCACCTTGTCGTACACGCCGTCGCGGGGGGCGATCACCACCACCGGCATGTTCTCGTCGATCAGCGCGATGGGGCCGTGCTTCATCTCGGCCGCGGGGTAGCCCTCGGCGTGGATGTAGCTGATCTCCTTCAGCTTGAGCGCGCCTTCCAGCGCGGCCGGGAAGTTGTATCCGCGGCCCAGGTACAGGAAGTTGCTGCGGTCCTTGTACTCCTCGGCCAGCTCGCGTAGCGCCGGCTCCATCTCCAGGATGCGCTCCACCTGCTCGGGAAGCTGCTGCAGCGCCCGCACGATCTCGCGCCCGCGCGAGGCGGTGAGCGTGCCGCGCAGGCGGCCGAGGTGCACGGTGATCATGGCGAGCACCTCCACCTGGCTGGTGAAGGCCTTGGTGGACGCCACGCCGATCTCGGGGCCCGCGTGCAGGTACACGCCCGCGTCCGTCTCGCGCGCGATGGTGCTGCCCACCGCGTTCACCACGCCCAGCGTCGTGGCGCCCATCTGCTTCGCCTCGCGCATGGCCCACAGCGTGTCCGCCGTCTCGCCCGACTGCGAGATGGCGATGGCCAGCGTGTTGGGCTCCACCACGGGGCGGCGGTAGCGGAACTCGGACGCGTACTCCACCGATGTGGGGATGCGGGCGATGTCCTCCAGCATGTACTCGCCGATCAGGCCGCTGTGCCAGCTCGTGCCGCAGCCCAGGATCAGCACACGCTGCACCGCCCGCAGCTCCTCGTCCATCCCCGTCAGGCCGCCCAGCTTCACCAGCCCCTCGTCCTCCAGCAGCCGCCCGCGCATGGTCTCCTGCAGCGTGCTGGGCTGCTCCATGATCTCCTTGAGCATGAAGTGCGCGTAGCCGCCGCGCTCCACCTCGCTCAGGTCCCAGTCCACGTGCGAGATCTCGCGGTGCACGGGGCCCTGCGCCGGGCGGTGCACCGTGTAGCCGTCCTGCGTGATCGTCGCCATGTCCCCGTCGTTCAGGTAGATGACGTTGCGCGTGTGCGCGATCACGGCGGCCGCGTCGCTCGCCACGAAGGTCTCGCCGTCCTCGCCCACGCCGATCAGCAGCGGGCTACCCAGGCGCGCCACCACGATCTTGCCGGGGTCCAGCGTGCTCACCACGGCGATCCCGTAGGTGCCCTCCACCTGGCTCAGCGCCGTCTCCACCGCGCGCTCCAGCTTGCCGGCGCGGGGCCCGTCGGCGGTGCCGTTGAAGATCTCCTCGATCAGGTGCACCAGCACCTCGGTGTCCGTCTCCGAGGCGAAGACGTGGCCGCGCTCCGTCAGCAGCCGCCGCAGCGCCCCGGCGTTCTCGATGATCCCGTTGTGCACCAGCGCGAAGTCGCCCTTCTCGGACACGTGCGGGTGCGCGTTGCGCGTGGTGGGGGGCCCGTGCGTTGCCCAGCGCGTGTGGCCGATGCCGTACGTGCCCTCGGCCGGCTCGTCCACCAGCAGCTTCTCCAGCTCGGCGATCTTGCCCGCTTCCTTGCGGATCAGGATGGTGCCGTTCTTCGCGATCGCCAGCCCGGCCGAGTCGTACCCGCGGTACTCCAGCCGCTTGAGCCCCTGGATCAGGAGAGGCGCGACCTGCTTTTCACCGATGTATCCCACGATCCCGCACATGGCATGGTCCGGTTCTGAAAGGTTGCCTCCATCAGCCGCACGACCCCGGCTGTCCCACCATCCGCCGCCCCGTCGTGCGGCGCCCGCCCCCCGCACTTCCCCGCCGCGCCGGCCGTCCGACTCCGCCGCGGCGATCCTCTTCCCCGCCCGTCCCCCCGTCGCGGATGGGTCCGGCGCAGTCAGCCCGGCAGCGCGTCGCGCAGCGCCGCCACCAGCGCGTCCGCCTCCGCGCGTGTGGGGGCCTCGCAGATGATGCGGACGATGGGCTCCGTGCCCGAGGGGCGCAGGTGCGCCCAGCTCTTCCGCGCCGGCCACGACAGCCGCAGCCCGTCCTGGCGGTCGGCCTCCGCGTCGGGAAAGCGGCGCGCCAGCTCGTCGTACACCGCGTCCAGCGGCTGTGAGGGGCGCGGCAGCTTCTCCTTCACGATCTCGTAGCGCCCGATCTCGGCCGCCAGCTCGCCCAGCGGACGGCCCGTCTCGGCCAGCAGCTGAAGGATGAGCGCCGCCGCCACGGGCGCGTCGCGGGTCAGGTGCACGTCGGGCAGGATGACGCCGCCGTTGCCCTCGCCGCCGATGGTGGCGCCCTCGGCCTGCATCCGCCGCGCGACGTTGATCTCGCCCACGGGCGCGCGCACCAGCGTGGTGCCCGCGCGCTCGGCCACGTCGTCCAGCAGGCGGCTGGTGGAGAGGTTGGTCACCACCTTCCCCGGCCGATGGCGAAGGACGAGCGAAGCCGCCAGCGCCAGCGTGTAGTCCTCGCCGATGGCCCGCCCCTCCTCGGACACCAGCGCCAGGCGGTCCACGTCGGGGTCCGTCGCCAGGCCCACGACGGCGCCGCTGCCGCGAACCAGCGCCTCCAGCTCGCCCAGGTTCTCGGCGATGGGCTCGGGCTCGCGGGGAAAGCGGCCGTCCGCCTCCAGGTGGATGGCGTCCACGGTGCACCCCAGCGCCTCCAGCAGCTGCGGGAACATGTTGCCGCCCGCGCCGCGCACGCAGTCCAGCGCCACGTGAAAGCGCTTGCTGCGGATGAGCTCCACGTCCAGGAAGGGGATGCCCAGGATGCGCGTCAGGTGGCGCTCCACGGCCGCGTCGTCGGTGCGCACGCCGCCCAGCGCGTCCCACCCGGCGCGGGGGATCTCGCCCTCCAGGAAAGCGCGCATCTCGGCGCTCTCGCCGCCGTCCAGGAACATGCCGCTGGGGCCGATGAACTTCAGCGCGTTCCACTCGATGGGGTTGTGGCTGGCCGTCACCGCCAGGCCGCCCGCCGCGTGCAGATCCTCCACCGCCAGCTGCACGCTGGGCGTCGGCACCACGCCCACGTCCACCACGTCGCACCCCACCGACATCAGCGCCGACGTCACCGCGCGGATGAACATGGGGCCGGAGACGCGCGAGTCGCGGCCCACCACCACCGTCCTGCCCGGGCCGCGCTTCAGCGCATAGGCGCCGAACGCCGCGGCGAAGCGGGCGATCACCTCGGGCGTGAGCCCCGCCCCCACCCGGCCGCGCACGCCGGAGACGCTGACCATCAGTTGCGACGTATCGAACACGGTGCCGGAACCCGTCGTTGGAGAGTGCGCCGGATGCGCCGGAGCCCGCGTCCCGCGGAAGCTGCGGGGGTCCGGGAAAGCCCGTGAATGTGCCCCCCGGCCGGCCCCCGCGTCAAGCCGACCCGCCCCGCGGCTCGCCGTGCCGATGCAAGTTCGGTTCTCACGATGCGCCCGCGGCGGAGAAGCCGGGAAACACAAGCGTTTCCGCGGAATCGCCCTGCCCTGCTGCCTTCCGCCGCCTTCCGCGGCCAGCCGGGTTTCCGCGGCGCTGTCGGTCGGGGCGCGTCGGTTGGACACGGTGGAGCGATTTGCGCCGGCGGTCCCAGGTTCCCGCGGCGGAGCACGGTCCGGCGCGGGCCCTCGGGACGGATCCCGGGGGCTGCAACGGCAATCCGTCCCGCCTTCGCGGGACTGCGCCGGAGCGGAGGCGGAAGGCGGCGCGGGCGGCGGCGGATCGGGGAGGGTTCCGCGGCGGCGGCGCCATCGGCGGATGCGGTTTCCGCGCGGGTCCATAGACGGCCCGTGCCTTGCCCTGGCGCGGGGCCGCGGTAGGTTCCGCCCACAGCCTGATCTCTTCCGCCCCGGCCGCCATTGCCCGCGTCGCTGCCCGACTTCCTGTTCCACGCCGCGCGGCGCGATCCGGAGCGCGCGGCGGTGCTGGCCCCGACGCCGTGGACGTACGCGGACCTGGCGCGGCGGACGCTGGGCTTCGCGCGCGTGCTGCGGGAGCGCGGAGTCGACGGCGGGCGCGTGGGGCTGCTGCTGCCGAACGTGCCGGCGTTCCCGGCGGCGTTCAACGGCATCCTGTACGCCGGGGCGAGCGCCGTGCTGCTGAACCCGCTGTACTCGCCGCGCGAGGTCGGCGAGTACCTGGCCGATTCCGGTGCGCGCATGCTCGTCACCACGAGCGAGCTGGCCGCGCTCGCCCCGGCGGACGTGGAGGTGGTGCTGCTGGAAGAGCAGGCCGACGAGATGGAGCGCGGCGGCGACCCCGCGCCCCTGGTCGACTCCCCGCCGACCGCGAAGGACGTGCGGGCGGACGAGGCGGCGGTCATCTACACCTCGGCCATGAACGGTTGGGCGCGGGGCGCGCGGCTCACGCACCGCAGCCTGGCGGCCAACCTGCTGTCGGTGACGGAGGCCATGCAGGTCGGCCCCGGCGACCGCGTGGTCACGCTGCTGCCGCTCATCCACGCCTTCGGGCTCACGGTGACGATGAACGCCGCGCTCGCGCAGGGCGCCGCCATGGTCCCCGTCGAGCGCTTCCACCCCGTGCGCCTGCTGGACCTGCTGGAGTCGTCCGGCGCCACCGTGCTCTGCGGCGTGCCGGCCATGTACGGGGCCATCCTGTCGGCGGCCGAGCGCCGCGAGGTGCCGGCGCATGCGCTGCGGCTGGCCATCTGCGGCGGCGCGCCGCTGGTGGGGGACGTGGCGGAGCGCTGGGAACAGGCGTTCGGAATCCCGCTGCGCGAGGGATACGGGCTGACGGAGGCGTCGCCGGTGGCGCTCTTCAACCACTTCGACCGGCCCAACCGCCGCGGCAGCATGGGAACCGCGTTCCCCGGCGTCGGCGTGACCCTGCGCGCCCCCGGGGGCGCGCAGGTGGAGCCGGGGGACGTCGGCGAGATCTGCGTGGAGGGCGACAACGTCTTCGCGGGATACGTGGGCGCCGACGGCCGCGAGCCCGCCGGCTTCCACGGAAACGCCCTGCGGACGGGCGACCTGGGCGTGGCCGACGGCGACCGCTCCATCCGCTTCCGCGGCTGCATCAAGGAGATGTTCACCCGAAGCGGCTTCAACATCTACCCGCGCGAGCTGGAGCGCGTGGTGCAGGAGGATCCCCGCGTCTTCCGCGCCGTCGTCACCGCCATCCCCGACGCCGCGAAGGAGAACGAGATCGCCCTCTCCGTGGTCCCCGCCCCCGGCGCCGAGCTGGACGAGGACGCCGTCCGCCAGATCTGCCGCGACTGCCTGGCCGCCTACAAGCAGCCCGGCCACATCAGCATCGACATCGACTGACGCGCCCGGGCTTCCGGTCCGACATCCATCTCCGGCACCCTCCGCCGGCCCGGCGTGTCGTATCCCCCGACCTCCGCCTCCACCGCCGAATCCCGACGGCGGCCAACGCTTCGCCGCCATCCGCGGAAACGCCCGTCTCGCCTGAATCTCCCGCCGCGTGCGCTCCCCTCGCCTCCCCGCGCCGCCGGCAATCCTCTCGGTGGAGACGATCATGCGAGGCCATCGACCGGCCCCTCCACCATTTCCTGCGTGCCCCTACTCCCGCCCGCCCGACGCCGTGCGTGAATGCCGATGCGCGCGCCCGGCCTTCATGCCTCCGCGATCCGGCCTGGCGGATGCGGAGCGCGCATCGATCGACCCGTGGTCCGCCCCGTTCGCGCGGGGCGCCGGATACGCGGCCGGATCGTCGCCCTCCGCCGGCTTCTTCGCCGCGTCGTCCGGCTTCCGGCCCGTGGTGATGATGACGACGGCCGCGATGATGATGGCGGCGGCGACCAGCATTCGCGTGGTGATGGGCTCGCCCAGCACCAGCCATCCCAGGAAGACGGCCACCACCGGGTTCACGTACGCGTAGGTGGAGACGAGCGCGGGCGTGCTGACGCGCAGCAGCCACACGTAGGCGCTGAACGCCACCAGCGACCCGAACACGATCAGGTAGGCCAGCGACAGCACCGACTTTCCGCTCACCTGGCCCCACTGGATGGACCCCAGCTCGCCCGTCACCAGCGACCCCAGCGCCAGCACCACCCCGGCGGACGACATCTCCATCGCCGTGGTCATCATCGGGTTCGTCGGCAGCTCCGTCTGCCGGGCGTAGATGGAGCCGAACGCCCAGCACATCGACCCCACGATCACGATCCCCGCGCCCGCCAGGCTCACCCCGCCCTTCCCGCCCACGAAGCTCTCCGGCCCCACCAGCATCACCATCCCCACGAGTCCCACGGCGAGGCCCAGGAAGGTGCGGACGCTGGGGCGCACGCCGCCGCCGGGGCGCAGCCACTCCATCAGCACCATCCACAGCGGCACCATCGCCACCAGCAGTGCCACGATCCCCGAGGGCACCGTCTTCTCGGCGTAGACCACCGCCGTGTTGCCGCCCACCAGGAGCAGCACGCCGATGACGGCGCCCGAGCGCCAGTGCCGCAGCGAGGGGCGCGCCTCGCCGCGCAGGCGCAGGAAGGCGTACATCAGGCCGCCCGCGGTGAGGAAGCGGGCGCCCGCCATCGCCATAGGCGGAAGCGTGTCGATGGCCAGGCGGATGGCCAGGTACGTCGATCCCCAGATGACGTAGACGCAGGCGAAGGCGAAGAGCAGCTTCGCCAGGCCCGGACGGGTGCCGCCGCTCGCGTCAGCCTTCATCCTGCGCCTCCCTCCACGCGCCCGCCGGCACGATCCAGGTGTCCTTGATGGTGTCCAGCACGATGGTGCTGCGCGTGGAGCGGATGGTGTCGATCTCGCCGAACTTCTCCCGCAGCAGCTCGCCCAGCGCCCGCGTGCCGCCCGCCCGCACCTTCACCAGGAAGCAGTCCTCGCCCGCCACGTGGTGCACCTCCTGCACCTCCGCGATCTGGGCCAGCCGCTGCGCCGTGGCCGTCGCCCCCGCGCGCTCGTCCGCCCGCACGAACACGTAGGCCGTGAGCCACAGGCCGTACGCCTCGGGGTTCACGCGCGCCACGTACCCCTCGATCACCCCGCGCTCCTCCAGCTTGCGGATGCGCTCCAGGATGGCCGACGGCGCCATGCCCACCTGCCGCGCGATCTCGGCGTTGGATACCCGGGCGTTCTCCTGCAGGATCGTCAGGATCCGGTCGTCGATGTCGTCGATCATTCTGCGTTCCCTCCGTTGTTCAGAACGTATGCCTTGCATTCCCGTCTGTCAACGATCATCTTTCGGTCAGAAGATGAACGCGCCGACGTTCGTTCCGCAATCTGGGCACCGCGCCGAACGGCCGCGTCCCGGATCTTGCTGCCGCGGCCGGGCGCGGGCTATTCTGTCGCCCCCGGCTCGGGCCACGCGCAGACCCCACCCCTGAGGAAGCCGATGAAGAACCCGGAAGACCACGCCGATCTCCACTTCGGCACCCTGGCCGTGCACGCGGGGCAGCGGCCCGACCCCACCACGGGGGCCATCATGGCGCCCGTGTACCAGACCAGCACCTACGTGCAGCCCGAGCTGGGCCGCCACCTGGGATACGAGTACGCCCGCACCCACAATCCCACGCGCGCGGCGCTGGAGGGCAACGTGGCGGCGCTGGAGGGGGCCACGCACGGGCTTGCGTTCGCGTCGGGGCTGGCGGCCACGGACACCGTGACGAAGCTCTTCTCCGCCGGTGACCACGTGGTGTGCGGCGAGGGCGTGTACGGCGGCACCTACCGGCTGTTCGCGAAGGTGATCGCGCGGCAGGGCATCGACTTCACCTTCGTGGACAGCGGCGACCTGGACGCCGTGCGCGCGGCCGTGCGGCCCAGCACCCGCATGATCCACCTGGAGACGCCCACCAACCCCATGATGCAGCTCTCCGACATCGCCGCGGCCGCCGCCGTCGCGCACGATGCGGGCGCGTGGCTGAGCGTGGACAACACCTTCGCCTCGCCGTACAACCAGCGCCCGCTGGAGCTGGGGGCCGATCTGGTGATCCACAGCACGACCAAGTACGTCAACGGCCACTCCGACATGGTGGGCGGCCTGGTGCTCACCTCCAACGACGAGATGCACGAGCAGCTTCGCTTCCTGCAGAACGCCGCCGGCGCCGTCCCCGGGCCGTGGGACTGCTGGCTGGCGCTGCGGGGCACCAAGACGCTTCACCTGCGCATGCAGGCGCACAACGCCAACGGCCAGCGCATCGCCGAGTGGCTGGAGACCCACCCCAAGGTGCAGCGCGTCTACTACCCGGGCCTGGCCTCGCACCCGCAGCACGAGCTGGCGAAGCGGCAGATGCGCGGCTTCACGGGAATGATCAGCATCGAGACGGGATCGTGGGACAACGCCAAGAAGGTGTCCGACGCCCTGCGGATCTTCGCGCTCGCCGAGTCGCTGGGCGGCGTGGAAAGCCTGGCCGGCCACCCCGCCAGCATGACGCACGCCTCCATCCCGGCCGCCACGCGCGCCGAGATGGGCCTCAGCGACGGCCTGGTGCGCCTGTCCTGCGGCGTGGAGGACTGCGACGACCTGATCGCCGACCTGGACCAGGCGCTCGCGAAGCTCTGAGCCTTCGGCCGGTCACGGACGAGACGACGAAGGGTGCCTCGCGCGAGGCACCCTTCGTCGTCTCGTCTCCGCCCGTGGAAGCCGTTTCCGGCAAGGCCTCCCCTCTCCTTCGCTCGATCGTCGTCTCCGCCGAGTCCGTCGACCGCACCCGCAGCAGGCCGCCCGCTGTCCTCTCGGACGGTCGATCCCGGGACCTCGACCCTTCGCGTCCGTCCGCCGAAACCGCGGTGCGCGGGGGATCGCGACGTTCGTGGACACCCCGCGACGCCAGCGTTTCCGCGGACTCCGGCGCACGCACGCAAGCGTATGCCCGGCATTACGATCCAGTCATCCCCAACGGTCCTGCGTGTGGCACGCCTCTCGCTTCTCCGGCATCCCGAACGACGAGCCCCGAAGCTGCTTCGGGAGCGTGTTGAACCGCAGATCAGGAGATCGACCATGAGAACGATCCTTCGCCTTGCCCTGCCGGCCTTCGGAGCCGTGGCCCTCTGTGCCGCCGCCCCCTCCGGCGCGGCCGCGCAGCAGACGGTGCGGTGCGAGTCGCACGGCTACGATCGCGCGTACTGCAACGCGGACATCCGCGGCGGCGTGCAGCTCAGCCGGCAGCTCAGCAGCAACTCGTGCGTGCAGGGCCGCACCTGGGGCACCGGCCGCGGCGGCATCTGGGTTTCCAACGGGTGCCGCGCCGACTTCGTGACGGGCGTCAACGGCAACAACGGCCGCTGGGGCAACAACGGCAACAACAACGCGAACAACGGCCGCTGGAACAACGGCCGCGGCAACAACGGCCGCGGCAACGCGACCCTGGACCGCCGCAACGACGTGCGCAACAACATCTCCACGAACGAAGCGTCGTCGCTCTGCCGCGACCGTGTGGCGAGCAGGCGCGGCGGAAGCGTGCGCGTCTCGGACGCCGCGTGGAACGGGCGCAACAGCGCGTACGTGGTCAACTGGCAGAGCTCGCGCGGCGAGACCGGCACCTGCCTGGTGGAGGCCAACCGCCTCGTCACCATCATCCGCAACCGCTAGCACCCTCGCGCCGGCCGGCGCACGACGCGCTGGCGGCAGGGTACGACGGAACGGGCCTCCCCCACGCGGGGGAGGCCTGTTTCTTTTGCGATACTTCATCGAACACCGGAGAAGGCCGCGTCCGATTTGATCCGCCACCCGCGGCGCGCTATCATCATCCCCTTCCCGGCCCGCCGACCGACACCGCGAGCGAACGTTGAAGATCCTCATCGTGGGCAACGGGGGGCGCGAGCACGCGCTCCTCTGGAAGCTGAGGCAGGACGCGCCGGACGCCGAGCTGTTCATCACCCGCGGCAACGGCGGCACGGGCGCGCTGGCCACCGCGCTGCCGCTGGACGCGGGCGAGATCCAGGCGCTGGCCGGGTGGGTGGAGAGGGAGGCCGTGGACCTCACCGTCGTCGGCCCGGAGGCGCCGCTGGCGGCGGGCATCGTGGACCACTTCGCCGGGCGCCGGCTACCCGTCTTTGGCCCCACGCAGGCCGCGGCCGAGATCGAGAGCAGCAAGGCCTTCGCGAAGGGGCTCATGCAGCGCCACGGCATTCCCACCGCCGCCTACCGCTGCTTCGACAAGGCGGGCGCCGCGGAAAGCTGGGTGCGCGAGCACGGCGGCCCGCTCGTCGTGAAGGCGTCGGGGCTGGCCGCCGGCAAGGGCGTGGTGATCTGCGAGACGACGGAGCAGGCGGTGGCGGCGGTGCGCGAGATGCTGGGCGGCCACGCGTTCGGTGTCGCGGGGCGCGAGGTGGTGGTGGAGGATCTCATGCGCGGCGAGGAGCTGTCCGTGTTCGCGCTGACGGACGGGCGCCACGTCCTTCCCATGCTGCCCGCGCAGGACCACAAGCGCGTGGGCGAGGGCGAAACCGGGCCCAACACGGGCGGCATGGGCGCGTACGCCCCCGTCTCCCTGGCCACGCCGGAGCTGATGGCGCGGGTGACGGAGCAGATCCTGCTTCCCACGGTCGCGGCGATGGAGGAGGAGGGCCGCCCCTTCCGCGGGCTGCTCTACGCCGGGCTGATGCTGACGGAGGAGGGGCCGAAGGTGGTGGAGTTCAACTGCCGCTTCGGCGACCCCGAGACACAGGTGGTGCTTCCGCTGATGGCCTCGTCGCTGCTCGATCCGCTCCTTGCCGTCGCGCGCGGGGAGAGCATCGAGGGGATGGCGCTCGAGTGGAAGCCGGGCGCCGCGGTGGCCACCGTGCTCGCCTCGGGCGGATACCCGGGCGACTACAGGACGGGCCTGCCGGTGGAGATCGACGCCGCGATCGGAAGCGGGGGCGATGTTATCGTCTTCCACGCGGGCACGCGCGACGAGGACGGGGTGCTGCTCACCGCCGGCGGGCGCGTCGCGGCGGTGACGGCGCTGGCGCCCACCGTGCGCGAAGCGGCCGCGCGCAGCCGCCGCGCGGCGGAGGGCATCCGCTTCGCCGGCCGCCACTTCCGCGGCGACGTCGGCTGGCGCGAGATCGAGCGGGCGGAGGTGCACGGTGCCTGAGCTTCCCGAGGTGGAGACCATCGTCCGCGACCTGGCCCGCATGCTGCCGGGCGCGCGCATCGACCGGGTGGAGGTGCTGCGGCCGGACCTGATCGAGGAGGAGCCGGCGGACGCGTTCGCCCGGGCCCTGGAGGGGCGCGAGATCGGGTCCGTCACCCGGCGCGCCAAGAACATCGTCATCGACCTGGCCGGGGACGGACTGCTCCTGGTGAACCTGGGGATGACGGGCCGGCTGATGGTGACGGACCCCGCGGACGAGCCGCCGCTGCACACGGGCGTGCGGATGCACCTGCGCGACGGGCGCGAGCTGCGGTACCACGACGTGCGGCGCTTCGGACGGCTGTGGCGCAGCACGCGGGAGGCGTGGGAGAAGTGGGAAGGCGAGCTGGGCGTGGAACCGCTCTCGGACGGGTTCACCGTCGCCCACCTCCGCGACCTCGCCGCGCGCTCGCGGGTGGAGGTGAAGACCTGGCTGATGGACCAGCGCCGCGTGGTGGGCGTGGGGAACATCTACGCCAGCGAGGCCCTGTTCCGCGCCCGCATCGACCCCCGAAAGCCGGCGGACGCGCTGACGGACGCCGAGCTGGGCCGGCTGCGCAAGGGCGTGCAGGACGTCCTCCGCGAGGCCATCGACTTCCGAGGCACCACCTTCCTGGACTACCGCGACGCCAGCGGCGAGCGCGGCGAGTTCGCCCTGCGGCTCAAGGTGTACGACCGCGAGGGCCAGCCCTGCACCGTCTGCGGGGATCCCGTCCGGCGCATCGTGCAGGCCGGGCGCGCGACCTTCTTCTGCCCGTGCTGCCAGCCGCGGGGACGTGCCCGCAAGGCCGCCGCGCCACGGAAGAAGCCCAGGCCGAAGGGCTGAAGGAATGCCGCACGAACCCTGCAATGTTCCCGTTCGGGATCATCGGCGGGGTGGCGCCGGAATCGGTAGCAGTTTATACTGATCGTACCTGCCTTCGGAATCGAGCGCCCCTTCGCCTCGCTCCATACAAGACGAACCATGTCCGGCACCCAGCCCCGTCCCCCCCTTTCGCTCACGCGCCGCCGCTGGCGCATCCCCTCGGCGCTCGCCCACGGCGACGACGTGCTGGAGGGGTTGAGCGTGCTGGACGACGTGCCGGGCGAGCTGGGCATCCTGCTGTGGCAGGCGCTGCGCGACGCCTCGCTGTGGGCCGCCGCCTCGCCCAAGGCGCGCAGCGGCATCTTCACCGCGAACGCGCAGGCCAACCGCATGGCGGCCGTGCTTTCCGCCGGGGTGCCGCTGCCGCTGGAGCGCCCGCTCGCGGTGCTGGCGCGCATGGCCGGATCGCCGGAGGACGCCGGCGAGGCGAACGTGGCGCTGGCGCTGCGCGAGATCTCGCTCTGGCTGGACGAGCACGGGCGCCTGGGGTCGGCCCTGGCGTACGCGCACGCGGCGGCGATGGTGGCCGCGGGCGACGCGGCCACCGCCTTCATCGTGGGCCGCCTGGCCCGCCGGCGGGCGGAGTACGTGCGCGCGGCCACCTGGTTCCGCCGCACGGCGGCGCTCGCACGGCAGAGCGGCGACTGGCCCTCGTACGCCCGCGCCTTCATGGGCCTGGGGCAGCTCTACCTGCAGCGCGGCAACCTGCCCGTCGCCTACCGCTTCCGCCGCCGCGCGCTGGAGACCACGCGCCGCCGCGGGCTGGACGATCTGCAGGGCACCGCGTACCACGACCTGTTCGAGGTGGCGGTGCACATGGGGCGCGAGGGCGAGGCGCAGGAGTACGCGCGCCAGGCCTTCGAATCGTACGGCTGGCGCCACGCGCGCGTGCCCATGCTGGCGCACGACGTGGCGTACTTCTGGATGACGACGGGCGGCTTCGAGCGGGCGCTGGCCGTGTTCCAGGCCATCCTCCCCCACTTCGACCGCACGGCGGACCGGGTGGTGGTGCTGTCGGGCGTGGCGCGCGCGGCGGGCGGCGCGGGCCGGCCCGAGCGCTTCCGCGAGGCGTGGGCCGAGGTGCGCGGGTCATTGCGCGAGGTGGGCGAGGACAACGTGGCGGCGGTGCTGCTGGAAGGCGCGCGGGGCGCCATCAGCGTGGGCGAGTGGAGCCTGGCCGAGGAGGCCGCGCAGATGGCGATGGACGCCGCCGCCCGCCGCGGCGAGGGCCACGTTCGCCTGGCCGCCGAGGCGGTGCTGGACTGCGCCCGCCGCCACGGCAGCCTGCCGAGCGCCGGGCAGCCCGACGCCGCGCCCGAGATGGAGCGCGCCGCGGACTGCCTGGCGGGCGACTTCGTGGAATCGCTGAGGCTGGTGGGAAGCGCGGCCTGACGGGCGGCTCCGCTCCCCGCCGGGGGCTCACCCCACGCCGCCGCCGAAGGTGGGCGCCGCGTCGTGGCTGGGGTGCGACGGCGCCGCGTCGGGCGCGGTGATGCTGCGGGAGCATGCGCTTGCCGCGGCGGCGAGCGCGGCGGCCGCGACGAGAATCCGGATGGCTTTCATGGTCGGCTCCTTGGCTGTGATTGGGGGATCTGCCCTCAATCTACCTTACCCCCGCCCCAACACCCACGCACGTGGACTGCCGTAACGCGTAGTTCACGACGTACCGGACCTCCCCTTCCGGCTCGATCCGCGGCCACTCCCCGGAAGCCCGGATCTCTCCTGCCCGGCCCCTCCGCCCGCCGCTCCCACGCGCTCTCCAGCACCGAACCCACGGGTCCGGCGCGGCCGACACGGTCCCCCGCGGCCGCGCACCCGCCATCGCCGGGCATCTTCCCGCCACCGCTGCCGGCACACTTCCCCAAGCCCCGCCCCCGCGCTATCTTCGCCTCGTTCGGCTTTTGTTCCCCCTGCGCGCCCGGTGGTCCCCTCCCTTGAGCAAGTCCTGCCCGCACCCGCTGCGCGAGCGCGTCCGCGAAGCCGGAAACCGCCCCGGCACCTACCGAATGCTGGCGGAGGACGGCGAGATCCTGTACGTGGGCAAGTCCAAGCAGGTGCGCACCCGGCTGCTTTCGTACCTGCGCGCCCGCGAGGGCGAGAAGGCGCACCGCATCCTGCGCGACGCGCGGGCGCTGGCGTGGGACTACGAGCCCAGCGAGTTCGCCGCCCTGCTGCGCGAGCTGGAGCTGATCAAGCGCCACCGGCCCCGCTTCAACGTGCAGCACAAGCGCGACGGGCGCTACTCGTTCCTCAAGCTGAGCCCCGGCGCCGCGCCCAAGCTGTTCGTGGTGGGCGCCGTTTCGGACGACGCGGCGGTGTACTTCGGCCCCTTCCGCGGCGGGCGGCGCATCGTGGACGCGGTGCGCGAGCTGAACGACCTGCTGGGACTGCGCGACTGCGCCCTGGCCACCCCCATGCGCTTCGCAGACCAGCCCGACCTGTTCGCCTTCCAGCCCGCGCCGCGCTGCCACCGCGCGGAGCTCAAGCTGTGCGTGGCCCCCTGCGCCGGCGGGTGCAGCGAGGGCGAGTACCGGCGCCGCGTGGCCCTGGCCCGCGCCTTCCTGGACGGCGACGCGGACGAGCCGCTGCGCTGGGTGAACGACCGCATGGCCGCCGCGGCCGAACGCTGGGAGTTCGAGTACGCCGCCTCGCTGCGCGACCGCATCCGTCGCCTGGAGATGCTGCGCGACGAGTTCCTCCGCCTGCGCGAGGCGCTGGACAACCTCTCGTTCCTGTACCACGTGCCCGGCCACGACGGGGACGACCGCGTGTACGTGGTTCGCCGGGGCACCATCCGCGCCGCCGTGCCCGCGCCCCGAACCGCCGCCGAGCGCCGCCGCCTGGAACGCCTGACGGGCGAGCACTTCGGCCTGCCGGAGCATACCGGCGCCCTGGTCGCCCGGCATCAGGTGGACGAGATCCTCCTGATCGCCCGCTGGTTCCGCGCCAACCCGGCCGAGCTGGAGCGCACCGTGCCCCCGGACTGCGCCGCCCGGGTGCCGCTGAGCGCCTGACGTTCACACGGGTCTCGGAGAACGCACGACGCCCGCCTTCCCGCACAGCCCCTTCCCCACTTCATCCCCGCTCGACCGACGGACCATGCGCCCTGGCACAGCGGTTGCGCCCGGCGGGCGCGACCGGCATTGTGTCGCGTCCCGTCCCGCCCCCACGCAACGCCGGAGATCGATGCGGAGCCTCCTTCGCTCCACCGCCGTGCCGTTCCTCGCCGTCCTCCTGGCGCCCCTCGCCGCCGCCTGCCGCGGCGACGCTGCCAAGGCCGCCGCCCACGAGGAGCGCCTGGCCGCGTCCGACTCCGTCGTCACGGACTCGCTGTACGGGGCGCGCGGGGCGGACAACGTGCGCGTGGTGCCGGTGGAGATCGAGGTGCGCGACCTGCCGGCCGGGTGGGACGGCATCCGCATCGCCGCGCTGTCCGACTTCCAGCTCGGCCTGTGGCCCGACAACGAGAACGTCGCGGCCGCCGCGGTCCGCAAGGCGCTGGATGCGAAGCCGGACCTGGTGGTGCTGCTGGGCGACTACGTGGCGCGCGGCGGCGACTACGGCGCCCTGGACCGCATCCTCGCTCCCCTCCGCGGGCACACGGTGATGGCCGTGCTGGGGCACACGGACGAATCGGACGATCCGCAGGCCTCGACGGACACCCTGCGCGACCGCACCATGCAGGCGCTGACGCGCAACGGGGTGCAGGTGCTGCGCAACGCGCGCGCGCCCTTCTTCCGCAACGGCGACACGGCGTACGTGGCGGGCCTGGCCCCGTTCGTGGCGCGCAAGGGCGAGGACGTGCAGGCGGCCATCTTCGCCGGCATTCCCGGGGGACCGCGCACGCCCGTGGTGCTGTCGCACATGGCCGCCGTGGCCGCGCGCATCCCCGACGGCAAGTGGCCCGCCATCCTGGCCGGACACGCGTTCTGCGGGCGCGTGGAGGTGCCGGGCACGCCGCGCCTTGCGTGGATCAACACCGAGGTGCTGCCCATCGCCAACGGCTCGCCCACGCAGCGCACCTACCGCATCCACGACAACGCGCTGTTCATCACCTGCGGCGTGGGCTACAGCTTCCTTCCCGCGCGCTTCGCCACGCCGCCCGAGGTTGCGCTCGTCACCCTGCGCCGCGTGGGCTCCGTCGCGAAGCCCGACAGCGCGCACGCCGCCCAAGCCGCCAACCTGGACTCGCTGGCCGACGCCGTGCAGCGCCGCACCGCCGCGCGCAACGACTCCGCCGCCCGCGGAGACTCCGCGCGCAAGGACACCACCAAGGGCCCGCCGATCGAGTAGGCCGGCGCGATACCGTCGATGTGCGAAGCCCCGGCCCTCCTCCGCGAGCGTCGGGGCTTCGTCGCATCAAGCCGGATCATCCGCCGTCGATCGACTCGTCTCTGGGTCAAGGAAGGATCCGCAAACGGAATCATGTACCTGACGAAACATAGCCATAGTGGACAGAGCCAGGGTCCACCCCATTCTACTCGGTTCGCGACGACGAAGTGCTCCGTGCGCTTCAAAGCCGGTAGCACTCCAGGACGTCGCCGGCCTTGAGACCCTGGAAGCGTGTGATCATCACGGAGCACTCGAGGCCCTCGCGAACCTCGCGGACGTCCTCCTTGAAGCGCCTCAGACTTCCCACCTCGCCCTCGTACACCTGCCTCCCGTCGCGGATCACGCGGATGCGGCTCTGGCCGTCCAGCACGCCGCTGGTGACCAAGCAGCCGGCCACCTCGCCCACTCGCGGCACCCTGAATACGTCGCGGACCTCGGCGGTGCCCAGCATCGGCTTGCGCTCGGCCAGCAGCTTCTCCACCGCGCTCTTCACCTCTTCCACCGCCTCGTCGATGACGTTGGAGAGGCGGATGTCGACGTCCTCGCTCTCGGCCACGCGCACTGCCTCGCGCGTGGGTCCCACGCGAAAGCCGATGACCAGGGCGCCCCCGGCCGACGCCAGCAGCACGTCGCTCTCGTTGATGGCGCCTACGCCCTGGTGGATCACCTGGACGCGCACCTCGGCGGTCGACAGGGGGTCCAGCGAGTCGGAAAGCGCCAGCACCGAACCGATCAGGTCACCCTTGATCACCAGGTTCAGCGTGGCGCGGGCCAGCAGTTGGCGCGTGACGGTGGATAGATCGCTTGGCATCGGTTCGGTTCAAGTGGTGAGGTTCCAGAACGGCCCGCGCATCCGAAAAATGCGGAAGTACGTGCTTGACGAAACGTTACCCGGTCGGGCTGGGCGCCTGGTGTCCGACGGGGACGAACGATACGCCGTCCGTCTCCCGGATGACCACCAGCCCGCGGACTTCCGGGCGGCCTGACATAATCTGTACGAGGGCGGTCCGGGCCGCTACCATCTCGTGGCCCATCACGTAGTTCCGCACCAGAAGCCCCAGCAGTTCCGATACGTCGCCGCACGCAGCTCGCGGGACGTAGAAGCCTTCGGGCTGTGGAGCCGCAGGCGACGTAGCGTGGCCGGAGCGGCGGGGGGCGCTTCCCCAGGGCCTCGTGCGCATCGTAGCGTACCGGGGACGGGGGCAGCGTCCGTTCTCGCCGCCTGCGCTCCCGTGGCCCGGTGTACGCCTGCACGGGTGGTGTCCATCGCCCGCTCCGCCTCGTATGCGTCCCGGTAGGGTGTTCCTGCCACGCTACGGGCTTCGCGTCCCGTGTGGGCCACGCCAGCAGGTACCAGCGCCCGCGCACGGCCTCGTACCCGTCCACGGTGTCGAGGTCGGGATCGTCGTCGCCGCCCAGGTGGTCCGCGAGCGCCGCCGGCACCAGGTCCGGCGGCGTCACGATCTTCCGCGCACGTCCCATCGGTCACGCGCGACGCCCGCCCCGCTACTGTTCGCCAAGTACACAATTCCGTGCGGCAAACGACGTTTCGAACCGGGATCCAAGCACTTGTCATCTATCGAATAACAAATGTTGACTTTTGTCATTCGATAGATCATCCTTCCCCCACGAACTGGGAGAACGGCAGCCACACGACATCAGCGGGAGGATGGGATGCAGACACGGGCACTGGGCAGCACGGGGCCGCGGGTTTCGGCGATCGGGCTGGGATGCATGGGGATGTCGGACCTGTACGGGCCGGCGGACCGCGCGGAAAGCATCGCCACCATCCACGCGGCGATGGACGCGGGCGTGAACCTGCTGGACACGGGCGACTTCTACGGGATGGGGCACAACGAGCTGCTGATCCGCGAGGCGCTGCAGGGCCGGAAGCGCGAGGACGTGGTGCTCAGCGTCAAGTTCGGCGGCATGCGCGATCCGCAGGGCGCCTTCATCGGGCTGGATGCACGGCCGGCGGCGGTGAAGAACTTCCTCACCTACACCCTGCGCCGCCTGGGCACGGACTACGTGGACGTGTACCGCCCGGCGCGCGTGGACCCGGCGGTGCCCATCGAGGACACGGTGGGCGCCGTGGCGGAGATGATCCAGGCGGGGTACGTGCGCCACCTGGGGCTGTCCGAGGCCGGCGCGGACACCATCCGCCGCGCGCACGCCGTGCATCCCGTGGCCGACCTGCAGATCGAGTACTCGCTGATCTCGCGCGGCATCGAGGGCCGCATCCTGCCGACTTGCCGCGAGCTGGGCATCGCGGTGACGGCGTATGGCGTGCTTGCGCGCGGGCTCATCAGCGGGCACTGGCAGAAGGGGCAGGCCCCCGCCCCGGGCGACTTCCGCGCGCACAGCCCGCGCTTCCGCGGCGAGAACCTGGAGCACAACCTGGCGCTGGTGGACGCGCTGCGCGCCGTCGCCGAGGGCACGGGCGCCACGGTGGCGCAGGTGGCGATCGCGTGGGCGCTTTCGCGCGGCGAGGACATCGTGCCGCTGGTGGGCGCCCGCCGCCGCGACCGGCTGGCGGAGGCGCTGGGTGCGCTGGACGTGGCGCTCTCGGCGGACGACCTGGCGGCCATCGAGCGCGCGGTGCCGGCGGATGCGGCGGCGGGCGCGCGCTACGACGAGCAGCAGATGGCGATGCTGGACAGCGAGCGCGGCGCGTGACCGAGGCCCCGCTCACCCGCGAGCGCATCCTGGAGGCGGCAGAGGACGCGCTCCGCCGCTTCGGACCCGGCAAGGCGACGGTGGTGGACGTGGCGCGCGCCCTGGGCGTCAGCCACGGCAGCGTCTACCGCCACTTTCCCAGCAAGGCCGCCCTCCGCGAAGCCGTCACCGGGCTGTGGCTGGCGCGGATGATGGACTCGCTGACGGCGGTGGCGGAGGAGGACGGCCCGGCGGCGGACCGCCTGCGCCGCTGGCTGGACCTGCTGATCGCCGCCAAGCGCACCCGCGCCTGCGGCGACCCCGAGCTGTTCGCCAACTACCTGCAGCTCGCCGCCGGCGCCCGTGCCGTGGTCGCCGCCCACGTGGCGCACCTGGTGCAGCAGGTGGCCCGCATCATCGGCGACGGCATCGCACAGGGCGAGCTGTCCACGCCCGACCCCGCCGCCGCCGCGCGGGCGGTGCTGGACGCCACCGGCCGCTTCCACAACCCGGCGCACGCCGCGGAGTGGACCGACCCCGGCATCGACGCCGCCTTCGAAGCCGTCTGGACCCTCATCCTCGCCGGCCTCCGCACGCGGTGACGGCATCCGGCGCCACGACCGTTGGCGGCCCGCGGGGAACGATCAACGGAGAAAGCAGAGGCCGGACACCCACGCGGGCGTCCGGCCTCTCCCTCGTCATCCATCGACCGACACGCGGTGGAAGCCTGCGCGTCCGCCCGGCGCCGGCTACATGCGCGGGCTGTCCGCCGTGGTGCGCGACGCGTCCTGGCACGTGGGCCACACGTACGGTTGCCCGGTGTTGGGATTCATGGGGAAGGCCGTCCGCCGGTCGCGCGGCAGGAGCTGCGGCTCCTCGGACGCCAGGTACGCCAGCATGGCCGTGAGCACCGCGTTCTTGCGCACGTCGTCGAAGACGATCTTGTCGTACGTGTCGCGGTTGGTGTGCCAGGTGTAGGTGCCGTAGTCCCAGCCCAGCGACGACAGCCCCAGCGCCGGCACGGCCGCGCACACGAACGAGGCGTAGTCGCTGCCGCCCTGGCTGGGGATGCCGGGGTCGTCCAGCTTGATCTCGCCCGTCAGCTCCTGCGGAAGCTGCCCCAGCCAGCGCGACACCACGGGCGAGACGCCGGTGAAGCCCTGCATGGAGATGCTCGTCACCCGGCCCGTGCCGTTGTCCTGGTTCAGCAGCACCTGCAGCCCGTTCACCACCTGCGGATGGTCCTTCACGAAGGCGCGCGAGCCGTTCAGGCCCTGCTCCTCGCCGCTCCAGTGGCCCACCAGGATGGTGCGCCTGGGATTTGGGTACATCATGCGCAGGATGCGGACGGCCTCCATCATGGTGATGGTGCCCGTGCCGTTGTCCGTGGCGCCCGATGCGCCGTCCCACGAGTCGAAGTGGGCGGAGAGGATCACGTACTCGTTGGGCTTCTCGCGGCCGCGGATCTCGGCCAGGGTGTTGAACACGGGCACCTCGCCCAGCTCCTCCGCCTGCGCGTCGGCGCGGATCACGGGGTTCTGGCCGCGCTCCGCCATCCGGTACACCAGGCCGTAGTCCTCGCAGCTCAGGTCGAAGGTGGGCACCTTGCGGGTGAACGCGTTGAAGATGCGGTCCACGCCCCAGCCGCCCGACGGATAGCTGGTGAGCACGCCCACCGCGCCCGCGTCCTCCAGCCGCTTCGGCAGGTCGCGGCCGGTGAGGCCGACGGCCTGCAGCCGCAGCGCCTGCGCCCGCCCCGCCTCGGTCAGCCGCGCCTCGGCCGCCGCGTACGAATCCGGCGTGGCGAACTCCTTCCACTCGCTGAGAGGGCGGCAGGTGAAGAGGGGGATGGATGCCAGCACGTACTTGCCGCGCACGCCGGGAAGCCACGCCTCCATCTCCGCCGCGCTGGCAAAGCGCGGCATCACCACGACGCCGGCCTGCACGGGCCCGTGCGTGCCCGGGCTCCACGCCAGCATCGTCCCCTCCAGCGAGCGCACCCGCGGGCTCACGAGGTCCACGTGCGAGATGCCGCGCCGCCACGAGCGGAAGGTGCCGTACGTCTCCGTCCGCGCCGGGATGCCCCACGCGCGGTACTGCGCCAGCAGCCAGTCGCTCCCCGCCTTCATCCCCGGCGACGCCGTGAGACGCGGCCCCACCGAGTCCGAAAGCGCCTGCGCCAGCCGCTCCAGTTGCGAGTGCTGCGTCCCCTCGTCCCAGATGCGCCGCAGCACGGGGTTCGTCGTGTTCCACGCCGTGATGGGAGCCGGGCCCTGCACGGGCGCCTGCGTCGTCTGCTGGGCACCGGCGGGAACGGCCGCCAGCGCCGCGAGCCCGACTGCGAACGGTGTATGGCGCTTCATCGCTCTCCTGTGATGGGGATGGAACCGCAGGTTACACCGACGACAGATACCCCGCCCGCAGATCCGCTGGCGCATTCCTTCCGAACAGAAAAGTGCCCGCCGCCCACGCGAAGGCGCCGCTGTGAGCGCCGAGATGGGGTGGACACGAATCCCTCCGCCGACCATGTGAGACCCGCCGGGTGAGGGCCTATCTCCCGTTCCGCAGCTCCACCAGCTCCACCTCCACGCGCCCGTCCACGATCGTCCCCAGCGCGCAGGTGATGGGATCGCGGAAGCGCGGCGGGCCCGCGCTGCCAGGGTTCACGGCCAGCACGCCGGCGACCCGGCGGATCACCGGCTTGTGCGAGTGGCCGAAGACCACGAGGCCGGCGTCGGGATATGCCTTTGCCGCCTTCTCCGGCGTGGGCGAGCCGAGCTGCATCCCGTGCAGCACCACCACGCGCACGCCCCCGATCTCCACCTCCGCGATCTCCGGCACCACGGCGCGGACGTCGAAGCCGTCCGTGTTGCCCCACACCGCGGTCACGGGAGCGATGGCCGCCAGCTCCGTGAGGATGCCCGGCGGACCGACGTCGCCCGCGTGGAGGATGTGGTCCACGCCCGCGAAGCGCGTGAAGACCTCGCTCCGCAGCAGCCCGTGGGTATCCGAGATGATGCCGATGCGCACGTCAGCCTCGGGGCACGAACGACGGGGCGGCCGCCTTCACGGCGCCGCCCCCTGCTCCCCGCTGCGCCACCGCCCGCCGATGCCGTGCTCCACGCCCAGGTGGTCCAGGATGCGGGCCGCCACGAAGTCCACCAGGTCCGCGACGGACTTCGGGCGATGGTAGAACCCGGGCGCGGCCGGCAGGATGGTGGCGCCGGCGCGCGTCAGGCGCGTCATGTTCTCCAGGTGCACCAGCGACAGCGGCGTCTCGCGGGGGACCAGGACCAGCGGCCGCCGCTCCTTGAGCGCCACGTCCGCCGCACGCTCCACCAGGTTGCGCGAGGTGCCGGCGGCGATGGAGGCCAGCGTGCCCATGGAGCAGGGGCAGATCACCATCCCCCGCGACGGCGCCGAGCCCGACGCCGGCGTGGCGCCGCGGTCCAGCGAGTCGTACAGCTCCACGCGCGACCAGTCGCCCGTCGCCACCTTCAGCGCCTCCAGCCCGTCCACGTCCGACTCCTCCGCCAGCAGCCGCCACCCGTAGGACGAGACGATCAGCCGCACCGGCGTGCCCGACTCGTTGAGCGCGCGCAGCACCCGCACCGCGTACGGGGCGCCGGACGCACCCGTGATCCCAAGGGTGATGGGCGCGTCCGCATCCACCCTCACGCGAACAGCCTCTCGCCCAGCACGAAGAGGAAGAAGACGACGGAGATGGCGCCGTTGATGTTGAAGAACGCAGCGTTGATGCGCGAGAAGTCATTCTCCTTCACCAGCGACTGCTCGTAGATGAGCATCGCCGCGATCACGCCCACCCCCGCGAAGTATGCCGGGCCCAGGGACGGGGTGAGTCTGCCCACCAGCAGAAAGAGCAGCACGCACGCCGCGTGGAGCGCCCGGGAGAACCAGAGCGCACCGCGCGCCCCCAGCGCCGCGGGAATGGAGTGCAGCCCCTGCGAGCGGTCGAAGTCGATGTCCTGCATCGAGTACAGGATGTCGAAGCCGGCCACCCAGCACAGCACCGCGCCCGCCAGCGCCACCAGCAAGCCCGGCGGCCGGCTCCAGTGCCCCGCCACGGCCAGATAGGCGCCCACCGGCGCGATCGCCAGCGCGAGGCCCAGGACAAGGTGCGCAAAGCGGGTGAAGCGCTTGGTGTACGAGTAGAAGAGCACCCACGCCAGCGCGAAGGGCGCCAGCGTCAGGCAGAAGCGGTTGAGCATGGCCGCCGACCCGAGGAACACCGCGCTCGCGACGACGACCGCCGCCGTCGCCTGCCCCACCGTCAGCTTGCCGGCGGGGATCTCGCGCATCTTCGTGCGCGGGTTGTTCGCGTCGATCCCGCGGTCCACGATGCGGTTGAAGCCCATCGCCGCGAAGCGCGCCGCCGTGAAGGCCAGCAGGATCAGCCCGATCTCGCGCGCCGTCACGCGGAACTGGTACGACGCCAGCGTGGCGCCCACCATCGCGAACGGCAGCGCGAACACCGTGTGCGGCAGCTTCACCAGGTTGGAGTAGTCCGCCAGGCGCCCGCGCCCGCGGATGTGCTGCCCTTCCATTCGATGCGTGCTCACGCTTCCCTCCGCTCGCTCGTGTCCGGCGGCCCTCCGCGGCCCCCGGCGTCCATCCCCATCCACTCCTCGCGCAGCACGGCGAACAGGAACTCGTCGCCCCACCGCCCCTTGAACCACACGTTCTGCCGCAGGTGCCCCTCGCGCCGCATCCCCACGCGCGCCAGAAGCGCCGCGGCCGCCGCATTCTCCGCGTCCGTCACCGCCACCACCCGGTGCAGCCCCAGGTCGTCGAACGCGTAGCCGAGCACCCGCCGCACCATCTCCGCGCCGTACCCCCTGCCCTGCTCCGCCGCCGCCAGCGTGAAGCCGATCTCCCCCTGCCGCGCATCGTCGCCCCGCACGTGCAGTGCGCAGTCGCCCACCAGCGCGCCGGTATCGACGCACTCGGCCGCGAACTGGAACCAGGTGCCCGGCGTCCCCGGCTGGAGCGTCGACTGGGCGGCGAGGAACGCCTCCGCCTCGTCCGCGCTGAACGACTCCCAACTCTGATACCGCGCCACTCGCGGGTCGTTGCGATACCCGATCAGCGCCGGCAGGTCCGCCCGCGTGAACCGGCGAAGGCGCAGACGCTCGGTCAGCAGGTAGACGACGGTCGCCGCATCAGCGTCCGTCACCGCTCCTCCCCTTCTCCCTCCGGCGGGTTCTCGCCACGCCCCGACAGGCTCGCCGGTCTCCGTCTCCCTGAAGCGAGATCAACCGGCCCGATGCGCGGCGCGCGGCAGCGCGTCACTCGACGGGGCCTGTCGCGGGACGAAGCTCAGCTTCCCCGTCGCACAACGCGGACAACATGTCGGTGAAGTCCCGGCTCAGCATTCTCGACCCCCATGAACGCCCAGGCGTTCTGCGCCAGCTCCCACATCATCTCGATGCACTCGTCCGGCGTCGGCCGGCGCATGTCGGCGGGCTCCGGGTCGTGCAGGCCCAGCTTGCGGACCGGATACGCGGACCTGTCGGGACGATCAGGCATTCTCGAACCTCCTCAGGCGAGCGGCTTGATCCCCAGCGACTTCCAGATCCCGTCCACCCGCGCCTTCACGTCTTCGTCCATGTCGATCATCGCCGGCCACGGGCGCGTGAAGCCCTCCTCCGGCCACTTCCGCGTGGCGTCGATGCCCATCTTGCTGCCGAACGCGGGCATCTGCGAGGCGTGGTCCAGGTCGTCCACCGGGCCCTTCGTGAAGCGCACGTCGCGCTCGGGGTCGATGTTGGCCAGCGTGTACCACCACGCCTCCTTCACGTTGCGCACGTCGATCCCCTCGTCCACGATCACGATCACCTTGGCGAGCGACATCAGGCCCATGCCCCACAGCCCGTTCATCACCTTGAAGGCGTGGCCGGGATACTCCTTGCGGATGGAGACGAAGACCAGGTTGTGGAACACGCCCTCGGGCGGCATGTGGTAGTCCACGATCTCGGGCATGGTCAGCTTCGCCAGGGGCAGGAAGATCCGCTCCGTGGCGCCGCCCAGGTACACGTCCTCCACGGGCGGCTTGCCGACCAGCGTCGCAGGGTACACCGGGTCCGCCCGCATCGTCACCGTGGTCACGTGGAAGGTGGGATACGGATCCTCCAGCGTGTAGAAGCCCGTGTGGTCGCCGAACGGACCCTCGATCGCCAGCTCCTCGTCCGTGTCCACGTACCCTTCCAGCACGATCTCCGCCTCGGCGGGGATGGTGAGGTCCGCCGTCAGCGCCTTGCACGTGTACACGGGCTCGCGCCGCAGGAAGCCGCCGAACAGGTACTCGTCGATGCCCGGCGGCAGCGGCGCCGAGGGCGTGTACATCGTCGCCGGGTCCCCGCCGATGGCGACGACCACGGGCATCCGGCCGCCCGGGCCGCGCTTCCAGGCGCGGTAGTGCCCCGCACCGCCCTTGTGCCGCTGCCAGTGCATGCCCGTGCTGTCGGGCCCGTACACCTGCATGCGGTACATCCCCACGTTCTGCACGCCCGTGTCGGGGTCGCACGTCACCACCATCGGCAGGGTGATGAACGGCCCCCCGTCCAGCGGCCACGTCTTCAGCACCGGCAGGCGCGTCAGGTCGAACTCGCCCTCGCGTAGCACCACCTCCTGGCACGGCGGACGGCCCTTGTACGGCCGCGGCGGCACCTTCGCCAGCTCCGCCAGCTTGGGCAGCAGCGCCACCTTGGCCCACAGCCCCTTGGGAATCTCGGGCTTCACCAGCTCGGCGATGCGCACGGCGTGCTCCTCCACGTCGCGCACCCCCAGCGCCGCCGCCATCCGGCTCCACGAGCCGAAGATGTTGATGGCCACGGGGATGTCGCTCTCCGTCCCGTCCATCAGCACCGGCCGCTCGAAGAGGAGCGCGGGGCCGCCGCCCGGCAGCTTCATGGTGCGGTCCACGATCTCCGCCATCTCCAGGTCCACCGAGACGGGACGGTCGATGCGCACCAGCTCGCCGGCGCGGTCCAGGTAGCGCAGGAACTCGCGAAGGTTCTGAAAGGCCATCAGGCTCGGTCCCGAAAGGTCGAAGACGCGCTCGGCCGCGGCATCAGTGGATCACGCGCGAGGCGACGAACAGCACGCCGACGGAGAGGTACCCGGCGAGCCCCATCATCAGCAGGCGCCGGGCGAGCAGCATCTGCCGCAGGCCCACGGCGTCGAAGTACCCCGCCGGCTTCCACACGGCCATGGGGTTCACGACCACGCCCTCGCGCGCGTGCCGCGTCCAGGCGATGAGCTGCAGCAGCGTGGAGCCCGTCGCCGCGCCCAGCGAGGCCAGCATCATCACCGCGGCCGCCGCGCCGACCACGCTCATCGCCTGGTCCCCCAGTGCAGCGCCGCGATCCCGCCCGAGAGCGTCTTCCACCCCACGCCGTCGAATCCGGCGCGTTCCAGGCGCGCGGCCAGCTCGGGCGGCTCGGGGAAGTGCATCACGCTTTCCGGCAGGTACGTGTACGCGGACGTATGGCTGGAGACCATGCGGCCGATGAGGGGGAGGACGCGGGTGAAGTAGAGGAAGTAGAGGCCGCGGAACGGCTGCCACCCAGGCGTGGTGAACTCCAGGACGACGAGCTTCGCGCCCGGCTTGAGGACGCGCGCGTGCTCGCGCAGGCCGGCGTCCAGGTCGGCCAGGTTGCGCACGCCGAAGCCCACCGTCGCGCCGTCGAACGCCGCGTCCGGGTACGGCAGCGCCAGCGCGTCCGCGCACGAGGGAGCGACGGGAAGGGCGGAAACCTTGCCGCGGCCGCGGTCCAGCATCTCGTAGGTGAAGTCGCTGCCCACCACGCGCCCGCGGAAGCCGGGGCGGCGGGCCAACTCCACGGCCAGGTCCAGGGTGCCTGCGCAGTTGTCCAGGTAGGTGCCCTCCGGCGCCCGCTCCCAGCCCAGCCGGTCCACCGCGCGGCGCCGCCACAGCTTGTCGACGTTCATCGACAGCAGATGGTTCAGCAGATCGTAGCGCGGTGCGATGGACGAGAACATGCGGCGCACCTGCGCCGCCTTCTCGCCCTGCGGGGGCAGCACGGACGGACGGGCGGACGTGTGTGGCGGCATCGCGTAGAATCGCTCCCGGGTGTAGAATAGAGGGCCAAAGCTACCCCGCCCCCGTGCCGCGAGCAAGCCTGCCCCGCCCCGTGAAACTTCGCCCGCGGGCCGCGCGTACATCCCCGGCGGGAAGCGAATTCGACCCGACACCCCGGCCTTGAACCCGACTCCGCCGTCCGACCACGAGCTCGTCGTCCGCGCCCAGCAGGGCAGCGAGGCGGCGTATCGCGAGCTTCTCGGCCGCTACCAGCGGCCGGTGTTCTCGCTCGTCTATCGCATGGTGCGCGACCGGGAGCAGGCCGAGGACCTGTCGCAGGAGACCTTCGTGCGGGTCTTCAACAACATCGACCGGTACGACCCCAAGTACAAGTTCTCGAGCTGGATCTTCAAGATCGCGACGAACCTCACCATCGACGCGATGCGCAAGAAGGAGCCCCGCACCGTGTCGCTGGACGGCTCGCGCTACGCCGAGACCAGCGACGAGATCGAGGCCACCACCATCACGGTGGAGTCGGGGGACGAGAACCCCGAGGAGCTGCTGGTGGCCAAGGAGCTGGGCGAGTCCATCGAGCAGGCCATCGGGCGCCTGCGCCCCGAGTACCGCACCGCCATCCTGCTGCGGCACGTGGAAGGGCGCGAGTACCAGGAGATCGCCGAGGTCATGGGGCTGCCCCTGGGCACGGTGAAGACCTACATCCACCGCGCCCGGAACGAGCTGCGCGGCACCCTGGCCCACCTGCGGGTATAGCCGACGCCGGCACGCCTGAAACCCGGAGCGCACCCGCGCCGTACCATCCACGTAGAGCGAAACACACGGCACATCCCGAGGACCCCGTGCACGAAGCCGACGCGCACCTTTCGGACTGGACGCTGGACCTGCTGGCCGAAGGCTCCCTCTCCCACGCGGAACGGACCCAGGCCGAGGCGCACCTGCGCGCCTGCGCACCGTGCGCGGGCGAGCTGGACGCGGCGCGGGCGGTGATGGCGGCGCTCTCGTCGCTGCCCCGCTTCGAGCCGTCGCCGCGCTTCGCCGAGGCGGTGATGGCGCGCGTCGTGTTGCAGCCCGCCGCCGCGCCGGCCGAGGCACGGGTGCGCCGCTGGCTGCCCCGCACCGTGCGCGGGTGGATGGCGATGGGGGTGCTGTCTGTGGCTCCGATGGCCTCCATGGCCGCCCTGCTGGCCTGGCTCCTCAGCCACCCGCTGGTTTCCCCCGGCGCCCTGCTCGGCATGAGCGGGCGCTGGGTGCGCGACACCGGGTGGTCGCTGCTGGCGCGGGGCGCCGAGGCACTGGTGCGCAGCGGCGTCTGGCAGTGGGCCGCGGACACCTTCCGCGGGGTGGGCACGCTTTCGCCGCAGCAGCTTGCCGCCGCGGCTCTCGTCCTTGCGATCGCGGTGCCCGCCTCGGGCTGGGCGATGGCTCGTCTTCTTCGGACCCCGATGGGGGGGATGACACATGCGCACTGATCTTGGCAGGATGCCCGCCGCGCTGCTGACCGGCGCGATCCTGGTGCTGGGCGCCGCGGGCGTGGCCGCGCAGGACACGCTCCGCGCCGGCGGCACGCCCGGCGTGGTGCGCTCCGGCGACCGGGTGACGCTGAACGGCAGCCAGACGGTGGCGCGCAACGAGGAGGTGGACGGCCGCGTGGTGGTGATGCGCGGCGACCTGCGGGTGCAGGGCCGCGTGCACGGCGACGTGACCGTCGGCTCCGGGAACCTGACGCTGGACCCCGGCGCGCGCATCGACGGCAGCGCGCACGTCACGGGCGGCCGCATCGTGAACCGCGGCCTGATTGCCGGCGACGCGACGGTGGCGGGGGGCGGAACGCTGGTGAACGACCACGGCCGCGTGCTGGGCGAGATGCGGGTGACGGACGCCGCCGACGCGCGCTCCGCCCCGGCCGAGCCCACGGGCACCGCGGCCCACGCCGCCGGCCGCCTGCACTTCCGGCGCAGCTTCGCGTCGCCCGTGTGGGAGGGCCTTTCGGGGCTGCTTTCCACGCTGGCGCTGGGCATCGTGCTGGCGGGGCTGGGCGCGGCGCTGGTGTTCTACGCGTATCCCCGCCTGGAGTCGGTGAGCGACGCGGTGCGCCGCGAGCCGGGCCGCACGGCGGGCGTGGGCATCGCCGCCGGGTTCCTGGTGCTGCCCGCCTTCGTGGTGATGGTGGTGGCGCTCTGCGTGACGCTGATCGGCATCCCCGTGCTCTTCGTGGCCGTGCCGGCCTTCGGGCTGGCGGTGGCGGGTGCCTCGGCGCTGGGCCTGCTGGCCGCGGCGCACGCGGTGGGCGAGCGCACGGCCGAGCTGCACGGCTCGCTGGAGCCCCACCGCCGCAACGGCTACACCTACATCCTGACCGGGCTGGGGCTGCTGCTGGCCCCCATGGCGGCCGCGCACCTGCTGCAGATGACGGGCTTCCTGAGCTTCCTGGGCGACATCCTGGAGTTCTTCGCGGGGGCGCTGCTCTGGGTGGCGGCGATGGTGGGCGCGGGCGGCGTGATCCTGACGCGGGCCGGGGGGTGGTGGGTGTGGCCCCGCCGCCGGGCCCCGTTCGATCCCATCCTGGATGCGGACCCCGCGTTCGACGCCCCGGCGGCGGGTGGCGGCCATGTTTGACCGCCTCGCGACCCGCGTCCTGCTGGCCCTGGCCGCCGGCGCGGCGCTGGCGGCCGCGGAGCCGCTGCACTCGCAGACCACCTGGCGCACCGTCAGCTCGGCGCGCCAGCGGTCGGGGGAGCGCAGCCTGAACGTCAAGGTGGAGTACGGCGCCGGGCGCCTGCGCGTGGAGCCCTCGGCGGCGGACCTGCTGTACCGCTTCGAGATGCAGTACGAGGCCGACCGGGTTCGCCCCGTCACGGAGTACGACCGCGCCACCGGGTCGCTGCGGCTGGCCATGCAGGAGCGCGAGGGGCGCAGCTCGTCGCGCATGCGCGGCGGGCACGCCACCGTGAACCTGAACGCCGACGTGCCCGTCGACCTGAACTTGGAGTTCGGCGCGGGCGAGGCGGACCTGGACCTGGGCGGCCTGTCGCTGCGGCGCCTGCGCCTGGCGACGGGGGCCAGCGACACGCGGGTGTCGTTCGCTGCGCCCAACCGCATCGACGCGGACCTGGTGCGCATGCAGGCGGGGGCGGCGCAGTTCGTGGCCACCGGCCTGGGCAACACGCACGCCGCACGCTTCGAGTTCGAGGGCGGCGTGGGCAGCGCGACGCTGGACTTCGGCGGGGCCTGGACGCGCGACGCCTCGGCGAAGCTGGAGATGGGGGTGGGGTCGCTGGCGCTGCGCTTTCCCCGCGGCTTGGGCGTGCGCATCACCAAGGATTCGTTCCTGGCCAGCTTCGACCACGCGGACATGGTGAAGCGCGGCGACGCCTGGTACTCGCGCAACTGGGACTCGGCCGCGCACAGGCTCACGGTGGACATCGACGCCGCCTTCGGCTCCATCGGCGTCGAGTTCACGGACTGAAACCACACCAACGGAGGTTGTGACCATGATCGCCGCTCTCGCCGTCCTGCTCGTGGTCGCGGTGCTGGGAATCGTGGCCTTCGCGATGGTCGCCGCGCTCTTCGGCCTGGCGGTCGGCGGCGTGGTCGTGCTGGGGGTGCTCGCGATGAAGCTCCTGCCGATCGTCCTGATCGGTTTCGTGGCCGTGAAGGTGCTGGGCGGAGGCGGAGGCTGCACCCGCACCCCGCTTCGCCGCGCGGCGCCCATGTCGGCCGACGACGCGTGGCTGGATTCGCGGGTCTAGTGTAGTGCGTTAGAAATGTATTTGGTATTTAGATACTGCACGTTAGATTGTGCGGTATGCCCATGCCTATTCGAAAGATCAAGCTGCGCGATGGAGACCTCTCCGAGTTGGAGCGAGTAATCCGCACGCGCACCGCACCGCAGCGAGTCGTTGAGCGTGCTCGGATCGTGCTCGCGTCCGCCGACGGTCAGAAGAGCGACGCGATCTGCGCCTTGGTCGGCGTGAGCCAGCCCACGGTAAAGATGTGGCTGGACCGCTACGAGGCGGGTGGAATCGAAGCGCTGCTGAAGGATCTTCCGCGTTCTGGCCGGCCGCGGGAGATCTCGGCGGAGAAAGAAGGCGAGATCGTGCGGCTGACACAGCAGGGCCCTCCGGCGGGTGCGGGCACGCACTGGAGCCGGCGCACGCTCGCTCCGGTCGCGGGGGTGAGCGCGTCGACGATCGGGCGGGTCTGGAAGGCCCACGGGCTCCAGCCTCACCGGGTCGAGACGTTCAAGGTCTCGCAGGACCCGCAGTTCGTGGCAAAGCTGCACGACGTGGTGGGCCTCTACCTCTGTCCGCCGGAACGCGCGATCGTCTTCTCGGTGGATGCGAAGACGCAGATCCAAGCCTTGGACCGTACGCAACCCGGGCTGCCGCTGAAGAAGGGGCGGGCGGGGACCATGACACACGACTACAAGCGATATGGGACCACAACGCTCTTCAGCGCGCTGAACGTCAGCAGTGGCGAAATCATCGGCGAATGCATGGCGCGACAGCGGCACCAGGAGTTCCTCCGTTTCGCCAAGAAGGTGGTGGCCAGCGTCGCTCCGAGCCTTGAGGTGCATTTCATCCTCGACAATGCCTCCGCCCACAAGCACGCAGCGGTCGCCGAGTGGCTGGCCAAGAACCCCCGGGTTCATTTCCACTTCACCCCGACCAGCTCTTCCTGGCTCAACCTGGTCGAGCGGTTCTTCGGGGAGCTCACCCAACGACAGCTGAGGCGCCTCGCCGTTACCAGTGTGGACCAGCTGATTGCCGCCATCAAGGCCTACATCGAGAACCGCAACCGCTCACCCAAACCCTTCGTTTGGACAGCTACGGTGCAGCACATCCTCGACAAGGTCGCGAAAGCCAAGCAGACTTTGAACTCACTACACTAGGCTCACGGGTCCGCGGAACATCGAGCGGGGGACGATCACGCGATCGTCCCCCGGATTCGTGCTGGACCTAACTCGACGGCGGCGAGGCCGGGGCGTCCCCACGTGTCGGCGGGCGCCTCGCGTCCTCGGGATGAATCCCGGGGCTGCGACGGCAGATCCGCCCACCTTCGTGGGCTCGCTCCTCGCGGCGCGGGCAGTCGCGCGGATGGAGAGCAGTCGACGTCGGAATTCGGTGGAAGGCGATGGAGGGGCGGCGATCCGCGTGGATCGCCGCCCCTTGATGCGTTCGGCCGGTGGCACCCGTCGATCGGACGAGGAGAGCGTCCCTATCAGTCGAAGTGAAGGACCAGGCGCTCGGGGAAGGGGCCGTCGAGGGCGACGCGGCCGGCGCGGCCGGGGGCTCGGCGCAGGTTGGGAAGGCGGAGGAGGGCGGCCATGATCTCGGGGATGACGACGAGGTTGACGCCCAGGCCGAAGCACTGGTGCATCCCCCAGCCGAAGTGCAGGTACGAGCGCACGTCGCGGTCGATGCGGAAGCGGCCCGGATCCGGGAAGCCGTCCGGGTCGAACATGGCGGACAGGGTACCGACGGCGATGGAGGTGCCCGCCGGGACCGCGCGCGCGCGGGGCGTGCCGGCGCCGACCTCCACGGCGCGGGCGGAGCGGCGGGCCATGAGCGGGGTGTGCGGGTTGAAGCGCACGGCCTCCCACGCGTACTGCCGCACGCGGTCCAGGTCGCCGGCCTGCGCGGCGGCCTGGGCGCCCGCGAGCTCGCGCGGGCGGCGCAGAAGCTCGTCGAGGGCCAGGATGCTGAACCGCGAGATGGTGTCGACGGCGCCGACCACCACGCCGGCGATGTTGCGGCGCACCCAGTCGTCGTCCGCGTACGGATGCTCCGGGGCCAGGGCGATCAGGCGGCCCAGCACGTCGTCGTCGCCGGCCGTGCCCGCGGCGCGGCGGCGGGCGATCTCGGGAAGCGCCCACGCCTTGAGATCGGCCGCGGTCCGGACGGCGGCGACGCGCACGAAGGGATCGTCCAGCGGGTTGGCGAAGGCGTCCTGGAAGAGGTTGCGCAGCCAGCGCTGGAGCGTGGCCCGGTCGGGTCCCGGAAAGCCGAAGTAGCGCTCCACCAGCTCCGCCGGCACCGCGCGCGTCAGCTCCTGCACGGCCTCGATGCTCCGCCGCGGCCGGGCGGCGTCCACGGCGCGGGCGCATGCGTCACGGGCGAGGCGGCGGATGCGCTCGGCGTCCTCGCGTCGGGCGCAGGCGCGCAGGGCGGCGTGGTCGCGGTCGTACTCGGGCCCGCGGTCCATCGCCAGGATGAAGGGGCCGTTGATGCGGTCGATGGAGGGCCCGTTCACCGGCCCGAGGATGAAGTCCTCGTCGCGCGCCAGCACGTCCAGCACGTCGGCGTGGCGGCTGACGACCACGCGGCCGCCGATGCGCGCGATGGGCGCGAACCGCCGCAGCACGGCGAAGATCGCGCGCAGCACGCCGCCGCCCGTGAGGGCGAAGAAGAGCATGCGCTTCAGGCGGAGCCCGATCCCCCCCTGCGCGTTGGGCGAAGGTGGCGTGGGGGCGGGCCGCGCGCTCGGGACGACGGGGGCGGAGGGCGTCAGGGTGCTCACGGGGGACCGGCCCTTTCTCTCGGGGCGAGAGTGTGGGGGATGCGGCGGGGAAGGACGATCGGGGGATTCCTGCGGCCCGGGCGACACGGCCAGGCCGTCGCATGATAACCGCGCTACCCGGACACGACAATCTTTCCGATCCACGCGCGGATCGACGGATGCGCTCCCTACGAGCCTCGGGCGCGGCGACTGACCCCGCGGTGCCCCACCCTCTGGGGCGCGGCTGTCCCGCCGGCGCGACCGGAACGGCCCCCGAACGCGGCCGGTGCGCACGCAAACGCTTGCGTCCCAATCGGTTTCGAAAATGTCTCCGGGGGAGCTGCCGCGGAACCGGATTTGCGGTAAACGGCTGTATCCACACTCCGGTCCGTCCTGGCGGGAGCCCTTCGCGCTCCGCCCGCGGTCCGGCTCCCCGCCGGCTTTCCCTCCCCGCTTTCCGCCGGCAATCCCCGCCGCCACGCTGGAGCTCCCGGCAATGAGCGAGATCCCGCCCGCCCCGTCGAATCCGGACGATCCCCAGCACCCCGGCGCCGTCGCCGCGCCCCCGGCGGAGCCTGCGGCCGACGCGGCACCCGCGCCCGCGCCCGCGGCTCGGGAGGCCGCGGCCAAGCTGGATCTCAACATCCCCATCGTCTCCGAGCCCCGGGCCCGGCGCCAGGCGCAGGTGGCGGCGGCGCGCTCCCGCACCCCGGCCGAGAAGCTGGAGTCGGCGCGGGAGGACGGGCGCACCTCGCAGGCTTCGCTGCTGGTGATGGCGCCCGTGCGGCCCGGCGACGTGGACGACCTGAAGGCGCTGCTGCAGGAGGTGGCGAACCCTTCGGACGGCGGCGACTTCGAGGTGAACGCCATCATCCCCTTCGCGCGGCTGCGGACGGTGCACTACGCGCGCATCCTGCTCCACGCGCCGTCGCCCTCGCCGGACGCGCCGATCCCGCGCTTTCCGCCGCCGGACGGCGTGCCGCAGGCCTCGGGGCCGGCCATCCCGCCCAAGCTGCTGTTCTCCACGGACTTCGACGGGCCGCTGGACGCGCACGTGGACGAGCTGCTGGACGTGGCAGGTCCGGGGCTGGACCGGGTGTTCGGGTTCTGCGACGGGTGGCCGGGACACCGGAACCGCGCCGGAGTGCACGACTTCGTGCTGCTGCACCGCGTTCCGTCCAACACCTTCTACACGGGCACGATGCACCGCTCGGTGGACCAGATCCACCGCGAGGCGGAGCTGCACGACGCCATCGAGGGGTACCTGGACCGCGAGGCGGGCGCGCCCGGCTTCGGCACGGACCCGGTGGCGATCCGCAACCGGGTGCGCGAGTGGGTGTTCGCGCAGCCGGGGCTGGCGTGGGCGCGCCGCGAGCCGGGGCCCTTCCCGAAGCTGCTCTTCAATCCCGACTACCTGGCGCAGGCGGCGATCGGCGTGGGGATCGTGGCGCTTGCCGTGCTCGCGGGCCTGCTGCGCCTCGTCCTGCCGACGTGGACCGCGGCGCTTCTGGCGACGGGAGCGGTGGCGGTGGTGGTCGCCGGCCTGGCCTTCGCCGCGTGGCGCTTCCTGCGCAAGCTGGAGGAGACGGACCCGGTGATCGTGGGCTGCGGGGTGAAGGAGCACACGGCCAAGCTGGTGCGGACGGAAGACCGCATCGTGCAGAACGAGATGAGCAGCGTGATCTACATCAAGGAGCCGCTCTGGTTCCGGCGGCCGCTGCTGAAGGCGGTGCTGGCGTTCATCAACTTCTCCGCGCGCTACCTGAGCAACCAGGGCACGCTGGCGGGCATCCCGTCCATCCACTTCGCCCGCTGGGTGATGGTGGACGAGGGGCGGCGGCTGGTGTTCTTCAGCAACTTCGACGGAAGCTGGGAGAACTACCTGGGCGACTTCATCGACAAGTCGCATTCCGGCCTGACGGCGGTGTGGAGCAACTGCGTGGGCTTCCCCCGCACGCACGGGCTGGTGGGCGGGGGCGCCACGGACGAGCAGAAGTTCAAGGCGTACTCGCGCGACAGCCAGATTCCCACGCAGGTGTGGTACAGTGCCTACCGCTGGCTCTCGGTGGACAACATCAACAACAACAGCAAGGTCCGCCTGGGCCTGTACGGCGAGATGACGGCGGACGGGGCGCACGCGTGGCTGCGGCGCTTCGGCGGTTCGACCAACGTGGACAACACGGGCGCGGCGCTGCCGGCGTCCACGACCGCGTCCACGACGCCGCGGCCGGCGCCCGGGCCGGCGGTGGAGGTGGAGGACGTGCAGGGCCTGGTGGCGCGCAGCTTCAACGCGCTGAGGCACGCGGACTACGTGCCCGTGTACCTGCCCGACGACGCGGCGGGCGGGCGCGCCTGGGTGGGCGAGATGGCGGACGCGGTGACGTCGGGCGCCAAGCGCGGCGCCGTGGTGGTGAAGGAGGGCCACGCCCTGAACCTGGCGTTCACGGGGGCGGGGCTGGAGAAGCTGGGGATGGATGCCGGGGCGCTGGAGACCTTTCCCCGCGAGTTCACGGAGGGGATGACGACGGCCCACCGGCAGCGGACGCTGGGCGACGACGGCGACTCGGCGCCCGAGCTGTGGGCGTGGGGCGCGCCGGGCCGGGACGTGCACGCGATGCTCTTCGTGTTCGCGGCGACGCCGGAGCGGCTGGGGGAGATGGTGGCGGGCGAGAACGACCGCGCGGCGCGGCACGGGGTGCGGCTGGGCTCGCCGCTGGGCAGCATCATGCTGGAGGCGGACAAGGAGCACTTCGGCTTCCACGACGGGATCGCGCAGCCGCGCATCGCGGGCTTCCGGGCGCCGGACGACGGGGAGTCGCCGTCGCCGACGGAGGGGGTGGTGCCGGCGGGCGAGGTGGTGCTGGGCTACGCCAACGCATACGGCGAGCTGCCGGATTCGCCCAGCGTGCCCGACACGCCGGGCGCCCGCCAGGTGCTGCCGGTGGCGCCGGCCGACCCGGACGCGGCGCCGGGCACGCGGCCGCGGCTGGACCTGGGCCGCAACGGGAGCTACGTGGTGTTCCGCCAGCTGGAGCAGCGGGTGCAGGCGTTCTGGCGCTTCCTGGACGCGCAGGCCCGGGCGGACGCGGAGCAGCGCAAGCGCCTGGGCGCCAAGATGGTGGGGCGCTGGCCCAACGGCGCCCCGCTGGAGCTGTTTCCCGACGCGGAGCCGGCGGTGTTCGATCCGAAGTCGGCGAACGACTTCATGTACTCGGGCGACGAGCGCGGCGACCGGTGCCCGCTGGGCAGCCACATCCGCCGCAACAACCCGCGCGACGGCCAGCAGCCCGGCCCGGCCGGCTCGCTGCTGGTGGCCGACCGGCACCGGCTGCTGCGCCGCGGGCGCGCCTACGGCCAGCCGCTGGCGCCCTCGTTCGACCCGGCCGACATCCTTTCCGCCGAGGGGCCGGACACGGGGCGCGGGCTGCAGTTCATCTGCTTCAACACGGACCTGGGCCGGCAGTTCGAGTTCGTGCAGGGCACGTGGGTGAACAGCCGCAAGTTCGACGGCCTGTACGCCGACCCCGACCCCGTCATCGGCCCGCACGTGGACCCGGCGACGGCGCCGCACCCGGAGCAGGTGACCATCTTCACGGAGCAGCGCTGCCCGGTGCGGCACCGGGTGCACGGCGTTCCCCGATTCGTGACCACGGTGGGCGGGGCGTACCTGTTCATGCCCGGCATGCGGGCGCTGCGCTACCTGGCCCGCCTGGACTGACGGTGGGATGCACGACAAGGAAACCGGCGCCGGGGCAGAGAAGCCCCGGCGCCGGTTTCGTGCGTTCGCCGGATTCTCGCGACCGCCTGCGTCTTCGATCCACGGCCCGCGCCGCGATGTCGTCGCAGGGCCGGCTCGACGCGCGGCGGGCGGCGGTGCGCGCTTTCGGCGGCGCGGGGGGCAGTACCACGAAAGCTGTGCGGAGCGAGACACGCGGGCGGTTTCGCGGGGCTTGCGGAGCGGCCGGGGAGACCCCGGACGGAGGGGCGCGGGCAGTATCGCGCCCCGGAGGAGGAGGCTCGCCGGCCCCGCGGAGGAGACCGGCAGCAGTACCGCCGGGCTCCGGAGCGGTCCCGCGCCGCCCAGGACTCCGCCGACTCCGCCGACTCCGCCGACTCCGCTGACTCCGCGCGCTAGACCCGCGCCTCCGCGCCTTCCAGCCGCGCCGCCACGCGCTCCGCCACCGCACGCAGAGCCAGACCCGCGGGCGACTCCGGCTGCCCCAGCACGGCCGGAAGGCCCGCGTCGCCACCCTCGCGCACGTGCACCTCCAGCGGGATCTCGCCCAGGAACTCCAGCCCCGTCTGCTGCGCCAGCCGCTGCCCGCCCGCGCGCCCGAAGATCTCGTACCGCTCGCCGCAGCACGGGCAGACGAAGCCCGCCATGTTCTCCACGATGCCCAGCACGCGGGTGTTGACGCGCTCGAACATCTTGATGGCGCGCAGCACGTCGCCCGTGGCCACGTCCTGCGGGGTGGTGACCATCACGACGCCGTCCACGCGGATGGTCTGCACCAGCGAGAGCTGCGCGTCGCCGGTGCCCGGGGGCATGTCGACGACCATGAGGTCCAGCTCGCCCCACTCCACCTCCTGCAGGAACTGCTTGAGGATGCCTGCGATCATGGGCCCACGCATGATGGCGGGCTGATCGTCGGTGAGCAGGAAGCCCAGGCTCATGAGCTTGACGCCGTGCGCCTCCAGCGGCTCGAGCTTCTTGGCCGCGGTGACGCGCGGCTGGCGGTGCTCGCCGAACATCATGGGCACGTTGGGCCCGTAGATGTCGGCGTCCAGCACGCCCACCCGCAGCCCGGAGGCGGCGAGCGCGGCGGCCAGGTTCACCGCCACGGTGCTCTTGCCCACGCCGCCCTTGCCGGAGCTGACGGCCAGCACGTGCTTGACGCCCGGCAGCAGCTTGGCGTCCGGCGTGGGCGCCGGCACGTTGCCCGCGCGCAGCGGCGACTTGGGCGCCGGCTTGCCGGCCACGGGCAGGCTGTGCTGGATGGCGACGCGCGCCACGCCGTCCACCTTCTCGGCGGCGGCGCGGGCGGTGCGGACCAGGGTGGCGGGGTCTTCGGGATGCAGGTTGAAGCGGAAGCGGACGGTGCCGTCCTCGTCCACGTTCAGCTCGCGCACGCGGCCGGACGAGACGATGTCCTCGCCCGTGGTGGGGTGGACGACCTGCGAAAGCGCCGCGGCGACGCGCCGCAGCACCTGCTCGCGCCCTGCGTGGATCAGGCTCATGGGTCCCGGTATGTGGTGCGGCCGGCGGCCGGCGGCGGCGGTGTCCGTGGTGCGATGGTGCGGTCCTGCGATACGACGCGTTCCACGGACACGCCGTCAGCGGATCCGCGGAAATCGGCCGCGTCGGTCGACGGTCGATCCGGAGGAGTCCGCGGTGTCGGCGGAATTCCCGGAGGCGCCTACTGCCCCGCGGGCGGCTCCCACAGCTCGAAGCGCGTGCCGTCCGGGTCGACGGCCCAGCCGAAACGGCCGTAGTCGGTGTCCTCGACGCGCTCGTCCACCTGCACGCCGGCGGCGCGGAGCTGGGCCAGCATGCGGTCCAGGCTGGCCACGCGGTAGTTGACCATGTACGGCGCCCGCGTGGGCTCGAAGTAGCCCGTGTCGGCGGGGAACGGCGACCACACCGTCATGCCGACGGTGGCGTCGTCGCCCACGGGGCGCCAGCGGAACACGGTCGATCCCCCGGCGTCCTCGTCCGGCTCGATGCCCAGGTTGGCGGCGTACCACGCGTTGAGCGCGGTGGGGTCGTCCGACTTGAAGAAGATGCCGCCGATTCCCGTGACGCGTTCCATTCCCGCCTCCCGTGCCGCTGGTGGATGCCGCTGTGGATGACACCGCCCGCGCCGCCGCATGCGCGACGCGCCCAGGCCGCCGTGGGGCGGGCGCCGGGCGCGTGCGGGACGGGCGGGGCGCGGCGGCGGCTAGACGACCGCCTGGACCTCGCGCACCTCGGGGATGGAGGCCATGATGCGGCGCTCGATCCCCTGCTTGACCGTCATGGTGCTGATGGGGCACGAGCTGCACGCGCCCACCAGCCGCAGCTGCACCACGCCGTCGGCGTCGTCGAAGCCCACCAGCTCCACGTCGCCGCCGTCCTCGCGCAGGGCGGGACGGATGACGTCGAGCGTGCCTTCGATTCTCTCCAGGATGCCCATGGACCGCTTCGGGACAGGGTGCCGGGACGCGGGGCCCCGTACTCGTACGATTCTACCCGGCCGCCCGCGCAGGGTCAAGCAGCGGCACGGTTTGCGTTGCGTGACGGCCGGCCGCGCACGGGCTCCGCCGATGCGGGCGGAACCCTCTGCGGCCGCGGCGAGATCATGCCCCCGCCACACCGCTCCGGCGCGTCCACGCCCCCGGATACACCGCCTGTGGCGATCCGGTCCCCCTCTTGCGGATGGGCCGCCGCGTTTCGCGCCGCGCACCCTGGACGGCGGCCGCGGCGGCGGGAGCAACGGGTTCCGGGAGAGGCGGCGTGGCGGACGAGCAGACGGGCCGCGGGTCGTGGCGGGGGCTGGCGATCGCGTCGATCGCCGTCGTGACCGTGGGGTGCGGGCTGGCGCTGGCGAAGGAGGTGCTGGTGCCCGTCGCCATCGCCCTGCTGCTGTACGCGCTGCTCCGTCCGCTGGTGCGCCGGCTGTCGCGCTGGCGCATCCCCGCGCCGCTCAGCGCGGTGGTGGTGGTGATCGGCCTCGTGGCGCTTCTGTTCGGCATCGCCGCCGCGTTCACGCCGCCGCTGAAGGAGTGGGCCCAGCGAGCCCCCGAGACCATCGCGAAGGCGCGCCGGAAGTTCGCGAGCGTGAGCGGAAACCTGCCGTTCGGGGCGATGGGCGGATCGACCTCGGGCTCCAGCTCCCCCACCGGACCGGGCGGACCGTCCCGCGGTGCCTTGACCGGTGATGCGGGCGCATCCGAAGACAAACCGTCGAACGGCCCGGCAGGCGCCCGATCGAACGACGGGGACTCGGCCGCCGGGCCTGCGGGCGGAGGCGGTCAGACGGGCGGAGCGCACCCGGCCCGGGGGAACGTCGGTGGCGGATCGGCGGGTGGCGCGGGCGACTCCAGCGCGGGCTCGTCCGGCGGATCGACGGGCACGGCGGGAAGCGGGTCGTCCGGCGGATCGGTGGGCGGCGCGTCGAGCGGATCGGCGGGCGGCGGTGCATCCGGAGGGCCGGGCGGCGGCGAGTCGAAAGGCGGCGGCGCGGGCGGCGGGTCGTCGTCGCCGCTGACGGGCATCCTGGGAAAGGTGTTCGGGACCACGGCGAGCCTCATCACCGGCGCCATCGAGGTGCTGCTGCTGCTCGCCTTCCTGCTGGCGGCGGGCGACCGGCTGCGGCAGAAGGTGAAGTCAGCATTCCGCGGATCGGGCGACCGCGAGCGCGCGGTGCGGGTGGCGGAGGAGATCGAGGCGGTGGTGTCGCGCTATGTGGTGGCGACGGCGCTCATCAACGTGGGCCAGGGCGTGGCGGTGGGGCTGGCGATGTGGGCGCTGGGCCTCCCCACGCCGGCGCTGTGGGGCCTGCTGACGGTGGTGGTGGAGTTCGTGCCGTACCTGGGCGCGCTGGTGATGGTGGTGCTGCTGTCGGTGGCGGGGCTGGCGACGTTCGGCAACTTCGCGCACGCCATCGCGGGGCCGGCGGTGTACGTCGCCATCAGCACCCTGCAGAACAACCTGGTGAGCCCCATCGCCTACGGGAACCGCTTGAAGCTGAGCCCCGCCGTGATCCTGGTGGCGGTGATGCTCTGGTGGTTCCTGTGGGGCGTGGCCGGCGCCATCGTCGCGGTGCCCATCGTGGCCGCGCTGAAGGTGCTGACGGAGCACGTGCCCTCGCTCAAGCGCTTCACGGAGCTGCTAAGCGACTGACACACGGGGGTCGGTCGATCCTCCGTTTTCAGGCCCCGGTGCCCCGCATGGATCGCCCGAATCGCCCGCGCTCCCGTCGCTTGATCGTCCGACGCCCGGGGCAGCGGACGCCCGTCCGTGCCGCGCGGACGGATCGCGTCCATCAACCTCAAGGACCCGGCACGGGGGAGGGCGAGCAGACGGCAAAGCTCGCTCCACGCCTGCGCCACCACGGGCGCGACGGACGCCGTGGCGTCGCGCGCAGGACCAGGTAGTGCCGATAGGCGCGCACGGCACCCCGGCACGTCGCCCACCGCGGCGGCGAGCGGGGTTTCGTCGTGCAGATCGACGGACGGGTACTCGGGCGGGTCCCACCGGCGGCGCACAGCCTGAAGCGAGGTTGCTTTCGGTGTTCCGGGGTTGCGCCCCGTAGGTTCGTCCAGAATGACTGGCGAGCCACAGCACCTCTGCCTAACGAACGCTGATCAGGCGCACACTGACGGCGGCGTTGGAATGATACGTGGTTCGGTTTCCATTCGTCTCGCTGTTCGTTCCGTCGGCGTCGATGCTCGCGATCATCAGCGCCGACACGTTCAGCATGCTTCCCAGTCGGCCCACGTCCTCGGCGGTGTAGCCCTGAACCTCGAACTTGAGTGGAGAACAGCGATTCCCGCGTCGGTGGCTCGGCCGTTTCCCGCGCGATTCCGCTGCGGGGCGGGTGGCGGGGGGTTGCACGTGCGGATATTTTGTGGGGCTTCCAACTGACCCCGGAGGAGACCCGATGAGCAACAGCGTTCCCCAGGTGCCGGCGCCGTTCAACGAGCCGGTCCTTTCCCATGCCCCCGGCTCGCCCGAGCGGGCGGAGCTGAAGGCCGCGCTCGCGCGGATGGCGGGCGAGCAGATCGAGATTCCCGTGGTGATCGGCGGCCGCGAGATCCGCACCGGCAACACCGAGACGGTGTCGATGCCGCACGACCACGGGCACGTGCTGGCCACCTTCCACAAGGCGGGCGAGGCCGAGGTGCGCCAGGCCGTCGAGGCCGCGAAGGAGGCCCAGCGCGAGTGGGCGCACTGGCCGTGGGAGGACCGCTGCGCCGTGCTGCTCAAGGCGGCCGATCTGCTGGCTGGCCGCTGGCGCCCGGTGATGAACGCGGCCACCATGCTGGGCCAGAGCAAGACGGCGCACCAGGCCGAGATCGACGCCGCGTGCGAGATGATCGACTTCTTCCGCTTCAACGCGCACTTCGCGGAGAAGCTGTACCAGGAGCAGCCGCTGTCGTCGCCCGGCGTGTGGAACCGGCTGGACCACCGCCCGCTGGAGGGCTTCGTCTACGCGGTCACCCCGTTCAACTTCACCTCCATCGCGGGCAACCTGCCCACGGCGCCGGCGCTGCTGGGAAACGTGGCCGTGTGGAAGCCGGCCGCCACGGCCGTCTACAGCGGCTGGCAGATCCTGAAGCTTCTGGAGGAAGCGGGGATGCCCCCGGGCGTCATCAACTTCGTGCCCGGCGACCCCAAGGCGGTGAGCGACACGCTGCTGGGCAGCCGCGACCTGGCCGGCGTGCACTTCACGGGCTCCACGGCCGTCTTCCACTCCATCTGGCGCACGGTGGGCGAGAACATCGACCGGTACCGCAGCTATCCGCGGCTGGTGGGCGAGACGGGCGGCAAGGACTTCATCCTGGCCCACGCCAGCGCCGACGCCGAGGCCGTCGCGGCGGCCATCGTGCGCGGCGGATACGAGTTCCAGGGCCAGAAGTGCAGCGCCGCCTCGCGCATCTACGTGCCCGAGTCGCTGTGGCCGCGCGTGCGCGAGCTGACGCTGGGGATGATCGAGAAGATCAAGGTGGGCGACCCGACGGACTTCCGGAACTTCATGGGCGCCGTGATCGACCGGAAGGCGTACGACAAGATCACGGGCTACATCAAGCACGCCGAGCAGGCGGACGGCGTGGAGATCATCGCCGGCGGCAAGTACGACGACGCCAGGGGATATTTCATCGACCCCACGCTGGTGCAGGTGAAGGACTCGGCGTACCGCCTGATGTGCGAGGAGGTGTTCGGGCCCGTGGTGACGCTGCACGTGTACCCCGACGCGCGCTGGGCCGAGACGCTCAAGATCGTGGACGAGACCACGCCGTACGCGCTGACGGGCGCCGTGTTCGCCACCGAGCGCAAGGCGGTGCTGGAGGCGGACCGCGCCCTGCGCAACGCCGCCGGCAACTTCTACGTGAACGACAAGCCCACGGGCGCGGTGGTGGGCCAGCAGCCCTTCGGCGGCGGCCGGGCCAGCGGCACCAACGACAAAGCCGGGTCGATCCTGAACCTGCTGCGCTGGATCACCCCGCGCACCATCAAGGAGACGTTCTCGCCCGCCCGCTCGTTCGAGTACCCGTTCATGGGCGAGAAGTAGGCTGCACGATCGACGGTCGACCGATGTACGATCGATGGGTGGATGCACGAAGCCCCCGGTTCCGCAATGGAGCCGGGGCTTCGTTCGTTCGGCAGATCAGATGGCTCGGCCGATCAGGATCGACCCGGAAAGCCGGGGATCACCGTGGGACTCAGTGCCATGCAGGGCCCGGCGTCAGGACTCGGATGCCGAGAAGAAGGATGCGCGTACGGGATCGTATCGAAACGGTAAGCCGTTGCTTCGAAAGCACCTGTGATGATACCCAGCATCGGGGCCGAGAGCCGGGCCACGATCCACCCCAACGGAAGCCGCACCGGCCATGTAAGACTCTTCGACGCGACGCCACGCCGGCGGACGCATCTCCTGAAACCGACCGATGGAGGACGACCATGCAACGCACCGCCCTGCTTTCCGGCGCCGTCGCGGCCCTGCTCACCCTGGCCGCGTGCAGCAGCGACACCACCGGCGCCACCGCCGACGGCCTGAGCGCCACCGAGGCGCAGGAGCTGGCCAGCAGCATGGCCACCAACACCGGCGACGCGCTGGGCGACGCGTTCGGCAACCCCGGCTTCGACCGGGCGGCGGGCGAGACGGTGAACCGAGACGTCACCACCACCGAGACCTTCACCCGCACGCGCAACTGCCCCAAGGGCGGCACCCTCACCGTGGCGGGCACGCGCACCGGCACCGTGAACGCGGCGACCAAGACCGGCACCTGGAACGAGACTGCCACGCGCACCGACGCGGCCTGCGCCCACGAGGTGAAGAGCGGCGACGTGGTCACCGTGACCGGCGCGCCGAACGTCGCCATCGCATCGTCGCACTCGCGGACGGCGGGCGTGCCGGGAACGTGGACGCACACCGAGAAGGGCGCGTTCGACTGGGCCCGCAGCGACGGCAAGACCGGGCACTGCACGGTGGACATCACCTCCACCTTCGATCCCGCGGCGCACACGTACCACACGAAGGGCACCATCTGCAACCGCACGTTCGACAAGACCGTGACGCACAACGGCTAGATCGGCGGCACACCCTTCGGATCGAAGACGTGAGGGGCGGCTCCGGGTTCGGGCCGCCCCCTCGCGCGTTCAGCATGGCCGCCAGCGCCGATCGACCCCGTACCTCTCGACCGTGGTGGGGTGGACGCTGGTGGACGCGTGGCCCGCAGCCGGGCGCCCTTTTTGCCGATGCAGGCGGGTCTGCGGGAGCGATCCCGCGCTTCACGGCAGGCTTTCCCATCGGACCATCGACCGAGGACGCGCGACATGGCGGAGCGGTACGTCTACTTCTTCGGCGCGGGCGAGACGGAGGGGGGCAGGGAGATGAAGGCGCTGCTGGGCGGCAAGGGGGCCGGCCTGGCGGAGATGAGCCGCATCGGCGTGCCCGTGCCCCCCGGCTTCACCATCACCACGCAGGTGTGCCGCCTGTACCTACGCGGCGGCGGCTATCCCGACGGCCTTCGCGAGCAGGTGGTGGCCAGCCTTGAACGGCTGCAGACGGCGACGGGAAAGACGTTCGGCGGCGGCGAGCGGCCGCTGCTGGTGTCGGTGCGCTCGGGGGCCGCGTTCTCCATGCCGGGAATGATGGACACCATCCTCAACCTGGGACTGAACGACGAGACGGCGGCGGCGCTGGCGGCAAAATCGGGCGACGAGCGCTTCGCCTTCGACAGCTACCGGCGCTTCGTCCAGATGTACGCGGACGTGGTGCTGGGCGTGCACGCCGACCGCTTCGAGGAGCGCATCGAAGGCAAGAAGTCCGTGCGCGGCGTGCGCGAGGACACGGAGCTGACGGCGGACGAGCTGCGCGAGCTGGTGGGCGAGTTCAAGGTGATGGTGCGCCAGGCCACGGGCACCGCCTTCCCGGAAGATCCCGAGGCGCAGCTCTGGGGCGCCATCGACGCCGTCTTCCGCTCGTGGGACACGCCGCGCGCCCGCGCATACCGCCGCGTGAACGGCATCGCAGACGACCTGGGCACGGCGGTCAACGTCTGCTCGATGGTGTTCGGCAATATGGGCGGCGACAGCGGCACCGGCGTGGCCTTCACGAGAAATCCATCGACGGGTGAGAAGGAGCTGTTCGGCGAGTTCCTGGTGAACGCGCAGGGCGAGGACGTGGTGGCCGGCATCCGCGACCCGCTGCCCATCGCGAGGATGGCGGCGGCGCTGCCGGAGCCGTTCCACGCGCTGGAACAGGCGCGCACGCTGCTGGAGCGCCACTACCGCGACGCGCAGGACCTGGAGTTCACGGTGGAGCGCGGGCAGCTCTTCCTCCTCCAGACCCGCAGCGCCAAGCGCACGGCCGCCGCCGCCGTGCGCATCGCCGTGGAGATGGTGGACGAGGGCGTACTGACGCCCGAGGAGGCCGTGCTGCGCGTCGATCCCGAAGCGCTCGACCAGCTCCTGCACCCCACGCTGGACCCGAAGGCCACGCTGGAAGTGCTGACGACGGGGCTTCCGGCCTCCCCTGGAGCGGCGAGCGGGCGCGTGGTGTTCAGCCCCGACGAGGCGGCCGAGCGCGGGCGCGACGAGCCGGTGATCCTGGTCCGCCGCGAGACCTCGCCCGAGGACTACCACGGCATGGTGGCCGCGCGGGCCATCCTCACGGCGCGCGGGGGAATGACGAGCCACGCCGCCGTCGTGGCGCGCGGCATGGGCAAGTGCTGCATCGTGGGCGCGCAGGACATCGTGATGGACGAGGCCTACCGCCGCTTCCGGGTGGGGTCGACAACCGTGCAGGAGGGCGACTGGATCACCCTGGACGGCAGCACCGGCCGCGTCATCCTTGGGCAGGTGCCCACCGCAGAGCCGGAGCTTTCCGAGGACTTCCGCCGGCTGATGGAGTGGGCGGACGGCTTCCGCACGCTGGGCGTTCGAACCAACGCCGACACCCCGCACGACTCCGCCGTCGCCCGGCGCTTCGGCGCGGAGGGCATCGGGCTGTGCCGCACGGAGCACATGTTCTTCGAGGGCGACCGCATCGACGCCGTGCGCGAGATGATCCTGGCCGAAACGGGGGCCCGGCGCGCCATCGCCCTCGCGCGCCTGCTGCCCATGCAGCGCGCGGACTTCGAGGGGATCTTCCGGGCGATGGACGGGCTGCCCGTCACCATCCGCCTGCTGGACCCGCCGCTGCACGAGTTCCTGCCCCACGGCGCGGCCGAGACCCGGGACCTGGCGCGCAAGCTGGGCGCCGACCCGGCGCGGCTGCGGGCGGCGGTGGAGCGCAGCCAGGAGTCCAACCCCATGCTGGGCCACCGCGGCTGCCGGCTGGGCATCACCTACCCCGACGTCACCTGGATGCAGGCGCAGGCCATCTTCGAGGCCGCCGTCGCCGTGCAGAAGGACGGCATCGACGTGCGGCCCGAGATCATGGTGCCGCTCGTTGGCACGGTGGAGGAGCTGCGGCGGCAGAAGGAGGTGATCGACGGCTGCGCGCGCGAGGTGTTCGAGCAGAACGACGCGACGGTGGACTACCTGGTGGGCACGATGATCGAGCTGCCGCGCGCCGCCCTCACCGCCGACCGCATCGCCGAGGTGGCGCAGTTCTTCTCGTTCGGCACCAACGACCTGACCCAGACCACCTTCGGCCTGTCGCGCGACGACGCGGGCAGCTTCCTGCCGGCCTACGTGGAGAGCGGCGTGCTGCCCGCGGACCCGTTCCAGACCATCGACCGCGAGGGCGTGGGGCAGCTCGTGGAGATGGCGGCGCGGCTGGGGCGCGGCGTGAAGCCGGGGCTCAAGCTGGGCATCTGCGGCGAGCACGGCGGCGACCCCCGCTCGGTGGAGTTCTTCCACGACGCCGGGCTGGACTACGTGAGCTGCTCGCCCTTCCGCGTGCCCATCGCGCGCCTGGCCGCCGCCCACGCCGCCCTCAACGCCCGCGCCGCCGCGGCTCCTGCGCCGGAGCCGGAGCCGGAGCCCGAGGCGGAAGCGGAGATGGCGGCGGCGGACTGAGCATCGGCGGGTTCGATCCGTCCAACGATTCTCGACGCCGGGAGCTTGATCGAATCGCGGGAATCTCCGGTCGGGTCGACGGGTGGGGCCGGCGGATGTGCGATTGGATGGAGAGTCGGCCGGCGGGGGGCTTCCCTGCCCCGCCGCTGCCGCTCGTCCGTGCCGGGGTGCACCCGGATGGGCGCGCGCTGGTCCACGCCGTCCGTCGCGGGATTGCAGAGCGCCCCCGGGCTTGATCTTCGCGCGCTTTCGACGCAACTTTCAGGGCCTGCCGCAGTCTCTCTGCACACCGCCGGGATGCGCCGCTCGGCGCCCGCCTCGCCGGGACATTCCTTCGATGTGGTACCTTCTCAGCGCGTTCCCCTACTTGGGCATCCTGTCCCTGGTGGCGCAGGTGCTGTTCGCCGTGCACGCGGTGCGGACGGGGCGCAACAACTGGCTGTGGATCCTCATCGTCTTTCCCGTCGTGGGCCCGCTGGTGTACCTGTTCGCCGAGTACCTGCCGTCGCAGCGCGCCTCCACCGGGTCGCTGCGCGCGGTGTCGGAGGACGTGATCCGGCGCATCCACCCGGCGGCCGACATCCGCAGGTGGCAGGACCAGGTCGCGCTCAGCCCCAGCCTGGTGAACCGGATGCAGCTGGCGCGGGCCTACGCGCGCGCCGGCCAGTCCGGCGAGGCGCTGGCCATCTACGACGCCTGCCTGCAGGGCCACTACGCCACGGACCCCGTGCTGCTGTGGGAGATGTGCCGCACCCACTTCGAGAACGGCGCGCTGGAGCAGGCCCGCGACTTCTACGAGCGCCTGGGCCGCGAGACGGCGCCCAGCAAGGAGCAGCAGCTCCTGAGCGCCCGCATCCACGAGGCCGCGGGCGACACCGATGCCGCGCTCGCGGAGTACGGCGTGCTTTCCCGCCAGAGCGCCGGCGAGGAGGCCCGCACCCGCTACGCGCTTCTGCTGCGACGCCTGGGGCGGGAGGACGAGGCCGCCCGCATCTTCAACGAGGTGCTGCGCCACGCCCGCATCTCGTCCGGCGTGTACCGCCGCGCGCAGAAGCCGTGGATCGCCATCGCCAAGGCCGAGCTCAAGCGCCGGGAGCCGGCCGCGCAGTAGCTCCCGCGTGGACTCGACCATCCGCAGATCCCCGGTCCGGATCGCCAGGGACGACGCGGGTTGGCCTCCGCCGCGCATCGGAGAGTCCAGCTCTCGGCGTCGTTGGTTGATCCGCGGGTCGACAGATCGGTGGATCGTCCACCGCTCGGGCAGACGCAGGTGATCGACAGGCTCCACAGGAAGCTCCGACCGCGCGTCGGTCCCGGCGCGGGGGAATGCCGGTCCGCAGTCCATCCAACGAGCAGCACGTCTCCGCACGCAGGCATCCGCGGTCCCGCAGTGCCGCAGTCCTCAGCAGGAAAGGCCCTCATGCGCATCCATCCCCTTCTCCGCCGGCACCTCGCTCTCGTCGCCGGGGCCGCCGCTTTCGCCGTCGTGCCCCTCGCCGCGCAGACGGCGGTTCCCACCGGCGCATCGCTCCCGGCGGGTGCGTCCGGCCCGTCACCCACACCCGCATCGCTCGCGGACGGAGGTGCCGCGGCGGAGTTCGACTACCGGGCGGCGGACTCCGTGGCGCTCACCTCGCCCGAGGCGGCGGCCACCTCGGTGGAGACGCTGGCGCGCGACCTGACGCGCGGGCTGCACACCGACCGCGAGAAGATTCGCGCCATCTACCGCTGGGTGACGCAGAACATCGCGTACGACGTGGAGGGCATGCACAGCATCGCCCGGGTCATGAACCAGGACCCGGGCACGGTGCTGCAGCGCCGGAGGACGCTCTGCGACGGCTACAGCTTCCTGGTGGGCAGCCTGGCGCGGATGGCGGGGATGGAGGCCGAGTTCGTGGAGGGGAAGGCGAAGGGGCTGGGCGTGGACGACGGCGAGATGGGCGGCAACCACTCGTGGGTCGCCGTGAAGGTGGACGGCGAATGGAGGCTGATCGATGCCACCTGGGGCGCCGGCGACATCATCGACGGGCGCTTCGTGCGGCGCTTCCGCGACTTCTTCTTCCTGGTGCCGCCCGAGAAGCTGATCTGGACGCACTTCCCGCGCGACCCCCGCTGGCAGCTTCTGGAGGCACCCGTGACGGCGGCGCAGTTCCGTGCCCAGCCCATGCCGCAGCGCGACTTCTTCGAGCTGGGGTTCGATGCCGCCGCCGTGCGCGCCACCGCCGCGTCGCGCCGCTTCCACGGCTTCGTCGGCGTGTTTCCCGTGGCCGAGCACCGCATCCGCCTGGTGGACGGCCCCCTCGCGAAGGACCTGTCGCCCGATTCCAGCTACGCCGTCGCCCTCGACGCCCCGGGCGCCACCGAGGCGACCATCGTCAGCGCCGGCGCCTGGATCCCCATGCCGCGCACCGGCGACCGCTTCGCCGCCCGGTTCACCCCCGCCCCCGGCAGCGGCCCCGTGGTGATGGTCCGCTACCCCGGCGACGCCCAGCCCCGCGTGATCCTGGCCTACGCGCCCGTGCCCACGCCGGAGGAGGCGCGGCGTTCGCGGTGAGCGGCTGGATAAGGCACCGAGGGACATCCGCCTCCCCCGAAACCCCGCGAGGGGAGTGGGCATCTGCGATCCAAGGGGATGAACTCTCCGGCTTGAGCTGCGATCGCCCGGCCGCCATCCCCAAGCACCTGTGCGGTAAGAGGTTGGCCGCGGGCGCGGAAGCCGTCCATCGCGGGGATGCCGGTCGTCTGCGAAGGCAGACATCGTGTGGGCGTTGCCGCGAAAGTCATCCGCCCGAGCATCCACGCACCCACGCACCACAAGATGCCCACCAAGATCAGCGGGGGCGGCCGAATCCATCGGCCGCCCCCACTCTTCGTCCATCATCATCCCTGCCGTCGAGGCACCGCGGACGATCCACGTCGCGCGGATCACACCGGAACCCCGCGGATCAAACCCCGGCGACGACCTCGGCTTCGGCGTCGATCGGTGCGCCTGCCAGGAAGCGCTCGGCCATGTCCACGTACTCGGCGGTGCCGATGTAGAGGGGAACGCGCTGGTGCAGCGAGGTGGGCTCCACCTCCAGGATGCGCTGGGTGCCGGTGCTGGCCTTGCCGCCCGCGCCCTCGGCGATCATGGCGAGGGGGGCGGCCTCGTACAGCAGGCGCAGCTTGCCCTTGGGGCTCTTGGCGTCGGCGGGGTACATGAACACGCCCCCGTACAGCAGGTTGCGGTGGAAGTCCGCCACCAGCGAGCCGATGTAGCGCGCGCTGAACGGCTTCGCGTTCGCGCCGTCCATCCCCTTCAGGTGGTCCACCAGGCGGCGCTGCTCGGGGCACCACTTCCCGTAGTTGCCCTCGTTCACCGAGTAGGTGCGCTGGCCGGGGTTGGGGATGCGCATGTACGGGTGCGACAGCAGGAACTCGCCGATGCTGGGGTCCAGCGTGAAGCCGTGCACCCCATTGCCGGTGGTGTACACCAGCATGGTGGACGACCCGTAGACGATGTAGCCCGCCGCCACCTGCTCGGTGCCCCGCTGCAGGCAATCGGTGATGCAGCCGCGCGGGTGGTCCGAGATCTTGCGGTGCACCGAGAAGATGGTGCCCACAGAGACGTTGGCGTCGATGTTGGACGACCCGTCCAGCGGGTCGAACAGCACGCAGTAGTTGCCCGTGGGGAACTTGTCGGGGATGGGGATGAAGTCCTCGTTCTCCTCGGACGCCATCCCGCACAGGTGGCCGGTGTGGTCGAGCGCCTTGAAGATCACCTCGTTGGCGTACTCGTCCAGCTTCTTCACCTCCTCGCCCTGCACGTTCACGTCGCCCGTGTAGCCCAGGATGTCCACCAGGCCCGCGCGGCGCACCTCGTGGGCGATCATCTTGGCGGCGAGCGCCAGGTCGTAGAGGATGTTGCTGAAGGCGCCGGTCGCCTTGGGAAACTGGCGCTCGGCCTCGATGATGTGGCGCTCGATGGTGACGACGGATCGACTGCTCACGGTTCCCTCGGGGGTGCGGACGCCTGCGGCGGGGCGTCCTCCGCCGCCCGCGCCTCCACCTCGAAACGGTTGTTCCAGTAGCCGCGCCGCGCGGACTCCAGCGCGTACCGCAGCGGAAAGAGCGGCACCGCGCTCCACTGCCGCACGTGCTCCAGCTCGTGGGCCAGCAGGCGGGGCGACAGCGCGACGTCGCGGTCCACCACGATGGTGCGGCGGAGCGTCACGGCGGCGGCGGGCGCGCCCATGCGCCCCATCCACCCGCCGATCGCCGTCACCAGCCGGCCCCTGCGGAGGGTGACGCCGGCGGGCATCCACTCCGGCGGCGGCACCGCGGGCCCCAGCACCCGGTCCAGCAGCGCGCCCAGCGGCCTCACGGCTGCGCCCGGGCCCACGAGCCGTCGGGCGCCACCCGCACCGTCACCGTGCCGTCGCGGTCGGTTCGGGCGACGCGCACGTGGTGGCGGGCGTACCGCTCCAGCACGTCCTCGTTCGGATGTCCATATCGGTTGCGGCGGCCCACGGAGATGACCGCCAGCTCCGGCCGCACGGCATCCACGAACTCCTCGGTGCTGGAGGTGTGGCTGCCGTGGTGGCCCGACTTCAGCAGCTCCGCGTGCAGGGCGCCGCCGTAGCGCGCCACCATCTCGTGCTCGGCCGGCGCCTCGGCGTCGCCGGTGAGCAGCGCCGTGAAGCCCGCGTAACGGACGCGTATCACGGCGCTAATCTCGTTCGCATCGGGGTTTCCGTCAAGCAACGCGGGCCTGGGCCACAGGAAGTCCAACTCCACTCCGTCCAACCGCATCACCGCGTCCTGGCGCGCCGCCGTCCAGCGCACCCCGTGCCGCGCGGCGGCCTCCAGCGTCTGCACGTACTCGGGGTTGCCCGTCGCCAGCCCGGGCTCGATCAGGCGCCCCACCGGCATCGCGCGCAGCACCGCCGCCGCCCCGCCGATGTGGTCCGCGTGCGGGTGCGTCAGCACGATCGCCTCCAGCCGCTCCGCCCCCCGCGCCCGCAGGAAGGGCAGCACGCGCTTCTCGCCGGCGTCGAAGCGCTCGTCGCGCGGCCCCGCGTCCACCAGCATCCACCTTCCCGCTGGCGTGCGCAGCGCCACCGCGTCGCCCTGGCCCACGTCGATGAAGTCCAGCTCCAGCCCGCCGCCGCCTGCGGGCGCGAAGCCGGGCAGCGCCAGCCACGCCAGCGACGCGAACCCCGCCGCCAGCGCCCACCGCACGCGCTTCTGCAACCCGCCGGCCAGGTCCAGCGCCACCAGGAACGCCACCGCCGCCGCTGCCCACAGCGGCCATGGGGGCGGGTCCACCGCCGCGTGCCCGTACGGCATCGCGGCTGCCGCGTCCACCACGCGCGTCAGCCCGTCCATCGCCAGCCCGGCGCCGTCCGCCACCAGGCGCGCGAGCGGCGGAAACAGCGGCTCCAGCACGAGGGAGACGACGATGCCGATCAGCGCGAGAGAGGTGAGGGGGATGGCGGGCAGGTTCGCCACGATGGAGACGGGCGCCACCTGGCCGAAGTGGAACGCCACGATGGGCGCCGTCGCCAGGAACGCCGCCACGCTCACCACCATCGACTCCACCAGCGGCCGCCGCCACTTCCCCGCCCTCCACGCCGCCGGCACCTGCTTCAGCATCGCCCCGCGCAGCAGGGAGATGCCGAGCACGCCCGCGAAGCTCAACTGAAAGCCCGCGTCCAGCGCCGCCATCGGATCGACCGCCAGGATCGCGAGCGCGGCGGCGGAGACGGACGCCATCGGCGCGGAGGGCCGCTGGAGGATGCGCGCGAGCAGCGCCAGGGCCAGCATGATCCCCGCGCGCACGGCGGACGGCGGCGCTCCGATCACGGCCAGGTAGACCGCGACCATCCCGATGGCCGCCCACGACGCGGCGCGGTGCGACAGGCGGCAGGCGCGGGCCGCCAGCAGCAGGATGGCGCCGATGAGCGCCACGTGCGCGCCCGAGATGGCCAGCAGGTGCACCAGCCCCGACGCGGCGAAGCTCTGTCTCAGCGCGGGGTCCAGCGTCTCCCTTCGTCCCAGCAGCAGTGCGTCCGCCAGCGGCCCCTGCCGGCCGAACAGGCGGTGGATGCGCGCCTCCATCGCCCCGCGCGCGGCGAGCAGCGGGTGCGCGACGCCGCTGGACGGCGCCAGGACGACGGGGCTGGAGGCCGAGACGAACCCCGCGTACGTGGGATCCTCGGGCCACGCGCCGCGGATCACGGGCCGCGTGCCCTGCACCCACTCGCCGCGCACCCGCACCTCCGTCCCCGCCCGCAACGGGGTCCGGGTCGCCGGGAGCGCGAGCCGCACCTCCACGTCGCACGCCGCCGCGGGCCGGCCCCCGGCGCGGGCGGA
>JAQBQD010000072.1 GCA_028287185.1 Gemmatimonadota bacterium | reverse complement strand
GCCGCCCGCGTCGCGCAGGCGAAGGCCCGCCCCGCCGCCGCCCGCGCCGAGACGTACCGCGTGCGGCAGGGCGACACGCTGTGGACCATCGCCCGGCGCGCGGGGGTGAGCGTGGCGAAGCTGCGGGAAGCCAACGACCTGGGCAGCCGCTCGCGCCTCCAGCCCGGCCAGCGCCTGGTGATCCCCGCCCGCTGATCTCCGGACGTTCGCCGATCGACCCGACCGCCGTGCCCTGTTCCCGGAGCGCGGCGGTCCGCGTTTCGTCGAAGGGATGCATCCGCCTGTCTCGCAGAGAGGACACCGAGCGAACGCATCTCCTTGCGATGCCCGGCGGTTGGTCACATCGAGCGAGTCTTTCGACCGCTCACGCTCGCGCATGCCCGGTCGCGATCCGCCAGCTGAGAACCCGGTGAGGACATACGTTTCCCATCGTGCATCCAAGTTCCGCAGTGGCAATCACCTGCGCTTCCTGATCGTGGCACTGCACTTGCCTGTGTGCACGGCGCGACGGAATGGGCTAAGTGCCGCGCGGGGAACGGGTTCCCGCGCCGGCGGACGGGAACCGGGCGACAGGGGACGACGACGATGCAAGCGACCATAAAGGCACTCCGCGGGATCGCGCTGGCAGGGCTCACCACGCTGGGCGCGTGCTCGCAGCTGGGCTCGGTGGGCAACGTGCTGGGCGGCGTGCTGGGCCAGGGCGGCGGCGGCGCCAGCTCGGGCGAGATCGCGGGCGAGGTGCGCGGCATCGACACCCAGCGCCAGTACCTGCAGGTCGCCACCAGCGACGGCCGCACGGGCAACGTGATGTTCGACAACAACACCGTGGTGGTCTACCAGAACCAGCGCTACTCGGTGACCTCGCTGGAGCGCGGCGACTACGTGTCCATGCGCGTGCAGCAGGACCAGCAGGGCAACCTGTACACGGACCAGATCGTCGTGCAGCGCGACGTGCGCGGCGGCACCGGCACCAGCGGCGGCGTGTACAACGGCGGGACCGGCAACGGCGTCTACAACGGCGGCTCGGTCGGCACGGGCTTCCAGCGCGCCGAGGGCACCGTGGGCCAGGTGGACGCCAGCCGCGGCATGTTCGAGCTGCGCACCACCTACGGCCAGTCGCTGATCGTCGCCATGCCCTACAACGTGGCCGCCGGCGACCGCGACGCCTTCAACCGCCTGCGCAGCGGCGCCTACGTGCGGGTGGAGGGCACCCTGACGGCCCAGAACCAGCTCCAGCTCTCCCGCTTCGTGCGGTAGGCTCCGGAGCCGGGGGATCGGATGGACGAAACGGGGCGGTGTCCGGCTGGACGCCGCCCCCTTCGCGTGGTGTGGCCGGCGAGAACGGCGGTCCGGGGATGCAAGCCTTCCGGAGCCCGGCTGAGGGACGGGAGCGAGTCCCAGGACCCATCCGAGTGGGCCAGGACGGGAGCGCGGCGCTTGCGCGGCGGCGGCGGGGAACGCATCATCCACTCCCGTGCCGGCCGTGCTTCGGCCCGCGCGCCCATCCCGCCCGACCGCCGCTCATCCGCCCCGGCGCGCGCCTCCCGCCGGCGCCCTCGCTCGCTCGCCGCCGCGACCGTTCCGCCGGCCGGCGCGGGCCCCTGCCCCCCCACCGCGAAAGGTGCTGCATGCAACACGCTGGTCGTTGGAGGCCGCGCGCCGCGGCCCTGCTTCTCGGGGCGGCGCTCGCGCTCGCGCCGGCGCTGTCGGCCCAGGCGTCCATCCGCGCGGGACAGACGGTGAGCGGTGAGCTGACCCAGGCGTCCCCGCTGATGGAGGACAGCTCCCACTACCAGCTCTACACGTACCACGGGCGGGCCGGCGAGCACCTGAGCATCATCATGAAGTCGACGGTCTTCGACGCGTACCTGGCGTTCGGCAGGATGAGCGGGGGCCAGTTCAGCGCGGACGAGACGGACGACGACGGGGCGGGCGGCACGGACGCCAAGGTGGAGGTGACGCTGGCCGCGGACGGCGACTACGTGATCCGCGCGAACACCCTGGCACCCGGCCAGACGGGCGCGTACACGCTGTCGGTGCAGTCGGGCGCGGCGCCGCGCGTGGTGCCGGCTGCGGCGGCGGTGCGGGGCTCCATCGGCGTGGGCCAGACGGTGAACGGCGCGCTCTCGGCCGCGGACCCGAAGGCGGACGACGACTCCTACTACCAGATCTGGACGATCCAGGCGCAGGCGGGCCAGCGCATCACCATCGACCTGAAGTCCTCGGCCTTCGACGCGTACCTGGTGTGGGGGCGCCTGGCCAACGGCGCGTTCGCGCAGATCGAGAGCGACGACGACTCGGGCGGCGGCACGGACGCGCGCGTGGTGGTGACGCCGGCCACCAGCGGCACGTACGCCATCCGCGCCAACACGCTCACCGCGGGCGAGACGGGCGCCTACACGCTGTCGGTGACGGCGGGCGGCGCCGAGCCGGTGGCCTCCACGCCGTCGCGCGGCAACGGCGCCCCGGGCGCGGCCCTGGCGGTGGTGGGATCGCTGCGCGCGGGGCAGGACGTGGGCGGCACCCTGAGCGCCTCGGACGCCAGGATGGCCGACGACTCGTACTACGACGACTACACGTACCAGGGCCGCGCGGGCGAGCGCCTGACCGTCACGCTCAAGTCGGCGGCCTTCGACGCGTACCTGCACTTCGGGCGGCTGAACGGCAGCGCCTTCTCGTCCATCGACACGGACGACGACGGCGCGGGCGGCACGGACAGCAAGGTGGAGGTGACGCTGCCCGCCGACGGCACGTACGTGATCCGCGCCAACTCGCTCACGGCATCCGCCAGCGGCGCCTACACCGTGCGCGTGGACTCCGCGCGCTGACGCACCCGGGAGCGCGGCCGGCGGACGGCCGCGCTCCCGCTCCATCCATCCATCCCCTCTTCGCTCCCCGAAAACCCATGATGACAGTCCGCGCGAGCGCGGCCGCCCTCGCCGGCGTGGCCCTGGCGGCGTGCGCCTGCCGCCTGGCCGCGCAGGCCCCCGGCCCCCAGCCCATCGCCGTCGGCGCCCGCGTGCAGGCCACGCTGGTGCCCGCCGACCCCACCGCCAACGAGCGGGGCCGCTTCAAGGCCTTCCGCTTCGCGGGGCGCAGGGGGCAGCGCCTGTCGCTGCTCATGCACTCCACCGAGTTCGATTCGTACCTTTCGGTGGGGCGCACGGTGCAGGGCATCACCGACTACCTGAAGAACGACGACGACAGCGGCGGCAACAACGACGCGCGGCTGCGCTTCACCGTGCCCGCGGACGGCCCGTACGTGGTGCTGGCCCAGTCGCTGACGGCGGAGGGGACCGGGGCGTTCACGCTCAGCATGGACACGCTGCCCACCCCCATCATCACCCCGCCCGTGGCGATGCAGCTGGGCCGGCTGGCGGCGGGCACGCTGGCCGAGACGGACCCCACGCTGGAGTCGGACGGGTCGCACTACGACCTGTACACCTTCAACGCGCGGCGCGGGCAGCGGCTGCAGGTGACCATGAAGTCGTCGGACTTCGATGCGTACCTGGGATGGGGCTCGCTGAAGAACGGCGAGTTCGAGGCGGCGGAGAGCGACGACGACGGCGGCGGCGGGACGGACGCGCGGGTGCGCGTGACGGTGCCCGCGGACGGGCCGTACGTGATCCGCGCCAACTCGGTGGGCGCCGGCCGGACGGGCGCGTACTCGCTGCTGGTGGAGGAGCGCGCGCCGCTGCCCCCGGCTCCGGCCCCGGCGCCCATCCGCATCGGCCAGGTGGTGAGCGGCACGCTGGACGACAGGGACCCGCAGGCGGACGACGACGCCTTCTACGACCTGTACCGCTTTGCCGGCCACGCGGGCGACAAGGTGACCATCACCATGCGCGCCGACAGCTTCGACACCTTCGTGGCGCTGGGGCGGCTGGACAACGGCCAGTTCACGGAGATGGAGACGGCGGACGACGGGGCCGACGGCACCAACAGCAAGCTGGAGATCACGCTGACCGGCGAAGGCGAGTACGCGGTGCGCGCGACGTCGCTCTTCGGGAACACCAGGGGCGCGTACACGATCCTGGTGGAGTCGACACGGTAGGATCGGTCGACGGGGATGGACGCGGGGCTCCGGGGCGGTCGCTCCGGGGCCCCGCGTCGGTTTCGGCCGACGGGCACTGCTTTCGGTCGATGGATGGGGTGCGGAGGGCGGGGGGGTCGTGCGCCGCGAACGTCGGCGGCGGGATCTGCGGGCGCCGGCTCGTCGCGCGGAGGTTCGGAACGGCGCGGAGCCGGCCCGCTCAGGTGGGCGGATTGCCGTTGCAGGCCCCGGGTTCCAACCGGAGGCGCTTCGGCGGGGAGGATGGGAAGGACCTAGCCCCGCTCCCCGTGGGCATCGGTTCTGTGTCGGTCGCTTCCGCTGACTCGTTATCTGTCGTTGCCACGGCAAGACGGCTGGCGCCGCTCGTTTGCGCCGCCTATAGTGTCCCGATCCGAGACACCTCCAATCCGCCGACTCCGTTCCCCATCCCCACCGTTGTCGCTTTGAGCACCCTTTACGTGCTGGCCCTGTCCGATTCGTTCTCCGCGCTGTGGGAGGAGCTGGCGCGCGAGGCGGGGGCCGTTCTCGCGGTGTCCGACTCCGCCGCCGGCGTGGGGACGGCGCCGGACGCGCTGGCCGTGCTGGTGGCGGCGGGCGGCGCGGAGGACGAGGCCGAGGACGCGGTCC
>JAQBQD010000048.1 GCA_028287185.1 Gemmatimonadota bacterium | reverse complement strand
TAACCCCGCTTCCATCGCCACCCAGCGGCGGCGCTACGCCCGTCTCCTCATCGAACGTCTCCCCTGCTGCCCAGCCTGCGGCCAACACTCCGTCAGGCGTCATGCGTTTCTAACACAGTAGTATTAGTCGTGTTGCGCTTTCTGGGCCTTATTGATGACGCCGGAAAAAAGCAGCCGGAACCGGCGAAGGCATTCTTGGCCCATGACGACGATGACTTCGCCAAGCGGTTCGAACCGATTGTGAAGAGCGCCTACAAGGACTTGTTTGAAACGTGGGGTGACGGTGCTTGGACCCTCGAGCGCGACCGACTCATCAGCTTCTTCCGCACAACGGATGAATCTAGTGCTCGCGTTGGACTTCAGCAGGCACTCACTTTCCAAGCGCTCGCAGGGCTTGCGGGTCACGTGCCCCTACCGGCTGAAGCCAAGGTTGGTCCGTCGCCAGCAAAGCGGAGAGGTACCAAGCCCAAATCACGCCCATTGCAGGTAGACAGGGTGTCCCACGAGGCGTCGGACATGGGAACACCGCACCAGCAGCAAATATCACTGCCCTCCAATGGAAGTGGGAGAGTTGGGCTCAGTGTGAGGATCGAGATCAACTTGCCTGTTGCAGACACGCAAGAAATCTATGACAACATTTTCCGGAGTATCCGAGAGAATTTGTTGAATGATCCGTCTCTTAGCTGAACTCGAGCGAATCGCGCGGAACGCGCACCGCTTTACGGATCTTCAGCCCAGTCTCGGGGCGGAGCACCCGTTCGACTTGAGGGAAATCCATCCGACGCTGCCCAACGATGTGAAGCGGTTGTTCGATAACGGACACTATGCTCAAGCTACGTTTGAGGCCTTTAAGTATCTCGACCGAGCGGTTAAGCGAATTGCAAAGCTCGACAAATCGGGGAAAGCCCTCATGATGGAGGCGTTCCGTGAGATCGATCCCCCGATTCACCGGACCTCCCTCGCCACAGAAACCGAGAGGGTCGAACAGGAAGGCTACAAGTTTATGTTCGCTGGGAGTATGATGGCGATCCGTAACCCTCGCGGGCACGAGCATTCAGTCGAGGACGACCTTACAACATGTCTTGATCACCTGACTCTGGTTTCTCTCCTTCTGCGCCGGCTGGATTCGGCAGGATGTAAAATCGTCTGAGATTTCGTGTCGGCTCATTCTTCTAAGACCCCGGGTGTGGAACGTCGCGAGCGCTAGGCTCCGGCCTTCGACACCATAGGATGCCCCCGGATGGTTGCTACGGCTCCGTCCGGGGGCTTATTGTTGCGTCGTGAAGGGCACGAACCCGGAATCGGGCGGCGAATCGGAGGGATGGGAACGATGGAAGGGACATGCGGATAGGGCACGGATACGATTCGCACCGCTTCGCTGCAGGCCGAAAGCTGATCCTGGGCGGTGTGGAGATCCCGCACGAGCAAGGGCTGGACGGGCACTCGGACGCCGACGCGGTGGCGCACGCGGTCACGGACGCGCTGCTGGGCGCGGCGGGGCTGGGCGACATCGGCCGGCACTTTCCGCCCACGGACGCGGCGTGGAAGGACGCGGACTCGCTGCAGCTGCTGGCGAAGGTCGTCCGGCTGCTGGAGGGGCGCAACTACCAGGTGGTGAACGTGGACGTCACCGTGGTCGCCGAGGCGCCGAAGATCGGGCCGCACGCGGACGCGATGAGCGCGAAGCTGGCGGGCGTGCTGGGCATCTCGCCCGGACACGTGTCCGTGAAGGGGAAGAGCAACGAGGGGATGGGGTGGATCGGCCGCGGCGAGGGCGTCGCGGCCTTCGCGGTGGCGCTGATCGACGACATGGAGGCCGTGGACGACCTGCACGCGCGCCACCGGCGGGACGCGGGCGCGTGACCTCTTCTCCGCCGACGTTCGGAGTTCGGGCCCGGGGATGATCGACCGGCTGCTGCAGTGGATGGTGGGGCTGCCGGAGGCGCTGATCTACGCCGTGGTGGGCGCCTTCGCCGCGCTGGAGAACGTGTTTCCGCCCGTGCCGGCGGACGTGGTGGCGCTGTTCGGGGGCTTCCTGGCCGGACGCGGGGCGGCGAACGCGTGGGTGACGTTCCTGGTCGTGTGGCTGTGCAACGTGACGGGGGCCATGACGGTCTACGCCCTGGGCCGGCGCTACGGCACGGCGTTCTTCCGCAACCGCGTGGGATCACTCATCCTTCAGCCCGGCCAGTTCGCGCGGCTCTCGGAGTTCTACGCGCGGCACGGCGAGAAGGTGATCTTCATCAGCCGATTCCTGCCCATGTTCCGCGCGGTGGTGCCCATCTTCGCCGGCACGAGCAAGCTGGGATGGGTGCGGACGCTGGTGCCGCTCGCGGTGGCGTCGGGCCTGTGGTACGGCGGCATCGTGTACCTGGGCGCGACCGCGGGACGGAACTGGGCCGACATCCGGCGTGTGGTGGACGCGTCCGGGCACTGGCTGGCCGTCCCCGCCGGCATCCTGCTCGTCGTCTTCGCCTGGTGGTGGTGGCACACCCGCCGCCGGGGCAAGCCGTGACCGGGCGAGACCGTCCGCCCAGCGGCCGCGGGGCCGGCGGAGAGCGCGCGCGGAAGACCTCCGATCAACCAAGTCCCAAAGGCTCGTCCGCCGACGGAACGTTGTCGACGGAAACCGAGCCTTCCGACGCGGCGGTCTCCGCGGAAAGCGCGGAGGAGCAGGCAAGGGGATTGGAGGCGGCGCGGCGGCGGTTCTCCGTGGAGCCGTTCCTCGACCACCTTCGGTTCGAGCGCGGGCTGTCGGAGCTGACGCTCTCGGCGTACGCGCACGACGTGGAGCGGCTGGCCGCCTTCGCGCACACCCGCAAGCGCGCCTCGCCGCGCGAGGTGACGGCGGCGGACCTGCGCGCCTTCGTGATGCTGCTGAAGGACCTGGGCCTGGCGCCGGCCTCCATCGCGCGCAACATCTCGGCGATCCGGACGTACTTCCGCTTCCTGCTGGGCGAGAACGAGGTGGTGGCCGACCCCAGCGAGCGCATCGACGCGCCCAAGGCGTGGAAGCGGCTGCCGGACGTGCTGACGGTGGACGACGTGACGCAGCTGATGGATGCGCCCGACGCCATGCACCCGCTGGCGTGGCGCGACAAGGCGATGCTGGAGTTCGCCTACGCGAGCGGCGTGCGGGTGTCGGAGCTGACGGACCTGCGGATCCGCAACCTGCACTTGGACGAGGAGTTCGCCAGCGTCTTCGGCAAGGGCGGCAAGCAGCGCCTGGTGCCCATCGGCCGGCGGGCCATCGGGGCGCTGTCCATCTACCTGCGGCAGACGCGGCCGGAGCTGGACCGGGGGAAGGGCGAGGGGCGCGTGTTCCTGAACGCGCGCGGCGCCCCGCTCACGCGCATGGGCGTGTGGAAGATCCTGCGCCAGCATGTGCAGGCCGCCGGCATCGAGAAGCACGTGAGCCCGCACACGCTGCGGCACTCATTCGCCACGCACCTGCTGGAGGGCGGCGCCGACCTGGTGGCCGTGCAGGAGATGCTGGGCCACGCCGACATCACCACGACGCAGATCTACACGCACGTGGACCGCACGTACCTGGCGCAGGAGCACAGGAAGTTCCATCCGCGGGCTTGAGGCGTGCGGCACCAGAGCGCCCGCGGCGCGCGAATCGCATGCGGGGAGCGAACCGGCGGCGCAGGCGCGGAGCCGGGCGCCGGCGGCAGGAGCGCGCGCGCGCCCGTGCGGAACCCGACGACGCCGCCCGGCAGGGCGATGGACGCTGGCGGCCGAGACGGGGACGGAGGAGGACACGGCTCCGAGGTACAGATGGCCGCGCCGTGGACACTCCGCATCTCATGGCGGTGCAGAGACATGGATGGAACGGATCACAACCGGGTTGAGGATACGAGACACAAGCGATGATCCTCGTTATCGATAACTACGACAGCTTCACCTGGAATCTCGTGCAGTACCTGGGCGAGCTGGGCGCGGAGATGAAGGTGGTGCGCAACGACGAGCTGAGCGTGGACGAGATCGCCGCGCTGGCGCCGGAGCGCATCGTGGTCTCTCCCGGCCCGTGCACCCCGGCCGAGGCGGGCGTCTCGGTGGAGGTGATCCGCGCGCTGGGACCCACCACGCCGGTGCTGGGCGTGTGCCTGGGCCACCAGTCCATCGGCGCCGCGTACGGCGGCGAGATCGTTCGGGCCGCGCGGGTGATGCACGGCAAGACGTCGCCGATCAAGCACACGGGCGGCGGCATCTTCCGGGGCGTGCCGACGCCGTTCACGGTGGCCCGCTACCACTCGCTGGTCATCGAACCCACGACGGTTCCGGACGCCCTGGAGGTGGTGGCGTGGACGGACGAGCCGGGGCACGAGACCGAGATCCAGGCCGTGCGCCACCGCGAGCATCCCGTGTGGGGCGTGCAGTTCCATCCCGAATCCATCGCCAGCGAGCACGGGATGGAGCTTCTCCGCAACTTCCTGAGCCTCTGAGATGCCGCGCATCCCACTCTTCCGCCTGCTCGCCGCCGCCGCGCTGCTCCTGGCGCCCGCCGCCCGCGCGCAGGGCATCACCATCCGCGGCGACGACCGCTCGCGCGCGGCCGACATCGCGCGCGAGGTGGTGGCGCGCAACACCTTCCTGCGCATCGACCGCGACACCGTCCTCCCGGCCACCTTCCACGCGAGCGGCGACCTGGTGGTCGTGGGCCCGACGGAGGTGAAGCTGGAGGGCCAGGTGGACGGCTCCGTCGCGGTGCTGGGCGGCCAGCTCTACCTGCGCCCCGGCTCGCGCGTGGGCGGCGCCATCGGCGTCCTCGGCGGCGGCGTGTATCCCTCGGCCCGCGCGCAGTACGACGAGATCAGCGAGGCGAACACCGCCACCTCGGTGCAGATCCGGCGCGACACCGCGGGCGTGCCGCGCGACACGGCCGACGACGCCGACCGCGCGGCCCGCGACTCGGCGTCGGCCATCCCCCCGGGGCGCGACTCCGGAAACCGCATGGACATCGGCGTGGACGTGACGGCGCCCTCGCAGGCGCTGCGCGTGCAGCTGCGCCCCAGTCCGCTCCCCGCGTACAACCGGGTGGACGGGGGCGCGCTCTCGCTGGGCGCGGCCGCCTTCCTGCGCGGCGACGAGCAGGGGCCGGCGGTGCAGGCGTGGGCGACGGTGCGGCAGTACGCCCGCCCCGGTGCCGGCGCCCGCGTGCACCTCCCGTTCTGGCGGCGCGAGGCGGCGGTGGAGGCCGAGGCGTCGCGCGGCACGCGGACCAACGACGCCTGGCAGATCGGCGACCTGGCGAACTCGGCGGCGGCGCTGCTGGGCGGCAGCGACTACCGCGACTACTACGACGCGGACCGTGCCTCGCTCACCCTGCTGCGCCCGTACTTGCGCCCGCTCATCTCGCCCGAGTCGTGGCTGGGGCCGCGCGCCGGCGTGATCATGGAGAAGGACCGCTCGCGGCGGGAGCGCGCCACGTGGTCCCTCGTCGGCGGTGGCGGGTTGAAGCGCTTGAACCCGCCCATCGACAGCGGCACGCTGGTTTCCGCGTTCGTGGGCGTGGGATACAAGAAGCGCTGGCCCACCTCGCGCTTCGACGGCGACGCGCAGGCGGAGCGGGGGATCGCGGCCGCGGGCGACTTCGGCTTCACGCAGGTGACGGTGGACGGAACCTACCAGGCCACCGTGCTGCGCCTGCACCAGCTCACCACGCGCTTCCACGTCATGCTTCCCCTGGGCGGCGACGGCGCGCCGCGCCAGCGCTGGGCCGTCCTGGGCGGAGCCACCACGCTGCCCACGCTGGCCGTGGCGCGCTTTCGCGGCGACCACCTGCTGTACGTGGCGTCCAGCTACGCGATCCCCATCCAGCAGGTCACGCTGCCCTTCATCGGCCAGCCCTCGTTCGAGCTGTGGCACGCCGCCGGAACGGCCTGGGCCACCGGCGACAAGATGCCGTCGTGGACCCACAACCTGGGCGCCGGCGTCGCGTTCCCGCTGCTGCACGCTCGCGTCGTGATCGACCCCGGCGCCAGCCCCATCCGGTTCAAGGGCGTGTTCTGGGTCAGCCTTCCCGGAACGTGAGCGAGTCGCTGGACCGGGCTCGTCCATCGCGAGCCGGCGGAGGCGGAGGCTGCGATCCGTCCCGGTCGAACGTCTTCGAGACCGTCGACGGATCCGGGCAGGCGTTCCACGATGCGCGGGGGACCGGGTAGGACCGTCGGTGGGTGGAGTCGGGGAGGAAGGGCAGGGGACGCGGCCCGATCCTCCGCCTGGCCGACCGAGACGCCGATCGACCGAAATGCGGGGATGTCGATCCACCGGTCCCCATCCGTCGATCCGATCCACTGAAACGCAGAAGCCCGGCACCGTGAAGGCGCCGGGCTTCTGCGTTTCGGGCTGCTTCCGGACGGCTACGGCTTCGGGGCCGCGGTCGAGGCGGCCAGCAGGGCCTCGACGCGCTCCATCCGGGCGCGCAGCTCGGCGATCTCGCGGGCCTGGGCCTGGATCGTCTGCTGCTGCCGGTCGATGGTGGCCTGCTGCGTGGTCGTGCGGCGGTCCAGCGCCTGCACGCCCGCCAGCGACACGCCGTCGGCGTCGACGGTGCCGATGCTCGTCGAGTCGTTGCCCAGGCCGAACGCCGCGCGGAAGTCCTGCGCCATGGGCCCCAGGTGGCGGATGCCGTCGGGATCGACGCGGTAGCTCCAGGTGCGGATGGGCACCGTGCGCAGCCGGGTGAGCACGTCCTCGCCGGACACGTTCTCGATGAGGTGCTTGAGGCGAACGTCCGAGGCGTTGGTCCACACGCCGCTGGTGGACAGGTACGCGCCCGTGCTGGTGCTGATCACCGCGCTCGCCTGGCCCCAGTTGCTGACGGAGGCGCCCGACTGGAGGGTGACGCCCGTAGACAGGTTGGACGAGGTGAAGATCCGGAAGCCGCCCGACACGCGCCAGTTGGCCGAGTGGTTCACGCCGGCCCGAAGCGTGTCCACGCTGGAGCGGTCGCTGAACACGAAGCTGCCCTGGCGGGCGTTGGTGTGCGCGTGGTAGCCCAGGGCTACCGAGGCGGCGCCGCTCGCCGTGTTGTCCTCGCCGACCGCGAAGGACGACACCTGCGCGGCCGTGCTGCGCAGGCCGAACGCCACGCCGTTGTCGCCGCTGGCGCGAACGTCCTGGCCGATGGCGACGGAGTAGGAGCCGATGTTGGCCGCGTCCCACTGCGTGCCGTTGATGCCGCCGGCGCGGAACGCGCCCTTGCGCGGGTACCACACCATGCGCGTGCCCGCGCCTTCCGCGGGAATGCCGGAGGCGCCGCCGTCGCCGTCGTAGGTGCCGCCGAACAGGGCGCCGCCGTCGATGTTCACGCGAAACAGGCTGGCGCCGCTGTGGCTGACGGCGAAGGCGGAGTCGGGCGTCTGCGCCAGCGCGGCCGCGGGGAGGGCGGCCACGCAGGCCGCCGAGAGCAGGGAGAACCGGAGGGATCGCGTCATGGGAGTCAGGGCAGGTCGAAGGGTTAGGGACGCGGAGCGAGCGCCTGCTCGATGCGCTCCAGCCGGGCGCGCAGCTCCGCGATCTGGCGGGCCTGCTCGGCGTTCTCGGCAGACAGGCGGGCGTTCTCGGCGCGCAGGGCGTCGGTGCGGTCCGCCACGGCCTTCACGGCGGCCATGTTGATGCCGTCGATGTCCACCGTGTTGATGAGCAGGTTGCTCTCGCCCAGGCCGAAGGCGGCGGCGAAGTCCTGCGCCATGGGGCCCAGGTGGCGAATGCCGCGCTCCTGCGTCTTGTAGTTCCAGGTGGAGACGGGCACCGCGCGCAGGCGGCCCAGCACGTCCTCGCCGTCCACGCGCAGGAAGTTCTCCTTGCGGTTGCGGTCCGAGATGCTGCTCCAGGAGCCGCCGCCGGCCGCCACCTCCACGCCCGACGACAGGTTCTGCGACGTGTAGAGCTTTATCCCGCCGCAGCCCCGGGCCACGAACTGGTTGTTGGCGGTGGGATACACCGAGTCGGACGAGAAGCCGGCGCACCCGTCGCCAAGCACCACACTGCCCTGGCGGTTGGCCGTGCGCGCGTTCTTGCCGATGGCCACCGAGAAGTTGCCGCTGGCGCTGTTCTGCAGGCCGATGGCCACGCCGAAGCTGCCGTTGGCGATGCTGGGCCCGATGACGACGCTGGCCAGCCCGCCCGCGATGGAGCTGGGCCCCATGGCGAGCGCATCGTCGCCCGTGGCCTGCGCGCCGCTGCCGATGGCGACGGCGCCCACGGCCGAGGCGGTGCCGTTGAAGGCGAACGATCGGTCCGCGCTGGCGGTGCCGTTGTTGCCCAGCGCCACCGACGCGCTGCCGCCGGCGGTGGTGGCCAGGTTCGCGGCGAACGAGTTGGCGCCGCTGGCCCGCGTGTTCTCGCCGAACGCGGCGGAGCCCGCCCCGATCTGGGACAGGTCCCAGTACGCGGCGCCGAAGCTCTCCACCTTGCCGGCGCGGAACGCCCACATCGAGGGGAACCACATCGTGCGCACGCCCGCGCCCGAGGCCGGGATGCTGCCGGACCCCGCCGTTCCGCCGACGACGAAGCCGGCGTCCGAGTTCAGGCGGAGCTTCTGCACGCCGCCGCTGGCCACGTACAGCAGGCTGTCGCTCTGCGCGCCGAGGGCGGGAGCGCAGGCCAGCGCCAGGGCGCCGGCGGTCATCGAAAGGCGAAGCGTGCGCTTCATCTGTCTCGTCGTCGAAGTGGATGCCGGGCCTCGCCGCCCCGCTCAGGAGCTGGGGCGGGCGGGGCGTGGGACGGTCACGGGATGCTGATCGAGAGCGCGTGGTCCGACAGGTTCAGCGCGCCGGTGACCGCGACGGCGCCGCTTGCCGTGGTGGCGCGCTGCAGGCGCGTGCCCCCGGTGACCACGAGGGCGTTCGTGCTGCCGCCCAGCAGGGCGCCCGCGCCCGTCATCCTCACCGAGCCGCTGGTGATGGTGCCCAGCGACTCGACGTTGCCCCGCGCCTCCAGTCCGAAGCCGTTCAGGCTCAGCGTGCTGCCGTACCCCACGCGCAGGTTGGTGACGACGGCCTCCGCCGAGAGCACCGGCTGCCGGTGCGAGGCCAGCAGCGAGTCCGCGGGGATGGCCACCGTGCTGAGCGAGTCGGGCACCACGCCGTCCTGCCAGTTGCCGGGCGTCGTCCACAGCGAGTCCACGGCGCCCGTCCACACGCGGTCCAGCAGCGCCCCCGACTCGTTGGACAGCGCGGCCGAGACGTACACGGTGAACGTGAAGCTCGTCACCCCCGGCGACACGTTGAACTGCCAGGCGTGCGACGACGAGATCTGGTACGGGGTGAGGATCTCGTTGTAGTCGAAGTACGGCTGGTCGTTGCTGGTGAACAGGCCCGTGCCGTCCGCGTTCTTCACCGAGACGCTGCCCGAGCCGGTGACGACCACGGGGCCCGAGTGGAAGAACACCTTCACGCCCGTGACGGTGCTCCCATCCGGCGTGCCCATCTGCTGCTGGAGCAGGTTCTGGACGGTCACGTTGCTGCTCAGGACCTCGGTGCCCGCGTCGTACGCGGTGCCCGAGCTGGCCAGGCGGACGTACACGTCCTGGCCGCCCAGGATGCGGTCCGCGTGCACGCCGGGCGCGCCGGCGCGGGCCACCCGGGGGTCGGTGCAGGCGAAGGTGGCGGCGGGCACGTTCACGACGCACACCGCCATGGCCATCCCGGCGGGAGCCACCGGGGGCGCGGGGAGCACGGCGTCGGTACAGGCCGCGGCCAGCAGGACGAGCGGCGCGGCGCACCATCTCAGGCGAACGAGCCTGGTGTGCATGGTGTGTGGCTCCGAAGGGTGGCGGGTAAGGACGCTCCGGCGGAACTGCGGGCGGGGCATGGCTTGCCGGCGAAACGGATGCGGATCAGTATAGCGGCGGCGCCTTCGTTCATCAACGTGGATGATCGAGTCTTCACCTTCGTCCGGGCGCGGCCCCGCACGCCAGGCGGCCGCGGGGCCGGGCGGCCTGCGGGAAGGGCGAGGCGGGAGTCCCGTTCGCCGGGCTCTGGACGCCCGGAAGCGGTTTTTGACAAACCCCGAGGCCCGTGCTAGCTTGGCTGGAATGAATATTGCTTACGCGACGCCAATCCTTCCTCCGCCCGCCCGGCGGTGAGCGCCTCCGTCCTGGGGGTGATCCCGGCGCGGCTCGGCTCCTCGCGCCTTCCCCGCAAGCCGCTGCACCCCCTCGCCGGACGCCCTCTCATCGAGTGGGTCTGGATGCGCGTGCGTTCCATGGACCTCTTCGACGCCGTGGTGGTGGCCACCGACGACGCCGAGGTCGCGGCCGTGGTGCGCGGCTTCGGGGCCGAGGCCGTGCTGACGGACGCCGCGCACCCTTCCGGCACGGACCGCGTGGCCGAGGTGGCGCGCATGGAGGCGTATCGCGCCCACGACGTCGTGGTGAACGTGCAGGGCGACGAGCCCTTCGTGCGCCGCGACCAGGTGGAGGCGGCCCTGCGCCTGGTGCGCGACGGGGGATGGGAGATCGGCACGGCCGCCACGCCGCTCCTGTCCGTCGAGGCGTGGCGCGAGCCGTCCGTGGTGAAGGTGGTGCTGGGCGACGATGGGCGCGCGATGCTCTTCTCCCGCGCCCCGGTGCCTTTCGCGCGCGACGCCGAGCCCACGCCGGCGGACCTTGCGCGCGGGCCGTTCCTGCGCCACCTGGGGATCTACGCCTACCGCCGCGATGCCCTGCTGCGCTGGGTGGCGCTGCCCGAGGGCGTGCTGGAGCGGATGGAGCGCCTGGAGCAGCTCCGGCCGCTGGCCGCGGGCATGCGCATCGGCGTCGCGCGCGTGGCGCCCGGCGAGGGCGGGGTGGACACCCCCGCGGACGCCGCGCGCGCCGAGGCCCTGCTGCGCGCGGAGGCTTCCTCCGCGTCGAACGACGAATCCATCGCCGGGCACGCCCCGGCTTCCCTTGCCGGAAGATGACCGCATGACCGCGCTGAACACCACCCCCACCAAGTACATCTTCGTCACCGGAGGCGTCGTCTCCTCGCTGGGCAAGGGGATCGCCGCCGCCTCCATCGGGCGCCTGCTGGTGGAGCGGGGGCTGCGGGTGACCATCCAGAAGTTCGATCCGTACATCAACGTCGACCCCGGCACGCTCTCGCCCTTCCAGCACGGCGAGGTGTTCGTCACGGACGACGGGGCGGAGACGGACCTGGACCTGGGGCACTACGAGCGCTTCGTGGGCGAGTCGCTGTCGCAGGCCAACAGCATCACCACGGGCCGCATCTACCAGGACGTGATCACCAAGGAGCGCCGGGGCGAGTACCTGGGCGCGACGGTGCAGGTGATCCCCCACATCACCGACGCCATCAAGGGCGCCATCCGCCGGCTGGCGCCCAACCACGACGTGGTGATCACCGAGATCGGCGGCACGGTGGGCGACATCGAGTCGCTGCCCTTCCTCGAAGCCATCCGCCAGTACCGGCAGGAGGTGGGGCGCGAGCACACGCTCTTCATCCACCTCACCCTGCTGCCGTACGTGGCCGCCGCCGGCGAGCTGAAGACCAAGCCCACGCAGCACTCCGTGCGCGAGCTGATGGAGATCGGCATCCAGCCCGACATCCTGCTCTGCCGCAGCGAGCACCCCATCTCGCCCGAGATGCGCCGCAAGATCGCCCTGTTCACCAACGTGGACGTGGCATCGGTCATCGAGGCGCGCGACGTGGAGACGATCTACGAGGTGCCGCTGGACTACGCCCGCCAGCGCCTGGACGAGCAGGTGGCGGCCAAGCTGGGCCTGCACACCCCCAAGCCCGACCTGCGCGACTGGAAGGCGATGGTGGACCGGGTGAAGTCGCCCTCGAAGGGCACCGTGCGCGTGGCCGTGGTGGGCAAGTACGTGGCGCTGGTGGACAGCTACAAGTCGGTGAAGGAGGCGCTCATCCACGGCGGCATCGAGAACGACGTGGAGGTGCGGATCGACTGGCTGTCCTCGGAGGACTTCGAGAACGGGCAGGGCGCGGACAAGCTGGCGGCGTACCACGGCCTGCTCATCCCCGGCGGCTTCGGCGTGCGCGGGGTGGAGGGGATGCTCTCGGCCATCGGCTGGGCGAGAGAGAACGGGCTGCCCTTCTTCGGCGTGTGCCTGGGGATGCAGACGGCGATCATCGAGTTCGCGCGCGGCGCCTGCGGGCTGGAGCACGCGCACTCGGCCGAGTGGGAGCGCGACACCAGCGACCCCGTGATCTGCCTGATGAACTCGCAGCGCGAGGTCACGGACATGGGCGGCACCATGCGCCTGGGCGCCTTCACCGCGCGCCTGGCGCCCGGCTCGCGCGCGGCGGATATCTACGGCTCGCACGAGATCAGCGAGCGCCACCGCCACCGGTACGAGGTGAACAACGCCTACCGCGAGCTGCTGACGGAGCGCGGCATGGCTCTCAGCGGCCTGTCCCCCGACGGCAACCTGGTGGAGATGGTGGAGCTGCCGTCGCACCCCTGGTTCGTGGCCACGCAGGCGCACCCGGAGCTGAAGTCGCGCCCCGACCAGCCGCACCCGCTCTTCGCCTCGTTCGTCGCCGCCGCCATGGAGCGCCGCGACAGCGAGCAGGGCGCCCCGGTGGACGCGTCGATGGCGGAGGTCGGCGGATGAGCGGTCCGCAGGCCACCGTCTCGACCGAGTCGAAACGCTCGGCGGAACCGACCGCCTCGACCCCGCGGCCGGCGGAGTCCGCCGCGCGGGTGGCGGAGCTGTTCCAGCCCGGCGGCCCGTTCTTCCTGATCGCCGGGCCATGCGTGCTGGAGGACGACGCGCTGAACCTGACGATCGGTGAGGCGCTGGCGCGGCTGGCGGACGACCTGCGCCTGCCCATCGTCTTTAAAGCGTCGTTCGACAAGGCCAACCGCTCGTCCGCGGGCTCGCCGCGCGGGCCGGGCATCGAGGACGGGCTGCGCAGGCTGGAGCGCGTGCGCGAGGCCACGGGCCTGCCGCTGCTGACGGACGTGCACCTGCCGGATCAGTGCGGTCCGACCGCGCAGGTGGTGGACGTGCTGCAGATCCCCGCCTTCCTCTGCCGCCAGACGGACCTGCTGGTGGCCGCGGGATCGACGGGCGCGACGGTGAACGTGAAGAAGGGCCAGTGGATGGCGCCGCACGAGATGCGGGGCGCGGCGGCCAAGACGCGGCAGGCGGGCGCGGCGGCGCTGGGCGTCACGGAGCGCGGCACCTTCTTCGGGTACGGCAACCTGGTGGTGGACATGCGCAGCTTCGTGCAGCTCCGCGAGGCCTGCGCGGCGCCCGCCATCTTCGACGGCACGCACTCGGTGCAGCGCCCGGGCGAGGGCGCCGGCATCAGCGGCGGCGAGCCGCGGTTCATCCCCCATCTCGTGCGCGCCGCCGTGGCCGCGGGGTGCGACGCGCTGTTCCTGGAGACGCACCCCGACCCGGCGCGCGGCCTGTCCGACACCACCAACATGCTGCCGCTGGACCGCCTGCGGCCGCTGGTCGAAGAGACGCTGGCGCTACGCGCCGCGCTGGGCTTCGGCGCGGCTTGAGCGACGCCGTGGCTCCTTCGATCGACCGCGCGATCCCGCCGGAGCTGGCGCGCCGCATCCGGCTCGTGATCCTGGACGTGGACGGCGTGCTGACCGACGGCGGCATCTACCTGGGCGCCACGGACGACGGCGAGCGGGTGGAGCTCAAGCGCTACGACATCCAGGACGGGCTGGGGATCAAGCTCGTGCAGGAGGCCGGCATCGCCGTGGCGATCGTCACCGGCCGCGAGTCGCACAGCGTCCGCCTGCGGGCCGCGGAGCTGGGCATCGCCGAGGTGCACCAGGACCGCACCGCCGCCAAGCTGCGCATCGTGGAGGAGATCCTGGCGCGGCTGGGCATCGGGTGGCACGAGACGGCGTTCGTGGGCGACGACCTGCCCGACCTGCCCATCCTTCGCCGCGTGGGCCTGCCCGCCGCCGTCGGCAACGCCACGCCGGACGCGCTGGCCTGCTGCACCTGGCAGGCACGGGCCCACGGCGGCCGCGGCGCCGTCCGCGAGTTCTGCGAGGCGCTGCTGACAGCACGCGGCGAGTGGGCGGACGCGGTCGAACGCTACGTCGCGGACCGGGAGGCGGGCCGATGAGCGCGCAGGTGGCATCCACGCATCCCACCGTTTCGGCGACGCCGGTCGATTCGACTTCGATGCCGCCCCCCCGGGACTCGGTCGAGGCGGATGCGACGCTCGGATCGGCAGCGCGGTCCATCGGTCCGGCGATCGCCTCGGAGCACGCGATCGACGGAAGCGCCGGGCGCATCGCATCGAACGAATCCGTCGACGCTGGTGAAGCACGGGCGTCGGTGAAGCGTGGCGCGGACGGCGGGGCGGGGGAGACGGCGGAGGAAGGCGTGGCGATGACGACGGCCGAGATGCTGGAGCGGGCGCGCCGGGTGATCCGGCAGGAGGCGGAGGCGGTCGCGGCGCTCGAAGGCCGCATCGGCGACGACTTTGCCCGCGCGGTGGAGCTGATGCTGGAGGGCCGCGGACGCGTGATCGTGTCCGGCATCGGCAAGTCGGGCATTATCGGCCGAAAGATCGCGGCGACGCTGACATCGACCGGAACGCCCGCCACCTTCCTGCACCCCGTGGAGGCGCTGCACGGCGACCTGGGGATCGTGGGGCCCGACGACGTGGCCATCCTGCTCTCCAAGAGCGGCGAGAGCGAGGAGCTGCACGGGCTGCTGGAGTCGCTGGGGAGGGTGGGCGTGCGGGTGATCGCGCTCACGGGGCGGCTGGACAGCTCGCTGGCCCGGCAGGCGGACGCAGTGCTGGACTGCTCGGTGGCGCAGGAGGCCTGCCCGCACGACCTGGCGCCCACCACGTCCACCACGGCCGCGATGGCGATGGGGGACGCGCTGGCGGTGGCGCTGCTGCTGCGGCGCGGCTTCGGGCGCGAGGACTTCGCCCGCTTCCACCCCGGCGGGTCGCTAGGCCGCCGCCTGCTGCTGCGGGTGCGCGACGCCATGGTGAGCGACGGCCTGCCGCTGCTGCCGCCGGACGCCACCATGCGCGAGTGCCTGGTGCTGCTGGCCGAGCGCCGCGGCACCGTGGCCGTGGTGGACGGGGAGCGGCGCCTGCTGGGCGTGGTGACCAGCGGCGACCTGACGCGATTGATGGAGCGGGAGGAACACTTCTTTCCCGTCGCCGTATCCACCGTCATGACCAACGACCCGCGGACCGCCGAGCCGGACGACCTGGCCGCCGCCGCCGTGGGGATCATGGAGCGGCACGGGATCATGGCTCTGCCGGTGCTGGACGAGGCGCGACGGGTGATCGCGATGGTGCACCTTCACGACCTGATGCGGGCGGGGGCCGTCTGATGGGGCGCCCGTTCCGCACCCTGTCGATCGCCGCCGCGCTCGCGCTGGGCGCCTGCCGCCAGCCAGTGCAGCAGCCGCAGAAGCACGACGCCGCAGCGGACGTCAGCTCGTCGCAGGTGCTGTACGGCATGCACTTTCGCATGACCCACGAGGGGCTGCTGAAGGCCGACCTGAACAGCGACACCGCCACCATGCGCCCGGGAGATCCCAAGGTGGACCTGAAGGGCGTGCGGCTGGACTTCTTCGACGAGGTGGGCAAGCCCTCGGGCCACCTCACCTCGCGCACGGGCGAGTTCGACCAGGGCACCAACGCCATGATCGCGCGCGGCGGGGTGGTGCTGGTGATGCGCGGCGACAAGGGCCCGCGCACGGTGCACACCGAGGAGCTGCACTACGACCAGCGGGGCGACCGCGTGTGGAGCGAGCAGGCCACGACGATGGAGCAGGAGGGCAAGACGTACCACGGCACCAGCTTCCAGAGCAACACCAAGTTCAGCAACCTGACCGTGCAGAGCCTGACCACCTCGGGGGCCGGCGTGCAGGCCGGCGGGCAGCTCAGCTTCTGATGCCGCTGCGCGCCGCCCGCCCCGTCTTCGCCGCGCTCGCCGCCGCCCTGCTCGCCGCGCCGCTGGCCGCGCAGCAGGACAACGCCTGCCACCTGCTGCAGAACCGGCACGTCACCGTGGTGGGCGAGGAGCCCAACCGCGTGGGCTACGTCTCGGGCCCCCTGCTGGTGAACTGCGACCGCGGCGAGAGCCTGCGCTCGGACAGCGCCGTCGTCTTCACCACCACGCACGAGGTGCAGCTCTACGGCCGCGTGGACTACCAGGACCCCACGCGCGCCCTCACCTCGGACTATGCGACGTACAACTCGCAGACGGGCCGGCTGTACGCCCGCGGCAGCGTGGTGTTCACGGACAAGGAGCGCGGATCGACCCTGCGCGGCCCCGAGCTGGAGTACTTCCGGCAGATGGAGGGCCGCCCCGAGGCGCAGATGATCGCGCCGGGCCGCCCCCACCTGACGCTGGTGCCCAAGGCCGAGCCCGGGAAGCCGCGCCGCGACCCCATGGAGGTGGACGGCGACCGCATCACCACCGTCGGCAACCGCTACATGTCGTCCGAGGGCAACGTGGTGATCCACGGCAAGGACCTGAACGCGCACTCGGCCGAGGCGTTCTACGACGCCGATCAGGACCGGCTGGAGCTGCGGCGCCAGGCCAACATCGTGGGCCAGAAGTTCAACCTGACGGGCGACTTCATCGAGACCACGATGAAGGACGGCAAGATCCAGCGCGTGCTGGCCCGCACCGACGCCCACCTGGTGAGCGACAAGCTGCGCGTGGACGGCCCGCTGCTCACGCTCTTCTTCGCGGACGACAAGCTGCAGCGCCTGGTCGCCGCCCCCGGCACCCGCGGCGGCCCCGGCGCCGGCACCGCGCGCCCGCCCA
>JAQBQD010000035.1 GCA_028287185.1 Gemmatimonadota bacterium | reverse complement strand
CTCCCGGCCCGCCGCGCCCGGGCGCCGGCCTGCGCTCCGCCGCGGCGCGCCTGCGGGGCAGCCGCATGGCGCAGAACGCGCTCTGGCTGTACGCGGTGCAGGCGGCGGTGTTCGTGTTCCCGCTGGTCACCATCCCGTTCCTCGCGCGCGTCCTGCGGCCGGAGGGGTGGGGCCTGGTGGTGTTCTGCCAGTCGTTCTCGGCCTGGCTGCTGCTCATCGTGCAGTACGGGTTCAACTTCTCGGCCACGCGCGAGGTGGCGCGCGGGCGCGACGACCCGGAGCGGGTGGCCGAGATCGTGGCGGGCGTGCAGGGCGCGCGGGTGGCGCTGCTGGGGGTGGCGGCGGCGATCGGCGCGGCGGCGTTCCTGTTCGTCCCCGAGCTGCGGCGGCACCCCGGCTACCTGGCGGGGGCATGGATCGCCGCGGTGGCCACGGGGTTCGTCCCGCTCTGGTACTTCCAGGGCACCGAGCGGCTGCGCGGGCCCGCCCTGCTGGACATCGGGATTCGGCTGGCGTCGAACCTGGGCATCTTCTTCTGGGTGACGGAGTCCACCGGGTGGCGGGTGCTGGCGCTGCAGGCCGGGGGCTCGCTGGTCTCCGTCGCGGTCACCAACGCCTGGATGTACCGCAGCGTGCCCTTCCGGCTTCCGCGCCTGGCGGCGGCGCTGGCCACGCTGCGCTCCGGGTGGCCCCTCTTCGTGTTCGTGAGCGCGGCGAGCGTGTACACGGTCGCGAACTCCTTCCTCCTCGGCCTGCTGGTGGGTACGGGGGCGGTGGGCTTCTTCGGGGCGGCGGACAAGATCGTGCGGGCGGGGATGAGCCTCTTCGGCCCCCTGTCGCAGGCCATGTACCCCCGCATCAACCAGCTCGTGGCGCGCGACGTGGCGCACGCCGACCGGGTGCTGCGCCGCACGCTGGTGCCCTTCGTGGGGATGGGGGTGGCGATGGGCGCGGGGGTGGCGCTGCTCGCGCCCCTCATCGTGCGCGTGCTGCTGGGGCCGCAGTACGGGCCCGCCGTGACGGTGCTGCGCATCCTGGCGCTGCTGCCGCCGCTGATCGGGTTCGGCACCGTGGTGGGGATCCACTGGGCGATCCCGCTGGGCCTGGACCGCGCGTACAACCGCTTCGTGCTGACGGCGGGCGCGCTGAACCTGGGGCTGGCGCTGCTGCTGGTGCCGCGCTACGGCGCCGCCGGCATGGCCTCCGCCGCCGTGCTGGCGGAGACGGTGGTGGAGTCGGGCCTGGCGTGGCTGTACGTGCGCCACCTGCTGCGCACCCGCGTCCGGCCCCTCGCGGTGGCCTCGGAGGCGCGCGCGTGAGCGCGGGGACGCCGGTCCTGAGCCTGTCGGTCGTCGTCTGCACCTACCAGGGCGCGGACTTCCTGGGCGAGCAGCTGGAGAGCGTCGCGCGGCAGACGCGGGCGGCGGACGAGATGGTGGTGGTGGACGACGGCTCCACCGACGGCTCCCTGGCCATCGCGCGCGAGTTCGCCGCGCGGGCGCCCTTCCCGGTGCGGGTGGAGCGGAACGCGGCCAACCTGGGGTACGCCGCCAACTTCGGCCGCGCGATCGGGATGGCGCGGGGGGACGTGGTGGTGCTGGCCGACCAGGACGACGTGTGGGACCCGCGCAAGCTGGCCGAGGTGGAGGCGGCCTTCTCGGCGACGCCGTCGCCCTCGCTGGTGTTCAGCGACGGCGAGGTCGTGGACGGGGATCTCCGCCCGCTGGGCTACACGCTCTGGGAGGCGGTGGGGATGGGCGCCGCGGGGCGCGCGCGGATGCTGGCGGGGGATGCGTTCGAGACGCTGCTGGCCGGCACCTTCGTGACGGGCGCCACGCTGGCGTTCCCCGCGTCGCTGCGTCCGCTGCTGCTTCCGGTTCCTCCCGGGGTGCACCACGACGCCTGGATCGCGCTGCTGGCGGCCGCGTCCGGCGAGGCGGTGGCGATCCCGCGGCCCCTCATCCGCTACCGGCAGCACGGCCGCAACCAGATCGGGGCGCAGCGGCCCTCCCTGCTGGGGCGCGTGCGGCGGGCGCGGCAGCGGCGATTCCGCGACATCGAGGGACTGCGGATGCTGCTGGAGGCCGCGCGCGAGCGCCTGGAGGCCCACGGCGGGCTGCGCCCCGGGCGGGCGGCGGCGCTGGACGAGGCGATCGGGCTTCTGCGGGTGCGCGCGGGGCTTCCGCAGGCCCGGCTGCGCCGCGTGGGGCCCGTGGTGGGCGAGCTGCTGGCCGGCCGCTACCGCCGCCGCGCGCGCGGCATCTCCAGCGCCCTGCGCGACCTGGTGGCCTGAGCATGGGCACCTGCGTGGTGGTGGTGAACTGGAACGGCTGGCGCGACACCGTGGAGTGCCTGGAAAGCCTTTTCCGCCTCTCCACGCCCGACGTGCGCGTGGTGGTGTGCGACAACGCCTCGGCCGACGGCTCGCTCGAACGGATCCAGGACTGGGCGGAGGGGCGGCTCGCCGCCTGGGTCGCCCCGGGCCACCCGCTGCGGGGCCATTCGGTGCCCCCCGGGCCCAAGCCCGTCGCCTACGCGCGGTACGGACGCGAGGCCGCCGAGCGCGGCGGAGACGGGGGCGCGGCGCCCGCGCTGGTGCTGGTGGACGTGGGCTCCAACCACGGCTTCGCGGCCGGCGCCAACGTGGGTCTCCGCTACGCGCTGGCCCGCCTCGAGCACGACCGCTTCTGGCTGCTGAACAACGACACCGTGGTGGACGCGGACGCCCTGGATCCCCTCGCCCGCGAGATGGAGCGGGACCCGCGGGTGGGCATGGCGGGGTCCACGCTGCTCTACTACTCCAATCCCTCCACGGTGCAGGCCCTCGGCGGCGGCACCTTCAACCCGTGGCTGGCGCTTCCGCGGCACCTGGGCGCGCTGCGCAGCGTGGCGGACGCGCCCGCCCCGGCGGAGGTGTCGCGGCGCATCGACTTCGTCACCGCGGCCTCCATGCTGGTGTCGCGCGCCTTCCTGGAGGAGGTGGGGCTGCTCTGCGAGGACTACTTCCTCTACTTCGAGGAGGTCGACTGGGTGGCCCGCGCCGCCGGGCGGTACCGCGTGGCCTTCGCTCCGGACAGCCGCGTCTACCACAAGGAGGGCGGCACCGTGGGCACGCACGCGGCGCAGGCCCGCAAGAGCTGGCAGGCCGACTACTACTTCGCGCGGAGCCGCATCCTCTTCACCCTGAAGCACCATCCCGCCCTGCTGCCCACGGTGGGGGTGGCGATGCTGGCGGCCATGCTGCGCCGCGCCCGGCGAGGCCACTGGGACCGGGTGCGGATGATCGCCGGCCTCTGCTGGTCCGCGCGCGGCGGCACGCGGACGCTGGGATCGCTGCGGGGCCCGGTGTGACGCCGGGCTCGATCCGAACGCACCGTCTCTCGACCCCGTCCAGTCCGTTCCCGGCGCGATTTCCTTCCTCGGATCCGGCTCGGCCCGTCCACGAAGGGCCGATTGGACTCGCGAACGCTCCCGCCGCGCGCCGTGCGCGCCGTGGACCCCTGATGCCTGCGCACCGCACCATGCGACGATTCGCTTCGATCCTTGCCGCCGCCGCCCTCCTGGGAGGCTGCGCCGATCCGTTCCACCCCGGCTATCCCTATTCCACGCTGGAGGTGTCGGTCACCACGCCCGACGGGGCGCCCGTGCCCGACGTGCCCGTGGAAGCCTACGACGTCAACCAGACCCTGGGATCGGGTTCCACGGGCGCGGACGGCGTCGTGCGCTTCGGGCTGGTGCCGGCGGGCGACGTGGGGGTGAGCTTCCGCGTGCCCGCGCGCCTGCTGCCCGCCGTGGGCCGCCCGTTCGGCGACGGGCGGTTCTACCTGGACGGCATCGCCGTGGGGAAGGGCGAGGTGCGGCGCGTGGAGGTGGCGCTGCGCCCCCGTGCCTGCTGCGGCGTCCTGCGCGTGCGGGTCGCCGACCGGCAGGGCCGTCCGCTGGGGCGCGTGCGCGTGGACGTGTCGGGGGACGACAGCGTGTCCGCGGCCGATTCGACGGCGGCCACCGGCGCGGCCGCCTTCTCGCTGGCGGAAGGGGTGTACGCGCTGCACGCCACGCTGCCCGCGGGCTACCTGCCGCCCCCGGGCAGCCCCGGTATCGACCTGGCCGGCCTGAGGCTGGCGCCGGGACGCGACACGACGGTGTCCCTCGTGTTCACCAACGAGTGCTGCGGACGGGTGCGGGCCCGCGTGACGGAGGCGTCGGGCGCCCCGGTCGCGGGGGCGCGGGTGATCCTGTACGGCGCCGCCGGCGTGATCGAGACGGCCACCACCGACGCCGCAGGCGAGCACCTCTTCACCGCCGCGCCCGTGGGCAACCTCGCGATCCGGGCCGAGCCGCCTGCCGGCTACCACGTGCCCGCGGGCCGGCCGGACTACGTGGACGGAATCGCCATCGACCTGGGCGTGGAGAAGACCGCGCTCGTCGTCCTGGAACGCGGCTGATCGCCGCCGCCGGCCCTCCATCCGCGACGATCGAAGCGAGCCGGGTCGTGCGGGCCCGACCCTCCTGTCTCCAGGCTCGACGCCAGACGCCAGACGCGGAGAAGCCGCGGACCGCGCCGCCGGCGTCGAACTCGGACTCCGCTGCGATGGACGAGGCGGCGTGTCGCCGACGCGAAACGAAACGGGGTCCCTCCGGCGAGGGACCCCGTTTCGTGCGATGGCGGCAGTTCGATTCCGACGACGCCGGTCGCCCGGATGGTCCCCGGCCTGTGGAGCGTATCGGATCAGGCGAGCCCGGATGCCGTCAGTGGACGGGGCGGGAGACGGTGAGGGAGGCGGTGAAGTTGCGCACGTCCACGGCGCGGATGTCCGAGAAGCTGTTGGACGAGTTCTGGAACAGGTAGTTGTAGCGGGTGCCGGACAGCACCTCGCCGTCCAGCGCGAAGGGCCCCAGGTCCCGGCCCAGGTGCACGCCTCCCAACAGCGACACGTCGTGGCCCACGGGCGTGTGCAGCGTGTAGAACTGGTAGAACGCGTCGTCCTCCCAGCGGTAGCGGCCCAGCGACACGCCCATGCGCCAGGCGGGCCGGAACAGGTCCGCCGCCACCCACTGCGACGAGGCGCCGGGCCCGATCGCCGCGCCGATGGTGCGGCCCCGCTGCGTGTACCCCTGCGCCACCACGGAGCTGGTGTAGAAGCTCTGCGCCAGCGAGTCCTGCTGCAGGTTGGTGGCCTCGGCCTGCACGCGGAACGCGCCGTCGCCCTCCAGCGGGTGCGCCCACTGCAGGCCCACCGTATAGGCGCGGCCCCGCTGCGGCGTGGCCAGCAGCTCGCGCAGCGAGCCGGGCGGCTGGCGGGTGGCCCACTCGAAGTAGGTCTCCAGCCCCGACTCGGGGAACACCCAGCGCCCGAACACGCCCAGGATCTGCTCGCGGTCGCGGCCGGACGAGGCCGTGTCGGCGTGGGCGGGAAGGAAGGCGTCCAGCGCGCGGGAGGGGAGGAAGCGCACCGGGGCCAGGGGCGAGTAGACGGCGCGCGTCACGCCCAGCGTGAGGCCCGGCTCCGCCGCCGGCCGGAAGGTGGCGGCGAAGGCGGACAGGGAGCGGTACTTGTTGCTGCCCCGGAAGTCGAAGTACGACGACTCGGTGAGCCAGCCCAGCATCCACACCCCCTCCACCTCGCCGATCCCCGTGCGCAGCGGCCGCCCCGTGCGGAAAAAGGCGTGGGGGATGGAGGGCGCGTTGCCGCTCATCACCAGCGCGTTGCGCACGCCCGGCCCCCACCACTGCGCTGCCGTCGCTGCCCCGAAGCGGAAGGCGCCTGCCGGAATCACCAGGCTGCTCTGGCCGGGCGACAGCCGCACCGCCGCGTCGGCGCCGAAGCGGCTGGGAAGGTCGGCGGACTGCGGGAAGCCGTGGAAGGGCGAGGCGTACGCGTTGCGCACGTCCGTCCCGGAGATGTACGGCCGCACCTGGTAGCGCCGGTTCCTGGAGTACGTGGCCTCTGGCAGCAGCGTGAGCAGCACCCCCCCCAGCCGCGCCTGGGCGCCCCAGCGCACGCGGGTGGACACGCCCCGGCCCGCCCACAGCGAACCCTCGTTCAGCGAGAAGGGCAGGTCGCTGTTGAACACCACCCGCGCCTCGGGCGCGAAGACGGTGAGGCCGCCCGGGCCCGCGGGGCCGGACTGCACGCCGGGCCCTGCGCTGCGCAGGAGGTATCCGGCCGTCCCCTGGCTCCCCAGCACCTGCGCCAGCCGCGCGCGCTCGTCGCGCTCGCCGCCGACGGCGAAGCCCGCCGCATTCCGTGACGTGTCGGACGGGGTGGGCGCACGGACGGAGTCGCCCGCCTGGGCCGCCGCCGGGGCGGGCAGCAGCAGGCGGGCCGCGCCCGCGAGGGCGAGCGTGCGGAGAGCGGCGGAGCGGCGCATCGGGAACGGGGTCGGGGACGTGCCGCGCAGCACCTGGCCAGGCTGGACAACGGGCGGCGCAACAGGATAACATTCCCGCACTCGGGCGTCCACACGAGCGCCGGCCCTCCGCCGCCGCCGCGGGCGGGCCGGAGAGCGCACACGGGGAAATGAGCATCCTGGTCACCGGCGGCGCCGGGTTCATCGGCTCCGCCCTGGTCCGCGGGCTGGTGGCGGAGGGGCGTGGCGTCGTCACCGTCGACAAGCTGACCTACGCCGGCAACCTCGACTCGCTGGCGTCCGTGCTGCACGACCCCCTGCACGCCTTCGAGCAGGTGGACGTGTGCGACGGGCCGGCGCTGCGCGGCGTCTTCGAGCGCCACCGGCCCGCGGCCGTGGTGCACCTGGCCGCCGAGTCGCACGTGGACCGCTCCATCGACGGGCCCGGCGACTTCGTCCGCACCAACGTGGTGGGCACCTTCACGCTGCTGGAGGAGGCCCGCCGCCACTGGCTGTCGCTCGGCGGCGCCGATCGCGGCCGCTTCCGCTTCGTGCACGTCTCCACGGACGAGGTGTTCGGCTCGCTGGGCGCGGAGGGCAGGTTCGACGAGGCGACGCCGTATCGGCCGAGCTCGCCCTACTCCGCCAGCAAGGCCGGCTCGGACCACCTGGTGCAGGCGTGGCACCACACCTACGGGATGCCCACGCTCACCACCAACTGCTCCAACAACTACGGCCCGTACCAGTTTCCCGAGAAGCTGATCCCCCACGTGCTGCTGAACGCGCTGGAGGGGCGCCCCCTGCCCGTCTACGGCCGCGGCGAGAACGTGCGCGACTGGCTGTTCGTGGACGACCACGCGGCGGCCCTCGCCGCCGTGCTGGACCGCGGCCGCCCGGGCGAAACCTACGCCGTGGGCGGCGACGGCGAGCGCCGCAACCTGGACGTCGTGCGCGCCGTCTGCCGCGCGCTGGACGAGCTGCGTCCCGACCCTACGGGCCCGCACGAGCGGCTGATCCGCTTCGTGGAGGACCGCCCGGGGCACGACCTGCGCTACGCCGTCGACGCCTCCAAGATCCGCGCGGAGCTGGGGTGGGCGCCGCGGGAAAGCTTCGAGACGGGGCTGCGGTGCACGGTCCGGTGGTACCTGGACAACCCGGAGTGGTGCGGGCGCGTGCTTTCCGGCGCCTACCGGCTGGAGCGCATCGGCGTGGGGGCGGCGTGAAGGGGATCATCCTGGCCGGGGGAAGCGGCACGCGCCTGTATCCCATCACCCGCGTGGTCAGCAAGCAGCTCCTGCCCGTCTACGACAAGCCGATGGTGTACTACCCCCTCAGCACCCTGATGCTGGCGGGGATCCGCGACGTGCTGGTGATCTCGACCCCCGCCGACACGGGGCGCTTCGCCGAGCTGCTGGGCGACGGCTCGCAGTGGGGGATGAGCTTCGCCTACGCCGAGCAGCCCGAGCCGAACGGGCTGGCCCAGGCCTTCACCATCGGGCGCGCCTTCGTCGGCGGGGGATCGGCGGCGCTCATCCTTGGCGACAACATCTTCTACGGTCACGGCCTTACCGACATGCTGCAGCGGGCGGCCGCGCAGCCGTCGGGCGCCACCGTCTTCGGCTACCACGTGAAGGACCCCGAGCGCTACGGCGTGGCCGAGGTGGACGCCGCCGGCGCCGTGCTGTCGCTGGAGGAGAAGCCCGCCGTGCCGCGCTCGCCCTACGCCGTCACGGGGCTCTACTTCTACGACAACGAGGTGCTGGACATCGCCGCCGGCCTGAGGCCCTCGCGCCGGGGGGAGTACGAGATCACGGACGTGAACCTGGAGTACCTGCGCCGCGGCCGGCTGCGGATGGAGATCATGGGGCGGGGGATGGCGTGGCTGGACACCGGCACGCACGACTCGCTGCAGGAGGCCAGCCAGTTCATCGAGACCATCGAGAAGCGGCAGGGATTGAAGGTGGCGTGCCCGGAGGAGATCGCCTTCCGCGCGGGGTTCATCGGCGCCGACGCGCTGCTGGCCCTGGCCCACCCCATGCGCAACAACGGATACGGGCAGTACCTGGCGTCGCTGGTGGAGGGCGTCCCCGGCCGATGAAGGTGACGGCGACGGAGCTTCCCGGCGTGCTGCGCGTGGAGCCGTGCGTCTTCCGGGACGATCGGGGCTACTTCCTGGAGACGTGGAGCGCCGAGCGGTACGCCGCCGCCGGCGTCGCGCGGGCGTTCGTGCAGGACAACCTGTCCCGGTCGAGGAAGGGCGTCGTCCGCGGCCTGCACTTCCAGCATCCGCACGGCCAGGCCAAGCTCGTCTCCGTCCTCCACGGCGAGGTGTTCGACGTGGCGGTGGACGTGCGGCAGGGCTCGCCCACCTTCGGACGCTGGGTGGGGATGCGGCTCTCCGCGGAGAGCGCCGTGCAGATGCTCATCCCCGAAGGGTTCGCGCACGGCTTCGCGGTGCTGTCCGACGAGGCGCTCTTCTCCTACAAGTGCACGGCGCCGTACCGGCCCGAGGCCGAGCGCACGCTGCTCTGGAACGATCCCCGCGTGGGCGTCCGCTGGCCGGTGGACGAGCCCATCCTTTCCGGGAAGGACCTCGAGGGCGCGACCCTGGACGCGCTCGCCGCCGCCGGCCTGCCGCGCTTCGGCGGGGCCGGGTGACGGACGCCCGGCCGACGATCCTGCTGACGGGCGCCACGGGGCAGGTGGGATGGGAGCTGGCCCGCGCGCTGGCGCCGCTGGGCCGCGTCGTCGCCCCGCCCC
>JAQBQD010000030.1 GCA_028287185.1 Gemmatimonadota bacterium | reverse complement strand
ACCGCCACGGCCGCCGCCGCGCCCGCCAGCCACGCGCCGCGCGGCCCCCGGAGCCTCCGCCCAACCGGCCCGGCGGGTCGATCCTCGGAGGTCGACGACGGGACGGGCAATACGGACAGGGCACCGTCGTCCGCCCGGGACGCGGTGTCGTCCTCCGCCGCCGTCGCGATCGGAGCCTCGGGCCGATCCGCCTCGGAGGCTGGGCCCGGCGTCGGGGGCGGGTCCGCCGGCCGTTCGACGTCCACCGCCCCGGCGGATGGAGCCCGCACCGCTTCATGATCGGCCGAAGGCTGCGGTTCCTGTGGCGGCGCGTCGGACGCGGGGCGAGGCGGCGGGGCGGGCGGAACGCGGACGGGCTCGGAGCGCAGCCGCTCCACCATCGCCGCGAACTCGGGCTGGGGCTCCACGCCCAGCTCGTCGCGCAGCAGGGCCACGTGCGTCTCGGCGAACCAGATGGCGGACGCGCGCTCGCCGGCGGCGTCCAGCGCGGCCATCAGGCGCATGCCCACGCGGCTGTTGTACGGGTCGGCCACGGCCAGGCGTCGCCACCAGTCCGCCGCCTCGGCGGGGCGGCCGTCGCCCTCGCGCGCCAGGGCCAGGCACTCCACCACGCGCGTGTGCGCTCGCTTCAGGCGCTCGCGCTCGGACTCGGCCCAGGCCTCGAACTCGGGCGCGTCGCCCACGAAGAAGCCGTCCAGGAAGGGCCCGCGGTACACCTCGGCCGCCCCTTCCAGGTCCCCCTCCTGCACCATCCGCTCGAACTCCTCCACGTCCGCCCGCACCACCTCGCCGTTCAGGCCCACCTCGTCGCCGGCCGACACGAAGGCGTTCTCGCCCAGCTCCTTGCGCAGCACGTACAGCGACTCGGAAAGCAGGTGGCGCGCCGTGTCGCCCTCCCGCTCGGGCCAGAGCAGGCCGACGATGCGCTCGCGCCCCACCGTCCGTCCCCTCGCCAGGGCCAGGATGGCGAGCAGGGCCAGCCGCCGCTTGTGGGCCGCCTTTCCGGTGACAAGCCCGTTGCGGCCGTGGAGGGCAGTCCCTCCCAGCAGGTTGAGAGCAAACATGGGGGAGGAGATGGAGAGCGGGATGACACGGCAGGGACACGAGGTTGAGACCCTCGCTGCATAGTTAGCCGCGCATCGGGGACAGGCGCAAGCCGCCAGTCTTCGGACGCATCGAGGGAAGCGCCGCGCGGCCGCCGGCCGCTCCCCTTCCAGGCCCGGCCACCCCTGGCCGCGGCACTCCCGATCCACCCCACGAACGCGGGAAGGAACCCATGTCCGAGAAGACCATCAACTGCCTCTGCGTCGTCGACACCGCCGCCACGGTGAACGGCACCACCACCGTGTACATGCTGGACGACAACGGCGACCCGAACCAGGGAAGCAACGAGCTGACCATCAACTGCGACATCGGGGACACCATCAACTTCAACGTCGCCAGCATCATCCCCACGTGGGGCTGCGTGCTCACGGCGTTCGTGCCGGCGACGAGCCCGGCGCTCTTCGTCCCCAACTACGTGAACGGCGTCTGGACCGGCATCGTGAACTCGAAGGGGAACATGACGTACCATTTCAACTTCACCGTGAACGGCCAGCCCGGCACGTACAATTGGGACCCGTTCATCAACGTGACCTGAGCCGCACGCACGCCCCGCGGGAGCATGCCCGGCCAGTCCGGGCGTGCTCCCGCGCGCGTTCCGTCGTCCCCCATGGTGGATCGGCGGACGAGGGTTGCACGATGGATGGTGCTCCGCATGGCACCTTCGGCCGATCGGGCGGGGCGTATGGATGGCGGCGTCAACCGGGCGCGAGGAACGATCCGCGGACCGAAGGCAGAGCGCGACGCGGACCTATGCGATGACGGTAGATGCGAATCATCTGGACCGCCCGTTGGAGAGGACGTCCAGACGATTTCGTCGGTCGATGGATGCGGCGAACCGGCGCCTCCGCGAGAGTGACGGGCTACGCCTCCTCTCCCGGCAGGGGCTCGGGCTCGCCCATCAGCTCCTCCTGGTTCACCTCCAGCGCCTCCATGGCCTCGGCCGCCGCCTCGGCGCCGGCGCCGTAGAGGAAGACGGGCACGCCGGCCTTCCGCAGCGCCTCGGCCACGTCGATGCGGTCCTCGAAGGCGCACACCAGCTCGTACTCGCCGCGCAGCCGGGCGATCTCGTCCACCTTGAACTCGCCGGCCGGCCGCCAATCGCCCTGCGCGGGGCGCATCACCAGGCGCTCGTACGGGGTGAGGCCGTTCGCCTTCAGCCAGCGCTCCGTCCTGGCGCGAGTGAAGTCCGGCCGCCCGGTGAGGTACAGGATCCGGGTCCCGCACTTGCGGAACGCCCGCAGCACCTCGATGGTGGCGGCGATGGGGGCGTCCTGCTCCACCGCGTCGAAGTACGACTTCCAGTCGCGGGCGCGCCCGTGCTCCACCTCCACGAAGTGCGCCCGCGCCCGGTCGTCGGAGAGCGTGCCGTCCAGGTCGAAGATCACCGCCTTGGGGCGGTCGTGCCTGTGATCCGCCATGCCATCTCCCCAGAAAGCTACGGTCCAGCGAGCGCGCCGCGCCTACTTCGCGGGCGGCTGCGACGGGCGGATCTCGATGCGCGACGGCAGCGCGTTCGAGGGGAAGGCCAGCAGGTCCATCACCAGCCGTGCGATGTCGCCGGGCTGGATCTTCCACGCGTCGTCGGGCGACGGCACGTGGCCGTTGAAGTAGGTGGCGACGCTGCCGGGCATGATGTAGTTGACCCGGATGCCGTGCTTGCGCACGTCCAGCATCAGCGCCTCGGAGAACCCCACCAGGCCGAACTTGCTGGCGTTGTACGCCGCGCCGCCGGCGAACGGGTTCTTGCCCGCCAGCGAGGCGATGTTGATGATCCACCCGCCGCCGCGCCGCTTCAGCTCGGGGACGGCCTCGTGGCAGCAGTAGAAGACGCCGCTCAGGTTGGTGTCGATGATCTGGTCCCACTCCGCCGGGTCCATCTCGTCCACGGGCCCGAATCCGCCCACGCCGGCGTTGTTCACCAGCACGTCGATGCCGCCCAGGTCGCGCGCCGCGCCGGCGATCATCTCGCGCACCTGTGCGTGCTCGCGCACGTCGCAGCGCACGCCGACCACGCGGCCGCCCGTCTCCGCCGAGAGCTCCTCCCGCGCACGGCGCACCTCGTCCTCGTTGCGCGCCGAGATCACGACGCCGGCCCCCGCGCGCGCCAGGTCCCGCGCGATCGCCCGCCCGATCCCCTTGCTGGCGCCCGTCACCACCGCGCCCTTCCCCGCCAGGTCCACCGCCATCGCTCCCCCCTCGTCTCGATTGGATGTCCGCGTCCGCGCGGGCGCCGCACTCGCCGTGCCATCCATCGCGATCACCTCGGCGGCTGGGCGATGAGCGGTTCGCGCATCACGCGCTCCGCAGGTAGGCCGCTCGGCCTCGGGACCTCAGATGCGGGAGTGGCCTGGGCACGATGGAGGTCGGAGGCATGCGGGAGAGGTGGGCGACCGCCCCGGAAATGGGCGGAAGAGCAGGACGGAGCGGGGACGCGGCCGTGACCCCGGGCGCGCTCCGGGTTCAGGTCGCCGGGAGCACGGCGCGGGAGAAAGCCTGGCGATTGCGCCCTTTCTCCTCGTACATGGCGCGGTCCGCCTCCTCGACGGCACTCGCGACCGCGTCGATCGAGGCGAAGCCCGCCGCCCCCAGGCTCACGTGGAGATCCGGCGCTGCGCCCGCGGAGGCGGCGTTCGCCGCCTGGAGAGCCGTGCGGATGCGCGCAAGGATCTCGTCCGGACGGGCATCCGGGGCGAGGACCAGGAACTCGTCGCCGCCCCAGCGATACAGCCGGTCTCGCGGACGCATGCACCCGCGCAGCGTCTCGACCAGCCGGCAGAGCAGCGCATCGCCCGCCGCGTGCCCATCGCCGTCGTTCACGACCTTCAGGTTGTCCATGTCCAGCACCAGCGCCGTTCCGTGGCACGCGCCGACCGCCTCCAGCCCCACGCCGTCCTCGTACGCGCGGCGGTTGAAGGCGCCGGTGAGCGCGTCGTAGAGCGAGGCACGCTTCAACTGGTCGTGGGCCGCCGAGAGCTGCGCACGGGCGTCGTCGGCGTCGCGCTTCGCGTCCTCCAGCAGAAGGACCACCATCCCGTACCCGAGAAGCATCTGGAGCAGGAGGTCCAGGTAGCTGTTGTACAGCAGGAGGAACGCGAGCGGCCCTCCCGCCTCCAGCACCGGCGGCACGCCCAGCGATGCATACGCGGCGGCATACGCCATCCAGAGCAGCGCGATTGCCCCGAACACGGCTCCGGCGGCGCGGCTCCCGAAGCTGCGGCGCGCGTCGGGCAGGCGAAGGAGAAGCCACGCGCACAACAGGAAGGGGCCCGCCATCAGCGGTGTCTGCAGGAGCACGACGCGGTTCAGCACCACCCCGCCGACGGAGGCGGAGATCAACGCGTACAGCAGCACCGCGGGAAGGGTGCGGCGGCGAAACGCGGCGGGCCGCACGCCCCGCACGTAGTTGAGCGTGCCGGCCACCAGGTGCACCACGAAGAGCAGCTTGCCGACCTGATAGAGGGTGTTCGCCGCGCGAACGGCCCACGGGTGCGCCCCCAGCCCCGGAACCGCGTACTGCACCAGCACGCCGCCGAGGCCCGCCAGCAGCCACGACCAGGCGAGCGTCCACTCGCGGAAGTACGGCTGCCGGCGCGGGTGCCCGCGGCTCAGCGATGCGAACAGCACCACCAGCAGCAGGCTGCCGCCGATCTGCGTGAGAAGGCCGATGTAGGCGACCAGGGCGCCGATCTCGGGTATCATGAGAGGGGGGATTCGTCGGAGGCGGGGCGCTCCCGGTGAAGGTGGGAGCGTGCAGAAGGCAGGGGCACGGCGCGAGAGCGACGGCCGTGCACTCACTAATGTATGCGGCCGCCACACCCCCCGGCGCAATCCACCGCCGGAGAACGCCGCCTCGGCGCGCGGACGGCTCCAGCGGTCCATTCCGGCGTGCGCAAGTGCGTCATCGCGAGGTCCGGGCGCGGCGACCGGGCCGTGGCCGGGGATTCGGCGCGCCCCATGCCCTCCCGCGTGTCCGGATTCACCGCGCCGCCCGCTGCCTTTCGTCTCTCAGCCCGAGGCGAATCGTCGAGAGAACCCGCGCCTACCGGTCCTCCTGGCGGCGGAACGTGGTCTCGTCCGAGCTGCGGTGCCAGTCCAGCTCCTCGTGGGTGAGGGGACGGAAAAGGAGCTCCACGGCCAGCCACAGCGTCTTGGAGACGGGATAGAAGAGGATGGGCGCCGCCACCATGAGGACGGGCCCGCCGATCTCCAGCGCCAGCCAGGGCACCCGGGGCCACGTGCCGTACATCACGCCCACCAGGATGAGCGCGAGCAGGCCCTCGGCGATGGCGATGTTGACGACCATCGCGCCCAGGAAGAAGTCCTCCTCGCCGCGCTCCGTGCGCAGACCGCAGGTGGGGCAGCGGGGCTTCAGGTGGAACCAGCTCTTCATCAGCCCGCCGCCGCCGCACCAGGGGCAGCGGAACAGCACGCCGCGGGCGAGCAGCTTGAGCGCGGAGGGGCGGCGGAGCGTGGGCCGCGGGTCGTTCTGCATGGGGCGCTGATCCTCGGTGCCGAAGGCGGCGGCGGGCGCGGGGCCCGCCGTGCCGGAAGGTGCGGGAAGCGGCCGCGGCCATCAAGCGGGACTCCGCCCCGGGCGCGGTCGGGAGATTCCCCACGGGGCGGACGCGCGCCTTGCCGGAGGGTGCCGGGGGCGCTTACCTTGCTGCCCGCCAGAGCCCCCGTCCGCAACGATTCCCCAGGGTGGCACGCACCCTCCGGAGACCGGAAATGAAGATTCTGCTCATCGCCTCGATCCTCATCACCCTGCCCGCGATCGCGGCGCTCATCTTCGCGGTGGTGACGGGCCACCACCTCATCGCGTACGCCGCGCTCGCCAGCCTGGGGCTCAACAGCCTGCCGTTCATCGCCGGCTTCTTCCTCACCCGCGGCCAGACCGGCGACGCCGGCCACTAGGCCTCCCGGAACAGGCTTGGACGCGGAACGGCCTCAGGGCACCACCCGTGTCTCGGCCGCGTACAGCAGGTGCAGCCGCCCCCCGGCGTCGAACGCGGCGTCGAGGGGGCTGTCGCCCACGTGGCCCACCACGGCCCCCGTCGCCCCGTCCAGCAGCCGCACGCCCCCGCCCTTCCGCCCCCACACGGCCACGCGGACTCCTCCGGGGGCCACCCGCACCGCACCCGGCGCCTCCAGCCCCAGCCGGCCCAGCGTCACCCGCCAGCGCTCCTCCAGCCCGTCCGTGGTGTGGCGAAGCGCCACCACCGCGCCCTTGCCGTCCGCCTCCGCGTAGCCCACCAGCCCCGCGTCGCCCGCCGCGGCCAGCCAGCGCACGGCGGCGGGCTGCGAGAGCGTCGCCAGGATGCGCCCCGTCTGCTGGTCGCGCACCTGCACACGCGGGTCGCTGCCCTCGGTGCCGGACGAGTCCAGCGCAACGTACACCCGGTCGGCCAGGGGCGAGACGGCGAGCGCCGTGGCGGCGGGACCCGCGTGCGCCCATCCCCACAGCGCGTGCAGCGAGTCCGCCGTCATCCCCACCACCCCGCCGTGGCGGATGGCGGCGTACAGCCAGCGCCCCCGCGGGTCGCGCGCGACGGGGCCGGACAGCCGCAGCCCCGGCGGCTTCACGCCCGCGCGCGCCGCCACCTCCGCCAGAGCGGGCACGGCCGCGTCCGCATACAGCCGGCCGCCCACGTCCCACAGCGGCGCCGGCAGGGGCGTCCCGGTGCCGACGGTGACGCGGGCGACGGAGGGCGCGCCCCCGGTGTCCACCACCGCCGCCGCGCCGCCGTCCATCACCCATTCCCGCCCCGTCGCGTCGATGCGCAGCGTGGCGGCGGCGGAGACCGGCTGCGGCAGGCGCACGCGCCGGGTAGACGGCAGCGCCCGGCCCTCCTCGCGGCAGCCGAAGGCCAGCGCAACCGCGGCCAGCGCCGGCGCGACGCTGCGTCCGAACCCGTGAATCCGTCCCGTGCCCGTCCAGCGTCCCATCCACCCTCCCCGGTGCGTTCTTCCCTGCGTTCGGTCGATGCAGAAGCCTTGCCCGGCGCCAGCGGCTCCCGTGCGGCGGCCCCGGACGATAGATTAGGCGCGCCCGCGCTCCGCGGCGAGCCCGTTCCCGCTGAACCGATGCCGATGGCCGACGACGACACGCTCGACCTGATCCGCGCCGCGCTGGACGACGCCGCGCGGGTGAAGCTGGCCATGCGCGACCTGGCGCCGCAGATCGCGCGCGTCGCAACCCGCACGGCGGACAGCTTCCGCGCCGGGGGCCGGCTGTACGCGTGCGGCAACGGCGGCTCGGCGTGCGACGCCATGCACCTGGTGGAGGAGCTGGTGGCCCGCTACAAGCGCGACCGCCCGGGCCTGCCCGCGCACCACCTGATGGACGCCGCGACGCTCACCTGCTGGAGCAACGACTACGACTTCGAGGGCGCCTTTCGGCGCCAGGTGGAGGCCATGGCCCGCCCCGGAGACGTGCTGGTGGCCATCAGCACCAGCGGCGGCTCGGCCAACGTGCTGCGCGCGGCCGAGGCGGCCCGGGAGCGCGGCGTGTACGTGGTGGGCCTCACCGGCCGCGGCGGCGGCGCCCTGCGCGCGCTGTGCGACGAGGCGGTGGTGATCCCCTCCGACGCCACGGAGCGCATCCAGGAAGGCCACATCACCGTCATCCACCTGCTGTGCGAGCTGGTGGAGCGCACCCTGTTCGGCGACCCCGCGGCCTGACGCCCGCGCTCATCCCCATCGATCCCGGAACGCCCATGCCCCGCCACGCCCTGGCCGCCGCCCTGCTCGCCGCGCTCCTGCTCCCCGCCTGCGGCAGCGTGGAGACGCCGGAGCACCGCGCCGCCCGCAAGGAGGCCCGCCGCGACGCCTGCGTCGCCACCGAGCTGCTCATCCACAGCCACGACCGCGCCCGGTCACTGGGCGAGTACGCCAGCGACGGGCCGCTGGCCGGGGTGCTGCGCGCCTCCGCCGCCTTCGCCGCCGCGTACGACCAGTACGCGCAGGCCCGGTCCGCGCAGCTCGCCTTCCAGGACTCGGCCCTCACCGCCGGCAGCGCCGCCGACTCGGCCCGCTACGCCTCGCAGGCCGCGCTCGCCAAGGACCCGCCCGCCATGCCCGGGACCGTGCAGGCCACCGCCCGCGAGCGCTGGGCCGATGACTTCGCCGCCTCGAAGGCCAACCCCGACCACCCCTGCAACAAGCCCGACGACGGCGACGAATCGAAGCGCTGACCCCACTGCGGGATCTACATCGGCTCGGTCGCGGAACCCATCGCCGGACCCGCGCCGCGCCGGCCTCCGCTCCGCGACGTCGCCCTGGCGCCCCGCACCACCGCGATCGTGGTTCCAGCCGCGGGGTTCATCCCCGTGGAACCCATCATCGCCCCAGCCGCCCGCCGCCGACATGGGAACGGGGCCGCCTCCATCCGAGGGCGGCCCCGTTCGCGTCCTTGGCGGATGACGCAGGTCCGTCCGCGCCCCGCACGGCCTCGATCGACACGATCCGCCGACAGCCCTGCGTCCGTCCGGCGGGTCAGCGCTTCTTGCCGTCGTCCTCGTCGTCGGTGTCGCCGTAAACCAGCTTGAAGAAGCGGCTCTCGCCCGTGGGCGTGTACAGGAAGGTGAGCCCGCGGTCGTCGAAGACCTCGAACCACTTGTCCCAGTCCGTCTCGTCCAGGTTCGGCTCGTGCCCTCCGCTCTTCGCGCCCTCCACGAAGTCGATGCGCAGCATCCCGCCCGTGCCCTTCACGATGGCCGGCACGCCGCCCCGGTCCTCCACCCACGCGCGGATCTCGTCGTGGTCCCTGGTTCTCTTCGCCGAAGACATGTGGCTCCTCCGTGCTGAGTCGGTCGGTTCGGAACGGCCACGGGGAGGCAAGTCGCGTTCCCCCGGCGCCGCAGCGCGCGTGGGATTGCCAGGCGCGGCCCCGTGTTCTACCATGGGGTCGGCGCCGGGCAGGGACCCTGCGCGCAGCGACCACGCGAACGGAGAGCGGCGATGGCCGTCGTCCACCTGCTGGGCACCGGCGCCGCGTTCAGCGACGCCCGCCGTACCACCACCATGCTGGCGTTCGAGTCCCGGGGCCGCGCGGTCGTCGTGGACTGCGGCGCCGACGTGGTGCAGCGCCTGCTGGCCGCCGGCATCGGCGTGGACGCCGTGGACGCGCTGGTCGTGACGCACGAGCATCCCGACCACGCGGCCGGCTTCCCGCTCTTCATGGAGCGCATCTGGATCGGCGGGCGGCGGCGGCCCATCGACGTGTACGGCATCGCGCCGGCCATCGCGCAGGCCAGGCGCTGCTACGAGGCGTTCGAGACGGGGGGATGGAAGGACGTGCCCGAGATCCGCTGGCACGGCGTGGAGCACAGCGAGGGCGCGCACGTGCTGGAGGACGCCCGCTGGCGGATCACGGCCGCGCCCGGCACTCACGGCGTTCCCGTGATCGGCCTGCGCGTGGAGGACGTCCTGGGCGGCGGAGTGGCCGCGTACTCGTGCGACACGGAGCCGTGCGACGCCATCGTGCGCCTTGCGCGCGGCGCCCGGCTGCTGGTGCACGAGGCATCCGGCGGCTTCAAGGGCCACACCTCGAACGAGGACGCCGCCCGGGTCGCCGCCGAGGCCGGCACCGAGCGCCTGGTCCTCGTCCACCTGCCGCCCGACGTGAAGGACGCCGACCTCGAGGAAGCCCGCCGCACCTTCCCGCAGGTCGAGTTCGGCGAGGACGGCGGCCGCGACGAATTCTGATCACACGATCGGACGACGGCGACGCGTTGGGGGATTCCGTCCCCGCGCGAGGATCGATCCGATCGCGGAGCCCGCGAAGGCGTACTTGTCTCCCGCGGCAGCCCGCGTTTTCCAACCCGCGGGCGATCTCCGGCGCCTCATCGCCGCCCATCAAGCGCGCCGGGCGTTCGCCGGAACCCGTCGAAGCGCCTCGAGCGTGCGTCGACACGAGGCGGACGTCGCAAACTCCACCGACACCCGGTCTGTTGATCCCGTGACCCTGAGGAATCTCCGCCGCCCGCTCATCCTTGCCGCGCTCGGGCTCGCGGCGTGCGCGCGGCCCGATGTCGCCCCGCGCCCGGCCGTGGACTGCCCGCCGGTCGCGCCGGGGACTCTGGTCGACGTGCGCTCGGTGGACCCGACGATTCGCACGGACGTGCGCTATGCCACCGCGAACAACTTCACGGGGGCGCCGCTGCCGGGGTACGAATCGGCGCGGGCGCTGCTGCTTCCGGACGCGGCCCGGGGGCTGGCCCGGGTGCAGGCGCGCCTGCGCGGCGAGGGGCTGGGCCTCAAGCTGTTCGATGCCTACCGGCCGGTGCGGGCCACGCTGGCGATGGTCGATTGGGCCGAGCGCACGGGGCGCACCTGGGTGCTGGACCAGGGCTACGTCGCGCGCAAGAGCGGGCACAACCTGGGCGTGACGGTCGATCTCACCCTCGTGCGCCTGCGCGACGGCCGCGAGCTGGACATGGGCACGCCGTTCGACACCTTCTCCGACGCGGCCCACACCGCCAACGCCACGGGCGCCGTCGCCGAGAACCGCCGGCGCCTGGTGCACGCCATGGCCGCCGAGGGCTTCGCGAGCTACGACGCCGAGTGGTGGCACTTCCGCCTGCCCGGTGACTTCCCCGCGCTCGACATCCCCATCGGCTGCATCCGCTGACCCCCGCTCCCGCGCCTCACGGCGAAGGGCCGTCCATGGGCGGCCCTTCGTGCATCCGTCCGCCGCGAGCGCGGCCCACGGCAGCCGGACGTCGCGGCGGCTGCGGAAGCGAAAGCGCCGTCTCCCCGTCGTCGCGGGCGGAGAGGAACGGTCCGGCGGATCGCCAACGTCCCGTATCCGGATCGTCCCGTCGAATGCCGCGGAAAGCCGCCCGGCGCGCGGGTCGCGGCGGCCACGCGGGCTTGCGTGCCCCTGCGGCGCCCCGCAGATTGGGCGCGCCGCAGGGACAGGCGCACACGGGAGGGCCCGCTGCCAGAGACACCGATGCCGGCGCTGGTCTTCGCCGACTTCACCTGCCCCTTCTGCTACGTCACCGAGGCCGCACTTCGGCGGCTGGCCGACGAGGGGCGGGTGGCGCCGTCGCTCCGGGCGCTGGAGCTCTACCCCGCGCCCGCTCCGCTGCCGTTCGACGGCTTTGCACAGCGCGTGGAGGCGGCGCGGCCGCTGGCGGACGAGCTGGGCCTGGCCCTCCGGACGCCCGCCGTCCTTCCCCGCACGCGCAAGGCGCACGAGGCCGCCCTGTTCGCCGCGGAGAAGGGCCTGGGCCGCGAGATGCGGGAGGCGCTGTACCATGCGTTCTTCGCGGACGGGCTGGACGTGGGCCGCATCGACGTGCTGGTGAGGCTGGCCGAGGAGCTGGGCCTGGATGCCACGGAGACGAAGGTCGTGCTGGACATCGACCGGATGACCGAGCAGGTGGTGCGCGACGCCGAGGAGGCCCGGAGCGCGGGCATCCGCGGCGTGCCCACGGTCGTCCTGGGCACCGCAGCGGCGGAGCGCACCCTGACCGGCGCGTGGTCGCTCGCCGAGCTGCGTGCGGCGCTGGACGAGGAGTAGAAGCGAAGCGGGCGCGCCGGGTGCCGCGCCCTTCAACCGATACGGAAGGCGAACGCATGTCTGACTACGAGCGCAGCACCGTGCTTCCCACGCGCGAGGTGCTGGCGAAGGCGGAGGAGGTCTTCACCACGCGCGCCGAGCTGGCCCGCACGGGCGAGTCGGCGCACGGCGCCACCTACAGCGGCGGCGAGGGCACGGTGGAGATCGACGTGCACCGGCACGTGTTCGCCAGCATCGTCACCGTGCGCACCGACCGGCTGCGCACCTCCAAGGTGGACGGCGTGGTGCGCTGGTTCATGAACCAGCTGCCCTATCAGCCGGGCGATCCGCCGCGCGAGTAGGTTCCCGAAAAGGCACACGGCGTCCGGAAAAAGGACAGGGCCGGCCCCCCCGGGAGCCGGCCCTGTCCGCGTCCGGGGGGCCTGCGCCGCGGCTCCGGATGGCGCCCACGGAAGCGATCGGTCTCCGTCTTTGGAGCCGAAAGGATCTGCGAGCCGAGAGTCGAACCCGCTTCGGATCGATCTCCTCCGCCACGCGCTCCGCTCCACCGCCCCCATGCGAGATTCGTGTTGCGAGGAGTTTCGCGTGCGGGGTTCGGTGGGCGGAGGCTCCATCCGTTCCCCAACGCACGTTTCCCGCGGAGGCGGATGGATGCAGGCGGGGCCTGGAGAATCCGGGCTGAAGGACCCGCCTGCGGAGCACCGAACGCGTGGTCCCATTGAAACCGTCCGCTTGTGGTAGGGAGGCATCACACCGCGCAACTGCCGCATTTTCAACTACTTGCGTTGGCCCGCACCTTGCTTGGTCACAGGGCACCAAGGAATTCGACGGCCACCGCGGCGCGGGCGAGAAGGCGAGGTCGCCCCGGCCAGATAAAGGGAGAACGAGCCATGAACCGAATCATCCGCGAGATTGCCGAGGCGCTTCCGCAGCCCAAGGGCCCGTTCTCCGATGCCGAGGCGCTGGAGCTCCTGATGGCCTATCGCAAGGATCCTTCGGACATCCCGTGCCCGCTGTGCGGGCCCAGCCAGATCGAGGTGCTCGCCTTCATCGAGCCCGAGATCGACCCCAACGGCTTCGCGTCGGTGACCGACCCCGACGGCGAGTACGCGGCCGCGCTGTACTGCCACTCGTGCGGCCGCGCGGTGGGCATCCTGGCCGGCGCCATCCGCGACAGCAACGACGCCTAGCGTCCCCTGTCCGATCGCGAACGGCCGAGCGCCGGCGGGCACCTGCCCCGCCGGCGCTCTCGTTTGCCACGGACGGTGAATCCCGGAGATCGCTGCATCGAACGAAGGAAGCGCGGAACGGACGACGCGCGAAGCCCGGCCGTCGGGATAGGCCGGGCTTCGTCGCACCCACGATCATTCCATCGACTGACCGCGCGCCGACGCGGATGCGCGGCGGAGGAGGCGCGGCTACCGGAACGCGCGGACGTCGCCCTCCAGCAGCGTCGTCGGGCCGAACGTGGGGCGGCCGAGGGGGCCGGCGTCGACGCCGAAGGTGCCGTTCAGCGAGTAGCGAAGGGGCGCGCCCGTGAGCGCCTTCTGGGCGACGTTGGCCAGGCCCGGCAGCTCCGAGAAGCTGATGGAGATGTCCAGCGGCACCACGTTCTCCTGGTTGGCGCCCAGCGGCACGCCCAGCGGGAAGCTGACCTGCGCCGCCTGCTGGCCCTCCAGGCTGAGCGCGCCGGCCAGCGTGGTGAGCGTGAGGCCCAGCGGGTTGGGGTTGTGCACGCGGGCGTACAGGCGCAGCGAAAGGCCGCCGCTGGGGCGCCCCGCCGAGGGGCCCAGGATGCGGAGCTGCGCCTGCTGCGAGCGGTCCACGGTGAACGTGGGGGGCTGCACGATCTGGCCCAGGGCGCCCAGGGTGGCGCACCCGGCGAGCAGGGCGGTGGCGGCGAGCAGCGCGCCGCGGGCGATTCGGGTCATGGGTCCGGCTCCTGGTGGGATGGGTCGATCCGGCCGCCCGGCCTCCATCCACGTGAGGAGCGGGCCGCCCTGCCGGGCACCATGCAAGCCCGGCGCCGGACGGCTTGCGCGGGGTCGAATCGGCGCGTGCCAGGAGCCTTCCGGGGCCGCGGGGAGACGGCGGGCACTGGAATGGATACTGCATACCCCGGCCGTGCCGCCGGCCCGCGACGCCGGCGCGACGCGCCGCCCGCGGCGGCCCGCAGGGCTGCCGCCGCCCGCGTGGACCGCCGCGAAGCAGCTTCGGGAACACGCACCCACGGAGGCACCAGTGGACATGGACACCACACGTCAGGGCGGCCACGCACCGGCCACCTCGGAGGTCCTGGAAGGGCTCAACGACCTGCTCCAGCTGGACCACGACGCCATCGGCGCGTACGGGATCGCGATGGAGAAGCTGGAGGACCGCGACGCCGCGGCGCAGATCGCGGGGTACCTGCGCGACCACGAGCGGCACGTGCGCGACCTGAACGAGCTGATCCGCGAGCTGGGCGGCACACCGACGAACGAGCCGCACGCCACCGGGCCCTTCAAGGAGGCCCTGCAGAGCATCGGCGCGCTGGCGGGCGACAAGGGCATCCTGATGGCCTGGCGCGCCAACGAGATGCAGGTGCGCACCAAGTACGACGCCTACGCCTCCAAGGCCATGCTCTGGCCGCACGAGGCCAAGCGCGTCATCGACCGCAACGCCCTGGACGAGGAACGGCACTACGCCTGGGTGGCCGGCGTGCTGGACGCCATGGGCGGCCACGGATCGGACGCGCTGGCCGCCGCGCGGGAGAAGGTGGGCGACGCGCTGGGGGCCGTGGGCGGCAAGGTGTCGGCCGGCGCGAGCGCGGTGGCCAACCGGCTGTCGGGGATGTTCGATCCCGAGGGCGACGGACGGCTGGCGCCCGTGGGGGCGCGCGTGAGCGACGCGGGCGACCGCGCGGGCGAGCTGGTGGAGCGCTTCGAGGACCAGGTGCGGGAAAGCCCCCTGCAGACGCTGCTGGTGGCGGCGGTGGCGGGCTTCGTGATCGGCCGACTTCTTCGCTAGGGGTGCCCATGGCTGACAATCTGAGCAACGACGACACGCTGAACCGCGCCGAGGCGATGGCCGCGGGCCGCGCCGTGCCGGTCACCGACGCCGGGCACCTGCTTCCCGAGCACGCCTCCGCGGGCGAGGCCGGCAGGGTGACGGCCGACGACCCCGAGGTGGCGCGCAGCGAGATCGACCGCACCCGCGCCCGCATGTCGCGCACGCTGGACAGCATCGAGGCGGCGCTGGTGCGCAAGAAGGCGCAGATCCAGGAGCGCCTGGACGTGATGGGGCCCGTGCGCGAGCGCCCGCTGCTGGCCATGGGCGCCGTGTTCGGGGTGGCGCTGGTGCTGGGCTACGCCACCGGCGGCGGCGACGCCGACGACCGCGGCGAAGGGGTGGACGCCGACGGGCCGGCGCTGGGCGCCGGCCTGGCGCTGGAGGGCGACCCCGAGGCCCGCGCCCGCGCCTGGGAGCGGCGCGCCCGCCGGCTGCAGAAGGTGGCGAGGGCGCAGGAGGAGGAGCTTGCCGGCTTCCGCGGCGGAGGCGACTGGGACGACGAAGAGGGCGGCCTGCGCGCGCTGGCCGCGACCGCCTCGGGGCTGCGCGACACGGTGCTGGGCTCCGTGGCCGGCTTCCTCACCGAGGCGTTCCACAAGCTGGCGGAGGGCGCCGGCGACGTGGCCGAGGCGGGGCACGACGCGTACGACACGGTGCGCGACCGGGCCGGCGACGTCTTCGACGACCTCAGGGACCGCGCCGAGCCCGTGCTGGAGCGCGTGGCGGACGGCTACCACGACGTGCGGGACCGCGTGCACGACGGCGTGGACCTGGCGAAGGAGAAGGCCGGCGACGCGAAGGACCGCGCCGGCTCCCTCCGCGGCTAGCCGCACCGACTGCCCGGCACGCTTCGGCGGAGCCGGGAGGGGGACCACGCAAGGGGGCGCCCGGCATCACGGCCGGGTGCCCCGCTCGCGTCTCCTCGAACCGCCGTGTTGAAGGGCGGGCTCCGCCGCGGTATCCTTCCGCCCGTGCGGGACACTCCGTCCTGCGGGACCGAACCGGAGCGCCGTGAAGCCGATCCACCGAAACGTGCTGGGCGGGGTGGCCGTCCTGCTCCTGGCCATCCTCTTCGCGCGCCTGGGCGTCTGGCAGCTGGACCGCCGGCACCAGCGCCAGGCCCGCAACGCCGCCTGGACGCGGGCGCTGGCCCTGCCCGCGCTGCCGCTGGACTCCGCGCGCTGTGCGGCGATCGCGGAGAACCCGGCCGCCTACCGGTACCGCCGGGTGCGGGTGCGGGGGGCGTACGACCCCGCGGGCCAGGTGCTGCTGCGCAGCCGGTCGATGGACGGCCGCCCGGGCGTGCACGTCGTCACGCGGCTGGATGTCTCGGAAGCGCCCTATGCCGTGCTGGTGAACCGCGGTTGGACCTACGCGCCGGACGGCGCCGCGCAGGCCGTGCCCACCCCGCCGCCCGCCGGCGCGGTGGAGGTGGACGGCGTGCTGCAGGAGATCTCCGTGTCGGCGGACCGCGGGCTGCCGTCCGTCTCCCGCTCGGCCGGCACGCCCGTGACCACGCTGCGGCACCTGGACCTGGCGACGCTGCGCGCGCGGTCGCCGCGGCCCCTGCTCCCCCTCTTCGTCCAGCAGCTTCCCGCGTCGGCGGCGGACGACCGGACGGCCGCATTGCGCCCCGTTCCGCTGCCGGAGCTGGACGAGGGGCCCCACCTTTCGTACGCCGTCCAGTGGTTCTCCTTCGCGGTGATCGCGGTGGTGGGCTACCTGGTGCTGGTGCTGCGGAGGCGCGAGCCGGACGGCCGGTGAGGTCCTGCGAGGCGCGTGTCTTGCAACGAGTTGCGGCTTCTCCCGGCCGGGTTTCCGGCGCGGGTGCGTGAGGCGGCGGAGCGTCCGCCGGACGGTCAACTCATCGCAAGGAGGGAGAAGCATGGCGCGCTATGGGCGTGACTTCGACCGCGGCCAGCGGGGAATGGGCGGCTACGGCCGCGAGACGGGCGGCTTCGACGACGCCCCCTCCGGCGGCCGCTACGGCAACCGGGGCGGGTACGGCGGCGGCATGGGCTCGGACGGCTACGGGGCCTACGGCGGGATGGGCTCGGACGCGCAGTTCGGCGCGGACCCCTACGCCAACTCGTACGAGGGCTACGAGGGCGGCCAGCGGGGCGGCTACAGCGACTTCGGCACAGGGGGCGGCGCGTACGACAGCGACTTCGGCGCCCGCGGCTCGTCTCGCGGCAGCGCGTACGGCGGGGCGATGGGCGGCTCGGAATCGTACGGCGGCGGGTACGGGCGCGGCTCGCTGGGCGGCGAGTCCTACGGCTCCTCGTACGGCGGCGGATCGAACCGCGGCTCGTTCGGCGGCCAGGAAGGCCAGGGCGGGTACGGCGGCGGACCCTACGGCGGGCAGGGCGGCTACCGCGGGTCGACGGGCTACCGCGCGGGCGGCGGCTCGTACGGCGCATCCACCGGCGGCCACTCGGGCGGCGGGTACGCGCAGGGCGGCGGGTACTACGGCGGGCTGGGCCGCGAGCAGGGCGGCGGCTACGGCACGTCCGGCTATGGATCGACCGGACCCGGATCCAGCGCGTACGGCGGCGGCTACTCGTCGGGATCGGGCTACGGGAGCGGCGGATCGTCCGACGCGGGCCTCGGCAGCGGCGGGTCGTACCGCGGCGGTCAGGGCGACGAGCTGCGCCGGCTGCGCGCGGCCGACATCATGACCGAGAACCCCGAGTGCGTCACGGCCGACGCCTCGCTGGCGGACGCCGCGCGCAAGATGAAGGACATGGACGTGGGCATCATCCCCGTGGTGGACAGCGAGCAGGGGCGCCGCCTGCGCGGCGTGATCACCGACCGCGACATCGCCATCCGCGCCGTGGCCGAGGGCAAGGACGTGAACTCCACGAAGGTGATGGAGTGCATGACCACCGAGCTGGAGACCTGCAACAAGAACGACTCGGTGCAGGACATCCTGGGCGTGATGGAGCGCGAGCAGGTGCGCCGCGTGCCCATCACCGACCGCGATGGCCGCCTGGTGGGAATCGTGGCCCAGGCCGACGTGGCGATGGACGTCGACTCCACGCAGGGCACGCGCCGCGTCGCGAGCACCCTGGAGCGCATCTCCGAACCCGGCCGCGGCGACATGGGCTCCATGCAGGCCCGCGGCGGCGGCCAGGGGTCCACGAGCTCGCCGGCGGGCCGCGGCTCGGGCGCCTCCGGCGGCTCGGGGCGTGGAAGCTCGTCCACGGGCACATCGCCCACGTCGCCCGGGTCCACGGGCGGGGCGAGCGAGGCCGGCTCCTCGGCGGAGACGCGGAGCAGCCAGAGCCGCAACACGCAGGACTGACCGTCGCCGCCGACCACGGCCGGCGGTCGAGGGGATGGAAGCAGGGGCCGCGCGTCGAGTGACGTGCGGCCCCTGCTGTTTGCTTCCGGTGGATCGACGGCTTCCGCGCGTCCCGGAACCCGGCGCGGGAGGAGCGCGCCCGAATCGCATCCGCCCGCCCGCGTGGCGCTCCACTCGGCGCGGCGCGAGCCTACGAAGGTGGGCGGATACGCCGTTGCAGGCCCAGGATTCAACCCGTGGTGCGCCGCCGCCCGCCTCCCGCACTCGAATCCCGCGCGCCTCTACGCCGCCCCGTTCTCCCGGAAGCGCTTGATCACCAGCGACGTGTTGGCGCCGCCGAAGCCGAAGGAGTTGGACACCACCACGTCCAGCACCGCCTTGCGGGCGACGTTGGGCACGTAGTCCAGCGTGCAGGCGGGGTCCGGATCGTCGTAGTTGATGGTGGGCGGGATGATGCCGTCGCGGACGGCCAGCACGCTCAGGCCCGCCTCCACCGCCGCCGTGGCGCCCAACGAGTGGCCCAGCATGGACTTGGTGGACGACACCGCCAGCATGCGGGCGTGCTCGCCGAACACGGCCTCGATGGCCCGCGACTCGGCGATGTCGCCCACGGGCGTGGAGGTGCCGTGGGCGTTGATGTAGTCCACGTCGGTGGGCGCCAGGCCGGCCGTCTTGAGCGCGCGGCGCATGGCCCGCGCGGCGCCGCCGCCGTCCTCGGGCGGCGCGGTCACGTGGAAGGCGTCGGAGCTCATGCCGAATCCCCCGATCTCGGCCAGGATGCGCGCGCCGCGGCGGCGGGCGCTTTCCAGCTCCTCCAGGATCAGGATGGCCGCGCCCTCGCCGTGCACGAAGCCCGTGCGGCCCCGGTCGAAGGGGCGCGACGCCGTCTCCGGCGTCCGCCACCCCGTCGCCAGCGCGCGCGCCGCCGCGAAGCCGGCGAACGAGATGGGCGTGAGGCACGCCTCGGTGCCGCCGGCGATCATCATGTCCGCGTCGCCGCGCTGGATGGCGTGGTACGCCTCGCCGATGGCGTGGTTGCTGCTGGCGCACGACGAGGCGGGCGCGTAGTTGGGCCCCGTGGCGCCCGTGCGGATGGCCACCTGCCCCGCCGCCAGGTTCGCCACGCTGGCGGGCACGAAGAAGGGCGACACCCGCGCGGCGCCCTTGGCCTGCATCAGGTCGCGCGTCTCCATGATGGAGATCAGCCCGCCCATGCCCGAGCCGATGATGACGCCCGTCTCCTCGGGGTCGGGCACCGTCTGCAGCCCGCCCAGGCCCGCGTCGCGCAGCGCCTCGTCGGCCGCCACCAGCGCGTACTGGATGAACCAGTCCATGCGCCGGGCGTCCTTGCGGTCCAGCACCGGCTCGGGCGAGAAGTCCTTCACCTCGCCCGCGATGGACACGTCCGCCGGCAGGTCGGGCAGCGAGCAGCGCGTGAGCGGCCCGATGCCCGAGCGCCCCGCGACGATGCCCGCCCACGTGTCCGGCGCGTTCTTTCCGAGGGCGGTGACCATGCCCAGCCCCGTGACGACGACCCTGCGCGACAAGGTGCCTTCTTCCCGTTGCGTGTGTCCGTGCGGCCCGCACCCGCGGCCCGCTACTCCGCCTTCAGCAGCCCCTTGCGCAGCGCGAAGCGAACCAGCTCGCTGCGGTGGTGCAGCCCCAGCTTCTCCATGATCCGCGCCCGGTAGGTGTCCACCGTCTTGGGCGAGATGAAGAGCTTCTTGCCGATCTCGGTGCTGCTGAACCCCTCCACCGTGAACGCCAGCACCTCGCGCTCGCGGTCGGTCAGGCGCTGCGCGGGATCGTCCTCGCCCGGCTCGCGCTTGGCCTTCAGCCCGCGCAGCAGCAGCTTGGCGGCGCTGGGATACAGGAACACGTCGCCGCGCGCCACGGTGCGGATGGCCTCGATCAGCTCCTCGTCGGCGCTGCGCTTGTTCACGTAGCCGCTGCCGCCCGCCTCCAGCACGGGCAGCAGGTGCTCCTCCTCGCCGTGCATGGTCAGCACCAGCACCCGCGTCTCCGGGTCCAGCGCGGCCACCTCGCGCACGGCCTGCAGACCGCCCATGCCGGGCATCGAAAGGTCCATCACCACCACGTCCGGCTTCAGCAGCGACGCCTTGGCGACGCCCTCCTCGCCCGTGCCCGCCTCGCCCACCACCGCGAAGCCCGGCTCCGCCTCCAGCAGCGCCCGCAGCCCCGCGCGCAGCACGGCGTGGTCGTCCACCAGCAGAACGCGGATCGGTGGGTCGGGCATGGGTGGCGTCGTGGGCAGGAGGCGGCTCCGCGCGCTATGTCGTCGCGCGGCACGAATTTCGTCCGTTCCCCCCCGCTTGGCAACCCGCCGCCGAATCCCGCTCACCGTGTCCCGCTCCGCTTCCGTCTCCCGCGCATCGGCCGTCCGTCCCGCGGAGCTGCGTCTTCGGGTCAGTGCAAGGCAGGCGCCCGCCCGCGCCGCGTCCATCTCGCCGGATCGAATCGCAGCTACGGGCTCCGGTCCAGGGACCGCCCCACGTGTCCGCTTCCTTCGACCGACCTCCGAGCTTCCAACCCCCGCAGGCATCCGCGAGCCGCATCCGCCAGCGGTTTCGAGACGAAGGTTCGGGATCGAAAGAGGGCCATCCAACCGTCGACGACAACGCGACGGACAACGTCTCACCCCGGCGGAAACAGACGGAGCCCGCCACCCTGGACGGGCTCCTCGCGCCTTCCCCGCATCGCATCCACCTGCATCCGTCCTCTGCCGTGAATCCGGCTGTCGTGCACGACCTGCCGTCCATCACCTGCCGTGAATTCCTCGGCGGATCCACCAGCCCCGCCGAACGTCGAGCGACAGGTGCGCGCGGTCGTCCGATGCGTCGGCGTTACAGACGCTGGAGCAGGAAGTCCGGCGTCCACCGCACGAGGAAGGTGGAGAGCAGCGTGAACGAGCCGGTGAGCATCAGCACGCCCAGCGCGAGCAGCATGGCGCCGCTGATGCGGTTGACCCACGGCAGCCAGGCGCGGAAGCGCTTGAAGCCGTACATGAAGCGCTCGATCAGGACCGTGGACAGCAGGAACGGGATGGCGAGGCCGGCGGAGTAGACGGCCAGCAGGCCCATGCCCTCGCCCAGCGAGCCGCGCGTGGCCGCCAGCGTCAGGATGCCGCCCAGCACCGGCCCGATGCACGGCGTCCACCCGGCGCCGAAGGTGACGCCCACCAGCAGCGTGCCCAGGTAGCCCACGGGCTTGTCGGCCAGGTGCATGCGCCAGTCTCGGCCGGCACCCGGAAGCCGCAGCCAGCCCAGCAGGTACAGCCCGAACAGGATGAGCAGCACGCCGCCCACCGCCTGCACGCCGCGGCTGGCGTAGCGCAGCAGCCCGCCCAGGAAGGTGGCCGACGCGCCCAGCGCCATGAACACCGCGGTGAACCCCAGCACGAACAGCAGCCCGTGCACCAGCACCGTGCGCCGCGCGCGAACCGTCTCGGCGTCGCGCAGCTCGTCCAGGCTCATGCCCGTGATGAACGTGGCGTAGCTGGGCACCAGCGGCAGCACGCACGGCGACAGGAAGCTCAGCAGCCCCGCCGAGAACGCCACCACCCATCCCATCGATTGCGCTTGCATCCCGTCGCGTCGAGAAGTTTGGAGATGGAGGAGGCGGGCCCCGGGACGACGCCCGAAGCCCGCCTTCTGCGTGGGCAGGTCCCCGATCCCACGCCCTTCGCCTTCCGGGCAGCTACCTTGCCTGCAGACGCGCGGGCGTCAGACGGCGCGCGACACCTGGGCGGGCTCCAGCATGGCCCGGGCGCGCGCCATGGTGCAGCGGATGCCCGTCATCAGGTAGTCGATGACCTCCGAGGCGGTGTAGCCGCTGCGGTCCTGGCCCACGAAGCGGCGGATGTTCTTGAGCTCGTCGCCGCTGGTGATGAGGGGATGCTCCTGCTCGCCCGCGTCGCGAAGCTGCGGCTGGCCGATGGTGGCGAACAGGGCGTTGCACAGGCACTTGCGCCCGGCGGTGTCGGCCGCGTCGCCGCCCTTCTTCACGTAGGTGTCCACCGGCTCGGCGGGGCAGCGGTAGTCCACGCGGCCGTCCGCGCGCTTGTAGGCGGTGCGCAGGTAGCCCAGGTCGCACACCCGCTCGCGCTTCTGGTACACGGGCAGCTCCGAGACGGTGCCGCCCATTCGCACCACCTTGAAGGGGAAGCCCGTGGGGCTGGCGCGGTTGTCCGTCAGCACGTCGATGCGGTCCTCCTGCGCCTGGCGGATCACGTCCGCCTTCAGCTCGGGGACGATGCCCGACTCGTCGCAGTAGGCGAACAGGGTGCCCACCTGGATGCCCGCCGCGCCCGCGTCCAGCGCCTGCTCCAGCCGCTCGGGCGATCCCGCGCCGCCGGCCAGCCAGAAGGGGAGGCCGTGCTCCTTCATCTTCTCCAGGTCCACCTCGTCGCGCTGGCCGTACACGGGCTCGCCGCGCTCGTTGAAGACCGGCTCGCCGCGGGGCGGGGCGTTGTGGCCGCCGGCCGTGGGCGCCTCGATGATGAAGCCGTCCACCCGGCCGCTCGCCTTGCGCGCCAGCATGGTGGCCAGCGAGTTGGAGGCGATGATGGGCAGGAAGAAGGGACGGCGGATCTCCGCGGGCGCCTCGGCCACGTGGACGCGCGGGTCGAAGCTGAGCTGCTCGTGGTCGTCGCGCGCCAGGCCCTCCACCTCGAACTTGACCGCCGCCGGCTCGTGCGCGGCGAAGCGGTCCAGCACGCCGGGGATCTCCTTGGGGATGCCGGCGCCCATCAGCACGTAGTCCACCCCGGCCAGCATGGCGCCGTACAGGGTGGCCAGGTTGGGCATCTGCACCTTGGTGAGCAGGTTGATGCCCACCACGCCCTCGTGCCCCTCCTTGGCCAGGTACACCTCCACGAAGCCCGACAGCACGGTGAGCTGCTCGCGCACCTTGCTCACCACCTGGCGGTACATGGGGACGGCCTTGTAGGGCTCGCCCGGCCGGCGGCCGTCCGGGTTGAAGTAGCGGGCCATCACCTCGGCCGCCACGCCCGGGATGGGGAACGCCGCCATCGCCCGGCGGATGTGCCCGCCCATGTCGCCGTCCTGCAGCCGCCGCACCAGCAGCGTGTCGACGCACGTACCCGAGACCACGCCCATCTGGCCGCGCATCGACACGGCCTTGGCGAGAACCCAGTTGGAGACGCCGACACCCATTCCGCCCTGGATGATGAGCGGATGGACCAGCGAGGCAGCAGATGACATAGCGTTGCCCGGAAAGGAGTTGCGGTTTCTGGGTAGGCCAGGGAAGTGAATATAGTGCACATCTTACGGGAAGGCAATGCGTTACGCGTCTTCCTCGCCCCGCAAATGAGCGTGGCTCACGTGTCGGGTCAGGCCTTCCGGCTCCCCCAACTGCTACGGGGCAGGTTCCGCGCCGCCCCGTTGCCCCGCCCCGCGCGCGCGCCGTATCTTCGCGGGGCCGGCCTCCCGCGCGCCGTGGACGCCGTGCGCCGGTCCGCACCGGATCCGACCCGAACCGAACGAAGGACGCTCGTGAGCGCTCTGCCCCCGGCCACCCTCGAAGGGTGGTTCGCCCTGCACCAGGTCTGCTCGCTGGACCGCGCCGCCCTGGCCGCGCTGCCCCCCGCCCGCCTCGCCGCGCTGGCCGACGAGGCCGACGCCGCGCTCGACGCCCTCGCCGCGCCGGCGGAGGGATGGAGCGCCGCCTTCCGCCTGGTGGCCGGCGGCGCGGACGTGCTGCTGGTGCACTTCCGCCCCTCCCTGGACGCGCTGGCCGACGTGCAGCTCGCGCTCCGCACCTCCACGCTCTGGCCGTTCCTGCGGCTGGAGTACGACTACCTGTCGGTGACGGAGGCGGGGCTGTACCACGCCACGGCGCAGGCCGCGGGCGAGCACGGCGCGGGCACGGACGCCTTCCGCGAGGCGATCGGCGCGGCGCTGGCGGCCGAGGCGGCCGGCGCCCACGTGAAGAGCCGGCTCTATCCCGCGGTGCCGGAGGGGATGCGCTACGTGTCGTTCTATCCCATGAGCAAGCGCCGCGCGCCGGGGCAGAACTGGTACGCGCTGCCCGTGGAGGAGCGCAGCCGCCTGATGCGCGACCACGGGATGACGGGGCGCCGCTACGCCGGCAGGGTGTTCCAGGTGATCACCGGCTCGGTGGGGCTGGACGACTGGGAGTGGGGCGTCACCCTGTTCGCCCGCGACCCGCTGGAGTTCAAGCGCATCGTCACCGAGATGCGCTACGACGAGGCGAGCACGGAGTACGGCGAGTTCGGGGCCTTCTACACCGGCATCCGTCTTGCCTCCGGCGGGTGGGCCGCGCTCGTGGGCGCCGCCCGGCCCGAGGCGGGAGCCGCCTGAGGACGCGCACCGCCCCAGGTCCGGGCCGTTCGGCCCGGGCCTTCCCTTGCGACAGGCCCCGCGCTCCCGGCGCCGCGCTGGCCGGACGTTCCGGCCGTCGGTATCTTGCCCCCATGCACTGGACCCGACCCTTCGACTCCATCGGCAGCGGCGTGCTGTCCGCCTTCGGCGCGCTCGGCGTCTTCTTCGGCTTCGCCGCGGAGTCGGTGCGCTCGCTGGCGGACGTGGGCACCTGGGGCCCCCTGCTGGTGCTGCACATGCGGCGCATCGGGGTGGACTCCATCCCCATCGCCCTCTTCCTCAGCACCTTCACGGGCATCGTGCTGGCGCTGCAGGCGTCGTACACCTTCACCGGCGCCATCCCGCTGTACTTCGTGGGCACGCTGGTGGGCAAGACGATGATCCTGGAGCTGGGCCCGGTGCTGACGGGCCTGGCGCTGTCGGGGCGGGTGGGCGCCAACATCGCGGCCGAGCTGGGCACCATGCGCGTGTCGGAGCAGATCGACGCGCTGGAGACGATGGCCTACAACCCGGTGGCGTACCTGGTGGTGCCGCGCATCCTGGCGGCGATCCTGATGTTCCCCATCATCGTGGCGTTCGGCAACACGCTGGGCATCACGGCGGGATGGATCACCTCCATCAACGTGCTCGACATGTCCACCGAGCAGTTCGTGCACGGGCTGCAGCTCTTCTACAAGCCGTTCGACATCACCTACTCGATGATCAAGGCGACGTCGTTCGGCTTCGTGATCGCGCTCATCGGGTGCTTCCAGGGCTTCCACACCCAGGGGGGCGCGGAGGGCGTGGGCGTGGCGACGACGCGCGCCGTGGTCATCTCGGGCATGCTCATCCTCGTCCTCGACGCCTTCTGGGCGTTCACGCTGCTGCAGTGAGCATCGAGCTGATCGACATCCACAAGGCGTTCGGCCCCAAGCGCATCCTGCGCGGGGTCTCGCTGACGGTGGACGAGGGCGAGACGGTGTCGCTGGTGGGCTTCTCGGGCGCGGGCAAGTCCGTGACGCTGAAGCACATCGCCGGCCTTCTGAAGCCGGACCGGGGGACGGTGGTGGTGGACGGGCTGGACGTGCCGACGCTGAGCCGCAAGGACCTGTACGTGCTGCGCCTGCAGATGGGCTACGTGTTCCAGTTCGCGGCGCTGTTCGACAGCATGACCATCGCCGAGAACCTGGCGATGGGGCTGCGCAAGCTGGAGGGGATGTCGGAGCACGACATCCGCGACCGCATCAAGGAGTCGCTGGACCGGGTGGAGCTGGAGGGCTTCGAGAACCGCTACCCTGCGGAGCTTTCGGGCGGGCAGCGCAAGCGGGCGGGGCTGGCGCGCGCCATCGCCTACCGCCCCAAGTACCTGCTGTACGACGAGCCCACCAGCGGCCTGGACCCGGTGACGACGACGGTGATCGACCGGCTGATCATGCGCATGAAGGAGGACCTGGGCGTGACCAGCCTGGTGATCACCCACGACATGGGCAGCGCCTACAAGATCAGCGACCGCATCGCCATGCTGTACGAGGGCCGGGTGGTGGAGGTGGGCACCCCGGCCGACATCCAGGCGTCCGGGAGCAAGGTGGTGCGCGGGTTCGTGGAGGGGAAGCCGGAGATGGTGGAGGAGGGGGCCGAGGAGCAGGGGCTGAGCGCGTGAGCGGGCCGAGAGCGACGTACCGGAGGAGGGAATGAAGCTGAAGAACGAGGTGCTGGTCGGGATCACCGTGGTGGCGGGGCTGGTGGTCATGGCCGTCGGCGGCTTCTGGCTCACCGGGCGGCCGTGGGGCCAGAAGGAGGCCCAGATCGTGGCCACCTTCCGCGCCGTGGGCACGCTGACCACCGGCAACAAGGTGAAGTACCGCGGCGTGACGGTGGGCCGCGTGGAGCAGATCGAGCTGGCGCCGCACGGCGACGGCGTGTTCGTGAGCATGTCGGTGCAGCCCGGCCTGCACTTTCCCCCCGACGCGGCGGTGCTGATCTCGCCGGAGTCGTTCTTCGGGGACTGGCAGGCCGAGATCGTGTCGCAGTCGTGGCACACGGACATGCTCTTCACCAAGGCCCAGCGCGCCGGCGTCCTTCCCGGCGCCACCATGCCCGACATCTCGGAGCTGACGGCGGTGGCGTCGCGCATCGCGGGCGACATCGAGGTGCTGTCGGACCGGGTGCAGGTGGCGTTCACGGAGGAGACGGCGGTGAAGATCCGCCGCACCATCGAGAACGCGGAGGCCATCAGCGAGCAGCTTCGCGGCTTCATGGACCAGCAGACGCACACCTATAGCGCGGTGGGCGGCAACGTGCTGGCGAGCAGCGCCAACATCCGCCAGGCCACGGAGACGGCGAAGCTGACGGCGGTCGACATCCGGGGCGCCATCAACGGCGGCGACGTGCGGCAGATCCTGTCCAACGCGCGCCAGGCCAGCGAGAACCTGAACCGCTTCAGCCAGCAGCTGAACGCGGCGGGCAGCGGCATCCCCGGCCTGGTGAGCAAGGCGGACACGACGCTGGGCTCCATCGGCCAGACGGCGCAGGGGGTGAACCAGATGGTGCGCACCCTGGGCCCGCAGCTGCAGCAGCTGGGCCCCACGCTGGAGGAGGCGCAGCGCGCCATGCGCACCCTGGACCGCGCCGCCGCCAAGATCCAGGAGGGCAACGGGACGCTGGGCCGCCTGATCGCCGACCCCGCGCTCTACGAGGAGACGCAGCGCGCGGTGGTGACGCTGCGGCGCCTGCTGGCGGACCTGCAGGAGAACCCCGGCAAGTACGTGGGCAAGGTGAAGCTGTTCTAGACGACGGCCCCTCACCCCCGACCCCGTCTCCCCGCGGCCGGGCGAGGGGGAGCGCTTCGGTGGAGGTGACGGTCTCGACGCGGGTGGGTATGAGGCGGCGCGGCGAAGGTCGCCCGGGCGAATCAGCTCGCGGCAACGAGCACACGAAGTCTGCCTTCGCGGACCTGCCGGCGGCGGCACGGATTCGGGGTTGGAGGCTCGGGGCCAAGGGGATTGGGAGGGGCGGGCTCTCACGGAAGCGGCTGAGCCGGGCGGTTCCGCAGTATCCAAAAAAAGCTGGTGCGGAGGGAGACTCGCGCGGGGGTTGGCGCGAGGCTCACGGAGCGGACGGCGAGACCCCGGACGGAGGGGCGCGGGCGGTTTCGCGACCCGGAGGAGGAGGCTCGCCGGCCCCGCGGAGGAGACCGGCGGGGCCGTTTCCGCCGGGCTCCGGAGCGGCCCGCCGCCGCCCACGAAGCACTCAAAAACCACACCGCGGACACCGGGATCGTCGACAGATGGCGCTGGTCGTACAGAAGTACGGCGGGACCTCGGTGAAGAGCCCGGAGCGAATCCGCGCGGTGGCCCGGCGCGTGGCGGCGGCGCGGGCGCGGGGCGACGACCTGGTGGTGGTGGTGAGCGCCATGGGCGACACCACGGACAAGCTGCTGGCGCTGGCCTGCCAGGTGACGGCGAGCGACCGGCCCGGCGGCAGCCACCCGCGCGAGATGGACATGCTGCTCACGGCGGGCGAGCGCATCTCTATGGCGCTGGTGGCGATGGCCATCCGCGAGGCGGGCGCCGAGGCGCTCTCGTTCACGGGAAGCCAGGCGGCCATCATCACCGACGGGACGCACACGGCCGCCCGCATCGTGCAGGTGCGCGCCGACCGGGTGAAGGAGGAGCTGGCGCGGGGCCGGGTGGTGATCGTGGCGGGCTTCCAGGGCGTGAGCCGCGCGAAGGAGATCACCACGCTGGGCCGCGGCGGGTCGGACACCACGGCGGTGGCGCTCGCGGCGGCGCTGAAGGCGGACCGCTGCGAGATCTACACGGACGTGGACGGCATCTTCACGGCCGACCCGCGGCGCGTTCCCGGCGCCCGCGTGATCCCCGAGATCTCGCACGTGGAGATGCTGGAGCTGGCCTCTTCGGGGGCACAGGTCATGCACGCGCGCGCGGTCGAGATCGGCGCGCGCTTCGGCGTGGACATCCGCGTGCTGTCGTCGTTCGTGGAGGACGATGCGGACGGGGAGCCGCGCGGGACCCTGATCACCCCCACCCCCAGGCGCATGGAAGAGCTGGTCGTCACCGGGATCGCCTCGTCGCGGGGCCAGGCGAAGCTGATCCTGAACGGGCTGCCCGCCGGGCTGCGCTCAGCCACCACGGTGCTGGGCGCGCTGTCGGACAGCGGCATCAGCGTGGACATGATCACCGAGGCGGAGTGCGGCCCGGGCCGCGTGCAGATCCACCTCACGATCCAGGCCGAGGCGCTGCCGCACGCGCGGCGGGTGGCCGAGGAGACGGCGCGCGTGCTGGGCGCCGACGGCGAGGTGACCACCCGCGAGGAGCTCTCCCGCATCGCCCTGGTCGGCACCGGCATGGGCGGACGGCCGGGCGTCTACGCGCGGGCGTTCCGCGCGCTGCTGGCCGAGGACGTGGAAGTGCACGCGGTGTCCACCAGCAGCATCTCCATCACCCTGCTGGTGCCCACCGAGCGCGAGGAGGACGCCCTGCGCGCGCTGCACGCGGCCTTCCTGGACAGCCGTCCCGCCGACGCCGCGGCGGTCGTGCCGGCGGGGGCCTGAGCCGATGCACCTGGCCGTGCTGGGCGCCACGGGCGCGGTGGGGCGGACGATGCTGCGCGTGCTGGCCGAGCGCCGCCTTCCCGTCGACCGGCTGACGCTGCTGGCCTCCCCGCGGTCCGCGGGCACGACCGTGGAATGGGGGGGGCGCGAGTGGACGATCGAGGTACCCCGCGAGGGCTCGTTCCGCGGGGTGGACTACGCGCTCTTCTCCGCCGGCGGCGCGCGCTCGAAGGAGTGGGGCCCGCGCGCGGCGGCGGAGGGCGCGATCGTGGTCGACAACTCGTCCGCCTTCCGCATGGACGCGCGGGTGCCGCTCGTGGTGCCCGAGGTGAACGCGGAGGCGGCGCGCGACCGGCCGCGGGGGATCATCGCCAACCCCAACTGCTCCACCATCCAGATGGTGGTGGCGCTGGAAGCGATCCGCCGGGCGGCGGGGCTGCGCAGAGTCGTCGCGACGACCTTCCAGTCCGTGAGCGGCGCGGGCGAGACGGGGCGCGAGGCGCTGGCGCGGGAGGTGTCGGGCGGGGGCGGCGGGGAGTCGCCCTTCTCGCGGCGCATCGCGGCCAACGTGATCCCCCAGATCGGCGGGTTCGACGCCGAGGGCTGGACGGAGGAGGAGCGCAAGATGATCCACGAGACGCGCAAGATCCTGGGGCTGCCCGACCTGCCGGTGGCGGCCACCTGCGTGCGCGTGCCGGTGGAGGTGGGCCACTCGGTGCAGGTGGCGGTGGAGACGGAGGGCGAGCTTTCCGTCGATGGCGCCCGCGCGGCGCTGGCGGCGTTCCCCGGCGTGCGCGTCTCGGCCGGCGCGGAGGACTTCCCCACCCCGCTGGAGACGGCGGACACGGACGAGGTGTACGTGGGCCGCATCCGCCGCGACCCCCACGTGCCCCGCACGCTGCACCTGTGGGTGGTGGCGGACAACCTGCGGAAGGGCGCCGCCACCAACGCGGTGCAGATCGTGGAGAGCCTGGCGCGGTGAGCAAGCGCCGGCGGGGCGGCAGCGGCGGGGCCCCCGCGCCCCGCGCCGTGGTGGAGACCAGCGCCGGCGGCGTCATCTACCGCTGGCGCGGCCGCACGCCGCACGTGCTGCTGATCCGCGACCGCTACCGCCACTGGGGCTTTCCCAAGGGCCACCTGGAGGGCGTGGAGACGGCGGCGGACGCGGCGCTGCGCGAGGTGGAGGAGGAGACGGGGCTGGGGCACCTCGTCCTGGGCCCGCGCCTGCAGACCATCGACTGGTTCTTCCGCTTCCGCGGCCGCCTGATCCACAAGTTCTGCCACTTCTACCTGATCGAGTCGCCCGCCGGCGAGACGATTCCGCAGGCGGAGGAGGGCATCACCGAGTGCATGTGGCTGCCGCTGGGCGAGGCCATCGCCACCATCAGCTACGACAACGCCCGCGAGGTCCTGCAGGCCGCGGCGGACTTCCTGGCGAGCAGCGCAGTGAACGCCGGGTCCCCGGACGCACTGCCGAGCGGGAACGACGCCGGGATGGTGGCCGAGCCAGCCACGGCCACGGTGCCGGTCAAGACGTTGGAGGTGCGCGTCTCCGGCACGCTGGCCGACGGCGGCGAAGGTTGATCGAGCGCCGTCCGCGCGATGAGGGTCGGAGGGCGGATCGGTGGGTCCGCGGGGCGTCGACAGCGGAGTGAGGGGCCCGGACGCGCGATGCATCCGCCCGCTCGTCGCTGGTCGAAGGAATCCTGCTTCCGAGCAGGCACTCTCAGCCCCAGAGGCGCAGTTCAGCGCTCCGCAACTCGATAGCCAGCGTATTGGCGTCATTGATCGCGTCGATGGCCTTGGGGCTGTCAGGGTTAGTGCTGCGGTGCACCTCTAGCACCTGTAAGAGTTGCTCGGCGCGGACGGTGGCGCCGGTCACCTGCTCGAAGACGTCGATCAAGCTGCCCTTGCCGCCGTGCAGCGCCGTTTCCAGGTGCCCGGCCCACAGCACAGCAAGTGTTGACGAGAAGTTGACAAATGCGGCGATCGCAGGGACGGCGCCCTTCTGCCCCACCAGGAGGATACCCACCAGTCCCGCTCCGGTGAGCGCCCCTAGCGCGCTGCCCACCGTGCGCAGCGACTTAGCACGGTAAAGCCGCGCACGGAGTTGGTGGGTGTTGGGTCCGGCCCGGTCCACCGCCGTCTTGAGCGAGCGGATGGCGACCTCGACGTACAGCCTCCCGCTAGACTGAGGATGCGTGTCCTCGGCACCGCCAAGCGTAAGCCCGGCAATACTGCCAGCGGTCAATCCGTAGGAGCCGAGCCCAAGCACTGCGGAGCCAAGCGTGGCTCCGACAGCAGGCAGACTTCGCTTGGGCGGGTCCGGGTAGCGAGTTCGAATCTCTGCAAGGCCCTCAGGATCGTGCCGCTCCAAGAACGTGATCAGTCCGTTTATCTGAGGATGATTGCTGCTCATGCTTGCACCGCGGGTGAGAAGGCGGAGGAAGAGCCGAACTCACCCGCCGTGGCAAAAGCGGGGTAGCTTCTCCCAATCGACCCGGCCAGATAACGTCCGCGTGAGATCCTGTTCCCCCACACCCGGGCGCTCCCGTCTGCGCAATACTTTCGGGCTGCTCGCTCGGAACGGCGATCTGCACCGGAGCTATCGGGGACAGCGTCGTTGCGGGAGGACGACTGTAGAGGGGAAGACGCGGGACGCAGGAAAACCGTTCAAAGGGCCCGAGCAGAGAAATAATGTCTCTTTCGACACGCCGGTGCAAGGACCATCGATACGTATGGCATAGGTATGGGAATGCGCGGCCTGCTGGGGCCGGCGTTTGGCGCGATGGAAGCAAAGCGGCCCGGATGCGCGATGCATCCGGGCCGCTGCCGTTCGTCCTTCGACCGCTTTCCGAGCGGTCGACGCTACTCCGCCGTCGAGCGGGCGCGGATTCGCGAGCCGACGTACAGGCCCAGCGGCAGCGCGACGGCGGCGGCGGCGAGGCCCTTGCCGAGCATGGCGGTGCGCGACGGGGGCTCGCGGCGGCCCAGCACGCGGTCGGCGGCCCACCGCGCGGCGCCCATGGCCGCGCGGACGCGCAGGTCCTTGGTGGTGGGGCGGAGCACGCGCTTCTCGGCGAAGCGGGCGGCGCTGTTCAGGATGGCGCTCTTCATGGGTGCGGCCTGTGTGCGGGTGGCGAACCTGTTCGTCGACAGCACGTTGCACGGGCCGTGCCGGGCCGCGCGCCTGCGTGCCGTCCGGCCGGGCGCAGACGCATCGCTTGTCCGCCGGGCGCGGCGATGCCTATCTTGCGCGTCCGTCCCTGACCCCGCCGCCCCACTCCGCCCCCTTCGGCATGATCCACCCTTCCGCGTCCGCCGCCGTGGAGCCCGAGCCGTTCAACTGGCGCGCCTACCACGGCGTGGTGGTGCTCCTCATCCTCGGCCTCTTCCTGGCGAGCGTGCGCTCGGTCCTCAACCCCTTCCTGCTGTACCTGCTGCTGGTGTTCGTGGTGTCGCCGTACTCGGGCACGCGCTTCCACCTGCTGGTGGTGAGCTCGACGGGCGCGCTCACGCTGCTCTGGCTGCTGAGCACCACGGGGTTCCTGCTCGCGCCCTTCCTGCTCGCCATCGTCCTCGCCTACGTGCTGCACCCGGTGGTGTGCGCCGTGGAGCGCCCGTGGATGCCCCGCCGCTTCCGGCGCGAGACGCCGCGGCGCATTCCCCGCACCGCCGCCGTGGCGCTGCTCACGCTTCCCCTGCTGATCGGCATCGCGCTGGTGGTGCTGCTGGGCGTGCCGGCGCTGGGCGAGCAGCTGGCGGCGTTCATCCAGGGCATCCCGGAGCTCATTCGGCGGTTCGTGGCGTGGGCGCAGGCCGCGCAGGCGCAGCTCGCCACGCGCAGCCTGCCGTTCGTGAGCCGGCAGACGCTGGCCGAGCGGCTGCAGGCGGTGCAGCCCGACGCCGTGGTCGCGTGGCTGCAGGCGCGGCAGAGCGAGATGGCGCAGCGCGTATGGGCGGCGTTCCTGGGCTTGGGGCGGGGCATCGGCTCCGTCCTGTCCGTGCTGAGCTACGTCTTCCTGACGCCCATCCTCACCTTCTACCTGCTGCGCGACTGGGAGGCGCTGACCGCGCGCCTGGCCGAGATGGTGCCGCACGCGCACCGCGACCGGGTGCTGGGCTTCGCGCGCGACTACGACCGGCTGCTGGCGGGCTACCTGCGCGGCCAGCTCACCGAGTCGGCCATCGTGGGCCTGCTCACCTGGATCTTCCTGTGGATCTGGGGCTTTCCGTACGCGTTCCTGGTGGGCGTGGTGGCGGGCACCTTCAACGTCATGCCGTACATGGGCCTGCTCGTCAGCCTGATCCCCGCGGTCGCCATCTCGCTCTTCTCGGGCGAGGTGGTGTACTCGCTGGTGAAGGTGGCGGTGACGTTCACGGCGGTGCAGGCCATCGACGGAACCTTCGTGGCGCCCAAGGTGGTGGGCGACGCCGTGGGGCTGCACCCCGTGTGGGTGATGCTGGCGCTGGCGGTGGCGGGCTTCTTCTTCGGCTTCGTGGGCCTGCTGATCGCGATCCCGGTTGCCGTGGGCATCAAGCTGGTGCTGGAATCCGCGCTGTCGCGGTACCGCGAGAGCAGCCTGTTCCGCGGCGAACGGGGCCTGGTGACGCTGGATTGACGATGACGACGCAAGGGACCGATCCGGCCGAGACGACGGACGCCGCCCACCCCGCTGCATCCCCGCCCGCCGCCGCCAGACCTGGCGATCCCGGCGCGCCGCCCGTGGTGCTGTACGACGGCGTCTGCGGGCTGTGTAACGGGATGGTGGGGTTCACGGTGAAGCACGACCGCGCCGCCCGCTACCGCTTCGCCGCGCTGCAGTCGGACTTCGGGCGCGAGCGGCTGCGCGGCATGGGGCTGCCGGAGGACGCGCTGGACACGGTGGTGCTGGTGAAGGACGGCCGGGGATACGTGAAGTCGCGCGCCGTGCTGGAGATCGCCCGCGGCCTGGGCATGCCGTGGCGCCTGGCCGCGGCCGGCGCCGTGGTGCCCTCGGGCCTCGCGGACGGCGTCTACGCCTGGGTCGCGCGCAACCGCTACCGCTGGTTCGGCCGCCACGACGCCTGCCCCATCCCATCGCCCGAGGTGCGGTCGCGCTTCATCGCCTGATCGCCGCCGCTTCGAAGCGGGCCGCGACCGGTCCGACGCCGCGGCGCAGGGGGCATCGCCAGGTCTTCCGGGGAGTCACCGGCGTTCCAACGAAACGTCGCGGGGGATGACCGGCGTTCGACGGGACGGGGAGAGCCGCACGGCACGTGGGGCCCTCGTTCGTTTCCATCGACCGCCGTGCGTCATTCCTGCTCGCCTCCCGGGAAGTCCGGCGCGGCGTTCCGTTCCCGGTGTCCCATGCCCGGGTTGCGGACGGCGCGGCCGACCGCGAAGATTCGCCGGTGAACGCCTCCCTCGCCCCCGCCGCAGGGTCCCTGCTGAGCCTGCTTGCCGTGGCCGGCGCCGCCGCGCTCGGCTTCCGGCTGCTGCGTTCCCTGGCGCGCCTGGGGATGGCGGTGGCCGAGGCGACGGCGCTGTCCGGCCTGATCGAGGTCAGCGCCCGCCGCGGCGACCTGACCTCGCTGTCCGAGCGCCGGCAGCACGTGCGCACCGTGCGCCGCATCCGGCGCCACGCGGCCGCCGGCACGCTGGCGTGGGTCGCGCTGCTGCTGGTGCCGCTGGCCGCCGGGTGGGGCCGCGAGGCCTTCGCGGCCGCCGCGCTTCTCTGGCTGGCACCCGTCCGTCCCCTGCGCCTTCCGCCGCCTCCGGCCGAGCAGGCGTAGGCACAGGCGTTCGCGGTGGCGGGCAGAATCCCGGAATCCCGATTCCCGCGCACCGCGTCCACCCCGCGCATCCGCGGACTCCGCCGCTTTCCCCCGGGCAGCGGAGTTCTTCGTTTCCGCGCCACGCGTCCACCGCGCGTCCCGATCCGCCCCGTATTCCCTCCCGATCCCCGGTCCGAGGCCCGACAAGCCCGGCCACGCATCCGGAACGCCGCATGCGTCCATCCCCAGCCGATCCGCCGATACAAGATTCGGACGGAGGAAGGATCACGGGCGAAGGAGGCACGTGGCGGCGAGCGAGTTGGCGTGGTGGCAGAAGGGGATCGTCTACCAGGTGTATCCGCGGTCGTTCCAGGACTCGGACGGGGACGGCGTGGGGGACCTTCCCGGGATCACGGCGCGGCTGGAGCACCTGCGCCGGCTGGGCGTGGACGCGGTGTGGATCTCGCCGTTCTACCCGTCGCCGATGGCGGACTTCGGGTATGACGTGACGGACCACCGCGGCGTGGACCCGCGCTTCGGCACGCTGGCGGACTTCGACGCGCTGCTGGCGCGGGCGCACGCGCTGGGGCTGCGCGTGGTGCTGGACCTGATCCCCAACCACACGTCCGACCGGCACCCGTGGTTCGCCGAGGCGCGCCGCTCGCGGAGCGACCCGCGCCGCGACTGGTACATCTGGCGCGACCCCGCGCCCGACGGTGGGCCGCCCAACAACTGGGTGAGCGCGTTCGGGGGCAGCGTTTGGCAGTGGGAGCCGGCGACGGAGCAGCTCTACCTGCACACCTACCTGCGCGAGCAGCCGGACCTGAACTGGCGCAACCGGGCCGTGGAGGCGGCCATCCACGACGTGATGCGCTTCTGGCTGGACCGCGGCGTGGACGGCTTTCGCGTGGACGCCGTGCAGAACCTGGTGAAGGACGAGATGCTGCGCGACAACCCGCCCAACCCGGCCTACGTCGACGGGGCCGATCCGTACGACCGGCTGCTGCGCGTGCACTCCGGCGACCGCCCGGAGGTGCAGGACCATGTCCGCGGGATGCGCCGCCTGGTGAAGTCGTACGGCGGCGACCGGGTGCTGATCGGCGAGATCTACAACGCCGTGGAGCGGCTGATGCCCTACTACGGCACGGCCGGCGACGGGTGCGACTTTCCGTACAACTTCCAGCTCATCCGCCTGCCGTGGGACGCGCGCGCCATTGACGCGGCGGTGCGGCGCTACGAGGGGCTGCTGCCGGCGGGCGCGTGGCCCAACTGGGTGCTGGGCAACCACGACCGCGCCCGCGTCGCCACCCGCGTGGGCCCGGCGCAGGCGCGCGTCGCCGCGGTGCTGTTGCTCACCCTGCGCGGCACACCGACCATCTACTACGGCGACGAGATCGGGATGCGCGACGTGCCCATCCCGCCCGGCCGAGAGCGCGACCCGTGGGGCATCAACCTGCCCGGCATGGGCCTGGGCCGCGACCCCGAGCGCACGCCCATGCAGTGGGATGCGGGCCCCGGCGCCGGCTTCACCACGGGCGAGCCCTGGCTTCCCATCGCGGACGACTGGCGCACGGTGAACGTCGAGGCGCAGCGGGACGATCCCGCGTCGATCCTCACGCTGCACCGGCGGCTGATCGCGCTGCGGCGCACGGAGCCGGCGCTTCACGGCGGCGCGTGGGCTCCGGTGGAGGCGGAGGGCGGCGTGCTGGCGTACGCCCGCGAGTCAGGGGACGCGCGCTTCCTGGTGGCGCTCAACCTTTCCCCGGACGAGGCTTCGCTTTCGCTCGATTCGGTCGGGGGAGGCGAGGTGGTGATGGGGACGCATGCGGACGGCGAGGGGCGGGCGGTGCAGGGGCGGCTGGAGCTGCGCGGCGACGAGGCGGTGGTTGTTCGCCTGCGGGCGTAGAACCTGCGAAATGCGGTGGGGTTCGGGGGATGGTCCCCGGACCGGAGGGAGGAGGCGAATGGCTGCGAGCGACATCATCCGCGCCATCGGCCAGGCGGCGCGGCCGCTGGCGAGCGACGCGGACCTGGACCCGCTGCTGGAGCGCATCGCCGGCGCGCGCGTGGTGCTGCTGGGCGAGGCGTCGCACGGCACGTCCGAGTTCTACACCTGGCGCCACCGAATCAGCGCGCGCCTGGTCGCGGAGCACGGCTTCGGCTTCATCGCCGTCGAGGGCGACTGGCCCGACTGCTACCGCCTGAACCGCTGGGTGAAGGGATGGGCGGACGCGGAGGGCGGCGCGCGCCAGGTGCTGCACGCCTTCGAGCGCTGGCCCACGTGGATGTGGGCCAACGAGGAGGTGGCGGCGCTGGGCGAGTGGATGCGGGGCTGGAACAGCGACCAGGCGCCGGAGCGCCGCGCCGGCTTCTACGGGCTGGACGTGTACTCGCTCTTCGACTCGATGTCCGCCGTGATCGGCTACCTGGAGGACGCGGACCCGCCGGCGGCGGCGCGGGCGCGGCGGGCGTACGGCTGCTTCGACCCGTACGAGAGCGACGTGCAGGACTACGCGATGGCCACCATGCTGGTGCCCACCACCTGCGAGGACGAGGCGGTGCGCATGCTGGTGGAGCTTCAGGGGCTCACCGGCGAGCTGGCCGACGGGGACCCCGAGGCCTTCTTCAACGCCGAGCAGAACGCCCTGGTGGCCCGCAACGCCGAGCGCTACTACCGCGCGATGGTGCGCGGCGGGTCGGCGTCGTGGAACGTACGCGACACGCACATGGTGGAGACGCTGGAGCGCCTGCTGGACCACCACGGCCCCGACGCGAAGGCCATCGTCTGGGAGCACAACACCCACGTCGGCGACGCGCGGGCCACGGACATGGCGCGCGTGGGGATGGTGAACGTGGGCCAGCTCGCCCGCCAGAGGTGGGGCGACGAGGCGGTGATCGTGGGCTTCTCGTCGTACGAGGGATCGGTGATCGCGGGCGCCGAGTGGGGCGCGCCCATGCGCCGCGTGCCCGTGCCCCCCGCCCGCGAGGGAAGCTGGGAAGCGCTGCTCCACGCCGCCGGGTCCGGCGACAAGCTGATCTTCACGGACGACCTGGACGAGGTGCCCGGCGCCCTGGAGCCCCGCGGCCACCGCGCCATCGGCGTGGTCTACAACCCCGAGAACGAGCGCTACGGCAACTACGTGCCCAGCGTGCTGCCCTACCGCTACGACGCGCTCCTGCATATCGACCGCTCGCGCGCCGTGCAGCCGCTGCACATGGAGCCGCACCCCGACGCGGAGCCGCCGGAGACCTTCCCCAGCGGGATGTAGTTCCTCGCGCATCGCATCGGTCGACGCATCCACGAAGGAGGGGTGGATCAACAGAGGAGACCGAGAACAGCCGGGCCGCGCATTCCCTCTGCGCGGCCCGGCGTTGCTTTGGTCATGAGGGCTTGTGGACTCGGATCGATCGATGGATTCGGGTCGCCCTCCCCCCGTCCACTCGATCGGTCGGCGAGATCCATCGCGATGCCGACGGTGATCCGCGTGGGGCGCCGCGGACGCGTTCACTGAACGGCGGCGGGACGTTCAGAGAACGAGCGGACCCGGGCCGGCGCGGCCTCCGCCCCCCGTCCGACTTGCCGCATCACCTGCACTCCCATCGGCTTACGGAGGATGCGACGAGGGGGGCCGGACCGGTCCCGCAAATGCCTTCCACACCTCCGGCGGGAGGTGCGTGACGCGCGTCGATCCGCCGCCGTGCTGCCACAGCGATCCTTCCCGGCACCCACCCTTTGCCGATCCGGAGCGACCATGAAGACCCTCCACCTCTTCCTCGTGCTGCCGCTGGCCCTCGCCGCCGGTGGCTGCGGACGGAAGGACCAGGACGGCGTGACCGGCGACGCCGCCACCGTGGCACGCGCCGCACCTGGACGCCCCGGCGCGGAGCCCGCCGCCACCCTCTCGTCCGACGCCATCGTCGCCGGCGCGGAGGGGAACGCGACGGCGGACACGGTGTCGATCGTCGCCGCGCCCGGTTCGCCCGCCGGCTCGCAGCCGCAGCCGCAGGCCCCCGCGCACGAAACGATGCTGATGCGCACGGGCACCGCCTCCGTGGGGGTGCCGGAGGACTCGCTGGAGGCGGCGATGGAGAAGGTGACGGCGCTGGCGGGACGAGTGGGAGGCTACGTCACCAACAGCTCCATGCAGAGCGGCCGCGAACAGACGCGCGAGGCGTCGCTGGAGCTGAAGATCCCCTCGGAGCGATGGAACCAGGCGCTCAAGGGGCTGAACCCCATCGGCCGGGTGGAATCGGTGAACGTGCAGGCGCAGGACGTGGGCGAGGAGTTCGTGGACGTGCAGGCGCGCATGGCCAACGCCCGCCACCTGGAGGAGCGCCTGCTGCAGCTCCTTGCGAACCGCACGGGCAAGCTGGAAGAGGTGGTGCAGGTGGAGCACGAGCTGGCCAGCGTGCGCGAGAGCATCGAGCGCTACCAGGGCCGCCTGCGCTACCTGACGGCGCGGGTGGCGATGAGCACGCTCACCGTGCAGATCCACGAGCCGCGCCCCGTCGTCGGCGAGTACCCGGGCGCCAGCGTGATCGGCGACGCGTTCGTGCGCGCGTGGCGCAACTTCGTGGGCTTCACGGCCGGCTTCATCTCCGCGCTCGGCTTCCTCGTCCCGCTGTGCCTGCTGCTCGCGCTGGCCGGCTGGATCCTGCGCCTGCTGCTACGCCGCCGCCCGGCCGCGCCCGCCCGCACCCCCATCGCGCCCCGCACCCGCGCCGCCGCGCGCGCCGGGCCCGTGGAGGTCCCGGAACCCGTCGACACGCCGCGCGTCGAAGAGTAGCGCGACGTCCAACGGTGGATGCAAGGCGAACGGGCGGGGTCCGGCATCGGGCCCCGCCCGTCTTTTTCGATCGATACTCAACGCCCCGAACCACTCGGACCGGTGATGCCCTCGATCGACCGGCGACGACGCGTCAGCCGGTGATGGCGGCGCAGGCGATGCGGGCGCCGGAGTTGCCGGACGGGTCCGTCTTGTTGTCGTCCATGGAGGCGTGCACCACCAGGGCGCTGCCGTCGGCGTCCAGCACGGAGGTGGGGCCGGCGGCGTAGGGCGCCTCGACCGAGAAGTCCATCATCCCCGTGCCGTCGGCGTTCACCGTCAGGTTGGGCAGGTCGCCCATGTGGTGGCCTTCGGGGTTGGCCCAGCCGTGCTTCTTGCCCGTGGGGTTCCAGTGCGGCCCCGCCGAGGTGAAGGCCGGCCCCTCGCACACGCCCGTCTGGTGCAGGTGCACGCCGTGCATGCCCGGCGTCAGGCCGTGCACGCGCACCGTCACGCGCGTGCCGTGGCTGGCGCCCTGCAGCCGCACGGTTCCCACCTCCGCCCCGCCCGCGTCGCGCAGCGCGAAGTCCCGCACGGGGCCCGAGCTCCTGCCCATCAGCGCGCACCCGCCCAGCGACAGCATCGCCGCGCCCACCCACCATCTTCTCGCATCCATCAGCCCTTCCTCCGCCGTTCGGGGATGTCCTGTTCCGCACCCGCGCCACCTGTCCGCCGGCACCACAGGGAGCCGGCGGCAGGGCGCGCGCGGGTGTCATGAAGCTATCGTGCCGCACGTCCTACTAAGAAGATAGTTGACAGCGGCGGCCCGGTCGATTAGCATCAACTACAACTCTAGTAGAAAGGAGGCCGAGGTGGAGATCTCGTTCACGGAGCGGGAGCTGGACGTGATGGGGGTGCTGTGGGACGCGGGCGGCGCCACGGTGGCCGAGGTGCGCGAGCGCCTGGCCGACGCGCTGGCCTACACCACCGTGCTCACGGTGCTGCGCACGCTGGAGGAGAAGGGCTACGTGCGGCACGAGGAGGAGGGCAAGGCCTATCGCTACCATCCCCTGGTGGCGCGGCAGGAGGCGGGCAGCAGCGTGCTGCGGCGCATGCTGCGCAAGCTGTTCAAGGACTCGCCCGAGCTGCTGCTGACGCACCTGGTGTCGGACCGCGGGCTGAGCGACGCCGAGCTGCGCCGCATGCACGACCTGCTGGAAGCGCGCATGGACGAGAAGGAGGAGCCCTGATGGCCGCCTGGATGCTGTACTGCGCCGCCGTGGCCGCCGCCGCCGCGCTGTGCGCCTTCGCGGCCGAGCGCGCGCTGCTGCTGTACCGGCGCCCCGTCCGCTGGGCCTGGGCCGCCTCGCTGCTGGCATCGCTGGCGGTGCCCGCCGCCGCCTGGCTCGCCCCCGCCCG
>JAQBQD010000220.1 GCA_028287185.1 Gemmatimonadota bacterium | reverse complement strand
ACGAGTGGAAGTCGCACCTGTCGCAGGGCCGCGGGCTGATCGGCCCGCCGACGTGGATGGGCAGCCTGATCGAGGGCGGACGCGACCTGACGGGCCAGATGTACATGCGCAACCGCTTCTACGACCCGGCGAGCGGGCGGTTCACGCAGGAGGACCCGATCGGGACCGCCGGCGGGCTGAATGTGTATGGGTTCGCGAATGGCGATCCAGTGAGCTACTCGGACCCGTATGGACTCTGTTCCAAAGAGGACGGCTGGAAAGATTGTGCTGCTACTTTTCGAGACTGGTTACGGCATTCAGAGGACGGGAAACTGCTCACTGCAGTCGTCTGCACCGACGGCTGTGAGGGGTCGACCCCAGAAGCTCAGGCTGCCGTTGACGAGGCAATGGAGAAATACCCGATATTTATGCTCAGTGTCCGAGGGGAGGCTGAAGAGGGGATCCATGTGCTGGAGCATGCTGGCACAGTAGGGCGGGCAATCGCGGGGCAAATCACTGGTTACACCAAGCACGGAATCAACCAAGCCATTTCTCGCAATGGTGTAGGGGTATCAACACGCGCGATCCTTAGTGCAGTCGCAACGCCACTCAAAGCGATTTCAAACAGAGGCGGAGGGATGAAATATATTGGCGAGAACGCTACTGTAATACTCAGCGAGGCTGGCAAAGTCATTACAACTTGGGCACGTAATGCTAGCGGATGGAGAATCGTCCCATAAGAGGAGTATCGTAAAATGCATCCACGCGGGCGCGAGGCGAAGCTGTTACTAATCGAAATTGTATCGAGACGTGCGCCTGGCGCACTTCGAAAGGCTCACCAAGTCGGTGCGGGCGCATTGTCTGATGAGAATCGAGAAATGCTCCGGGAAATCGTAGTCGACGAACTGATAGAATCTGGACTGGGTGCTGACAACGAACCAAACGCTCGGGGACATTTGCTTGAGGCGATAATCGACTGGCTCGGTCGTGAGTAGATCGGTTGATGAGGCGCCTGCTGGAGGGGGAAAGCTGAGGGCGATGGAAAAATAGCGACCCTTACGGACTAGCCGCTTCCACTTGTTGTGGCGATGAAACCAATCCACTCCAACTTGCACATGAAGTTGACGTTGCACACTATGCGGCAACGCATCCGCGGGGTGCTGTAGTATTGGTGGGGGTGACAATCCTTGCGACAGGCGCCGCTTTGGCTCTGCCGGCGGTTGCCGAAGGCTTGCTCATCCGATTTGGTCTGCGAGCTGCGGCTCCGGTGGCCGCGGGCGCGAGCAAGGTTCCATTCGAGCGGTTTCAAGAATGGGGGAGAAATATTGCTCAATGGGCCGAGGCGTGGTTGATGCGGTCCAACGAACCCAAGAGATTACGGCGGACGAGGCTGCTTCGATTGATCCAAGCAAGGTCGATATGGCAAAGCGGTTTTACGAAAATGCTGTTCAAAATGGCCGAGGCGGGGAGGCGGCGTCAGCCCGAGTAGAGTTGGTGCAACGCATTTAGGACTTGCAACGGCAGACGCAGTAGCTGAACATCAACGACACCCTTCGCACAGAGGAGAATCTGATGAAGCAGCGCGATGTGCAGATTACGATTCGTGTCACGAACAATCTCAGTGTAGAGAGGCAGGTCATCCTTGAGCCATGGGCGACAGAATATTGTCTTACGCCAGGGAACTCTGTCGATGTCGCTGCGGCGGGAAACGCGTCGTTTCCGCTTGAAGTGGAAGTTTTCGAAAATCGCATCATAGTCCACTGCTTCGATTCGCAGGGGGCAACGATGTCATTTGTCCAGTGATCACGCAAATGAGTATGTGAACCATCTTAAGCAGGCCAGAGCACTGTGCGAGAGTTGCTGTTACGCACTACCACGCTTCAAGGTAGGTGACGTAAGGAACAAAGGAGTGGACTGGACTTGCAGCGGGCGCTCTATTTGCGGCGTCACGTACACCGTGTAGGACGGCGACTAGATCCTGCGGAGGTGCGGGTGCCGGCCACCGCGCCGGAGCAGGACGTCGGCCGCGTGCCGGGGGGGACGGACCGCCGCACGGTTACGGGCAGGTGCTCTACACGCATGGCCCGTCGCTCGACCATCCGCTGCGGATGACGCGGCTCAGCTACGACAGCATCTTCTCGGCGCCCGTGTGGATCACGCCGCACACGAACTGGCAGGGGAGCTACGACTCGGGCGAGGTGTTCAGCTCCGACAATGGCCCCACCTGCAAGAAGGTGTCGAGCGGAGTGCGCGACCTGACGCAGACGGGCGAGCCGACGCCGCCGAACGGGGGCGAGGGAACGTCGGCGTCCGCGCCGCCCACGCCGGACTCGGTGACGGTGTGCCTACAGGTGGACTGGCCGGCGCCGCACGGGGCGGGCGAGTTCCTCCGGCCGGCCGCGCACGCAGGCCGGAGCGCACGGGTGAACGACAAGGCCCCGGAACCGTGACGGTCCCGGGGCCTTGCCAATATCCGCCCGCCCAGTGGCGCGGTGGACTGGCCGCAGCGGAAGGTCAGCTTCCCGCGCCCGTGGATGCCGGGATGGCCTGCTGCGAGCCTGAGCTCAGCGCCGGCGCCTCACCCGAGGGCAGGCCCAGGCGTGCCTTGAGCGCGAGTAGCGCGGCCGACGGCGGAGGCGAGCCGGCGAGCGCCTTGTCGATCTCGCCGTCCACGCCGCCGGAGCGGTCGGCGATCTCGCCGTAGGCCTGCGACAGAGACTCCTTCTCGGCCACGCGCGCCTTCATGCGCTCCAGCATGGCCACGGTGCCGCTGCTGTCCACGCCGGCGAGCTGCTGGTTGATCTTGGCGGTGCTGTTGGCCGCCTGGAGGCGCGCGATGAGGGTTTTCCGCTCCGTCTCATACTGGGCGACCTGGCTGCGCAGCGTGTTCACCTTGGCCTGCAGCGCGTCCGCCGCCTGCTGCTGCTGGGCGGCCGCGGCGCCGGTGGCCTCGGCCTCGCGGTTCGCCGTCTCGTACAGGTTGGCGGCCTCCGTCGCCAGGCGCTCGGCCTCGCGCGGGTCCATCTGGCCCGCCTGGCCGCGCAGCAGCAGCGCCTCCGCCTTCCGCATGTAGTCGTCCGAGCGCAGCTTCTGCTGGTTGGCCTCGTTGCGCAGCCGGATGGCCTGGGCCTTGATCTGGGCCAGCCCTCCGATGGCCTCCGCCTCGTTCTTCTTGAGCTCGCGCAAGCCCTGGTCGATCATGGCGATCGGGTCTTCCATGGCGTCGAGGGCCTGGTTGGCCTCGGCCGAGAAGAGGGTGGTGATGCGGTTGAAGATGCCCATCGTGTTGCTCCTCAGGCGGCTGCGGTGAGTTGGGCGAAGCCGGCCAGCTCGGCGCCGTGCTCGGCCATGGCCAGCGAAAGCGCGTGCACCGAGGCCGCCAGCTCCTCGAAGTCCAGCGTCTCCAGCTCCAGCGTGTCCCGCCAGATCACCCGCGCACCCGTGTCGTCCAGGGCGAAGGCGCCGTGGGGGAGCAGGTTGTTGAGCTGCAGCAGGCGCGCGAGCGCGGCGGCATCGGCCGGGTCGGCCAGGTTCAGGATGTGCTGCGCCAGGGTGATGGACTGCTCCTCGAACACCACCATCAGGTTCAGGATGCCCTCGGCCTCGTCGGACACCACCATCAGGCCGCCCGCGCGGTCGTCGGTGGACACGTCCAGGGCCAGATCCGACAGGAATTGCTTGACGCGGTCGTAGTGCGTGCTCGTCATCGGAGTCGCGTGGATTCTGGTGTGTCGGGTGCGGCCCGGAACTGCTCCGGGCCGGCGCTGCTTCCGCGGCCTAGTGGCGCCGCCGTCCGAACCCGCCGCTGCGCGAGCGGCTGCCCCACGACGAGGTGCGCGTGCTGGGCGGCGAGTAGCTGCCGGATGGCGTGTACGCGCGGCTGGGCGTGTACGTGCCGCCGGACGAGGTGCCCGAGGCGCGCGCCGGACGGTATCCCGAGTTGAACCCCGTGCCGCTGCTCGCCGGGGCGGACGAGCCGCCGCGCCCGGCCACGGGCCGGTTCATGGCCCCGCGCACCCTGCCTTCGAAGCCCGCGGGCGCCGCGGCGGCCGAGGCGCCGGGGCTGTGCGCGCGGCGGTACTCCACCGGGTCGCGGCGGTAGGTGACGTACTCGGTGCGGTGGATCACCCGCGGGCTGCCGGCGCCCAGCAGGTGGCTCATCATCGCGTACTTGCCGTAGAACTCCCAGAACGAGTCGCCGTCGCGGCCCTGGCGCCAGTGGCCGTAGCGGTCGTTGCCCACGTAGGCCATCTCCATCGGCGCGCCGGCGGGGACCTGCTGCCCGTTCCGGCGCGAGGCGAGGGCCACGTTCTGCTGGTCCAGCTCCTGGTTGTACTGCTTGAAGCGGATGCGGGTCCACGCGGTGGTGTCGCTCTGCATGCCCGCCGGGGTCTCCCACACCGTCCGGTAGCTGTGCATGTAGATGTCCACCGGCCCGGCGCCCACGTCCTTCCGCACCTTGTGGACGCCGGCGAGCGAGATGGTGTAGTCGGGATACTGCCGGAAGCGGCTGGCGAGCTGCGCCAGCTCATCGGCAGGGGCGAAGGCGCCCAGCCTGGGGTCGGTGGCGTCGTCCGGCCGGCGCGAGCAGGCCGGGAGGGCGGCGGTGCCCAGGAGCAGGGCGGAGAGGGCCAGGCTGCGAAGATGGCTCACGGTGCGGAAGGGGCTCGGGTGTCCGGTTGGAACCATGCGGACGCTACGAAAGCGTTCCGGGAAGGACGTTGGTGAACTGGTACTCGGCCACCGGCGTCACGCTGTAGGCGCGCACCTCGGTGTCGCTGAGCTGCTCCACCCGGGCGGCGGGGTCGCCGTTCTCGTCGCGGTAGGTCCAGGCGATGAAGCCCTCCTGCGCGCCCTTGCCGCCAGCGCGGCGGTAGTGGCCGCCCCGCTTCTCGGGGTCGAGCCCCAGGGGCTGGCCGTCGGGCAGCACGTCGGGAGGCGGGTCGCCGTCGTAGACCACGGCGCGGCGCACGTCGCCGCCCAGCGACTCCACGGGCACCTGCACCAGCATCTCATACCCGTCCTGCCCGAAGCGGCTCTCGTGCTGCAGGCGGACGGTGGCGACGGGGCACTGCAGCGTCCACTCGTCGGCGCGGCCGGCGGCATACTCCACCGACACGCGGTCCAGCACCTGCCAGCTCTGGCCGTCGAAGTCCACCAGCCAGCCGGGCTGTAGGTTGGCCAGCACGAGCTGGTCCACCGGAACGCTGTTGTAGGGATCGGGCTCGGGGTCGCCGCCGCCGAAGAGTTTGCCGAAGAAGCTCGCCATGCCGACCCGGTTGGAGGGGGAAGGTGGAAATCTGCTGACGGCAGGAGGGTACGGGAAGGGGGCCCGGCAAGTTTCCGACGACGGGTGCGCCGCCCGTCCGCGGGTGGGACGGGCGGCGGTCCTGCGGCACGTCCGGGGTCACCCCCGCGGCGCGACCTGCGCGGCGATGCGCGCTTCCAGGCGGCCGCTGGACGAGCAGGTGACGGCGGGGTTGTTGTGCACCGGGTCCTGCGCGCGCGCCTGCACCAGGGTCTCCACGCGCGAGGTTCCGCCCACGGGCACCACCTGGGTGGTGACGGCCAGGGTGACGGTGTAGACGGTGACGATGGGCGCCCGCGCCGCGTTCACGCCGCAGTCGACGAAGGCGGAGAGCGGCTCGCCCAGCAGCCGGTGCCCGGCCAGCGCCGGCCGGCTGCCGATCACGCGGTGCGCCGCGTCCAGCCGCGTGACGGCCAGGCCCAGGCTGACGTACGCCCGCTGCGCCGCCGTCCACGCGCTGTCGGCCGAGAGCGGCACGACGGTGGGGACCACGCGGTCCTCCGGCGTCACGGCGAAGGTCCACGCCGTGCTGTTCTTCATGTCGCCGCTGCGCACCGTCACCTGGCGGGTGGAGCCGGAGGGAGCCAGGCCCGACGAGGCGCAGGCGGACAGGGCCAGCAGGGCGGCGGCGGCGAGCACCGGCATCGGGCGGATTCGCATTGGATGTGCTGGGCGGAGAAGGTGAGGGGTCCGGACGGGAAGGGACGAGCGGTCGGCACCGGATCGCCTGTCCATCCGTCAACCGTATGCGGAGGACGTAGTTCGGCACAGAGACATACGGAGACGCGAAAGATATGGGGATCGCCGCACCCCCACAAGCCGCGCCTCAGACGCGCGGGAGGGTGAAGCGGAAGGTGGTGCCCCGGCCCACCACGCTGCGCAGCCCGATGCGCCCGCCGTGCGCCTCCACGATGCCGCGGGCCACGTTCAGCCCCAGACCCGCGCCCCCCACCGTGCCTTCGCGCGTGGTCCAGAACCGGTCGAACACGCGCGCCCGGCTCGCCGCGTCGATCCCCGGCCCCGTGTCCGCCACGGAGATCACCACCTTTCCCGCCCCGTCCTCCCCCGCGGTCCGATCGACCCCTCCCGCGCCGCCCAGGCCACCGTCGACCGATCCGCTGGTCGCGGTGCCTCCATCCACCCAACGGCCATCGAGAGCCCTCGCATCGACCGGGTCTCCATCCACCGAACGTCCATCGACCGAATCGTGATCGGCCGGCCCTCCGAACAGCCCGGCTTCGGTTGGATCCCCGTCGATGGACGCTGAATCGGTGGAAACCCAGGCCGAGAGCGTGATCGTACCTCGCTCGGGCGTGAACTTCAACGCGTTGCCGACGAGGTTGCCGAGCACCTGGAGGATGCGCTCGCGGTCGGCCATCACCTCGGGAAGCCCGTCCGCGGGATCGACGACCAGGCGGACCGCCCTCTCCGCCGCGAGGGGCGCGAAGAGCTCGCGCGTGGCCTCCAGCAGATCCAGGGGATGGACGGCGCCGGGGACCACGGACAGCCTGCCGGCGTCGATGCTGGCGACGTCCAGCAGGTCCTGCCGCAGCCGCTGCATCTGCCGCGCGAGGTCGCGGATGCTGGCGACGCGCGCGCGGGCGTCGGCCAGCACGCCTTCGGCGTCCGCGGGGAGCTGGCGGACCACGACGCCGGCGTTCACCACGATGGCGCTCAGGAAGTTGCCCAGGTCGTGCGACACCACGTGCAGCACGTCGTTGCGGGCGCGCACGGCGTCCTCGGCGCGGGCGCGGGCCTCGCGCTCGCTGGCCAGCAGCCGCGCCCGCTCGCGGTCCAGCTGCTTGCGCTCCACCGCGTAGCGCAGCGCACGCGTCAGCACGGCCGGCTCCGCCTGCCCCTTCACCAGGTAGTCCTGCGCGCCCGCCTGCACGGCGCGCACGGCCAGCGTCTCGTCGTCCGTGCCCGTGAGGACGACGATGGGCAGCTCGGGGGCCAGCGCCAGCATGCCCGCGACGGTGTCCATGCCGTGCGCGTCGGGCAGCGACAGGTCCAGCAGCACCACGTCAAAGGCGCCCTCCGCCACCGCCGCGCGCGCTGCCTCCAGCCGGTCGGCGTGCACCAGCCGGGCGCCGGGGGACGACTCGCGCAGGGCCTCGCGCAGCAGGCGCGCGTCGCCGGGGTTGTCCTCCACCAGCAGGATGCGCAGGGCGGGCGGCGGGCCGGGCGCGCTCATCCCGCGTGCAGGTTGGCGATGCCGCACCAGAAGGCGGCGATGGACTGCACCACCAGGATGAAGCGGTCCAGGTCCACGGGCTTGCTCACGTAGCAGTTGGCGTGCAGGTCGTAGGCGCGGCGGATGTCCTGCTCGGCGCCGGAGCTGGTGAAGACGACGATGGGGATGGCGCGCAGGGCGGGATCGGACTTGGCCTCGGCCAGCACCTCGCGCCCGTCCATGCGGGGAAGGTTCAGGTCCAGGATCACCAGGTCCGGCCGCCGGGCGTCCTGGTAGGGAGGCTGGCGGCGCAAGTAGGCCAGCGCCTTCACGCCGTTGTCCGCCACGTTCAGGCGGTGGGGCACCGTGCCCTCGTTCAGCGCCTCGCGCGCCAGCCGCACGTCGCCGGGGTTGTCCTCCACCAGCAGGATCTCCAGCGGGCGCGGAAGGACGGGCGCGCTCACCGGGCCTCCGGCGCGCCGGCCGCGGCGGGGCGGTCGGGGATGGTGAAGCGGAACTCGGCGCCGCCGCCCGGGGCCGGGCGCACGGCGATGCGGCCGCCGTGGCGCTCCACCACCTTCTTGCAGATGGCCAGGCCGATGCCCGTTCCCGGGTACTCCGCGCGGCTGTGCAGGCGCTGGAAGATCACGAAGACGCGCTCGGCGAACTCGGGCGAGATGCCGATCCCGTTGTCGCGCACGGAGATCTCCCACGCGTCGTCCAGCCGCTGCGCCGAGACGTGCACGTGCGTCGGCTCCGCGCCGCGGAACTTGAGCGCGTTGCCCACCAGGTTCTGCAGCACCTGGTCCATCTGCGCGGCGTCCACCTGCAGCGTGGGCAGGGGGCCGTGCGTCACCCGCGCGCCGCTCTCCTCGAGGGCGGGGCCCAGGCCGGCCAGCACGCGCCGCAGAACGTCCTCCATCTCCGTCGCCTGCACGCCCTCGCCGCGGGTGCCGGCGCGGGAGTAGGCCAGCAGGTCGTTGATGAGCGACTGCATGCGCGTCACGCCCTCCACCGCGTAGCCGATGAACTCGTCGGCGTCGTCGTCCAGCCGCCCGCGGTAGCGGCGCGCCAGGAGCTGCGTGTAGCTGGCCACCATGCGTAGCGGCTCCTGCAGGTCGTGGCTGGCCACGTAGGCGAACTGCTCCAGGTCGGCGTTGGAGCGCGACAGCTCGCGGGCCTGCGCGGCCAGCGTCTCCTCGGTGCGCCGGCGCGCGCTCACGTCGCGCAGCACGGCGGTGAACACGCGCGCGCCCCCCACCGCCAGCTTGCTGATGGACGCCTCCGCGGGAAACACCTCGCCCCCGCGCCGCAGGCCGCTGATCTCGCCGCGCTCGCCCATGCGCCGCGCCACCACGGGCGCCGCCGCGAAGCCCCGCACGTGGGCCGCGTGGTCGGGGCGCGCGTACGGGGGGATCAGCATCTCCAGCGGCTGCCCCAGCACCTCCGACGCCGCGTAGCCGAACATGATCTCGGCGCCGCGGTTGAAGAAGGTGACGGTCTGCGCCTCGCCCGCGCACACCACGGCGTCCGAGGCGATCTCCAGGATGCCGGCGAAGGTGGCCTGCGACCCGCGCAGCGCCGCCTCGGCCCGCCGCCGCTCCGTCTCGTCGTGAAGCACCACCGCGTAGCCCGCCGGCGTGCCGTCCGCTCCCCGCAGCGCCGTCACCGTCTCTCTCGCCCAGAAGCGCTCGCCCCCGCGCCGCGCCCGCCACCCGTCCCACTCCACGCTCCCCAGCAGCTCCGCCTTGCGCAGCGCCTCCGCCGCCGATCCCGGGCTGGCGGCGCCCACCGCATCGGCCGACGGGTCGGGCGAGGCGCCACGGGAGTCCCGGTCCGACTCCGCCGACAATGCCGCCGCCGCGGAGGCGGTGGACGCGTTCGCGCCGTCGGGTCCTGCGGATGCGTCCGAGCCCGCCGATCCCGTCGATGATCTCTTCGATTCCGCGCTCGACGTGGACACGCCCGATACCGAGGAGTCGATCCCGCCGCCGTCCGTCGCGTCCAGCAGCTCCAGCCCGCGGCCCAGCGCCTCGGCGGCCGGATAGCCGGTGACGCGCTCGGCGCCGGCGCTCCAGGTGGCGATGCGCCCCGCCACGTCCAGCGCGAAGATCGCGTGGTCGCGGATGCCGTCCAGGATCTGCTGCGCATCGGGCGCGGTGTGGCGAGCCATGCGGTGTGCGGGGGTGGATGCGACGGGGCGCAGGGGATGGAACGGGCCCGGTGCACGGATACTACACGTCCCCGGCGGGCCGCGCTATCGGAGGTCCCTGGACGCCTACGCGCGGAATCCTCCCCACGCCGCCGCGCGACGCGCCGGCCGACGATGGCGGGCAGCGTCGGGGCGGGGCCTTGCGACGGGTTGCCGCGGCTGCGATGGTCGGTGTCTCGCATCGGTGAACGAACCGCGCAACGGAGAGGACGGGATGGATCTGGGGCTCAAGGGGAAGCGCGCGCTGGTCACCGGCTCCACCGCCGGCATCGGGCTGGCGGCGGCGCGCGCGCTGGCGGCGGAGGGTGCGCACGTGACCGTGAACGGGCGCACGGAGGCGCGCGTGGCGGAGGCGGTGCGGCAGATCCAGGCGGCGGTGCCCGGCGCGGCGGTCGACGGCGTGGCGGCGGACGTGGGGACGGCGGCGGGATGCGCCGAGGTGGCGCGGCGCGTGCCCGCGGTGGACGTGCTGGTGAACAACCTGGGCATCTTCGAGGTGCTCCCGTTCGCGGAGATCCCCGATGCGGAGTGGATGCGCTTCTTCGAGTCCAACGTGCTGAGCGGCGTGCGCCTGTCGCGCGCCTACGTGGAGGGCATGCGCAAGGGCGGGTGGGGGCGCATCGTGTTCGTGAGCAGCGCGTCGGCGCTGCAGATTCCCACGGAGATGATCCACTACGGGGCGACCAAGGCGGCGCAGCTCGCCCTGGCGCGCGGCCTGGCCGAGACGCTGGCCGGCACCGGCGTCACGGTCAACTCCGTCCTCCCCGGCCCCACCGCCACGGAGGGCCTCACGGGCTTCGTGGCTGGCCAGGCCGAGCAGCGCGGCGTGGACGCCGCCACCGTGGAGCGCGACTTCTTCCAGAACGCGCGCCCCTCCTCCATCGTGCAGCGCTTCCTGACCACGGACGAGATCGCCTCGCTGATCACGTACCTGTGCGGCGAGCCCGCCTCCGGCACCACCGGCGCCGCGCTCCGCGTGGACGGCGGCGTGGTCCGAGCCATCGCCTGACGCGCGGCGACCAGTCCGGCGAAGCGGGAAAGTCCCCATCGACCGATTCGGCCGATGGGGACTTCCGCATCCGTTGGGGATGCGCGACCGACGTCGCGTCGGACCGCCGGATCAGGTTCCGATCGACCGCCTATCCCGCGCGCTTCAGGTTCTCGTGGGTGAGCACCACCGGGTTCGTGGGCTCGGTCTCCAGCAGGTCCAGCAGCGAGGTCTGGTGGCGCGTCTCGGAGGGCACCTCGTGGCAGCGGCGGCAGCGGGCCTCGTAGCTCTCGGCGCCACCCACCTGGATGGTGGGCGACTCGTACGGCGCGGGCTGGCCGTCCACCAGGCGCTGGTTGCGGGTGGCGGGGGCGGCGCAGCGAACGCAGATGGCGTGCAGCTTGTCCACCGTGTCCGCCACGGCGAGCAGCCGGCCGATGGGGCCGAAGGGCTCGCCGCGGAAGTCCATGTCGGTGCCGGCGACGATCACGCGCGCCCCGCGGTCGGCCAGCAGCGTCAGCACGTCCACGATGCCGTCGTCCAGGAACTGCACCTCGTCCACCGCGAACACGTGGGTGTCGCGATGGGCCTTCTCGGCGATGTCGGCGCTGGTCCGCACGGGCACGGCCTCCACCCCGGATCCGTCGTGCGAGCTGATGCGCTCCACGCCGGCGTAGCGGTCGTCCAGCGCGGACTTGAACACCTGCACGCGGCGCTTGGCGATCAGCGCGCGCCGCACGCGGCGGATCAGCTCCTCGCTCTTGCCGCTGAACATCACCCCGGTGACGACCTCGATCCAGCCCTGGCCCTCGCCGTGGTACAGCGCGATGTCTCTCAAGTGCTTGTGCGGGAGGGAGATTTCCGGACGGGGCGCACCGGCTGGGGCGCGGCGCGGACTGCGGACGCGAACGGCACAATTCTACCCCGCCGCGCCCCCGCCGACAAGCGGGGCGTCATGGCGAAGCACCCGCCCCGGCGTCCTGCCCCGGGGCGGGTGCTTCTGTCGATCCGGAAGGGGTCAGCGGCGGCGGGTGCGGCGCTCCAGCACCACCTCGTCGGCCACGATCATGTAGCGGATCACGCGGTCGCGCGCCTCCGGGAAGGCCTCGGCGCGGTCGCGGAAGCGGTCGTTGGAGACGATGGCCGCGTCCAGCTCGCGCGCGAAGGCCAGGATGAAGTAGTCGGCGTCCGTGCCCGCGGGGGCCTGGTTGATCTTGCCCTCCTCCACCAGCCGCTCGTACTCCGCCGGCTCGTCGATCTGGTGGCGCAGGGCGGCGTCGGCCACCACGATGGGCTCCAGCCCCTCTTCCAGCAGCTTGTTGCACACCAGCTCGATGTTGCGCAGGCGGGCCTTCTCGCCCTCGCTGCTGTGCGCCACGTTCGATCCGTCCACGATCACCCGGCGGCTCTCCTCGCCGGCCGGCCTGGGCTCCGCGCCGTCGTGCCCGGCGGCGGGCGGATGCGGCGCGGCCGCCGGTCCGTCGCCGG
>JAQBQD010000181.1 GCA_028287185.1 Gemmatimonadota bacterium | reverse complement strand
GGCGGGAAGGGCCTGCGGGCGGCCGCGCGGCCGGTCCAGCGGCGCGGGGGGAGGGGCCGCGCGCCGCGCGCTCAAGGGCAGCCCGTCTCGTCCAGGTCCAGCGTTCAGCGTCTGCATGTGGCTCTCCGGTCGGAGGGTTGGCTTGTCGGCCTTCATCCAACCATATCACAACCCGAGGCGAACTTCAACTTGCGTCGGCAAATGAGTACGATGTTGACGGCGCATCTGCCGGCCGCGCCGCCTCACCTTGGGCCAGCCTGGCGGAACCCCGCGTCTTCATCCACCGAAACCGGAACCCTGGCCCGGTTCCGCACCGTATGCTCGGCCTCCACCCCTACGGATGCCGGAGCGAAACTACGATGGCGAGATGCGAGCGGAGGCCGACGATTTGACGGATCCTGCAAACCGGCCGCCGGGGAGAGATCTCCCGGCGGCCGGCGATGACCTCCCGCTTCGGACGTCCGCGGGATCAGAAGTCCGCGCTGCCGGGCGTGCGCGGGTAGGGGATCACGTCGCGGATGTTGGCGATGCCGGTGGCGTACTGGATCACGCGCTCGAAGCCCAGCCCGAAGCCGGCGTGGGGCACGGTGCCGTAGCGGCGCAGGTCGCGGTACCACCAGTACGACTCCCTGGGCAGCCCCAGCTCGTCGATGCGGCGGTCCAGCACGTCCAGCCGCTCCTCGCGCTGCGAGCCGCCGATGATCTCGCCGATCCCGGGGGCCAGCACGTCCATGGCCGCCACCGTCCTTCCGTCGTCGTTCATGCGCATGTAGAACGACTTGATCTCCTTGGGATAGTTCATCACCACCACGGGCCGGCCCACGAGCTTCTCGGTGAGGAAGCGCTCGTGCTCGGACTGCAGGTCGGTGCCCCACTTCACCGGGTACTCGAACTTCTCGCCGGACTCCTCCAGGCGCCGCACGGCCTCGGTGTAGTCCATGCGCTCGAAGCTGGACTCCACGAAGCCCTCCAGCCGCCTGACGGCCTCCGGGTCCACCCGCTCCACGAAGAACGCCAGGTCGTCCTGCCGCTCGTTGAGCAGGTCGGTGAAGATGGACTTGAGGAACGCCTCGGCCAGGTCCGCGTCGGCCGACAGGTCGGCGAAGGCGATCTCGGGCTCGATCATCCAGAACTCGGCCAGGTGCCGGCTGGTGTTGCTGTTCTCGGCGCGGAAGGTGGGCCCGAAGGTGTAGACGTTGGAGAGCGCCAGACAGTACGCCTCCACGTTGAGCTGCCCCGACACCGTGAGGTGGGCCGCCCGCCCGAAGAAGTCCTTCGAGTAGTCCACCTGGCCCTCGCCGGTGCGCGGCAGGTTCGCCAGGTCCAGCGAGCTCACGCGGAACATCTCGCCCGCGCCCTCGGCGTCGCTGGTGGTGACGATGGGCGTATGCACCCACAGGAAGCCGTTGCGGTCGAAGAAGCGGTGCACCGCCATGGCCAGCGTGTGCCGCACGCGCGCCACCGCCCCGAAGGTGTTCGTGCGCGGGCGCAGGTGCGCCACCGTGCGCAGGAACTCCATGGAGTGCGCCTTCGGCTGGATGGGGTACGTCTCGGGATCGTCCACCCACCCCAGCACCTCCACCCGCGTGGCCTTGATCTCCACGGGCTGCTTGCGGCCCGGCGTGGGCACCAGCTCGCCCTCCACCACCACCGAGCACCCCGTGTTCAGCCGCGCGACCTCGCCGGCGTAGTTGGGCAGCTCGCCGCCCGCCACGACCTGGATGGGATCGAAGCACGAGCCGTCGTGCACGTTGACGAAGGAGATCCCCGCCTTGGAGTCGCGGCGCGTTCGCACCCACCCCTTCACGGTCACGGTGCTGCCCGGCTCCACCCGGCCGGCCAGGAGGTCTGCGATCATCGAGCGTGGCATGGTATCGGTCGGTGCGTCGTCGGGATCGGGATCGGAAACGGGACGGCCGCGCACGTGGCGGCGAACGGGAATTGTAAGCGATTCCAGCCTTCCGCGCACGGGTGCGGCCCGCCGGAGGGCGAGACGAAGGCTCCGGCCTGCCGCGAGGGCGGGCCGGAGCCTGGGACCTTCTTCACCGCGACCGAAGAGCCGCCGCGGGCGACGGCCGCGACGGCTCGTCAGTAGATGGCCGGCTCGTTCGCGATGATGCCGCAGCCGCTGGGACAGCCGGTGCACTTGGCGATCATGAAGTTCAGCGTGTCGTCGGCCGGCGCCGCGACGTGCGGCTCGTCGCCGGAGACGCGGAACGAGTCGAGCGCCAGGTCGTCCAGGTTGAGCTTGATCATGGGAGGAGCTCCTTGCTGGGGTGGGCGGGGGCGTGCCCCGCGAAGGACGAGAAAGGCCGCCGCGGACGGCGGCCGCGGCGGCCCTAGAAGGCCGGGTCGTTCGGGAAGATGCCGCAGCCGCTCACGCAGCCGGTGCACTCCATGGCGGCATTGTTGCCGAGCAGGAAGTTCGGCTCGTCGGCCGGCGCGGCGAACGGGTCGTCGCTGGTGGTGCGGAACGAATCGACGGACAGGTCGTTCAGGTTGAGCTTGGTGGGCTGCATGGGAAGCTCCTCTGGAAGTGTGGGCGGGCGCCGTTGCCCGCGGCTACTGTGGGAACCTGCGAGCGGGAATATACGATATCCGTCCTGAAACGAAAGTGGCGGGACACGCCGCCGAGCTCGCGGCGCCGCGTCCGGCTACCAGGGGACCGCCGCCCGTGGACGCGAGATGCCGCCCCGCGCGCAGGGTGGTACGGACTACTCCGGGAACTGCGGGAAGATGCCGCAGCCGCTCACGCAGCCGGTGCACTCCATGCCGTTGCCGACCAGGAAGTTCGGGTCGTCCAGAACGAAACCGAGGTGCTGCGGCTCGGTTTCGAACGAGTCGACCGTGAGCGTGTCGACCTGAAGCTTGCTGGGCTGCATCGTGAGGCTCCTGGTACTGGGGAATCGTTGGGATACCACGGAGAACGGGACGCACGGACGTACGGTCGCCGCACGCCGGAGCGCCCGATGCGACCCGCTCCGCACCGGGCCGGGAGCGGCGTCCGATGCGGAGCGGGGGTCCAGCTACTCGACGGCGGCTGCCGCGGCGACGGTGAACGGGTCGGTGCCGCCGCTGTCGCAGCCGCTGGCCGTGGGGTTGTACCCGCAGCCGCTGACGCAGCCCGTGCAACAGTAGCCCATCCCGCCGGTGGAGATGGAGAAGGCCGGCGCTTCGGTGGCGAACGAGTCGACGGTGAGCTGGTCGAGGTCGAGCCTGGTGCGTTCCATGGGAGTTCTCCTGTTGGCGTGTCGATTGGACGTGCGGCGATCCCGGGCCCACGAAGGTAGCTACGGCATCTCCCGTAGGCAATATCCGTCTTTAAATGGTATCCACGGGTTCAGCGCGATCCACCTTCTCCGATACATCTCCGCACGACCGGACACCGCGCGGAACCTCGCATCCGCGCAGACCTCAACCGCCAGCGAAGCCGATGAGGCACGCCGGGAGCCGGCTCCGGATCGCAACCGGCCGCCGCGACTACCCGCCCTCCGTCGCCCCGAAACGGGCCTCTCGCGACCCGGCTGCGATCGCCCTGCGCGGAAGAAGCGTCCGTCCAACGAGCCGCCGAGCGTGGCGCCCGCCGCCGTCGGACGAGCGGCCCCCCGGGCGTCAGGCCGGCGTCGGCTTGCGGGCGGAGATCGATCCCGCGGCCGTTCGTTTGGGCGGCGCCCGCCTAGGAGCGTGGAGCGGAGAGCTGGGGCAGAGCGCGGCCAGCGTGCACGTCTCGCAGAAGGCGCGGCGCGCGGTGCAGACGGCGCGCCCGTGGTCGATGACGCGGTGGGTGAAGACGACACGCTCTTCCACGGGCAGCAGGGCGAGCAGGTCGCGCTCCACCTTCTCGGGGTCCTCCTGAGCCGTGAGCCCCAGGCGCGCGGCGATGCGCTTGACGTGGGTGTCCACCACCACGCCGTGCGCGATCCCGAAGCCCACGCCCAGCACCACGTTGGCCGTCTTCCGCCCGACACCGGGAAGCGCGGTCAGCGCGTGGAGGTCCACCGGTACCTCGCCCCTGTGGCGCTCCACCAGCGCGCGCCCCAGGCCGATCAGCGACTTCGCCTTGTTGCGGAAGAAGTTGATGGTGCGCAGCGCCTGCTCCATCTCCTCCTGCGACGCGTCCGCGTAGTCCTGCGCGGTGCGGAAGCGGGCGAAGAGCGCGGGGGTGGCGCGGTTGACGGCGGCGTCCGTGCACTGCGCGGAGAGCACGGTGGCCACCAGGAGCTGCAGCGGGCCGTCGTGCGTCAGCGAGCAGCGGCTGTCGGGGTAGAGCTCGGCGAGGCCGGCGAGGATGGCGGCGGCGCGCTCACCGCGGGCCCGCCTGCTTTCTTTCGGCAAAGTGCTGCTCGACTTCGGGAAGGGTCCAGGTGTTGAGGACCTGGCGGGCGCTCAGCCAGCCCTTGCGGGCCACGTGGACGCCGAACGCCACGTTGTCCAGGCCGCGCACCGAGTGCGCATCGGGGTTCACGGGCACCAGCACGCCCCGTCCGGCGGCGTAGCGCACGTGCTGCCAGTCCAGGTCCAGGCGGTGCGGGTCGGCGTTGATCTCCACCGCCACGCCGTGCTGTGCCGCCGCGTCGATCACGGCGCGCACGTCCACGTGGTACCCCTCACGCGTCAGCAGGAGCCGCCCGGTCGGGTGGCCCAGCATGGTGAGCCGGGGATTGGAGACCGCGCGCACCATGCGGTCCGTCATCTCCCGCTCGGGCAGGTTGAAGGCGCTGTGGACGGAGCCCACCACGTAGTCGAACGCCGCCAGCACGTCGTCGTCGTAGTCCAGCCGCCCATCGGCCAGGATGTCCGACTCCGTCCCCTTGAAGAGCCGGAAGCGTCCCGCCCCCTTTCCCCCGTGCGCCTCGTTCCACGCGTCGATCGCCCGCATCTGCTGCTTCGCCTTGGCCGGCGGCAGCCCGCCCGCGTACCCGGCGGAGCGGGAGTGGTCCGCGATGCCCAGGTACTCCCAGCCCTTCGCCCGCGCGCCCTGGGCCATCTCCTCCAGCGTGGCGCGGCCGTCGGACCAGTCGGTGTGGCAGTGGAAGGTGCCGCGCAGTTCGTCCGCCTCTACGAGGGTGGGGATGCGCCCCGCCTCCGCCGCCTCCACCTCGCCCCATCCCTCGCGCAGCTCCGGCGGCACGTACTGCAGGGCGAGCGCGCGGTACAGCGCCTCCTCGTCCGCCACCGGCACGTGCTTTCGCCCCTTCCGCAGCCCGTCCGCGTCCAGCGCCAGCTTCCGCTCCGCCGCCCGCGCGGCGAGGGCCAGCACGTGGTCCACGCTGCCTGTGTCCACCACCATCGCCGCGACGAAGGCGTCGGGCCGCACGCAGCGCAGGCGCACGGGAAGGCCGTCGGAAAGGTGGATGGACACCCGCCCGTCCTCCGCCTCGCCCGCGGACGCGCCGCCCAGCGCGCGGAAGGCGGCGAGCACCGTGGCGGGGTGCCCGGAGGCGGCGACGAGCTCCACCGCGTTCACCACCTCCACGCGCCGACGTAACGCCCCCGCGATCTCGGCCGACTCCACCGCCGGCTGCGCGCGCGCCCACTCCAGCAGCGCAACGGCGGACTCCATCGCGTCCGGATACCGCCGCAGCCCGCGCGAGGCGCGCGCGAAGGCCAGGCCGTCCAGCACCTTCGCCTCCGTCCTGGCCCCGAAGCCGGCCAGGGCGGCGACGCGGCCGGCGCGGGCCTCGCGCTCCAGCGCGTCCAGCGAGTCCACGCCCAGCTCGGCGTACAGCGTGCGGACGCGCTTCAAGCCCAGGCCGGGAACGCGCATCACGTCGAACAGGCCGGGCGGCGTGTCGGCCACCAGGCGCTCGTGCATGCCGGACCGGCCGGTTCGCACCAGCTCGTCCACCACGCCCGCGATCCCCTCGCCGATGCCGGGCAGCGAGGTGAGCGCGCCGGCCTCCGCCAGCGCCGCGAGGTCCACGTCCGCCGACTCCAGCTTCCGCGCGGCGGTGGCGAACGCCTTCGCCCGGAAGGGGTTGCCGCCGGCGATCTCCATCAGCGTGGCGATCTGGGCCAGCACCGCGGCCACGTCCCGCGGCGTCACGCCCCGGCGCCCTCGCCGGCCGCGCGTCCCCGCGCGGAATCGTCCCCGCCGGCGGAACCCGCCGAATCCGCCGCATCCGCCGCATCCGCCGATCGCGCGGGATCGGCCGAATCGGCTGGTCCCGCTGAATCCGCTGAATCCGCTGAATCCGCCGGACCATCGACCGGCGCTCCGGGCGATGCGGCGCCGCCGAAGCCGACGCGGCACCAGGCGAGGCGGGAGAGGGCGACGGTGCCGGGGCGGTCCCGGGTGCGGCGCTCGGCGGGCTGCTCGTGGACGAGGTCCTCGGGATGCGCCTGGATGTACCAGAGGGCCCGGGCCAGCAGCTTCAGCGCCTCTCCCGTGGTGAGGATGCTGTACAGGCCGGCCGCCTCGCCGCCGGGCAGCACGCTTGCGAAGTCGGGCCCGGCGTCGCGTCCGGGGGCGTCGGCCCAGTCGTCAGCGATGCCGGGTCCCACCTCCAGGTCGAAGGGGATGATGCTGAACCCGGCGCGCTCGCGGCGGATGCCCAGCACCATCAGCACCTCGAAGTGATGGTACGGCGGCCCCAGCGGGTCGGTGCCGCGCGACTGCACCACGAAGAAGCCGTCCACCGGCTCGGGCGGCACGTCGGCCGAGATGCTGGCCCAGAAGAGGTTGGCGGGAAGCTGCAGGTAGACGGAGGGGTGCGGCAGGCGCATCTCCCACCCGTCCAGCCCCGGCGCGGCCTCCACGAGGTAGCGGGCGACGGGCTTCTCCAGCAGGTACAGCCGCCGCCCGAAGCGCCAGAAGTTGAACGAGTGGTACAGCAGGGCGCGGTGCTGCTCGGTGGCCTCGCGCGGGGCCTCGGTGGGGATCACGCCGCGCAGCGCGTCGGCGGCGAGGGTGAGGAAGGCGAAGCGCTCGCGGCTGGCGGGATCGTCGCCGTTGCCCTCGGCCTCGTCCACCAGCGACGGGAAGATGCGCGTCTCGAAGCCCGCCTCGCCGAACACCAGCTCGTACGGCGTGAGCCGCGCCCCCGCCGGCACGGCGCGGGGCTGCGGCACCTGCTGTGGTCCGTCCGTCACTCGCTCCTCCGCCCTGGCCACGGTTCGCCCGCCGTCCGCCCACTCCTCTACCCGGCGGATGCAAAGCCGAAGCCGCGGAAGCTACCGGCCACCCGCACCCCACGCCAGCGCCGGCCCCGCGTTCCCTACCCTCCCGCCGGACCGACGCGCGCCGTCCCCGCCGACTGGTGGACGACCGGCCTGCGACGCGCCAGTCTCGCGCGGAACGCCTCCCACGCGCCGCGCCGGCGGACGAGGACGATCGTGAGCGGCAGCATGCCGCGCGGCGTGCCCTCCACGTCCACGAAGTGCACGTCGCCCAGCTCCGCCGGCCGGTCCACCGCCACCGCGCGACCGTCCGCCTGCACACGCACCTCCGCCATCGCCGCGAACGCCTCCGCATCCACCGTCACCTCCACGAACAGCTCGCCCTCCACCTCCCACGCGCCGGGTGCCACGGCGTCGCCGGATCGGTGGAAGAAGGGGTCGAAGGGCTGGCCGTCCAGCCGCGCGAAGTTCTGGTCGGCGGCATAGTCCACGTCCTCCAGCGCGTCCTCGCCCGCGGCCGTCTCGCGGTGGTGGCGGATCTCGTGGGTGATGGTCTCCCAGATCTCGCCGTCCCAGTTCCACTCGTCGTCCAGCTTGGACAGCCGCACGAACGAGCCGTAGTACAGGATGACCTGCGAGCGCAGGTGCACCTCGGCCTCGCCGTCGGGATCGATCTCGCCCGTGGCGCACTCGCCCAGCGTGTAGATGTCGGGCAGCGTGGGGTGCGGCACCGCCTGCCGCTCCACGATCAGCCCGTCCACCCCGCCGCGGTAGTCGTCGGGGATGGAGTCGAACGCCGCCTCCGCCCGCTGCCGAAACTCGTAGAAGCTGGGGACCTTCGCCAATGCGGGCGCTCCGGTTGGGGGGATGTCTGGAGGACAGCCGATGCGGAGGGGATGGTAGCGCGGGGGGTGGCGCGACGGTAGGCCCTCACCCGGCGCCCTGAGGGCCGCCACCTTCTCCCGCAAGCGGGAGAAGGAGAGCACGGCGGAAGTTCCGCGCGGGATCAGCCGTCCGCGACCGCTCCTGGGAATCCGCGATTCGGCGATCGTGGGTCCGCTGGCGGAGTTCATCCCCACGGATCCCTCAACGCGGCCCCGCAGCTCGCAATCCAGGCGAATCTCGACGCACCACCGCGACGGTCGCTCTCTCGCCGCGACCTCCGCCGAGCCGGCACCGCGGGTCGCAAATCGACGTGCGGATGGAGCGGCACGCCTGCACGATTCCATCATCTACTGACGAAACGCACCGCCCCGCAGCCGGATGTGCGGCGGCGGGGCGGTTCGTTCGTACCGGGTCCGGGGGTCTGCGCCTTCCGATGTGCTCCACCCAACGCGGCGATCCGCGACGCGCGATCGTGGTTTCAGTCGGGCTTCATGCCCTGTGGATCACGATCATCCGCGCTCAGCGCTCGGACGATGCGGGGATGCGCAGGCGACGGCCGGGCGACAGCGTCTCGCCGCTGCTCATGTCGTTGGCGTTGCGGATCTGGTTGACCGACACGTCGTACTGCCGCGCGATGCCGTAGAGCGTCTCGCCGCGCTGGACCGTGTGCTGTGTGAAATGAGCCGGGCGGCGCGGGGTATCGCCGGATGCGCCGTCGCGGCTCTTCGGCCGGTCCGCCGAGGCGGTGCGGTCCCCCGCGGTGGAGCGCGTGGACGCGGTGCCCCGCGCCGGCTTCTCGCCACCATCCTCGCCCCGCGCCCGGCTGGAGGTGCCGGTGCGCTCGGTGGATGCGGTGCGCTCCGCGTTGCGCGCGGGCGAACCGGTACGGGCCGAGCTTCCGGCTCGTTCGGAGTCGCCCGACGCGCTGCGACGGGCGGACGACGGGCGGTCGGAAGAAGCGCGATCCGACGAGGAACGCTCCGCGGACGAACGCTCCGATGATGCACCACGTTCCGCGGATGCGCGCTCGGACGGCGCGGCTCGGTCACGGGCGGCGGGACGCCCGGAATCCGACGACCGCTCGCGAGACGCGGTGGACGAAGCGGCACCCGGGGCGCGGCTCGACGGGCGGTCCGCGGAGGCCGACTGCTCGTCCGCGGGGCGCGGGATGCGCAGCTTCTGTCCGGGGCGCACGCGGCTCGTCTCCATCTCGTTGAGCGTGCGGATGCGGGCCGGCGGCACGTCGAAACGCTCCGCCAGCCCCGCCAGCGTCTCGCCCTCCACCACCGTGTGCACGAACGTCCGCGGCGCGCTCGACTCGCCGTCCGACGCGCGTGACGACGGCGTGGACCGCGTACCGCTGCGCTCGCCGTCGCCGTCCGCCGAACGCGTGGAGCGGGAGCGGTCCGCGGCAGCGGTCTGCTGCTCTGCAGGGCGCGGGATGCGCAGCTTCTGCCCGGGCCGGAGGCGGCTGGTCTCCATGTCGTTCAGACGGCGGATCACGGACGCGCTCACCTCGAAGCGGTCGGCCAGCGACGCCAGCGTCTCGCCCTCGCGCACCGTGTGCACCACGACGCGGGGCGCCGCGCTCTCCACGTCGGACGACCGCGCGGAGCGGCCGGGGTGATCCGCGGCAAGATCCGACGCCGCGCGGGTGGAGCGCGCCGGGGCGTCGTCCGACGAACGGGACGGGCGTGGGCGGTCGGAGGATGCGGACTGCTCGTCGGCCGGGCGCGGGATGCGAAGCTCCTGGCCCGGGCGCACGCGGCTGGACTCCATCTCGTTCAGCCGCCGGAGGGTGCGCTCGCTGACCTCGAAGCGCTCCGCGAGCGACGCCAGCGTCTCTCCGCGGCGCACCGTGTGGACGAAGGTGCGCGGCTTCGCGTCCCCCTCGCCGGACGACGCGCGCGCCGAGCGGGTGGAGGCGCGGTCCGCCGAGGCCGTCTGCTCCTCCGCGGGGCGCGGGACGCGGAGCTTCTGACCGGGGCGAACGCGGCTGCCCTCCATCTCGTTCAGGCGCCGGAGGGTGGACGGGCTCACCTCGAAGCGCTCCGCCAGCCCCGCCAGCGTCTCGCCGCGGACGACGGTGTGCACGAACGTCCGGGGCGCGGCGTCCGCGCTGCGGCGAGCCGGGCGCTCCGAATCGCCCGGGTCCTCGCTCCGGCGGCTGCTCTTCGCGCGGTCGCCGGGCTCGTCGGCAGGGGAGCGGTCGGAGGATGCATTGCGGGCCGCGCGCTCCGACGCGGAGCCGCGAGACGTGCGGCCGGCATCCTCGCCGGAAGCCGACGCCGAGTCGTCGCCCGCGTCGGCGTTGCCGTTGGCGGAGTTGGATGAGCGTGCGGACGAGGAACGGCGGGCGGAGCGGTCGCTCCCGTCGGCGAGCACGACGCGCTCCCCCGGGCGGCCGGCGAGCAGGGTGGCGACGCCCACGGGAAAGACGAGGCGCTGGCCGCGGGACAGGCCGGCGGGCTCCACGTGGGGGTTCATCGCCCGCACCTGGTCGACCGAAAGGCCCGCGGCGGTGGCCAGCTTCGTGAAGTCGTCGCCCTGGCGCACCAGATAGTAGCCGTATCCGCCGCTGCGCCGGAAGTCGGACGCGTTGAACGCCGTCTGCACGGCTGCGCCGGTGCCCCTGGGCGTCCACACCCAGTAGTCGGCCGGCGCCGTCTGGCGCACCAGGTGCGGGTTCAGCTCCAGCAGGTCGCCCAGGGGAACGCCGCCCGTCTCGGCGAGCTGCGCCAGCGGCGTCATCACGTCCACCCGCACGCTGTCGTACGCGAAGCGCCGCACGGGCCCCGCCGCCGCCGGATAGCCGAAGCGCGCCGGGTCGTGCGCGACGATGGTGACGGCGTACAGGCGCGGAACGTAGCGCTTGGTCTCCTCCGCCAGGTTCCCGGCCTGGGCCAGGTCCCAGAAGTTGCTGACGTTGTAGCTCCGCAGCCCGCGCGAGATGCGGCCGGTGCCCGCGTTGTAGGCGGCCACGGCCAGGGCCCAGTCGCCCGCGTAGGCCTGGTTCAGGTCACGCAGGTGGCGCGCGGCGGCGTGCGTGGAGCGCACGGGGTCCATGCGCTCGTCCACCACGTCGTCCACACGCAGCCCCAGCCCCTTGCCCGTGCCCGCCATGAACTGCCACATGCCCACCGCCCCCGCCCGGCTGCGCGCCGTGGGCAGGTATCCGCTCTCCACCATCGCAAGGTGGCTCAGGTCCAGCGGCACGCCGTAGCCCGCGAACACGCCCTTCACCCAGTCCTGGTAGTAGTCGGCCCGGCGCAGCCAGGTGCCGATCACCTCGTGGCGCTGGTTGACCAGGAAGTCCAGCTCGCCCTGCACCCACTGGTTGGCCACCACCGGCAGATCGTAGTGCGCGCTGCCCAAGATGCCGGGCGCGACGGCGACGGGCGGCGCGGCGTCGATCCTGGGCTCGTCGCCGAGCTGCTCCGAGGCGGCGGGGTGCACCGGCGCGGGCGCCGCAGCCGGCTCCGGGCCGCGCGGGTGGCCGCAGGCGCCCAGCACGAGGGCGAGCGCCGCGGAAAGCAGCGGCTTGGCGGTGGACCGTGGCATCGGCAATGTCGGCAAAGTGCGGGGGCGTTTGCACGCCGGATGACGGGCCGCGGAAACGCGGGCGGAAGGAGGTCAGGGCCAAGATAATGCGATGCCCCGCCGGTGGGTAGGCCCGCATGTGCAGCGGTGGGAAGCGACGCGAATGGACGAATTCCGCGTGGCCTTCCAACAGCGCTCCGGGCCCCCACCTGCCGCGGAACGCCGCCGCGCCTTTGCGTCTGCAAAGACGGTTTCGGCGGGAGCGGACGCGCCGCTGGTTTCGGCGCTACGCCGTGGTCCAGTGCAGGGCCTCGTACGCCTCGATGGCGGTGACCAGCGCCTCCAGACGCCTGCCCTTCGGAGTGCCGGCCAGGGCATCCATCAGCGACGCGGCCTCGGTCAGCGCGGCATCGTAGGCCGCTTCCGTCCGGATCGTGCGTTCCGTGGTTTCCATCGGTGCTCTCCTTGGGTGAGTCCGCGGTCGCGCGTTGCCGAGCTCTGGTGGACCGCGAACGGCCGGTGGACGATCGAATGCCGGCCGCTCAGCCGGCGCCTGCCCCGGCGTCGGGACCGGGCGTCGGGGCGGCGTGCAGGGTGGCGCAGGCCACGTACAGCTCGCAGACGCGGGCCAGGTACTCGGCGTCGCGCTCGGCATCCGCGTCCGCGCCGCGCGAGATGCCGCGCTGCACGCGCCAGCGGTGGAAGGCCAGCTCGCTGGCGGCCTGGTGCAGCTCGCGGCGGGCGCGCCACGCGGGCATGCCTCCCGCGCGCCAGGCGCGCCAGGTGGCCGCCAGCCGGTCGCGCACGCGGGTCAGGCGCTCCAGCTCGTCGGGCCCGATCACGGCGTCGCTCACCAGGGGAAGCAGATGGTCGCGCACCACCCGGCCCTCGCGCCGCAGCGACACGTGCACCAGCCACAGCACACCGACGAACGCGGGCACCATCACGAGCACGTAGGCGCCCAGGAACCAGCGGTCGTCCGAGGTCACGAAGTTCCACAGGGAGTGCAGCGCCATGGCCGCACCCAGGCCGATCATGGGGGGGATGTGGCGCCGCCCGTCGCGCGGCCCCTCGCGCGCCACGCCCAGGCCGATGCCGATCATGCTGGTGAAGAACGGATGCGCGAAGGGCGACATCATGCCCCGCACCACGAAGGTCACCATGGAGCTCTGCCCCCCCTCGGCCAGCGAGCTTCCGTAGTACTCCACGTTCTCCATCATCGCGAAGCCCAGCCCCACCATCGACGCGTACACCACGCCGTCCACCACGCCGTCGAACTCGTCCACCATGCCGCGATACAAAAAGAGCAGCACAAGCCCCTTCGCCAGCTCCTCCACCACCGGCGCCGAGACCACCGCGCCGAAGACGGAAGCCGCGTGCGCGCCGAACACCGAGCCCACCATGCTCTCGGCATAGCTGTTCACCAGCATGGCGATGCACACCGCCACCGTGGCGCCCCACACGAAGGTGCGCGCCAGCACCCGCGGCGGCTCGGCCTCGTAGCGGTCCAGCCACAGCGCCAGAGCCACGTAGAACGGCACCGGCAGCACCGCCACCAGCGTCCCGAACGCGAACCCGCGCACCCCCACGTCGCCCAGGATGATGAGCACCGCGATCATCCCCGCGATCACCGCCGGCCACGTCAGCACCGGCAGGTGCGCGCTGCCCGTGGGATTCGATGGAGGTGCGGCATCCGCGGCCGCATCCGCCGCGCGCCGGCGTGGATTCGACGCGACGGCAGTCGATCCGGACGTCGGCGACTCGTTCGATGGCGGTCCCACGGAGACATCCGCCGCGCCGCCGAGCTCCAGCATCGCCTCCGCTGCGGCGGCCTGCGCGCAGCCGTCGGATGCCGCGGTGTCGACGGCGCGATCGGACGGGCCGACGGACGCGGCGACGACCTCCGCGAAGGCGGCCGCCGCGGCGGGGGAAGGGGCGGGGACCGCGGAGCCGTCGCCGGCGAGGAGCGGCGTCGGTTCGGGACAGGAGGAGGCGAGCGGGGAGGTCTCGGGATTCACTTCAGCGCTCCGTATGTCCGCTCCATGAGCTCGCGGCGATCGTCGAAGATCTGCTTCAGGCGCGGAGCCGCCATCCACCCGTGCGCCACGCCGCCGCCGGGGGGCAGCGCGTACCTCACCAGGTCTCGCATCTCCACGCCGCCCGGCACCTCGCGAAAGTGGTGCTCGTGATCCCACCTGCGATACGGCCCAAACCGCTGCTCGTCGACGAGCATCTCGCCCTCCGCCACGTGCGTGATCTTGATCGCCCAGGTGATCGAACGCCCAGCAGCGGTCGCACGCGGTAGGTGACGATCATGCCCGGGTACATGCGTGGCGGCAGCGGCGAGGTGACGTCGAACCCCGGCGACGGCGGGGTGGTCCTCACCAGGTTTGCCCGCGTCGGAGAAGAAGCTCCAGCCATCGTCCAGGGGATGGGAAGGCGCTGGACGGATGCCAGGCGATGCAGCCGCATGGGCTCCGGAGGGCTCGGTCGCCGGGGTCGAGCGCCCCGGCCAGCCTCCGCCGGCGGGAGACGACGCATGACGCCCAAAGGTATCCACGCGCGCCGCAGCGCACAACTCCTTGCACCGTGCGGTGATGCGCAACGTTCTTGCAGGTTCGGCTTTCGTTCGGTATGTTGTGGCGGGACCTTACTGCGGACGCGGTGGACGGAGCGGGAGGCGGCACGAGCGGAGGCGCATCGCATGGCGGCGACGGCGGAGGCAGCGGGCGGACAGGCGGCGCTCTTCGCGGGGGAAGGGTCCGCCCGGCGAGGCGCGCCTCTGCCCATGCTGCAGCGGCGAGGCGAGGCGGTGTTCTACGAGCTTCCCGGCGGCAAGCTGGCCTCGCCGGGCGCGGGGATGATGAAGCACACGCTGACGGTGAACCCGTACGTGGGGTGCGAGATGTCGTGCGCGTACTGCTACGCGCCCTACGCGCACGCCTGGCTGGTGGAGCGCCTGGGCGCGGAGGGGCGCATTCCCAACGCGGGCGCGGACGCGGCGTTCGACCGCGCCATCTTCGTGAAGCGCAACGCGGAGGAGGTGACGCGCGCCGTGCTGCGGCACCCCGGGCTTCCCGTCGCGCTCGGCACGGCCACGGACCCGTACCAGCCCGCCGAGCGCCGCTTCCGCATTACCCGCGGCGTGCTGGAGGCGCTGGCGCGGCTGGAAGGCATCGAGGTGTCCATCACCACCAAGAGCCCGCTGGTCACGCGCGACCTGGACCTGCTGGAGCGCATCCGCACCCGCTCGCGACTGTCCGTGCACATCTCGCTCACCTCGGTGGACCGCGCGCTACTGCGCGTCATCGAGCCGCGCGCGCCCACGCCCGAGCGCCGGCTGGAGGCGCTCGCCCGCCTGCGGGAGCGGGGCATCCGCGCGGGCATCTTCGCCATGCCGCTGCTGCCCGGGATCACCGACGGCGAGGCGCCGCTCGACGCGCTCTACGCCGCCGCCCGCGCCGCCGACGCCTGCTTCGTGGTGGCCGGCGGCGTGCGCCTCTCCGACACGTCGTGGCGCCGGTTCCTGCCCATTCTCCGCGCCCTGCGGCCCGACCTGGTGGAGGCGTACCAGACCATCATCCGCCGCCGCGCGAACCCGCAGAAGGCACGCTACCGCGAGAAGCTCGACGCCCGCATCGCCCGCTGCAAGGAGAGGCACGGCTTCGGGGGATGGACGGCCGTCCGCGACACGCGGCCGCTGGCGGATGCGCAGCTCGTGCTGCTGTGATTCCCGGCCGACCACTCCCGAGATCCGCGCTCCGCATGCCCGGCGATTCCGGGCGGCGACAGCGGTGGAGCGGGTGATCGATCTCGACTGCGCTTCGCCTCCGGCGAACGGACGCTGCCCCGTGAAGCCGCGGCTACCCGTCCGAAGGCGGGACCCTCCACATCTTGTCGGCCAGCGATCTCAAGACGCGCCGCCAGTCCGGCGTGAACCGCGCTCGCTGGACGCTTTGCCTTGCCGCTCCACCCGCGGACTGGTATTTGAAGGATCGCGACGATGCGCGCGGATGCGACTCCACGATACGGGAACGGGACACGGATGGCCGGACAGACGCTGCTGGTGGGGCTGGCGCACCCTGACGACGAGGTGGGCGCGGCGGGGACGATCCTGGCGCAGCGCGCCCGCGGCGACCGCGTGGTGGTCGTCTGGCTCACGCGCGGCGAGATGACGGAGGCGTTCGGCGCCATCCCCACGGACGAGGTGGCGCGCATCCGCGAGGAGCACGGCAGGGTTGCGGGCGAGATCCTGGGCGTGGAGACGCGCTTCCTGGACCTGCCGGACACCGGCGTCGCCGCCGACCCGGCTACCGCGCGGCGCGTCGCCGCGGTGATCGCGGACGTGCGCCCCGACGCCGTGCTCACGTGGGGAGATGCGTGGGGGCGCGGGATGCGGCATCCCGACCACCAGGCCAGCGGCAAGGTGTTCCGCGACGCCATCACCCTGGCCCGCATCGCCAAGGTGGTCGCGCCGGCGGTTCCGCATCGCCACCCCGCGCCCGTCTTCACGTACCGCGGGGCGCACTCCACGCTTCCCGTAGTCGCGGTCGACGTGGAGCCGCACGTGGACACGATCCTGGCGCTGGCCGACTTCTACCGCGAGCGCATCGGCTTCGGCGACCGCGCTTGGGTGCAGGAACGGCTCCGGGCGCAGGGCGCGCCGTTCGGGCTGCGGTACGCCGAGGTGTGGGACGCGTGGGAGACGCAGCCGGGCGTCGTCCCCGCCCTGCTCCCCGCGCCGCTGGACTTCGGCGAGCACACGCACCCCGATCGCGAGGAGGAGATCCCGCTCTGACGTCGCATCGGCGGAGCGGCCTCGACGGGGGAAGCGCGGAGGGGAGGCAGCGGACGAACGAGGACGGCGAATACGAAACGAAGGGCGGCCATCTCGCGAGACGGCCGCCCTCCTCAAATCATCCGATTCATCCGATCGGCCCGGACCGCGCCGACCGCGCGTGGATCAGACCCGGTCGAACACCAGGCGGTAGTGCAGCGGCTGCGGCAGCTTGGGGGAGGTGACCACCACCTCCATGGTGAGAGTCTTGCCGTCGGGGCTCAGCGAGTAGGTGTTCACGCGGCGGCCGTCCGGCGGCGTGAAGGTCTGCACCAGCTTGCCGTCGGTGACGTGGGTGCTCACCTGCATCTTCTCGCCGTCCTCGCGCGTCCAGGGCACCGCGGTGCCGTTGGAGGGGCTGTGCACGGCCGCGCGCTGGTCGAACGCGATGGCGAAGTCGGTGCCCGGCTCGGCGATGGTGACGCGGTGGTAGGCGGTGTTGGTGCCGCGCATGCGGCTGCGCCCGAAGCCGCGGATGAGGAACATCATGTGCGAGGCGGCTTCGTTGATGGCCCGCTCCACGCTGTCGCTGGCGCGCGCGTTGAGGGTGTACGTGCCCACGAAGGCCGAGGCGGGCTGCGCCGCGAGGGCGTGCGCCGGCGCCGCGAGCGGCGACGGCATGGCGGCCGCGGCGGCGGGCACGGCCAGGGCGAGCGCGAGCACGAACGGGGTCATCCGTTGACGGACCATGGCGAAGTCTCCAAGATGCGGTGGGAGGGCGTGCCGTGAGGGTTCCGCCGGCGCGTGGGCCTGCTGCCCCCGCGGAAACCGGCGACGGGTGGGTACCGCCTTCAATGTACAGCGGGCCCGACTTTCCCGACAGGGAAGCGCGAACACGTTGTGACGGAACGATATACCCGTCGCGGCGGGCAAAGGTTTCGCGCTGAAACCCCGCCCGCCGCCCGGCCGTAGTCCGCGGGGCCGCCGGCTCCCGCCGCGCCACCCCCTCCTCCGCTCCGAAAAAGGCCCCATGCCCGACGCCCGCGCCACGCGCATCCTCACCGACATCGACTCGCGCGCCTGGGAGCACCCGGGCGACCGCGCCGCGCTCAACGCGCTGCGCCGCGTGCCCGGCTTCGACGAGGTGCTGCGCACCGTGTTCGGCTTCTTCGGCGAGAAGCCCATCCGCCTGGCGTTCCTGGCCAGCGCCGTGCGCGTGAGCCCCACGCAGTTCCCCCGCATCCACCGGCTGAAGGAGGAGGTGTACCGCACCCTGGACGCCCCCGCCGACTATCCCCTGTACGTGCAGCAGGACCCCACGCTGAACGCCGCCGCCTACGGGATGGAGAAGCCCTTCATCATCGTGAACTCGGCGCTCGCGCGGCTTACGGAGGACGACGAGCTGCGCTTCGTGCTGGGCCACGAGCTGGGGCACGTGATGAGCGGGCACGCGCTTTACAACACCATGTCGCGCATCCTGGTGAGCCTGGCGGGGATGGGGTTTCCCATCGTGGGGCTGGCCGCGCGGCTGGTGCTGGAGGCGCTGCTGGCGTGGCAGCGGCAGGCCGAGCTGTCGTGCGACCGGGCGGGGACCCTGGCCGTTCAGGACCCCGACCCCGGGATGCGGATGATGCTGAAGTTCGCGGGCGGCTACGGGGTGCCCGAGGTGAACGTGGGCGAGTTCGTGCGCCAGGCCGAGGAGTACAAGGGCACCGGCGACCTGGCCGACCAGGTGTTCAAGGTGCTGAACGTGCTGGGCACCTCGCACCCCTTCCCCGTGATCCGGGTGGCGGAGCTGCGCGCCTGGTTCGAGAGCGGCGCCTACGACCGCATCGTGGGGGGCGAGTACCGCCGGCGCGGCGACCCCGACACCCCCTACCGCGACGACGTGTCCGAGGCCGCGAAGGCCTACGGCGACGCGGCGCGCGACACCTTCGGCAAGGCGGCGGGGGCGGCGCGGCGGGTGGTGGATTCGTTCCGCAGCGGGTACAACCGTCCGGCGGGCGAGTAGATGCAGGTATTTCCTGGCGCGGTGGAACCGGGCTTGCATGTGGCGCCGGGCGGCGCGGAGATGCCGCGCCGAAACCCCGGCCCGGGAGACCGCACCATGAACAAGTCGGAGTTCATCGACAAGGTGGCCGAGAAGGCCGAGCTCAGCAAAGCCGCCGCCGCAAAGGTGGTCGAAGCCATCTTCGATGCCGCCGAGGGCGCCATCTCGGAGGCGGTGCACGCGGCGGGCAGCCTTTCCATCCCCGGGTTCGGCAAGTTCACGCGCAAGACGCGCCCCGCGCGCGCCGGCCGCAACCCCCGTACGGGCGCCGAGATCATGATCCCCGAGCGCACCAGCGTGGGCTTCAACGCCGGCAAGAACCTTCGCACGGCCACGCCCTCCGGCCGCAAGCGCTCGGGCGCGGCGGCGTCGGGCACCGCGTCCGGCGGCGCTCGGAAGTCGGCCGCGGGCGGCGCGCGCAAGTCGGCGGC
>JAQBQD010000200.1 GCA_028287185.1 Gemmatimonadota bacterium | reverse complement strand
CGGCCCGCACGCGGGCGCGCAGGCGCCGCGGCGTTCCGGACCGTTCGGACGGGTCTGTCTTCATGCGTTCTCCTGATGGGGGGACGGGTGGACGGACGCACGCGCCGGCGGCAAGCTCCGGTGCGGGTGGGGAACGGTGGATCGGGACCGGCCGCGCCCGTCGCGCGGGACTCCGGTCCGCGGACGGGCCGGACCGCGCCTCCGCCGGCGCGCGGTGCACGAGTACACGCCGGGACGCGAAATGCTCCGTGCCACGCGGGCTGGACGTCGGGGATGCGACCCGTTGGATGCCGCTCGCGCGCCGAAGGTTGTCCGCGGTGCGCCGGCCCAGCCGCTCCACGGAAGGTCCACCCGCCGGTTTCGCTGGATTCCGCCCCGTGCCGTTCCTCTCGACCTCGAACACGGCCGACGCACCGGCCCGTGATGCGGCGGCTCTGGGCCGGACGGCGGTGGGTCGGAAAGTGGAAGGATACGCCGCCGGGCCGCCGGGTTCAAGAAGCATCCCCCGGCGGAGATCTCGATCGCAGATCCGGGTCTCGGGATGCGGTGAGGGGGGCACCCCACCGCTCGTCGTCTCATTGGTGTATGCGGACCCGTGCTGGTGTCCTGCGCACGATGGAGCACTGGGGAGCCATGATGTCGGTGGTGCCGGGCGAGGGCGCCACGCTGGACGACCTGCACGCCATCATGCCGCCCATCGTGCGCTCGCGCGCCATCGACGGCCCGTCCCCGGCGCGCCGACGCGGCCGGCTGGGCGGACGAAGCCCCCGTGCCGATGCGGCGCGGGGGCTTCGGCGCGTGCGGCGTCCCCGGGACCGGGAGCCCGGACGCGCATCCCCCCGCGGGATCGCCCGCGACGCACGGCTACCGTGACCGTTCCCGCACCGTCGCCACGTACATCGCCTCCACCTTCTCGCGTGCCCACGGAGTCCTGCGCAGGAACTTGAGGCTGGAGCCGATGCTGGGGTCGCTGGTGAAGCAGCGGATGCGGATGCTCTGCCCCATGCGCTCCCACCCGTACGCATCCACCAGCTCGTTCAGCATCCGCTCCAGCGTCACGCCGTGCAGCGGATCGTTCGACATCGTCATCGCACCCCGTTTCCTCGTGAATCGGCGGCGTGTCGCGATCGCGCGCACCTGCCGTCCCCGTCGTCGAGCTCCGGACCTCCGTGAAGTCCCGTCTCCACGAACCCGGCCGCCCCTACCGCGCCGGGTCCAGCGCCGGCGGCTCGGCGGCCTTGAGGTGGCGGTCCAGGAAGGTCTGCGTGGCCTGCTGGATCAGCTTGAAGCTGGTGAAGTCGTACGCGGCGCCGTGGTGGCCGGGCGGATAGACGCGCAGGTCCACGTCCTTGTCCAGCGCCGTGAACGCGGTCAGGAGCTGCATGGTGTTCTGCGGGTGCACGTTGTCGTCCAGCAGCGAATGCACCAGCATGAGCCGGCCGCGAAGCTTGGCGGCGTTCTCCAGGGGCGAGCTTTCGCGGTAGCCGGCCAGGTTGTCGGCCAGCAGGCCCATGTAGCGCTCGGTGTAGATGGAGTCGTAGTAGCGCCAGTCGGCCACGGCGCTGTTGGCGACTCCCACGGGAAACAGCTCGGGATAGCGCTCCATGGCCTCCAGCACGGCGTACCCCCCGTAGCTGGTGCCGAAGATGCCCACCCGCCGCGCGTCGACGAAGGGCAGCGTGGCCAGGTGGCGCGCCGTCTCGGCGAAGTCGTTGGCCTCCCAGCGGCCCAGGTGCCGGTAGACGATCTTCTCGAACGCGCTGCCGTAGTTGTTGGAGGCGCGGTTGTTCACCCCGATCACCACGTAGCCCTGCTGCGCCAGCCACTGGTCGAACCCGTCGGAGGCGAACTGGTCGTACACCTGCTGCGACCCCGGGCCGGCGTACACGTCGAACACCACGGGATACCGCTTCGTGGGATCGAACGGCACGGGCCTGATCATGCTGGCGTCGATCTTCGTTCCGTCGGACGCGGTGAAGGCGAAGGGCTCGGCGGGGGAGTAGGCGTGCGTCGCCAGCCAGCGCGTCACGTCGGCGTTGTCCTCCATCTTCTTGAGCATGCGGCCCGGCGAGGTGGACCACAGCTCCACCTGGGTGGGCTGCCCCACGGCCGACCAGCGGTCGATGAAGAACGCCGCCCCCGGCGACATGTCGATGGCGTGCGTGCCCGCCTGCGTGGTGATGCGCCGCGTGCCCGTGCCGTCGAAGCGCACCGCGTAGAGCTGGCGCTGCAGCGGCGAGGCCTGCGTGGACGAGTAGTACATCGTCCGTGAGGCCGGGTCCACGCCCTCGATGCGGGTCACGCTCCACGGGCCGCGCGTGACCTGGTTCAGCAGGCGGCCCGAGTAGTCGTAGCGGTACACGTGCTGCCACCCGTCGCGGTCCGAGATCCAGAAGAACTCGCGCGCGCCGGCCGGGAACGAGATCATGTCCTGCACGCCGGCGTAGAAGTCGTACAGGTCCACCCAGGTGTCCGACCGCTGCGTGGCCACCAGGCGCCGGGCGCCCGTCGCCACGTCGAAGAAGAACACCTTCATCTCGTTCTGCGGCCGGTTGAGCGTGATCACCGCCAGGGTGTCGGGGCTGCTCGTCCAGTAGATGCGCGGGATGTAGAAGTCGCCCTGCTCCCCCGTGTCCAGCCAGGTCCGCGCGCCGCTCCGCGCGTCCACCACGCCGATGCGCACCCGGGGGCCGGGGTCGCCCACCAGCGGCACGCGGATGCTGTCGTAGCGCGGGTGCAGGCCCGAAAGGTCGCTGAGCTGGGTGATGGGCTCGGCACTCTCGTCCGTCTGCCAGAAGGCGATGCGCCGGCTGTCGGGCGACCAGCTCCACGCCTGCGCCAGCCCGAACTCCTCCTCGTAGACCCAGTCGAAGTGCCCGTTGAAGACGTGCTCGCGGGCGTCCGCCGTCAGCCGCTTGTCGGTGTGCGCGGCCAGATCGGCCACGTACAGGTCGCCGCCGCGCTCGTAGCCCAGCAGCGCGCCGCCGGGCGACAGCTCGGCCGTGCGCGCGCCGCGGGTGGCGAGCTGCAGGCCACGGTCGGCCAGCGAGTACACGTAGTAGTCGCTGGTGCCGCTACGCCGGTAGATGGGATGGAAGTTGGTCTTGAACACCAGGTGCCGCGAGTCGCGCGCCCACTGGAACGACTCGTACTCGAAGGGCTGCTGCGTGCCGGGAAAGGTCAGCCCCTGCGCCGAGAAGAGCAGCGTGTCGCGCGCCGCCGCGGGGTCGTACGCCCGGATCACGCTCTTTCCCGTCCCTGCGTCGTGGTCCAGGTACGAGAAGCGCGTTCCGCCGTCGATCCAGTTCACGCTCTGCGGCCCCTGCTTTCCGCTCAGGTCCCCGGCGGCCGCCAGCGCCTCGTCCAGGCTGGCGTAGCGCTGCTTCTGCTGCGCGCGGACGGTGGACGGGGCGGCGAGCAGCGCGGCGGCGGCCAGCCCCGTGGCGAGCCGGCGGGCAATCGGACGAAGGAGGGTCATCGGATGCGCGGGTGCGGGTGTCGGAGTGTCGGAGCCGAAGAACGCGTCTCTCGGCCGCGGACGGCCGGTTCGGAGGGGCGGATGATCGACGGGGATGTCCATCGAGCTCGACCGGCCGGCCGCGCCCGCATCGACCAAGCGCTCTCGGACGGACCGATCGGCGCGGCGGGATCCAGGGAGACGCAATGGATACGTCCGCGGCGCCGACGCGGGTGCGGCCGCGGGACGGACCGGCCTCCGCGATGGGATGATCGCGACGGGCGCTGGGCATCGCGTGGGACGAGCGGCATTATACACGGACCGGCCGGGCCGCGCGAACCGCCGCCCGCCCGCCTCCGTCGGCGCTTCACGGCCGCGGGGTCGATCCCCGTGCAGCCTTCGCCCGGAGCATCGGCCTCTCTCGTCCTCGTTCGATCCCCAGCCCCCGACCACCGTTCGCGTCGGCGTATTCCGTGCGACGTGCGGCGCGCGGTGCACCGTCCACCGGGCATCGGCGGGAAAGCGACGGGGAGATTGCTGCGTCGTTCGTCGTCGGCTCGCTTCCCGCCGCTCCGGGGGGCGCGCCGAACGGAGGCGGCTTCCGTCTGCGGATTCTCCCCGGCACCCGAACGCCTTATCTTGGTGTAAGGCCGCGCCGGCCCGCTCCGCCTGCGCGCCGCCTTCCCGCCCGGCACCACACTTCGCCGACCACTCCCGGAGCCCCTTCCGCGTGACTCCCTTCGCCGCCCCGCACGCCTCCGCCGACGCGGCCCTCCGCCGGACGGCATCCGCCGACCTGTCCGCGCCGCCGCTGCTGGCGCGCGTGGCCCGGCTGGCCGCGTCCGCGCTGGGCGCCACCTCCGCCGCCGTCGTGCTCGTGCTCGTGGACGGTGCCGCGCCGCACGTGGCCGCGTCGTTCCCGGCCGGCCGCGATCCATCGGCCGGCACACTCTGCGGCTCCGCGCTGCTGCGGCGCGTGCTGGCGGGCGCGACGGTGGCGGTGGAGGACGTGCGGAGGATGGACGGCGACGGCGGAGACGCGCTGCTAGCGGGCGCGGAGGCCGGCGCGCTGCTGGCGGTGCCGGTGCTGGACTCGGCCGGTGCGGTCGTCGGCGCGCTGGTGGTGGTGGATGCGGAAGGGCGGGCGTGGTCCGCCGAGGACGCGCGGGCGGCGGAGGACCTGGCGGCGGCGGCGGCGGCCGGGGTGGAGCTGGCGGCGCGCGACGGGGCCGAGCGCCGGCTGCGCGACTCGGTGCGCACGCTGGAGAAGGCGGTGGAGACGATGCAGCTGGGCGTCACCTTCGCGGGGGTGGACGGGCGCATCGTCTACACCAACCCCGCCGAGGCCGCCATGCACGGCTACACGCCCGCCGAGCTGGTGGGCCGCCCGGCGCGCATCTTCGCGCCGCCGGAGCACTGGGACGAGCAGGGCCGGCCCCCCATCGGCGACATCCGCAGCTGGAGCCGCGAGAGCGAGAACGTGCGGCGCGACGGCTCGCGCTTTCCCGTGGCGCTCTGGTCCGACGCCGTGGCGGGGGACGACGGCGAGCCCCTGGGCGTGGTGACGTGCAGCGCCGACCTGACGGAGACGCGCGCGCGGGAGGCGGCGCTGGGCCGGCGCGAGCGGGAGTTCCAGACGCTTGCCGAGAACGCGCCCGACGTGGTGGCGCGGGTGGACCGCAACCTCCGCCTGACGTACGTGAACGCGGCCACCGGCGCCGCGCTGGGGCGCACCCGCGCGGAGCTGCTGGGCGCGCCGGTGGACGACGCCGACCGCGTGCCCGGCATGTACGCCTGGGCCGACGCCGTGCGCGGGGTGCTGGCCACCGGCGTGGAGCGGACGGTGGAGGTGGTCGTGCCGTCCCGCGGCGGTGGGCCCGGGCGGGTGTGGGAAGCGCGCCTGGCGCCCGAGCGGGAAGGCGAGGGACCGGTGGAGACGGTGCTCACCATCGGCCGCGACGTGACGGCGCGGCACCGGGCCCAGGCGGCGCTTCACGAGAGCGAGGAGCGCTTCCGCCAGCTCGCCGAGAACGTCGCCGCCGTCTTCTACGTGCTGGACTCCGCGCCGGAGCCCCGGCTGCTGTACGTGAGCCCGGGCTACGAGACGCTCGCCGAGCGGCCTGCGCAGGAGCTGTACGGCGCGCCGGAGCGCTGGCTGGAAGCGGTGCACCCCGACGACCGCGGGCGCGTGGCGGGGGCCCTCGCGTCGCTCGGGGGGCGGCGCGAGATCGAGTACCGCGTGGTGCGGCCCAGCGGCGAGGTGCGCACGGTGTGCGACCGCGTGTTCCCGGTGCCGGGGCCCGCGCGCCGCTACGCCGGCATCGTGGAGGACGTCACCGAGCGCCGCGATGCCGAGGACGCGCTGCGCGAGTCCGAGGCCCGCTACCGCTCGGTGGTGGAGTCGGTGCACGACGTGGTGTTCCGCACCGACCGCGAGGGGCGCTGGACGCTGCTGAACCCCGCGTGGGAGCAGGTCACGGGCTACACCGTGCGGGAAAGCCTGGGCCGCCGGTGCTTCGACTTCGTGGCCGGCGACGCCCGCGACGAGCAGGCCGCGCGCTTCTTCGAGGCGATGGAGGGCCCCTACGTCTCCCACCACCGCGTGCAGCGCTTCGTCACGAAGGACGGGCGCACCCGCTGGCTGGCCGGCACCGTCGTGGTGATGCGTGACGCGGACGGGCGGGCGCTGGGAACGCAGGGCGCGCTGGGCGACGTGACGGAGCGGCACCTGGCCGAGGAGGCGCTGCGGGCCAGCGAGCAGCGCTACCGCCTGCTGTTCCAGAACTCCCCCGTCGCCATCATGACGGCGGACGCCCAGGGCCGCGTGGTGCACGTGAACCCGGCCGCGGAGGCGCTGCTGGGGCACACCGCCGAGTCGGCCGCCGGCCTCACCCTGGGCGACCTGACCCACCCCGGCGACGTGGCCGAGCAGTCGCGGCTGCACCGCGAGCTGCTGGCGGGCGCGCGCGACAACTACTCGCTCGGCAAGCGCTACCTGCGCGCCGACGGGAGCGTGGTGTGGGCGCAGGTGACCGTCACCGCGCTGCACGGCGACGACGGACGGCTGGTGGCGACGGTGGCCATGTCGCAGGACGTGACCCCGTTGCGCGAGACGCTGGCGGCGCTGCGGGCCGCCCACGACCAGATGGAGGCCCGCGTCCGCGCCCGCACCGCCGAGCTGGACACCGCCAACGCCTCGCTGCGCCGCGAGGTGGACCAGCGCACCCGGTCGGAGGAGGCGCTGCGCCAGTCCGAGGCCCGCTTCCGTGCGGTGGTGGAGAACGTGGGCGAAGGGCTGCTGCTGGCCGACCCGGCCGGCGTGATCGTGTACGCCAACCCGCAGGTGCGCGCCGTGACGGGGTGGGACCCCGCCGATCTGGAGGGCCGCCGGCTGGAGGAGGTGCTGCCGGGCTGCACCGAGGCCGCGGGCGCGGCGCGGGGGGACACCGGGCGGCGGCAGCTTCCCCTCACCCGCCGCGACGGCAGCCGCGGGTGGGTGGAGACCACCGCCGGCACCATGCGCGACGGCGGGGGCCGGGTGGCGGGCGTGCTGGCCGCCGTCGCCGACGTCACCGAGCGGCGCCTGGCCGACGAGGAGCTGCGCGCGGTGCAGGAGCGGCTGCGGCTGCTGGTGGAGACGGTGCGCGAGTACGCCATGGTGGTGCTGGACCCCGACGGCTACGTGGTGAGCTGGAACGCCGGTGCCGAGCGCAACACGGGCTACCCGGCCGAGGAGATCCTGGGGCGTCCCGTCTCCGTCTTCTATCCCCCCGCCGAGCTGGCCGAGGAGCGCCCCGCGCACGACCTGGCCGCCGCCGCCGAGGCGGGCCACCGCGAGACGGAAGGGTGGCGGCTGCGGCGCGACGGCTCGCGCTACTGGGCCAACACCGTGCTCACCGGGCTGCGCGACGGGCACGGCCGCCTGGTGGGCTTCGCCGAGATCACCCGCGACCTGACCGACCGCAAGCGCGCGGAGGAGGCGCTACGCCGCAGCGAGGAGCAGCTCCGGCACTCGCAGAAGATGGAGGCCGTGGGGCGGCTGGCGGGGGGCATCGCCCACGACTTCAACAACATCCTCATGGCCGTGGGCGGACACGTGCAGCTCCTGCTGCGCCGCGCAGCGGCCGGCGACCCCGCGCGACGCAGCCTGGAGGAGGTGAAGAAGGGCGCCGACCGCGCCGCCGCCCTCACCCGGCAGCTCCTGGCCTTCAGCCGGCGCCAGGTGCTGCACACGCGGGTGCTGGACCTGAACCAGGTGGTGCGCGGGATGGAGGGGATGCTGGAGCCGCTGCTGGGCTCCGACGTGGAGCTGGTGACGCTGCTGGACGACGGTGCCGCCCGCGTGCGCGCCGACGCCAGCCAGCTGGAGCAGGTGGTGATGAACCTGGTGGTGAACGCCCGCGACGCCATGCCGCAGGGCGGCGTGGTGGTGCTGGAGACGCGCGAGGTGGTGGTGGGCGAGGGCCACGTGCGCCGCCATCCCTACCTGAAGCCGGGCCGCTTCGTGGCGCTGGAGGTGACCGACACCGGCCACGGGATGGATGACGAGACGCGCGACCAGGTGTTCGAGCCCTTCTTCACCACCAAGGACCCCGGCAAGGGCACGGGGCTGGGCCTTTCCACCGTCTACGGGATCGCCAAGCAGAGCGGCGGCTACGTGACCGCCGACAGCACCCCCGGCGTGTTCACCACCTTCCGCGTGTACCTGCCGGCCGTGGAGGGCGAGGCCGACGCCCCCGAGCGCGCGGCTCGCGCCCGCCGCGCCCGCGGCGGCCCCGAGACGGTGCTGCTGGTGGAGGACGAGCCCGCCGTGCGCGCCCTGCTGGCCGAGGTGCTGACGGACGCGGGATACCGCGTGCTCCAGGCCGTGGGCGGGCACGAGGCGCTGGCGCTGGTGGCGCGCCACACCGGGCCCATCCACCTGCTGCTGACGGACGTGGTGATGCCGGGGATGAACGGCGGCGAGCTGGCCCGCCGCATCCGCGTGCTGTATCCCGCCGCCGGGGTGCTCTACATGTCCGGCTACGCGGCGGACGACGCCTTGCGCATGGGCATGGAGGCCGGCGCCGTGGACATGCTGGAGAAGCCCGTGCCCCCGGACGAGGTGGCGGCCCGCGTGCGCCGCGCGCTGGACGCCGCCGCGAGGCGCCGGTGAGCGCCGCCCGCGCCGGGGCCCGCGTGCTGGTGGTGGAGGACCAGGACCTGGTGCTGGAGCTGATCCTCCAGGTGCTGCGCGAAGAGGGCTGGGCCGCCGAGCCCGCCGCCAGCGGCGAGGAGGCGCTCCGCATGCTGGACCGCGAGCTGTACGACCTGGTGCTGCTGGACCTGAACCTCCCCGGCATCTCGGGGATGGAGGTGCTGTCCGCCGGGCGCGCCATGCAGACCGACGCCCAGTTCGTGCTGATGACGGGCCACGGCTCCGTGGCCTCGGCCGTGGAGGCCATGCGGCTGGGGGCGTTCGACTACCTGTCCAAGCCCGTGGACGTGGACGAGCTGGCCCTGGTGGCCGAGCGCGCCCTGGCCGAGTCCGAGCTGCGGCGTGAGGTGTCTCGCCTGCGCGGCGCCGCGCGAGAGGGGGGGCTGGCCCGCATCGTGGGCCGCTCGCCCCCCATGCAGCGCCTGTTCGAGCTCATCGAGCGGGTGGCGCCCACGCGGGCGAACGTGCTGGTGACGGGCGAGACGGGCACCGGCAAGGAGCTGGTGGCCCGCGCCGTCCACGACCTGTCGGACCGCGCGCGGCGCCCCTTCGTGGCCGTGAACGCCTCCGCGCTGCCCGAGACGCTGCTGGAGTCGGAGCTGTTCGGCCACGTGAAGGGCGCGTTCACGGGCGCCTCGGCCAGCCGCCGCGGGCTGTTCGAGGAGGCGGCGGGGGGCACGCTCTTCCTGGACGAGGTGGCGACGCTTCCCCCGGCCACGCAGGTGAAGCTGCTGCGCGTGCTGCAGGAGCGGCGGGTGCAGCGGGTGGGCGGCGGCGCCGAGGTGGCCGTGGACTTCCGCCTGGTGGCCGCCGCCAACGTGTCGCTCGAGGACGAGGTGGCGGCGGGGCGCTTCCGGCAGGACCTGTTCTTCCGCCTGAACGTGTTTCCCGTGCACGTGCCGGCGCTGCGCGACCGCGGGGGCGACGTGGCGCTGCTGGCGCACCACTTCCGCATGCGCTTCGCCCGGGACAACGGCCTGGAGCCGCCCGAGATCCCGCCCGAGACGCTGAGCCGCATGATGAGCTACGAGTGGCCCGGCAACGTGCGCGAGCTGGAGAACCACGTGGAGCGCTCGCTGATCCTGCACGCCGGCGCCCGCTCGCTTCCCTTCGAGCCCCCGCAGGCCGCCCGCGCCGAGCCCGCGCGCGACCTGGCCGCCCGTGCACGCACCGGCCGGTGGGACCTGGAGCGCCTGGAGCGCGAGCACATCCTGGCGACGCTGGAGGAGACGCACGGCAACCAGGTGCGCGCCGCCGAGGCGCTGGGCATCGACCGCCGCACCCTCACCCGCAAGCTGCGCCAGTACCGCGACGAGGGCCACGCCTCCCCCTCCGCCGGGTAGCGTCGCGACCTGCCGTCCGCCGTCCGCTCCGTTCATGAGAGCCCGCCGCTCGCCCGAGTCGCGGGCTCTTCCGCGTCACCGGCGCAAGCGAACTGCGTCATCGGGATCGCTCCCGCCCGTAGCGTGCGCTCATCGCCGCCGTCCGGCTCATGACGAGCGACGGCTCACGGATTGCTGATATTACATGAAAGGCATATTGTTGTCCCGGCGCAGAGAGTTCGTGGAGGGTACTCGGCTGATCGGGAGGATGGCGATGGGGAAGGATTTCAACGATCTGCTCGCAGGCATGCCGCCGGAGCGCCGCGAGCGCATCGCGCGGCGGGTGGAGGAGATCGCGGGCAGCCCGCTGTACCGGCTGCGCAAGGCGATGCAGTTCACGCAGGAGCAGGTGGCCGCGGAGCTGGGCATCGGGCAGGCCGCCGTGTCGCGCCTGGAACGGCGGCCGGACGTGTACCTCTCCACCCTGCGCCGCTTCGTGGGCGCCATGGGCGGCGAGCTGGAGATCCGCGCCCGCTTCGCCGACGGCGACGTCGTGATCGACGGCCTGGGCACGCGGGTCGAAGGCGACGCGGAGGCGGCCCACGCGGAGCACCCGGTGGGCTGATCCGCGAGCTCGGCGGCAACCGGACGAGGGTTCGAGGAGCAGGGGGTCCTCCGCATCGCGCGGTGGGACCCCTTGCTTCGTTTCCGCGGATCTCCCCCACGCGTCGTTCTGCGCCGACGCATCCTCGCTCTCGCCCGCGGATCGACGGTCCCGACGGAGCGGATCTGCAATCGTGCCCCCGCAGAAACGCCCCTGATGTGGGACATTCTGCCTCACCCTGCCGCCCCCGCCCCGAATGCCGCTCCCGGTCTGCGGGACCGAAGTCTCTGTCGCACGGCGCGTTACGTGAAACCGTCAGATGCACTCCGAAGCGGGTACGGTTCGCGCCTTAGGGAGGGTGTGAGCGCTTCCGTCCCGTGACCGGCAACGAGAGCCGGCGGACGGGGGCGCGAGGGACTTCGCCCGGGACCGCAGACCATGACCGCATCCACCGCCGCACCCGCACGCTCCGCCGGCACCCCGGCGGCGACGGCAAGGAAGAAGATCCTGCTCGTGGACGACTCGGCCACCACCCACATGTGGATCAAGATGATCCTCAACAAGAGCGCGTACGAGATGGTGTCGGCGCGCGACGGGGTGGAGGGGGTGGAGATGGCGGCCGCCCAGCACCCCGACCTGGTGCTCATGGACGTGGTGATGCCGCGCATGGGGGGCTTCGAGGCCGTCCGGCAGCTCCGCGCCCGCCACGCCACGCGCTCGGTGCCCATCATCATGGTGACCACGCGCGCCGAGGCGAAGAACGTGGAGGAAGGCTTCGCCAGCGGGTGCAGCGACTACGTGACCAAGCCCATCGACTCGCTGGAGCTGCTGTCGAAGATCCGCAACTTCCTGGAAGGGTGAGCGCCGTGAGCGAGATCCGGGACGCCGCCCCTTCCGCCGCCGAGCCCGCGGACGCGCCGGGCGCGACGCTGCGCGACCGGCTGGACCGCTGCCAGGGCGAGCTGGTGCGCGTGCGCCGCCACGTGGCGCAGGTGGAGATGCAGCACGGCGCGCTGGCGGGCGAGTGCGAGGCGCTGCGCGGCGAGGCCGCCGACCTGGCACGCCTGTACGTGGCCTGCCTGGCCCTGCACGGAACCCTCGACCGCGCGCGCGTGCTGGCGGCGGTGGAGGACCTGATGGTGAACCTGGTGGCCTCGGAGGAGTTCGGCGTCTACGAGCGGGGGCCGGCCGGCGCGCTGTCGCTGGCGCGGGGCTTCGGCATCGACGCGCGGGTGCGGGCGGCGCTGGTGCCGGCGGGGCCCGTGGCGCGGGCGCTCGCTTCGGGAGAGCCGTGCCTGGAGGAGGGCTGCTTCGACGCGCGCGAGCCGGGCGGCGGCGCGGGGCAGCCGGTGGCGTGCATCCCCCTGGCCGTGGACGGGCAGGCGGTGGGCGCGGCGGTCGTGTGGAGCTTCCTGCCGCAGAAGGCCGGCGCGGAGCCCGGCGACGAGGCGCTGTACGCGCTGCTCGGTACCCACGTGGCGGTGGCGCTCCGCGCGACGGCAGGGTCGTGAGCCCCCTGGCCCAGCGCCTGTACGTGCCGGTGCGCCGCGCCGTCTACCTGCACCCGGGGCAGCTCGCCACCAGCCGCGAGCCGGCGGCGGTGAGCACCATCCTGGGCTCGTGCGTGGGCGTGTGCCTGTGGGACCCGCATGCCGAGGTGGGCGGGCTCAACCACTTCCTGCTGCCCGAGTCGCCCGCCCACGCGGCGCCGTCGCCGCGCTTCGGGGACGTGGCCATGGCGCGGCTGCTGGAGGGGGTGCTGGCGCTGGGCGGGGCGCGCGGCCGGCTGCGGGCGCGGGTGTACGGCGGGGCCTGCGTGCTGTCGGCGTTCGAGTCGGCGGACCACCTGGGCATCCGCAACGCGCAGGTGGCGCTGGACTTCCTGGAGCGCGAGGGGATCGAGGTGGAGAGCCGCCTCACGGGCGGGCGGCGGGGCCGCAAGCTGCTGTTCCACACGGACGACGGCACGGTTCACGTGCGGGAGATCTGACCCATGGACATGGACCTGAGCGCCATCATCCCCGTCTTCCTGGCCGAGTGCGAGGAAGGGCTGGCCGGGATGGAGGACGCGCTGCTCGCCCTGGAGGCCCGCCCCGGCGACGCCGAAGCGCTGAACACCGTGTTCCGCGTGGCGCACACCCTCAAGGGCAACGCCGCCAACCTTGGCTATGCGCCCGCCGCCGAGTTCGCGCACGAGCTGGAGGACGTGCTGGAGCGCCTGCGCGAAGGCCGCGCCACCCTCACCCACGCGCTGGCCGGCGCGCTGCTGGAGGCGGTGGACGCCCTGCGCGTCCTGGTGCCCGCCGCCACCGAGGGCCGCGACGAGCTGACGGGCGCCGAGCGCGCCCTGCTGGCCCGGATGGCCGCCCTCGCGTCGGGCGGCGGCCAGGCTTCGGCGGAGCCCGCGGACTCCCCGCGCTCCGCCCAGCCCGCGGCGGGCGGCGCTTCGGCGCCCGCGACCGAGGCGTCGCCGGACATGTCGTCCCCCGCCGCCGCGAGGGCGAAGGCGCGGCGCACGCTGCGGGTGAACGTGGAGGTGCTGGACCGGGCGCTGGACGTGGTGGGCGAGATCACCATCGCCCGCGGGCGCCTGGCGCAGATGATGGCGGACGGCGCGCCGGCGGAGTCGCTGGCCGAGGCGCACGGCGACGGCGAGCGGCTGCACCTGGCGCTGCAGGAGCTGGTGATGCGGCTGCGCATGGTGCCGCTGGGGCCCGTCTTCCGGCCCTACGTGCGCACGGTGCGCGACCTGGCCTTCACCCACGGCAAGCTGGCCCGGGTGGTGGTGGAGGGCGAGGACGTGGAGGTGGACACCAGCGTGGTGGAGCACCTTCGCGACCCGCTGACCCACATGGTGCGCAACGCTGTGGACCACGGGATCGAGACGCCGCAGGCGCGCGTCGCTGCCGGCAAGGACCCCTGCGGCACGGTGACGCTCTCCGCCCGGCACGAGGGGGCCAGCCTGGTGGTGCGCATGGCGGACGACGGCGCGGGGCTGAGCCGCCCCCGCATCGCCGCCCGCGCCCGCGAACGGGGCCTGGCCGCCGACCCGGAGCGCATGGGCGACGCGGAGCTCTTCCGCCTGATCCTGGAGCCCGGGTTCAGCACCGCCGAGACGGTGACGGACCTGTCGGGCCGGGGCGTGGGGCTGGACGTGGTGCGCCGCGGGATCGAGGGGCTGCGCGGCTCCGTGGGCATCGCCAGCGAGCCCGGGCGCGGGACGACCATCACCCTGCGCATGCCGCTCACCCTGGCGCTGATCGAAGGCTTCTCGGTGGGGGTGGCGGACGACACGTTCGTGCTGCCGCTGGAGTCGGTGGTGGAGTGCCTGGAGCTGCCGCGCGACCGGCACGAGCAGCAGGGCGAGGGGGTGCTGAGCCTGCGCGGCGCGCCGCTGCCCTTCCTGCGGCTGCGCGACTTCCTGGGCATGCCCGGCCGCGCCGAGGGCCGCGAGAGCGTGGTGGTGATCCGCCACGACGGGGGGCACGCGGGCGTGGTGGTGGACGCCCTGCACGGCGCGACCCAGGCGGTGGTCAAGCCCCTGGGCCGCACCTTCGACGGGCTGGGCGGCTTCTCGGGATCGACCATCCTGGGCAGCGGGCGCGTGGGGCTGATCCTGGACGTGCCCACGCTGCTGCGGCAGGCGGTGGAGCGCGCGGCGGCGCCCGCGTAGCCGCATGCCCCGGCTTCCGGATCGAACGGCGGGACGACGCCGGGCGACCGGGTGACATGGGACCGGCCCTGGCGAACCGGACGGATCGGTCGGGCGAATCGGACCGGGCGAATCGGACCGGGCGGATCGGATGGACGGATCGGATGGATGGATGCCGCGCCTTCGGGGGCCGCCGGAGGCGAGGGGCGGGACGGGGACGAGGGAAGGATGGCTTCGTCCGCGGCGAGCGCCGCGGAACGCGAACAGCACCACTACGTGGAAGGAAACCATGGAATCGAGAAGCTCGTTCTCCCCGCGCGACTGGCCGTTCCTCTGGAAGCTGGTGGCCGGGCTGGGCGTGATGCTGGCCGTGGCACTGGGCGGCATCCTCACCATCTCGGCCCGCGCGGCGCAGCAGCGCGCCATCGCCGTCCGCCTCTCGGAGCAGGAGATGGCCGGCGTGGTGCTGGTGCTGAACCTGGACCGCGACGGCTACCAGGGCATGCTGACGCTGCTGCGGGCCACCGAGCCGGACGCGACGACCATCCCGGCCGACATCAAGTCCTTCCGGGACAACATCGGCCAGATCGATGCGCGGCTGGTGACGTACGCCACGCTGCCGGGCGTGATCGAGGAGCACGGGCCCGCGCTGGAGGTCACGAAGTCCGCCGCCGCGCAGATGGAGGAGGTGGGTTCCACCATCACGGCCGTGCTGGAGCGCGGCACCCCGGGCGCCCGCGACTCGGCCGCCGCGAGCCTGGCCGAGTTCCGCAAGCGGCTGGACACCTACCACAACTCCCTGACGCACCTGGAGGACGCGCACACCAAGGACTCGCACGACCTCCTGCTGGAGGTGCAGCAGGCCGGCGTGGTTTCGGCGCGCACGAGCGAGGTCGCCGTCGTGCTGATGGTGCTCGCCGCGCTTCTCATGGCCGCCGTGCTGAACACGCTGGTGTCGCGGCCGGTGGTGCGCATGCTGTCCGTGGCGGAGCGGGTGGCGGGCGGCGACCTGTCGGTGGAGCCCGACGCGCGCGTCCGGCACGACGAGATCGGCCGGCTGGCCGGCGCCATGGCGCGCATGGTGGAGGCGCAGAAGGAGATGGCCTTGGCCGCCGAGCGCATCGCAGCGGGCGACGTGTCGGTGGAGGTGCGGCCGCGCAGCGAGCGCGACGTGCTGGGCCGGGCCTTCGCCGAGATGGTGGCGCAGCAGCGGCAGATGGCCGTGGCCGCCGAGCGCATCGCCGCCGGCGACCTGACGGTGCGGGTGCAGGCGCGCAGCGAGCGCGACGTGCTGGGCGTCGCCTTCGCCGAGATGGCGCAGCGCCTGTCGCACACCATCGCCGAGGTGCGCGCGGGGGCCAACGCCCTGTCCGCCGCCTCGTCGCAGGTGGCCGCGACGGCCAACAGCCTGTCGCAGGGCACCAGCGAGCAGGCGGCCTCGGTGGAGGAGACCTCGGCCAGCCTGGAGGAGATGGGCGCCACCATCACCCAGAACGCCGACAACACCCGGCGCATGGAGAAGATGGCGCTGCAGGGCGCCGCCGCCGCCGAGCAGAGCGGCGGCAGCGTGGGCGAGACGGTGATCGCCATGAAGTCCATCGCCGAGAAGATCGACATCATCGAGGAGATCGCCTACCAGACCAACCTGCTGGCGCTGAACGCGGCCATCGAGGCGGCGCGGGCGGGCGAGCACGGGAAGGGCTTCGCGGTGGTCGCCACCGAGGTGCGCAAGCTGGCCGAGCGCAGCCAGACGGCGGCCAAGGAGATCGGGAGCCTGGCCGCGTCGTCGGTGCGCATCGCAGAGCGCTCGGGGCAGCTCCTGGGCGAGCTGGTGCCGGCCATCCGCAGCACCACCGAGCTGGTGCAGGAGGTGGCGGCCGCCAGCGCCGAGCAGGCCAGCGGGGTCACGCAGATCAACCGCGCCGTGGGGCAGATGGACCGGGTGACGCAGCGCAACGCCTCGTCCGCCGAGGAGCTGGCGAGCACGGCCGAGGAGCTGTCGTCGCAGGCCGAGGCGCTGCAGCAGCTCACCGCGTCGTTCCAGGTGGAGGGCGCGTCCGACGGGCGCCGCCGCATGCCCGCGCCGCCCATGATGGCGGGGACCGGCGCCTACGCGGCGCCCACGAACGGGTACGCGCGCCCGGCGCAGGTGCCCGGCGCCGACTTCACCCGCTTCTAACCGCCCCGAGGGCCGAATGAGCACCGAGACGACGGCGCCCGCGCAGGCGGGCCAGTACCTCACCTTCGAGCTGGCGGGCGAGGAGTACGCGCTGGACATCCTGCACGTGCGCGAGATCCTGCGCTTCGAGGAGGTGACGCGCGTGCCCACGGCGCCCCCCTCCGTGCGCGGCGTGCTGAACCTGCGCGGCAGCGTGGTGCCCGTGGTGGACCTGGCGGTGCGCTTCGGGCTGCCGGAGACGGTGGAGACGCGCCGCACCTGCATCGTGATCGTGGAGGTGGCGCCCGGGGGCGAGCCGCTGGTGATGGGGGTGATGGCCGACGCCGTGAGCCAGGTGATGGACCTGCTTCCCGGCGACATCGAGCCCCCGCCCAGCTTCGGCACGCGGGTGCGGATCGAGTTCCTGCGCGGGCTGGCCCGCGTGGGAAGCCGCTTCGCCCTGCTGCTGGACCTGGACCGCCTGCTGGGGATGGACGAGGCCGCGGCGGCCGAGGCCCCCTTCGCGGCCGACCGCGCCTCCGCCGCCCTCCCCGGCGTCCGCATCGCCGCTCCGGCGGCGGCGCCCGCGGACGGATCGAACGCGGGGTCGTCGGATGGCGCCGCATCCACCGCCTCCCCGGCGTCCCCGGCCTCCACGGAGTCCGTGGGATCGAGGGATTCCGCAGAGCCGGCGGATTCGGGGGACGAGGCGGAGCCGGTGGATCCCGGCTCCGGGCCGGCCGTTGCGCCCGGCGTGGGGCGTGGCGCCCCCGCATCCGCCGACGCGGTTGCCGTGGACGGCGGCGCGGACGAGGACGCGTGACGGCGGAACCCGTGGTGGAGCGGGGCACGAGCGCCGCCGCGGGCGACGGGCCCGTGCTGAGCCCGGCGGAGTTCGGGCGCTTCCAGGCGCTCATCTACCGCGAGGCGGGCATCCACCTGGCCGACTGCAAGCAGGCGCTGCTGTCCGGACGCCTGTCCCGCCGGGTGCGCGAGCTGGGGCTGCGCTCGTACGGAGCGTACTTCCAGCGCGTGGCCGACGGCGGCGACCCCGAGGAGCGGCGCCGCATGCTGGAGGCGGTCTGCACCCACGAGACGCACTTCTTCCGCGAGGCGGCGCACTGGGAGTTCCTGTCCGGCGACCTGCTGCCCCGCTGGCGGGCGGACGCCGCCGCGCGCCGGCGTCCGCGCCGGGTGCGGGCCTGGAGCGCCGGCTGCTCCAGCGGCGAGGAGCCGTACTCGCTGGCCATGACGCTGCTGGACGCCCTGCCGGACGAGGAGGGGTGGCAGGTGGAGGTGGTGGCCACCGACCTGTCGCGGCGCGTGCTGGACCAGGCCGCCGCCGGGCTGTGGCGCGTGGAGAAGGCCGCCGAGATCCCCGAGCGGCTGCGCCGCGCCTACATGCTGCGCGGCCGCGGGGCCCAGGAGGGGCGCATGGCCGCGGGCGACGAGGTGCGCCGGGTGGTGCGCTTCCAGCAGCTCAACCTGAACGACCGAGAGTGGGCCCTGCAGGGGCGCTTCGACCTGGTCTTCTGCCGCAACGTGCTGATCTACTTCGACGCCCGCTCGCGGGCCGGGGTCGTGGGCCGCCTGCTGGAGCGGCTGGAGCCCGGGGGGCACCTGTTCGTGGGCCACGCCGAGAGCCTCACGCAGGTCACCCCGCGACTGAGGACCGTGCTCCCCACCGTCTACACACACGCCGACCAGGCCGCCCCCGCGCGGCGGGAGCGCATCGCATGACGGCTCGCATCCACGAGGCCGCGGAACTGATGGACGGGACCGTGCCCGCCCCCCTGCGCGACGCCCTGACGGGGCTGGTGAACCGCGACCTGTTCCTGGACCGCGTGGGCCACCTGCTGCGCCGGCGCGCCCGCGAGGAGGCGGCGTTCACCGTGCTGTGCATGGGCATCGACCAGCTCGACGCCGTGGCGGGCGCCCTGGGGCCGCTGCCGGCGGACCTGATGGTGATGGCCGCCGCGCACTTCGTGGAGACGGCGGTGCGCCCGGGCGACACGGTGGCGCGAGTGGGCGGCGGCGAGTTCGCCGTGCTGCTGGACGGCGTGCGCGACGCGGGCACGGCGGCCATGGTGGCGGGGCGCATCCAGGCCGCGCTCGCGCCCCCGCTGCACCTGGACGGCTTCGAGACCTTCACCACGCTGAGCGTGGGCATCGCCCCGGGCACCGACCTGTACGGCCGCCCCGACGAGGTGCTGCGCGACGCCTACGCCGCCATGGACCGCGCGCGCGCCGGCGGCCGGGGCGGGTGCACCGTCTTCCAGCCCGCCATGCATGCGCTGGCGGTGGAGCGCCTGCGCCTGGAGAGCGACCTGCGCGGCGCCGACCCCGAGACGGCGTTCGTGATGCACTACCAGCCCATCGTGCACCTGGGCACGGGCCGCATCTCGGCGTTCGAGGCCCTGCTGCGCTGGAACCACCCGCACCGCGGGCTGCTGCTTCCCGCCGACTTCCTGGCGATGGCCGAGGACACCGGCGCGCTGCCGCCCATCGGCCGCTGGGCGCTGCGCACGGCCTGCCGCCAGGCCGCCGCCTGGACGCCGGAAGGCGCCGAGCCCGTGGGGGTGAACGTGAACCTCTCGGTGCACGAGCTGCGCAGCCCCGGGCTGGTGGGGGACGTGGAGGCCGCGCTGGCCGAGTCGGGCCTGGCGCCCAACCGGCTGCGGCTGGAGGTGACGGAGAGCGCGCTGATGCACGCGGGCGAGCAGGCCGTGGACACGCTGTGCCGCCTGAAGGGCGTGGGCGTGCAGCTCTGCCTGGACGACTTCGGGGTGGGATACTCCAGCCTGGCGTACCTGCACCGCTTTCCCGTGGACGTCCTGAAGGTGGACCGCTCCTTCGTGGGGGGCCTGGGCGTGCACCCCGAGCACCTGGGCATCGTGCGGGCCGTCACCTCGCTGGCCCGAGGGCTGGGGATGGACGCCGTGGCCGAGGGCGTGGAGACGGCGGCGCAGCTGGAGCAGGTGCGCGCGCTGGAGTGCGAGTACGGCCAGGGGTTCCTCTTCTCCCGCCCCGTGCCCGCCGACCAGGCCACGGCCCTGCTCCGCGCCGCCCCGCGGTGGTGAGCCCGGCGGCGGACGCCCCGCTGGACGTGCTGGTGGTGGACGACTCCGCCGTGGTCCGACAGCTCGTCGCCGCCTTCCTCTCCGGCCGCCCGGGCGTGCAGGTGCGCACCGCCCCGGACCCGCTCGTCGCGATGGAGCGCCTCCGCCAGCGCCGCCCCGGCGTGGTGCTGCTGGACCTGGAGATGCCGCGCATGGACGGCCTCACCTTCCTGCGCCAGGTGATGCGCGACGACCCGCTGCCCGTCGTCGTCTTCAGCAGCTTCACCCCGCGCGGCGCGGACAAGGCGCTGGAGGCGCTGCGCCTGGGCGCCGTGGAGGTGCTGGGCAAGCCCGCCGGCGGCCCCGCCGCCTTTCCCGACGCGGCCGCCGAGCTGCTGCGCGCCCTTCGCGCGGCCGCCCGCGCCCGTCCCCGCGCCGGC
>JAQBQD010000138.1 GCA_028287185.1 Gemmatimonadota bacterium | reverse complement strand
CCAGGCGCTCGCCGGCCAGCCCGAGCGCCGTGCCCAGGGCGCGGGACAGGCGCGGGTCGCCGGGCGGCGAGGTCCGCGCCTCGATGCACGCCTGGCGCACGGCGACGAGGTGGCCGGCCAGGTTGCCGCTGTCCACGGTGGAGACGTACGCCGGCTCCAGCACGTGCAGGTCGTTCAGGTCGTACCAGTTGTAGAAGTGCCCGCGGAAGCGGCGCATCCCCTCCAGCGTCGCGAAGGCGCGCTCCAACCGCGAGGCCATCTCGGCCGTGGTGACGAACCCCAGGTCGTGGGCGCTGCCGATGGCGAGCAGGTGCAGGCCCACGTTGGTGGGCGAGGTGCGCATCGCCACCACGGGCGCCGGGTCTTCCTGGAAGTTGTCCGGCACCAGCCAGTGCGTCGCTTCACCCACGAAGCGGTCGAAGTAGCGCCAGTGCAGCAGCGCATAGCGCATCGCGGGATCGCGCTGGGGGGCGGGAAGGGGACGGCGGCCGGGCACGGCGGGCGTGCTGAGCGCGTGCGCGATCCACGGCGAGGCGATCCACAGCCCGGCCAAGGGGAGCAGGGCGAGCGCCGGTGCCCACGGCGGGGCGGCGGGCCCGCTTCGACCCGTCCACGACAGAGCCGCGAGCGCCAGCGCGGTGGAGGATGCCACCGCCGGCCACATCGCCCGCCACGCGCCGCGGGCCGAGGCCGAGACGCTGCGCTCGGCCGTGGAGGCCGTCTGCCATTCCAGGAGGAAGCGCCGGCTGACGAAGAGCCGCCAGAGCGTGCGGGCGATGGCGTCGCCCGCGATCCAGGCCTGGTGGGGGAGGAACGCGACCGCCAGCCCCACCTGCTGCGCGCTCGTCACGGCGTCGCGCGCCACCGCGGCGTAGTAGGCGCGCCACGACTTGTCCAGCGGCGGGCGCAGCACGGAAAGGAGCAGCGAGACGATCCACGGCGCGGCGACCGCGGCCAGGCCCAGCGCCGTCCAGCGCAGCGGCGAGCCGGGCAGCACCGTCCACCCGGCGGCGAGGAAGAGGAGCTGGGCGAGCTCCACGGTGCTGCGCCTCAGGTTGTCGGCGATCTTCCATCGGGCCAGGAAGGGCAGCCGGTTCCGCTCCGGCCCGTCCGGCCCGGGAACGCGGGGGGTGAGCCAGCGCAGCAGCTGCCAGTCGCCGCGGATCCAGCGGTGCCGGCGGCGCGCGTGGGCCAGGTAGCGGGTGGGATAGTCGTCGTAGACGCCGATCTCGGTCGCCAGGCCGGCGCGGGCGTAGCTCCCCTCGATCAGGTCGTGCGAGAGCAGGGTGTTCTCGGGAAAGCGGCCGTGCGTCGCCCGCTCGAAGGCGTCGACGTCGTAGATGCCCTTGCCGGTGAAGCTGCCCTCGCCGTACAGGTCCTGGTAGACGTCGGAGACGGCCGTCGTGTACGGGTCCACGCCCGGGTGCCCGGACAGGATGGCGGCGAAGCGCGAGCGGTGTGCGCTGGGCAGCGACACGCCCACGCGGGGCTGGAGGATGCCGTAGCCGCGCACCACCCGCCCCTGCGCCGCGTCGTACTCGGCCCGGTTCAGCGGGTGCGCCAGCGCGCCGATGAGCTCCGGGGCCGCGTCCGGGGGAAGGACGGTGTCCGAGTCCAAGGTGATGACGTAGCGCACCCCCTGCAGCGGCCCCGCGTCGCCCGCCACGACGGAGAACGCGTCCGCCGCGCCGCCGCGCAGGAAGTGGTTGAACTCCGCCAGCTTGCCGCGCTTGCGCTCCCACCCCATCCATACGCCCTGCCGCGCGTTCCAGCGCCGGGGACGATGGAAGAGGTGGAAGGCGTCCCCGCCGTCGTCCGCGTACCGGGCGTTCAGGGCGTTCACGCCCTCCGCCGCGGCGGCGACCAGGGCTTCGTCGCCGGCGGCGGTCTCCGTGGCCGCGTCGGTGAAGTCGCTCAGGAGGGCGAAGTGCAGGTTCGCCCCCCGGTTGGCGAGGAACTGCACCTCCAGGTTGTCCAGCGCCTCGTGCACCGCGTCCACGCCGGCGAAGAGGGTGGGGATGACGACGGCGGTGCGCAGCTCGGCGGGGATGCCGCCGTTCTCGCGCAGGTCCAGCTTGGGCAGCCAGCGCGGGGGAAGGAACGCGGTGACGAGCTGGTTCACCACGCCGATGGCGATGTCCGCCGCGGGCAGGAAGCCCAGCAGCAGCACCAGGGGCCACGCCGTCCACGCGGGTGCGCCGCCCATCCACAGCACCGCCGCGAGCGCCGCCGCCGTCCCGGCGAGGATCCCGCCGGCGAAGACGGTGGTGGGGTGGCGCAGCACCCAGCGGTGCACCGCCTCGCCCGGCTTCGGACGGTATCCCAGGGCGCGCTCGAAGCCGGCCCGCCCCGCGTCCACCAGGTGGTAGCCCACGTGCGAGCGCAGCGACGGCGCCGCGCCCTCGTCGGCCTCCGCGCGGGCGCGGTCCACGGCGGCGGCGGCGACGTCCTCCTCGCGGCGCCCCGTGCGCCGCGCGATGCGCTCCACGGCGTGGCGGTAGGCGTCGCGCGTGGCGAAGGTCATGCGCGGGTAGAAGCCCGAGGGGTCGCCCCGCAGCACCGCCTCCATCGCGCTCTGCCGCTCCACGAAGGCGCGCCAGTCCAGGTGGGCGATGGTGCGCAGGCTGGTGATGCTGTGCGCCATCATCACCTGCGTGAGCGCCATGAACTGCGTGGCGCGCGCCGTGGCGTCCTCCGTCCCCAGCGCCCGGTCGGCGATCCACTGCTCCACCTGCGCGAGCGGCGGGTACGAGCCGCGGGTCAGTCGCAGCTGGTGCAGGAAGCGCGAGATGAAGACCGGCGTGAGCGGCGGCGGAGCGTCGACGAAAGCGTCCAGCGCCGCGCCGTGGGCCGCCGCGCCCTCCCCGCTGGCGGCCTCGATGCGCGCGGCCCACGCGTCGGCCGTCTCGATCTCGTCCATCCGCGTCACCGTGCGCAGCGCCATGCGCCGCACGCTCTCCACGAGCGCCAGCCGCAGCATCGCCGGCACCGCCCACAGCTCGCCGATGGAGAGCGGCGCCACCTCCTGGAAGGCGGCCACGAAGAGCTGCAGGTTCTCGTGGTCGACCCGGCCCTCCGAGTGCGAGATCAGGGTGGTCGCCAGCTCGTAGACGCGCGGATACCCCGCCAGCGGCCCGCCGGAAAGCTCGGGCAGCTCGCGGTAGAAGCCGCGCGGCAGCGTCTCGCGCACCTCCAGGATGTGCTCCTGCACCACGTGGAAGTTGTCGAGCAGCCACTCGCCGGCGGGACCCACGTCCACCTCGCGGTCGGCGCCAGCGTTCAGCCGGGCGTGGACGTCGTCCAGGATGCGCCGGGTCTCGGTCAGGCGGGCGAGGAGGGGCGCCTCGCGCCGGCGGCGGCCGCGCGCCGAAAGGCGCTGCCCGCGGGCGACGGCGCGGGCCTTCTCGGCGAGCTGGTCGGTGCCCAGGAGCTCGCCGCGGAGGGGCCCCGAAAGGAGATCGCCCCGCCCGGGCGTGCCGCGGGCGGAGAGTCGGGCGAAGAACCGGAGCGGAGCGAGCCTGGAGCCTTCATCGGGCAACGTCGTCCTTCGGCAGGAGCGTCAGCGGCTCGGTGGATCCACGCCCGGACACGGGCGGGACGTTCGCGTTCGTCGGACGGAGCGCGGCGGCCTCCCCGCATCGCTCATACCCCGCCGCCGCGTCTACCGCTCCGCCGGCCGCGCGGGCAGCCACGCGCGGAAGGTGCTGCCGCGGCCTTCCTCGCTCGCCACCTCCACGTCGCCGCCGAGCAGCCGGCTGAACTCCCGCGCCGCCGCGAGCCCGATCCCCATCCCGCCGAAGGAACGCGTGGAGGCGCCGTCCACCTGCCAGAAGCGGTCGAAGATGCGGGCCTGGTGCTCCGGGGCGATCCCGATCCCGGTGTCCCGGACCTCGAAGACGACGCGCTCGCCCTCGGCCCGCACCCGCAGGCGGATCTCGCCGCGCTCGGTGTACTTGACCGCGTTTCCGCACAGGTTCACCAGGATCTGCCGCGCCTTCGCCGCGTCCGAGACCAGCTCCACGGGGGCGTCGGGCAGGTCCAGCACGAAGGCCAGGCGCTTCGCGCCGGCCATGGGGTCCACCAGCACCTTGGCGTCGCGCGCCACCTGCCGCGCGTCCAGCCGCTCCACCTGGATCGAGTCGCGGCCGTCGTCGCGCAGCGAGAAGGCCAGGATCTCGTCGATCATGCCGGCCAGGTGCCAGCCGCAGGCCTTGATCCGGCCGATCTTGTGCTCCTGCGCCTGGGTGAGCGGCCCGTCCAGGTGCAGGATGTCGGCGTAGCCCAGCATGCCCGTGAGCGGGGTGCGGAACTCGTGCGAGAGCGTGGCCATGAAGGTGCCCTTCGCCAGGTTCGCCGACTCGGCCGCCGTCCTCGCGTCCCGCATCTCGTCCTCCACCCGCTTCTGCGCGCTGATGTCGAAGAAGGTGAGCACGGCTCCGTCGATGGCGTCGTCGGGCGAGCGGTACGGGTTGATGCGCACCACGTACCACTCCCCCTCGTCGCTCGACACCTCGCGCTCGATGCGCTCCTGCGTGGCCAGCACGCGCGCCACGTCCTGCGCCAGGCCGTCGTAGATCAGCCGGTGGGTGATGTGGGCCAGGGGCCGGCCCTGGTCGGTGGCGACGAAGTTGAAGAGCGCCCCCACCGAGGGGGTGAAGCGCCGGATGCGCAGCTCGCGGTCCAGGAAGATGGTGCCGATCTCGGTCGACTCGATGAGGTTCTGCAGGTCGGCGTTGGTGCGCTTCAGCTCCTCGATGGTGTTCTGGTGCTCCTGGTTGATGGTCGTGAGCTCTTCGTTGATGGACTGGATCTCCTCGCGGCTGGTCTCCAGCTCCTCGGCCGCGGCCTTGTCCTCCTCGTTGGCCGACTGCAGCTCCTCGTTGGCGGTCTGCAGCTCCTGCACGGTGTGGTCGCGGGCCGCGCTGATGGACTCGAGCTGCTCCTTGGTGCGGCGCAGCTCCTCCTCCAGGTGGGCCACGCCCCGCTGCTGCGTGGAGCCGTCCGGCTGCGCGGGCTTCCCGTCGGCGCCTGGCGCATCGCCCTCCCCCAGCACGACCAGCGCGAACCGGCCCCCCCGCTCGCCCTCCGCCGGCGGCCGGACCTCGAGGCGCACGCAGGCGCCGCCCCCGCCCTCCAGCCGGACCTGCCGGGTGGTCGGAAGCCCCTTCTCGAAGGCCTGGTACAGCGCCGTGCGCAGCTCCATGCGCAGGTCGCCGCGCACCAGGTCGATCAGGTTGCGGCTGGGCTGGCCCTCGCCCATGCGCAGGAAGCGGCCGGCCCCGCCGGCCAGGTGCACCACCTCCAGCTTCTCGTCCACCACCAGGCTGGGCGGCCCGTACGCCTCCAGCATGCGCAGGTGAAGGGCGCCGTACGAGAACCTCTGCGGGCGGCCGTCGTCCTCGCCGGCGCCGGGCGCGGCACCGCCGGGCCTGGGATCGGCGGAGGACATGCGCGGCACGCCCACGTGCGGGGCCGCGTCGCGGCGGTAGAGGCGCTGCGGCTTGGCGACGGGCACGAAGAGCCCGCCCTCGCCGGCAGACTCCGAAGCGCCCAGGAAGAGCAGGCCGCCGCGCCGCAGGCTGTAGTGGAAGGTCTCCAGCACCCGTGCCTGCGCCTCGGGCTGCAGGTAGATGAGCAGGTTCCGGCAGCTGATCAGGTCCACGCGCGAGAATGGCGCGTCGCTCAGCACGTTGTGCACGGCGAAGAGCATCCCTTCGCGCAACGACTTCCGCACCCGGAAGCCCCCCACCTCCTGCGTGAAGAAGCGGCGCAGCCGCTCGGGCGCGATGCCGGCGACCACCGAGGCGGTGTACAGGGCGTCGCGGCCCCAGGCGTAGCCCTTCTCGTCGATGTCCGTGGCGAACATCTGGATCCTGGGCGGGTGCTCCAGCGTCGACGCGTGCTCGGCGAGCACCATGGCGACGGAGTACGCCTCCTCGCCCGTGGCGCACCCGGGCACCCACACGCGCACGAAGTCCTCGGGCCCCTTGCCCTCGAAGAGCGCCGGGACGGCGTCGCACAGCGCCGCGAAGGCGGCGGGGTCGCGGAAGAAGCCACTCACCGAGATCAGCAGGTCGCGAACCAGGGCGCGGCTCTCGGCCTCGTCCGCGCGCAGCAGCGGCAGGTACTCGTCCAGCGCCGCAACGCCGTTGAAGCGCAGGCGCCGGTCCAGCCTGCGCAGCACCGTGGAGCGCTTGTACCGGCTGAAGTCGTGCCCCGTCCTTCCGCGCAGGGCCGAGAACACCTGGCCGAGCTGCGCCTCCGTGGCCTCGGGGCTCCCGTCCGGGTGCAGGGGCGGCGGCATGCGCCGCTGGCGCACCAGCTCGGCCGCGATCCCGGCGGCGGGGAGCACCAGGTCCACCTGCCCCGTGGCGATCGCGCTGAGCGGCATTCCCTGGTGCCCGGCGTCCGCGGGAAGCTGAGCCACGGTGATGCCGCCGTGCTCCTTGACCTGCCGGATCCCCGCCGTGCCGTCGTCGCCGGTGCCGGACAGCACCACCGCGATGGCGTCGGGCCCGAGCGCCGCGGCCAGGGTGCCGAAGAACAGGTCCACGGGAAGGTGCAGCGGCTCGTGGCCCCGCTTGAGGACGCGCAGGGTCGCGCCGCGCATGGCCAGGTCGCGGTCGGGCGGGATGACGTAGGCGCGGTCGGGCCGCAGGGTGGTGGACCGGGTGACCTGCACCACCGGGATGTGGGCGCGGCTCTGCAGGATCTGCGCGAGGCGGCTCTCGCGGTCGGGATCGAGGTGCATGATCACCACGTACGCCATCCCGCCGTCCGCCGGCACCCCGTCGAAGAACGCCTGCAGCGCCTTCAGCCCGCCCGCCGACGCGCCGATCCCCACCACCGTCAGCGCGCCCGCCTTGTGCGCCCTGTGCGTCCCGGCACCGTGGACCTGCCCGGGAACGGCGGCCGCTTCGGTCATGGCTGGAGCCTTCGAATGAGTTGGCCGGCACGGGCACGGCGCGGGCCCGACCACCCGCCCCTGGGCAGGGCGCCACCGAAAGAGGCAGAGGTGGAATTGGACGGGGTGGCAGGTGGAACCTACCCTGCACCAGAGGGGCGGTCAACGTGCGCCGGGCCGGGTGCCGCGGCGGCGAACCCCGGCGCGCATGGCGGCTTACGACGATCGGGGTCGCGATGCCCGGGGAACGTTCCGCCCCCCGCCCTCCACCTTCGACGTGCCCCTCCGATCTCCCCACGCACGGCATGACCATCCCCTGACGCGGCTGTCGCGCACCTCCCGTCGCCGCGCCCGTGGAGGGGCGGCAGATTGAGCGTACCCGCGATCCGCTCCGCGTCGCGACCCCGCTCTCCGCGTTCGAGGAGGTTTCCGTGGCCCGTTCGTCTCTGCTCGCGACTTCGCTGGTCCACCGGCCTCGCCGGCCCTGGAGCGCGGGCTTCGGAGTCGCCGCCGCCGCGGTGGCGGGAGCGCTGGTCGCGGCGGGTGCGGCGGCGCAGGCCCGCCCGGCGCCGCTGCCGTTCGCGCCGGGCGAGGCGTGCACCTACCGCGGCAGCGGGCCGCTGGGGCGCATGGGGAGCGGCACGTTCGCCGTGGAGCGCGACGAGGCGGCAGGGGCGGGAAGCTGGCTGCTGCGCTTCGACTTCCGGGGACGCGTCGGGCTGCTGCGGGTGGAGAACCACACGCGCTCGTGGTTCGACCCGGCCGAGACGGCGTCGGTGCGCTTCACCAAGAACGAGCGCTCGCCCTTCTCCACGCGGCGCGAGGACGTGCACATGGACCGCGCCGCGCGCCGGTGGACGGGCATGAAGGACGAGCCCGGCGGCGCCATGCCCACCGGCGCGCCGCTGGACGAGCTGTCGTTCATCTTCTTCCTGCGCACCCTGCGGCTGGACGACGGCGACCACTACAGCTTCACGCGGCACTACGACACCTCGCGCAACCCCATCGTGGTGCGCGTGCTGGGACGCGGCACGGTGAAGGTGCCCGCGGGCCGGTTCCGCACGGTGCAGGTGGAGATGCGCGTGCGCGACCCGCACCAGTACGGCGGCGAAGGCGTGATCCTCATCCACTTCACCGACGACGCGCACCACGTGCCCTTGCGCATCGACTCGCGCATCCCCCGCGCCGGTCACGTGACGCTCGCGCTGGAAGCCCTCTCCGCCACCTGCGGCGCCGCGCCCCCCGCGACGCACGCGGTGGACTGACCCGCCGGTCCACCGCCCGCCTCCGTCCCTCGCCGCGCGCCCGGATCCCCTCCGGGCGAGCGGTCGTTTCGTTCTCCCCCCTTCTTCCCGCCGAACCACCCGCCCGCATCGCGCGGCCCAGGACCCGACGCTCCATGATCCGGCCCATCCGCTTGTGGGGAAAACACTTGCGTACGGTCGAGCATCCTCGATCGTGGGCGCGGGTCAAGTAGTCCGCTCCACCACACCGGGACGCGCCGTGAACCCGCGCGGGAGATGACGGGATGCCGACGAACGGGGACCGTGCCCGGGCCTAGCTTTGTCTCCAAGAAGGAAGCGCCGGGCAGCGTGGCCGGCGGGTGGTGAACCCAGAGGACGGAGATCGAACGATGCGCATGAGCCCGAAGTGGGGAGCCCTGCTGGCGGTGCCGGTGCTGGCCGCGGCCGCGATGACGCCCCTGTCCCTGCAGCCCGGCAGCCGGGTGTGGGTGGAAGGCACCAGCACCGTGCGGAGCTGGCACTGCGAGTCCACCCGCGCCGAGGGCGGCGCCGGCGTCTCCACCACCGACGTCGCGAAGCTGTCCGGCGCGGCCCACGCCCAGGTGACGGTGGCGACGGCCACGCTGGACTGCCGCAACGGCACGATGAATGGCCACATGCGCAAGGCGCTGAAGGCCAGCACGGTTCCCACCCTGGGCTTCCACGCCACCTCGGTGCAGGTGACGCCCGCGGGCGCCGCGGCGGGCACGGCCGAGATGCAGGGCACGCTGAGCATCGCCGGCCAGGAGCGGCCGGTCACCATCACCGGCACCGTGGCCGGCGAGAGCGGCCAGCTTCGCGTCCGCGGCACCAAGCGCATCGACATGCGCGAGTGGGGCGTGCGTCCGCCCTCGCTGATGATGGGCACCATGCGCGTGAACCCAAACGTGACGGTCGGCTTCGACGTGGTGCTCAAGCCGTAGCGCACGACCGACGACGGAACGGGGCGGCGCCGCACGCGGCCCGCCCCGCGGGAAGTGCCGGGGGCGCACCTTCGCGCCTCCGGACGGAACGGAGCACCAGAGCGGAGACCGGACCATGACAACCACCAGTCGTATGCTGCTCCCGGCAATGCTGGCCGCGCTGGCGGCGGCGCCGGCCGCGGCGCAGGCGGACAACGGGGCCCCCGCCGCCGGCGGCACGCCCGCCGCGGCGCCGGCCGACACCACGAAGCCGGCCGAGACGAAGCGCTTCGGCACGGCGCAGCAGATCCCCATCCAGCACTTCCGCCCGGTGGACAAGCGCGGGCTGAACGTCTTCGAGCCGGCGAAGAACGACGCGGTGCCGTACGAGGGCTTCAAGCTGATGATCGGCGGCGCGTTCCTGCAGGACTTCCAGACCATCAACCACAGCAACACCTCCACGCCGGTGCTGGTGGCGGGCACGGACCAGAACCAGCTCGCGGACATCGGCCCCGGCTTCAACAACGCCGTCGCCAACCTGTACCTCACGGCGCAGCTCGCCCGCGGCATCAGCGTCCACATGACGAGCTACCTGTCCAGCCGCCACCACAGCGAGACCTGGGTCAAGGACGGCTACCTTCAGATCGACGCCAGCCCCATCGACCTGCCGGTGCTGAACCGCATCATGGAGTTCACCACCCTCAAGTTCGGCGAGATGGAGGTCAACTACGGCGACTCGCACTTCCGCCGCACGGACAACGGCAACGGCATCTACAACCCCTTCGTGGGCAACCTGATCATGGACGCCTTCACCACCGAGGCGGGCGCCGAGGTGTCGGTGCAGCACAAGGGGCTGCTGGGCATGGTGGGCGCGACGGCCGGCCAGCTCCACCCGTCCGTCATCAACCCCGGCGGCCGCACCCCCTCGTTCCTGGGCAAGCTGGGCTTCGACCGCCAGCTCTCGCCCGATCTGCGGGTGCGCCTCACGGGCTCGTTCTACGCCAACCGCCACAGCACCGAGCAGAACCTGTTCAGCGGCGACCGCGGCGGCTCGCGCTACTACTTCGTGATGGAGAACACGGCCGCCACGGAGACGGGCAACTTCCGCTCGGGGATGCTGAACCCGGGGATGTCGCTCAAGATGAAGTCGTTCGTGGTGAACCCGTTCGTGAAGTACGCCGGGCTGGAGCTCTTCGGCCTGGCCGAGCGCGCCAGGGGCCGCGCCGCGACCGAGACGGCCGAGCGCACGTGGACGCAGTACGCGGCCGACGCCACGTACCGCTTCCTGCCCGGCGAGCCGCTGTACGTGGCGGCCCGGTACAACACGGTGAGCGGGCCGCTGGCCGGCACCACCGCCGACGTCGGCGCCAGCCGCTGGCAGCTCGCGGCGGGGTGGTACGTCACCGACAACATCCTGCTCAAGGGCGAGTACATCACGCAGCGGTACAACGGCTACGCGGCCGCCAACATCCTGAACGGCGGCAAGTTCCACGGCCTGATGATGGAGGGCTCGGTCGCCTTCTGATCCAGGAACGAATCGTGACGGCGGAACGGGGAGCCCCAGGCGGGGCTCCCCGTTCCGCATGTGCCTTCCACCCGCACGCCGAGGCCGCGCCCATGCCCGCCACGCCGCACGTCGAGAAGCACTTCACCGCCACCGCGGCCGTCCGCGACGTGGTCATCGGGATGTCCGACGGGCTGACGGTGCCCTTCGCGCTGGCCGCCGGGCTTTCGGGCGCGGTGGCCTCGACGCACGTGGTGGTGACGGCGGGCCTGGCCGAGATCGCCGCCGGCTCCATCGCCATGGGGCTGGGCGGCTACCTGGCCGCGCGCACCGACGCGGAGCACTACCGCGCCGAGCGCCTGCGTGAGGAGCGCGAGATCGTCGAGCTTCCGGACCGTGAGACGGAGGAGGTGGCGGACGTATTCCGCGGCTACGGGCTGGACGAGGCCACGCTCGCCCCCGTGGTCGCCGCCATCCGCGCCGAGCCGGGGCGCTGGGTGGACTTCATGATGCGCTTCGAGCTGGGGCTGGACGAGCCCGACCCCGCCCGCGCCCGCAACAGCGCGCTCACCATCGCGGTCTCGTACGTCGCCGGCGGCCTGGTGCCCCTCGCGCCGTACATGCTGGTGGCCCCCGCGAGCGCCGCGCTGCTCGTCTCCGTCGGCGTCACCCTGCTGGCGCTGCTCGTCTTCGGCTACGTGAAGGCGCGCTTCACCGGCACGCCCTCCGTCCGCGGGGCGCTGCAGACGGTGGCGACGGGCGGTCTCGCGGCGGCGGCCGCCTTCGGCATCGCGCGGCTCATCTCCTGACGACGGAAGGGAAGCACGGCGACCCACGTTTCCCCGCGTGCTCGGCATCGATGGTGCAAGGCTGCCGGGCGGCGTTCGCGCGAAGGCGGCCTGGCCGTCCCGGGCGGCGGGGCCGAGCACGGCCGGGCGTGGACACGCCTGGTCCAGCGTCCCGACATCCTTGTAACGAATGCGGTTACGCTGATCCATTACAGGTCCGACAGCTGGAACGACCGCGGGAACGCACGTGTACCTCCTCGCGGGTTCGACAGTGGCAGCCCGGGAAGGGCCCGGGCGCGGACTCGATCCTTCTCACCCGCCGGGAGCCCATGCTCCACATTGCCTGCGCAGTGCTGACCCTCGCGGCCGCGGACACGGGCCGCGCGCCGGCCGTCGCGAGCCTCGCCGCACCCGCGGCGCAAACGACGTCGGAAGCGTCCGCCGCGCTGCCGCCGGCGCCGGAGCTTCCGGCCGCGCGCCCGGTCGACTCGCCCTGGAGTTCGTGGGAGCCTCGTGCGACATCTACCGACACCGTGCCGCGGCCGAGGCGCCCCCTGGCGGACTACTCCGACGCGTACGAGAAGCGGCTGCGCATCCACCGCATCGCCAGCTACGTCACGCTGCCGCTCTTCGCGGCGCAGGCCGTCACGGGCGAGCAGATCGGGAGCAAGGGAACGGACGCGCCGGGGTGGGCGCGCTCGGCGCACGGGCCGCTGGCCTTCGCGCTGGGCGGCCTCTTCGCGGTCAACACGTACACGGGCGGGCTGAACCTGTGGGAGGGCCGCCACGACCCGGACGACCGCACGCGCCGCCTCGCCCACGGCCTGCTGATGCTGGCGGCCGACGGCGGCTTCGCGGCCACCGCCTTCCTGGGAGGAGGCGCGCGCGAGAGCAGCTCGCGGCGCAGCGCGCACCGCGCGGCGGCCTACACCTCCATCGGCGCGTCGCTCATCGGGTACGCGATCATGCTGCCGCCCCTGAGGAAGCGATGATGGTCGGGATCGTGGAGGCGCTGGCCGGCGCGGCCAAGCCGTGGTCGGAGCTGTACGACAAGCAGCCGGTGGTGCAGGGCGCCGTGACCTTCCTTCACCTGGCCGGCATCCTGGCCGCGGGCGGGCTGGCCGTGGCGGCCGACCGCGCGACGATCCGCGCCGCCGGCCGTTCGCCCGACGAGCGCGGCATGGCGCTGCGCGAGCTGGGCTCCATCCACCGCCCGGTGGTGATCGGCCTCGCGCTGGTGGTGGCGAGCGGCGTGCTGCTGCTGCTTTCCGACGTGGAAAGCCTGCTGCCCTCGCCCGTGTACTGGGCGAAGATGGGCGCGTTCCTCCTCCTGCTCGTGAACGGCCTGCTGATGCAGCGCGCCGAGGCCCGCCTGGCCGGAGCCGCGCCCGGCGCGGAGAACTGGGGATCGCTGCGGGGGGCGGCGTGGCGCAGCGCCTTCCTGTGGTTCGCGACGCTGCTGCTGGGGACGATCCTGCCCCTGGCGGCCTGACGGGACTCAAGACTTTCCGGAGGTTCTGGATGAAGATGATCGGCGAGGACGGCTGCCCGGCGGCCGACGACCCCTGCACCGGGTGCTCGGCGGCGGGCTCCGGCCGGCGCGAGTTCCTTCGCGACGCGGCGGGGCTGGCGCTGGGGCTCTTCCTGGGGCTGGGCGCGCGCCCGGCCGAGGCGGAGGCGCTGGCGCGGCCCCTTGAGGTGCGCTCGCGCTCGGGCGCGATGGAGATGGCCACGTATGCGATCCCCGCCGCCGACGGCGTGAGCATCGACCGCGAGCGCGAGGTGATCATCGCGCGCTTCCGCGGCAAGGTGTACGCGTTCGGGCTGTCGTGCCCGCACCGCCACACGGCGCTGCACTGGATCGCCTCGGACGGGCGCTTCCAGTGCCCCAAGCACCACTCGCGGTACACGCCCGACGGCACCTACGTCTCCGGCCGCGCCACGCGCAGCATGGACCGCTACGTGGTGGCGCGGCGCGGCGGCAGCGTGGTGGTGGACACCGACCGCCTGCTCCAGCAGGACCAGGACGCCGCCGGCTGGGCCGCCGCCTTCATCGCCGCATGAGCGCGCCCCTTCGCGCCGGACCGCAGGGTGAGCCGGCGGTGCCGTCTTCCCCGGAAGGCGCGTGCGCCGGCTGCGGGATGGGCCGCCGCGCGTTCGTCGGGCGCTCGGCGATGGCCGTCGCGGCGGTGCTGCTGGCCGCGTGCGGTGCGGGCGGCGGGGACGGCGGCATCACGCAGCCGGGCACGGGCGGCACCTTCCAGGTGACGCTGGCCGGCTCGCCGCAGCTGGCGACGGCGGGGGGGATCGCCACCTTCTCCACCCCGTCGGGCCGCATCGCCGTGGTCCGCGAGACGGACGGCGGCCTGGTCGCGCTGTCGCTGCGCTGCCCCCACCAGGGCACCACGGTGAACCCCAGCGGCACGGGCTTCCTGTGCCCCAACCACGGCGCCCGGTTCGACGCGCACGGCACGTGGCAGGGCGGCCAGCGCACCAGCTCGCTCACCGTGCTCGCCTCCACGCTGGACCCGACCACGGGGGTGCTGACCGTCCAGCTCTGAGCGCGGAATCCGTCGATCCGCGCATCGGCGGAACACCCACCTCTCCGGCAGGCGCAGGGGTGGGTGCTTTCGCGTGCGTCCGCTTCCTCCACGCTCGCACGCATCGGTGTCGTTCCGCGGGTCGGTGCGCGGCCCGTGCAGCCTCCGGGGCGTCGCCCGCATGCCCCGGCACGGACCCGAAAGCCCTCCGGCGCTTGCCTCGGGACCCGCCGGGTGTTTGGTTGGATGCGCAGTCCTCCCCGCCTTCTGCCCTCTCTGTCCGATTCGATGTGGAGGACCGCCGCATCTCCACGGACGCGGCGCCGGTTCCACGGCGGCTTCCATCGCGGCATCCCGCTCCGATCTTCCGACGCGTCCCCGCCAGCCCGTAGTCTCTCCCTTCGCGAAGCTCGATCACGTTTCCGCACCTCGCCGTCCCCCGAGCCGCACCGAATGACCCCGACGCTCGATCCCGCGAAGTGCCCGCGTCTCCTCCTTTCGCTGGAGGCGGCGACCCGCGCGCATCCCTTCAACCGCAAGCTGCTGGTGTGCAGGCGCCCGGCGGAGGGGCGCGAGCTGCTGCGCGCGCTGGCGGCGGCCGGGGTGGCGTGGATCGGCTGGGAGCCGGTGACGGTGCGTGCGGTCGCGCTGGACGCGGCGGCGATGGAGCTGGCGGCCGCGGGCCTGTCGCTGGCGGACGAGTTCGACGTGCTGGCGGCCGCGGACGAGGCGATCGACGCGGTGGCGGACCGCGGCGGCGCTGGCGCACTCGCGGCAGGCCCGGGTGCGAGGGACGCCATCCGCGCGGCGGTCGCCACCTTGCGGCGCGCCGGCATCCGCGCGGACGCCCTGCGTGCCGCCCGTCCGGGTGATCCGCGGCTGGGCACCCTGGCGTCCGTGCTGGAGGCGTTCGACGCGGCGCTCGGGCGGATGGGGCGGGACGACGACGCGGGGATCGTGCAGCGCGCGGCGGATTCGCTCGATTCCGGCGGCTCCGCGCTCCCGGACGCGCGTATCTACCTGCTTCCCGGGCTTCCCCTGCGCGGCGCGGCCGGGCGGCTGGTTCGGCTGATGATGGAGCGCGGTGCGCAGGTGCTGGAGACGGATCCGACCCTCGGTGTCGACGCGCCGGACGGCATCCTCTGGGCGGCATCCGGGGACGCGGCGTCGCCGGTTTTCGCCCTCCCCCGCGATCCGCCGAACCCGGTCGCCTCGCCGTACGTGGAGATGTTCGCGGGCGCCACGCCGGCGGACGAGCTGCGCGAGGTGCTGCGGCGGGCGATGGCGGACGGCGGCGGCTGGGACGGCGTGGAGATCGTGGCGGCGGACGCGGACGTGTACGGTTCCGTGCTGGAGTCGCTGGGCCGACGGCTGGAGGCGGTGGACGGCGCGGATGTCCCCGCGACGTTCGCCGAGGGAATCGACGTCCGCCGCACCCGCGTCGGGCGCGCGCTGGCGGCCTACTTCCGCTGGATCGGCGACGGCTTCCCGGCGGACCTGCTGCGCGGGCTGCTGGATTCCGGCGACCTGGCGGCGGGCGGGGACGACGCCGTCCCGGGCGCGGCGCTCGCGCGGCGGCTGCGGCGCCTGCGCGTCGGATGGGGACGCGACCGCTATCTGCCCGCCATCGAGGCCGCCCGGCGCGCGCTGGAGTATGCGCCCGAGGAGCTGGTGGTGTCGGACGGCGGCGACGAGGGCGGCATGGTGGACGGCGGCGTGCGCGCGGAGCGCGAGCTGCACGCGCTGCAAGCGGTGCTGGAGCCCGTCCTGGCGGCCACGCCGCCCGGGCCGGACCGGGTCGGCGCCGGCATCGTCCGCACCTCGCCCGCGGCGCTCGCGGCGGGGGCGCTCGCCTTCCTGGAGCGCGTGCC
>JAQBQD010000103.1 GCA_028287185.1 Gemmatimonadota bacterium | reverse complement strand
TCCGCCGCCCGCGGCCCCCCAGCCGGCCGCGCCGCAGCCCGCCGCCGCGGAGCCCGAGACGGTGGAGGAGGCGCCCACGCTGTCCAACACCACCGAGGTGCAGCGCGCCGTGGCCCGCAACTATCCGCCGCTGCTGCGCGACGCCGGGGTGAGCGGTCGCGCGCGGGTCCGCTTCGCCGTGCGCGAGGACGGCACCGTCGATCCCGCGAGCATCGCCGTGCTGGACGCCACGCGCGACGCGTTTGGGGACGCGGCCAAGCGGGTGCTGCGCGCCGCCCGCTACCACCCGGCCCGCGTGAACGGCCGCGCCGTGCGCGTCAGCGTCACCACCTCGTTCGTCTGGGGATCGCAGGAGGGATAGCAGGCCCTCGACTTTCCTCCAGGATCATTCCGACCCGATCGCGAGCGGTCCCCCGGCAGCACGCCGGGGGACCGCTTCGCCTTCGCGGGCCGCTCCTCGCCCGTCCATCGTCCACACGGACGGTGCGACGACGGTCGCGAGTATGGAACCTGCACTCCGGCGCGTCCACGGCATCGACGCCGCGGCTGGCATTCGCTCGCTCTGGGAGGGGGACGGGAATGGCGCGGAACGGTGTTGAGCGGGCGGACCGCGAGGAACCGGTGTCGCTTCCGGACGCGGTGAAGAACCTGCTGGACGAGTGCCGCATGGTGCTGCCGGGCATCCAGGCGCTCTTCGGCTTCCAGATGGTCATCGTCTTCAACCAGGGCTTCACCGACAAGCTGACGGACCCGCAGCGCGTCGTCCACCTGGCGGCCATCGGCCTGGTGGTGCTGGCGATCGCGCTGGTGATGGCGCCCGCGGCCATCCACCGGCAGTTGCATCCCATGGCGGTCAGCACGCACCTCCTCCGCCTGTCCACGCGCCTGCTGCTGTGGAGCATGGTTCCACTGGCGCTGGGCATCTGCGCGGACTTCTTCCTGGTCGCGCGCGTCATCCTGGGCCCCACCGTCGTGGCGCCCATCGTCGCCTGCGCGCTCTTCGCCGTCTTCCTCGTCTTCTGGTTCGTGCTTCCCCGCGCCGCCGCCCTGCGCCACTCGGTCGCCGGCGACTGATCGACGCGGCCGGCGCGCTCCGTCGAAATCCGCCCTCCGATGGATCTCCCGCCTTCTCGACGTCCACCTGGGGGCGCGGTCACGATCTGGGCGAGCGGCGTCCCCGCGGCGTATCGACCGTCTCCGCGGCTCGCAGACGGTCGCGCGGACAGAATCCGCCGCGATGAGCCGTTCTTCCCGTGTCTCCCGAAGGCGTGGTTCTGGACGCGCACCTGACGGAAACGTAAGATGCTGGGTCGGCCGATTCGCCGACGCCTCGGCCGGCTTCCCACCTCCACTCCCCGGCTCCCGTGAACATTCGTCGCTTCGCCCGCACGCTGCTTCCCGTGGCGGCGCTCGCCGCGGTCCCCGTCCTCGCCTTCGGGCGCTCTGCCGGCGCGCCGGAGCGGAACGCCTCGCCCGCCGCTTCGTTCGATCGGACGGCGTGGACGGCGGACACGGTGCCCGCGCCGTCACCGTTCGCGCTGTCGGACCCGGACGGGCAGGACCTGGTGCTGGAGCGGCTGGACGTGCGCACGGCCGTGCACGGGATGCTGGCCCTGACCGAGGTGGAGATGCGCTTCCGCAACCCGCGGCAGCGGCGGATGGAGGGCCGGTTCAGCGCCGTGCTGCCCGAGGGGGCCACGATCAGCCGCTTCGCCAAGGAGGTGGATGGCCGGCTGATGGAAGGCGAGGTCGTGGAGCGCCTGCGCGCGCACCAGGTGTACGACCAGATCCTGCACGAGATGCGGGACCCGGCGATGCTGGACCAGGAGGCGGGCAACCGTTTCTCGGCGCGCGTCTTTCCCATCGCGCCCGGCGGCACGGTGCGCCTGGTGCTGGCGTACAGCTCGCTGCTGCGCCTGGTGGGCGGCGAGCGCAGCTGGAGCCTGCCGCTGCGCGGGCTGCCGAAGGTGGGGCTCTTCACCTTCCACGGCAGCTTCCGCGCGCTGCCGGGCGAGGCGGGGCGCGCCGAGACCTTCGTGCAGGCCGCCGGCGCCGGGCGCGTGCGCGACGCGGGTGGCGTGCGCGTCATCGACCGTTCGGACGAGGACTTCGTTCCCCAGCGCGACCTGCAGGTGAGCTGGCGGCCCGATGCGTCCGCCGCGCCGGCGCAGGTGCTGTCGGCGGGCGGATTCTATGTCGCCGCGTTCCGGCCGGCCGTCCCCGCGCCCCTCGGAGACGCGGGCGGGCGATGGATCTTCTACCTGGACACCTCCGCCTCGGGCGCGGACGGGGCCGAGCACCGCGTCCGGGCCATCGAGCGGCTGCTGGCGTCGCTTCCGGCCACCGACGCAGTGGAGGTGCGCGCCTTCGACCACCGGGTGACGCGGCTGGCATCGGGCACCGCGGGGCAGGTGGCGCGGCAGGTAGGCGCGATGCTGCGCGCGCGGCGCTACCTGGGCGGGACCGACCTGGGCGCCGTCCTCCGTGACGCCGCCGCCGCCGCCCGGGCCCGTCCCGGCGCCGCCATCGTGGTGCAGACGGACGGCGTGGGCACGATGGGCACCGTGGACGCCGCCCTGCTGCGCGCCGCCGCCGAGTCCATCCCGGCGCGGACGGCGGTGCACGCGCTGGTGCTGGGCGCGCGGCAGGACGCCGCCACCCTGCGGTTGATGACGGCGGGGCGGGGGCGTATGGTCTCCATCCCCTTCACCGACTCGCTGGACGCCCGCGCCCGCGACGCCGCCCGCCGCCTGCGCCTGCCGCCGGGCGCCGCCTTCACCGCGTCGGACCCCGGAGCCGAGTGGGTGCACGCGCTGGGCGAGGCCGACGTGCAGCCGGGCGACGAGGTGCTGGTGATGGGCCGCCTGAAGCCCGGCGCGCGCCCGTCGCCCCGCCTCGCAGGAATGCGTGGAACGCTCGCGGCGGGCGCCGGCGAGCCGCTGCCGGCGGAAAGCTTCGCGCCGCTGCTGGAGCGCGAGGCGTACCGCGCCTACATCCAGGACCTGGACGAGCGCGCCGCCCGCACCACGGACGACTCCACCCGCGCGGCGCTGGCCGCCGAGGAGGTGCGCATCTCGGTGGAGCACCGCGTGCTGTCGCCGCTCACCACGCTGCTGGTGCTGGAGACGGAGCGCGACTACCAGCGGTTCGGCCTGGACCGCCGCGCCCTGGCCCAGATCCTGGCCGTGGGGCCCGAGGGGATCGTTCGCGTGGACCGCGACACGGCGGCGCTGCGGCTGGCGCAGGCCGACGCGGCGGAGAAGCGCGACTCGTCCACCGATGTGTCCTCCGCCGCCGCGGACCGCGCCGAGTCCGCCACCGGCCGCGTCCTGCAGCGCCGCGGGGAAGCCGCCCAAGCGGGGGCGCAGGCCAACGCCTCGGAACGCTCCTCCGCCGGCGCGCCCGGCGGATCCCCCGAGGCCCCGCCTCCGCCGCCGCCTCCGCCTCCGCCTCCCGCGCCGGAGCCTG
>JAQBQD010000093.1 GCA_028287185.1 Gemmatimonadota bacterium | reverse complement strand
GCCGCCGCCGCGCAGACGGCCTCGGGGCGGGTGCGCGCCGCCCGCGCGGGCGCCCTGCCCACGCTGAGCCTGGGCGTGTCGTGGAACGGCTGGGCGCAGCGCACGGGCAACGAGGAGCTGCAGGTGCGCCAGCGGCTGGGCACCGGCGCGGTGGACGCCGCCACGGAGGCCCGCGCGCGCAGCGAGGTGCGCGCGGCCAACGCCGGGTGGCCCTTCCGCTACACGGGCCAGCCCATGAGCGCGTCGCTCAACGTGTCGCTCCCCGTCTTCTCCGGCTTCACCCGCGCGCAGCAGGTGCGCCAGGCGCGCGCCCAGGCGCAGGACGCCGAGCTGCAGCTCACCGCCGAGCGGCGGCGCGTGGAGCAGGACCTGGCCACGGCGCTGGCCGACCTGCGCACGGCGTGGGAGGCATCGCGCATGTCCGCGCGCGTGCTGGACGCGGCGGACGAGGGGCTGGCGATGGCCCGTGAGCGCTTCCGGCTGGGGATGAGCAACTCGCTGGCGGTGGCCGACGCGCAGGCGCAGCTCTCCCAGGCCGAGCAGGAGCGCAGCACCGCCACCTTCGACTTCCACCGCGCGCTGGCCCGCCTGGAGGCGCTGGTGGGCGAGCCCCTGCGCGGACCCGCATCGACCGAGACCTCCCCATCCCCCGACCCGGACGTGCACCCATGAAGCGCAGAAAGCTGGTTCTCGGCGCCGCGGCCGGCGCGGCACTCCTGCTCCTGGCCGGCATCGGCGCGGCGGCCACCGCCCCCGACGGCCCCCGGGCGCGGGTGGAGCGCGTGGCGCGGCGCAGCCTAGCCGCCACCGTCACGGGAAGCGGCCTGGTGCAGCCCCGCGACAAGGTGGACATCTCGGCCGACATCTCGGGCCGGGTGACGGAGCTGGCCGTGCGCGAGGGGCAGTGGGTGAACCGGGGCGACCTGGTGCTGCGCCTGGACGCCACCCGCCTGCAGGCCGCCCTCTTCCGCGCCCGCGCCGCCGTGGCCCAGGCGCAGGCCGCCGCCGAGCAGCAGCGGGCCAACTGGATGCAGGCGGTGAGCACGCTGCGCCGCTCCGAGCAGCTCGCCGGCGGGCGGGGCTGGGTGACGGGCGCCGAGCTGGAGCAGGCGCGCAGCCAGGCCGCCATGCTCCAGGCCCAGCTCCGCTCCGCCGAGTATGCCGTGGACCAGGCGAAGGCGGGGCTGGAGGAGGCGCAGGACGGCGTGGACAAGACGGTGATCCGCGCCCCAATGAGCGGCCGCGTCACCCGCCTCAACATCCGCCTGGGCGAGACGGCGGTGGTGGGGACGATGAACAACCCCGGCTCGCTGCTGCTCACCATCGCCGACCTGCGGCGCATGGAGGCGCGCATCCGGGTGGAGGAGACGGACGTGCCCAGCATCGCCGTGGGCGACAGCGCGGTGATCCGCATCGACGCCTTCCCCCAGCGCGCGTTCACGGGGCGGGTGGAGCGCATCGCCAACAGCGCCACCCGGGGCAGCCCGCAGCAGTCGGCGCACTTCCAGATCGTGGTGGCGCTGGATTCCACGCCCGTGGCACTGCGCCCCGAGCTGTCCGCCAGCGCCGACATCGTCACGGACGTGCGCCGCGGCGTGCCCTCCATCCCCATCCTGGCCCTGGTGGCCCGCGACCGCCTGGGGCGCCGGCTGGACGCCGCGGGCGCCAAGCCGGACGCGGCCGCCGCGGCGCCGGGCGCGGTGGAGGGGGTCTTCGTGCTGCGCGGCGGGATGGCGCGCTTCGTCCCCGTGCGCGTGGGCATCGTGGGGCGGCGGTACTACGAGGTGGCCTCGGGGCTGCGCGTGGGCGAGCCGGTGATCGCCGGGAGCTACGAGCTGCTGCGCGGGCTGGAGGACGGCGACGACGTGGAGGCGGTGGCGGAGCCGGCGCCCGCACCCCGGCCGAGCGCCGGCGCGTCGGCGGAGGTGCGGGACCCGGCCGGCCGGACGGCGGCGCCGGCGGGAGGGCGGTGACGTGGGCGCGGCGCGGGCGAGCCTGGCGGAGGCGGTGGGCGCGGCCGTGCACGCCATGCGCGCGCACCCGCTGCGCACCGCGGTGAGCGTGGTGGGCACCACGCTGGGGGTGATGTTCCTGGTGGCCACGGTCACCGTGCTGAGCGGGCTGGACCGCTACGTCCGGCGCGACTTCATCGGCAGACTGTACGGCGTGAACACGGTGCGCCTGCGCACCCGCCCGCAGACGGAGCTGGACGCCGGCGACGAGGCGAACCGGCGCGAGAGCCGCAACCCGCCCATCACCTTCGCGGACGCGGAGTGGCTGGGGGGGCGGATGGAGACGCCGGGCACGCTGGCCTACAGCGCGTCCGCCCGCGCCCGCGTCGCGGCCCCCGGCGGGCGCGCGGTGGACGGGGTGCGGGTGGTGGCCGCCTCCGCCGCGTACCTCGCCACGCAGGCGCTACGCACGGAGCGCGGCCGCCCCTTCACGCCGGCCGAGGCGGTGCACGGGCTTCCCGTCGCCGTCCTGGGGCGCGACGTGGGGGCCCGCCTGCTTTCGCCCGGCCGGCCGCCGGTGGTGGTGATCGCCGGCGCCGCGTACCGCGTGGTGGGCGTGCTGGAGCGCCAGGGCTCGCTGATGGCGCTCTCCGCCGACCGCGACGTGGTCATTCCCGCGCGCTCGCCGCTGAACGGCGAGCTGGGTCCCCGCGACGTGGCCGAGGTGGTGTCGTTCCAGGTGGCCGATCCCGACGACCTGCCCCGCGCGCAGGCCGAGATGGAGGGCTGGATGCGCCTGCGCCACCGGCTGCGGCCCGCGGAGCCCGACGACTTCACGGTGGCGACGGCGGACGGCGCGGTGGCGCTGTGGAGCCGCGTGTCGCGCGTGCTGATGGTGGCCGGGCCGGCGCTGGTGGGCATCGCGCTCCTCGTCTCGTCGCTGGTGACGGCGAACCTGATGCTGGTGGCCGTCAGCGAGCGCACGCCCGAGATCGGCCTGAGGAAGGCGCTGGGAGCGAAGCGGAGCGACATCCTGCTCCAGTTCCTGGTGGAGTCCGGCGCCACGTCGGGCCTGGGCGGGCTGCTGGGGCTGCTGCTGGGGCTGGCGATGTCGGCGCTGATCGCGGCGTTCACCCCGCTGCCGGTGCACGTGCCCGCGTGGGCGGGGGCGGTGGGGATCGGGCTGGGAATGGCCGTGGGCGTGGCCGCCGGCGCCTACCCGGCGTGGCGTGCCTCGCGGCTGGACCCCGTGGCGGCGCTGGGCCATGAGTAGGGGCCTGCGGGCCGGCGAGGCGGTCGCGACCGCGCTGCACGCGCTGGCGGCCAACCGGGTGCGGGCGGCGCTCACGGTGATGGGCATCGTGGTGGGCGTCGCCACCGTCACGCTCATGGCCGCCGTCATCGGCGGCGTGCGCACGGCGACCACGGAGGAGCTGGACGACCTGGGGCCCAACGGCTTCACCCTGGATCGATACGACCTGACCGGCCTGCGCGCGTCCGGCCCCGCGGAGGGCGAGGCGTGGGGGAACAACCCCCCGGTCTCGCTGGAGGAGGCGGAGATGGTGGGGCGCCTGCCCGCCGTCGCATCCGCCACGCCCAACCTGACGGCCACGGCCGAGGCGCGCCGCGGCAGCCGGGTGATGGCGGACGTGGAGGTGGACGGCGTGGGCGCCGGGTGGGCCGCGCACCGCGCCGGCGACTTCGCGGCCGGGCGCAACTTCGTGGCGGGCGAGGTGGCGCACGCCGCGAGCGTCGTCGTCCTGTCCACCGGGCTGGCGCAGGCGCTCTTCGGCGCGGCCGACCCCGTGGGCGGCACCGTGCACCTGGACGGCCGCCCCTTCGAGGTGGTGGGCGTGTTCGCCGAGCGGCCCAGCCTGTTCACCGACGGAAAGAGCGGGTGGGCCGTGGCGCCCTACTCCACCGCCGTGCGCTACCTGTCGCCCGACCAGGACTGGATGCAGGTGCAGGTCGCGCCCGCGCCCGGCGCCACGCAGGAGCGGGCGATGGACGAGGTGGTGGCGGCCATGCGCGCGCACCGCCGCCTGCGCCCCGCGCAGCCCGACAACTTCGCTCTCACCCGGCAGGACGCCTTCCGCGACTTCTTCGACCGCACCACGCGCGTCTTCGTGGTGGTGCTGCTCTCGCTCTCGTCCGTGGGCCTGGCCGTCGGCGGCATCGGCGTGGTGTCGCTGATGACCATCTCCGTCACCGAGCGCACCCGCGAGATCGGGCTGCGCAAGGCGCTGGGCGCCACCCGCGGCACCATCCTGCGCGAGTTCCTGGCCGAGTCCGTGGCGGTGACGCTCGTGGGGAGCGCTGCCGGGCTGATGGTGGGATTCCTGGGCGCCATGCTCATGTCGCGCCTGACCCCCGTGCCCGCCGTCGTGCCCTTCAACGCCGCCGCCGCCGCGCTCGGGGTGATGGCGGTCGCGGGCATCGGCTTCGGCATCTATCCCGCCCTCCGCGCCGCCCGCCTCGACCCCGCCGTCGCCCTCGCCCACGAGTAGCCCTCCGCCGAACGCGGAAGCTCGGGGGCGCGAGCGGGAGATGCACCGGGTCTCGACCTTCCATTGCCGCCCGTGGTCGGCGGCGGATCTCGGCAGGGGGATCATCCATCCGACGAATCATCAGTGGATGTTTCTCGGTCGGGAAAGCGGGAATGCAACGAAGACAGCCGAAGTCGATGCGAATCCCCGCTGGACGGCGGACTCCGGCCTGGGATCATGCATCTACGGCGTCATCGGTCGATCCGCGCCCGGCCGGCGGCGTCCAGCCCGTCATCCGAATCCGAAGTCGCGTGGTTCGAAGGCGGATCGGTGGATCGGTGGATGGCGGAGCCGACCGGACGCCCCATCGTGGATGGCGGATACCCGAATCGCACGGCCGTTGAGGTCCGCGGCTGTGTGGGATGCCCGTCCCGCGCGCCGGGCTGTGCCGTTACAGCGGGGCGGCGGACGCCCTCCGTGTTACGGAATTCGCTGGAACGAACCGACCACATCCCAAGGTAGAACAAACCTGGACCGCAGGCCTGCGACCGGAAACCGAGATGGATGAATTCGATCCCGGCCGGAACCGCTGACCAGCGCCGCTTACGGTTGGTTACCCTGCGGACGTGGGTGGATGACGAGGTGGAGCGGATGCCGAAGGGGCGCTTCCCCGCACGGCTGGTGCGATTTGCTCCGTGGCCCGGCCGCGTCGGCGTCCATCAGCGCTTCGGGGGCGAACACCGGGCGTTGGAGGCGGACGTGGCGGTACGCTCGCCGGGCTTTTCCTGCCACCCGCGCCCCGCGCCATCTCACCCATTCCGTCATGAACCGCGCGGCGGACGATCCTGGCCGCGGAGTGCTTGGCGGAAGGGGCGCTCGGTGCTACCATATTCCGTCGCACGGACGCACGGCAGACCAGGGGCGCCGGATGAGCTACCGGGAGGTGCAGGACGGTCGCGGAAGGATGTGGCAGGTGTGGGACACCGTTCCCACCATCAAGGCCGCGGGCGCGCTCGCCGAAGGCTACTCGAGCGGCTGGCTCACGTTCGAGTGCGACGACGAGAAGCGGCGCCTGGTTCCCGTCCCCCACGGATGGGACGTGGCCGACGACGCCCGGGTGCTCTCCTGGCTGAACGGCGCCGATCCCGTCCACCGGCTGAACCGTGCCCAGCGCGCCGAGCGCGACGACACCGCCCGCACCGGCACCGGCTGAGCCCTGCGGCCGATGCCGATGGCGGAAACGACGAGGCGGGCCCGAGTCTCTCTCGGGCCCGCCTCGTTTTTCGACCGACTATCGAGGCGCGCGATCATCGCGCCCCGACGTCAGCCGCCGCGCCGCGGGGGACTTTCGGGGCGAAGCCGCTCGGACGCGTGCGGCGGGCCCGCGCGCCGGCGCCGGCCGGAGCTGCGACCCAGGCGAAAGTACGGCAGCGCCAGACCGCAACGGAAGCAGCGCAGCGTCAGCGGTCCCACGGGATATGCACACTTCCAGCAGAGTCTGCTCACCGCATTCCACCTTCACCGGGAAAGGTTCGGCCGTCCGAAGCCGTCGCGGCGTCCGACCGTCCGCCTGATGCAGATTCGGGAGGTCCCCGCATCTGCATCAAAAATGATGGATGTGTAATCCCGGCACAAGACCCCTCCACGTCCGACGGCCGGATCGGAACGCCTCTGCGCCGCGTGACGGGATCCTCCCCCGTTCATCCCCGTCGCCCTCGACGCCCGGCCCCCTCTTGCAGGCACGAAGAAGCAGAGGCGAGCCCGAGACCCCGGGCCCGCCCCGCCACCCATCCCCGCCGCGCGCGCGGTCCTCCTGTACCGAGCGGAACCCCGCAGTGTGCGGAGGCGGTCTTCGCGTGCTTGCTGCGGCCAATCCATTCGCCCGAAGGCCGGGTCCCTTCCGAGGTTCCCCGTCTCCGAATCCCGCCACCCCGTTCGATCGAAGCCCGATCTCCTCAGTTCACCTCGCGCAGCGAGCGGATCTGGTTGAAGACGCGCTCCAGCAGGCGCAGGTCCTCCGTCACCACCTGCACGTCGCCACGCATCTCCTGGCGGAACTCCAGCTTGCGGTTGTAGCTGGTGACCAGGCCCCTGGGCAGGCTCACCTCGGCCTGGTACGCGAACTCCTTGCCCTGCCCGGCCGGCTCCTCGAAGCCGAGCTGCGAGATGCTGCGCACCCGCCCCTCCACCGTGCCGTACTCCTTGTAGGGGTAGCTGTCGAAGTGGATGATGACCCGCTGGCCCGCGCGCACCTTGCCGGCTCCCATCCCCGAAAGCGTCACCCGCCCCAGCAGCGCGCCCCCGGACGGCACCACCGCCACCAGGGGCTCCGAGGCGCCCACGAACAGGTTCTCGTGCAGGTCGCGGAACAGCGACACCGTGCCGGACACGGGGCTGCGCAGCAGGAAGTCCTGCTCCCAGCGCGAGATGGCGGCGCGCAGCGAATGGTGCGCGTTGCGCAGCTCCACCAGCAGCTTCTGGCCGTCGTCCGAGCGGCGTCCCTCCATGTCCAGAAGCGCCGAGCGCTGCACCGCAAGCTGGATCTCGTTGTTGGTCAGCGCCGTGCGGCCGTTCTCGGTGGCGAAGCGCTGCGCCAGGTACTCCTGCTCGGCCTTGTCCACCTCCGCGGACGACGACAGGTACTGCCCGGCGAGCTGGCGGGCACGCGTGCGGGCGCGTTCGGCCAGCACGAGCTGCTCGTCCAGGAGCTGCTGCTGGCCGGTGAGGCGCTGGCGGAGCTGCTCATGGCTGGCGATCTGCTCGCGCAGGGCGGCCAGCTTCTGCCCGTAGTACGGGTCGGCCTGCACCCGCCGGTAGTCCGAGTACGTCTGCAGGAACGAGGAGTAGGGCGCCTGCAGGTCGCCCAGCACCAGCGGGTGGTCGAAGGCCACGTCCGGCACCTGGCCGTCGTGCAGCAGCGCGGGCTCCAGCCGGTCCAGCGCGGCCGAGAGGGCCGCCACGTCGTGGTAGTCGGCGGGGTTCTTCAGCAGCAGCAGTGGGTCGCCCGCGCGCACCAGCGAGCGGTCGGCCGCGAACACCCGCGCCACCTCGCCCGCCGAGCGCGACACCACGCGCACGGGCGGCGTCAGCGTGGTGAGCGACACCTTACCCTGCACCACGTCGGGATAGCGGATGAACCACGCGATCGCAAGCAGCACGGCCAGCGTCCCGAACACCGCCGTGATCCCCCACCGCAGCAGCCCGCCCGGCATGCTGGTGAGGATCTCGTCGATCTCCTCGCTGCGGAACTCGGCGTTGGCCGCGTCCGAGCGGTCCATCGAGGTCTGCGCCCCCGGGTCCTCGGTGCCCATCCCGCCGTCCCGCCCCGACTCCGTCTCCGGGTCCGCCGCGGGCGGGGGCTGCGGGATCGCCCGCGGGACGGCGGGAGGAACGGCGGCCGCTGACGGCTCCGCATCGCGCCCGTCCCGGGGCGCACGAGCGGCCTCTCGCGCGGGGGGCGGCGGCGCCGCGGTGTCGGCCGGGGATGCCGCGGGCGAGGTCGCTCCGCTCGCCTCGATCGCGCCGACCGCTTCGCCGAGCTGGGAGCCGCCGCCTGCCTCTACGAAGGCGCTGGATGGGGTTTCCGTCGTCGCGGAAACCGCCTCCCGGGACGGGGCTGGCTCGACCGCCCCCAGGGCTCCGCCGGAAGCGAACGCGCCGGCCGTCTCGACCGCCGTGGACGCAGCAGGCTCGATCCCGCCGCGTTCGGCGGAGGGCACCGCCGGACGATCGTCCGGCAGAAGCCTTTCCAGCTCCGGAAGCGGGGTCGCGTCGTGATCCGAAGACGGGAGCGAGGGGCGATCCTCCACCGGGAGCGGCTCCAGCTCGGGGAGCGGGGACGGGGGAAATGTGAAGCCCCCGGGAGCCGGCGGCGCGCCCCCGAGAGTGGGCACCATCACCATCTGGCGCACCCTGCCTGCGGAGCCCGGCTTGGGATCCATGGCCTTCAGGGCGGCGGCGGCGATCTCGTCGTCCATCTCCACCGCGGGCAGCCCGTCCGCCTCCGCGCCGGGCGCGGGGATGGCCGTGGAGGGCGGGGGCACGGTGCCGCCGGTGAGCGTGGCGAAGCGGTCCGCCGTGGTGCGCCGGTACAGCACCGGCCCGTCCGCCGAGAGCCCGCTGCCGTCGGAGCCGGGCGAGGACGCGCCGGCGCCGACGTCGGCCGGGTTCAGCGAGCCGATGGGGGGCGTCGCCGGGGCGCCGCCGGCGCCCGGGAGCTGGATGGTCATCCGCGACCCGTCGGGCTGGGCGATCTCCACCGGGCCCGAGCCGTCCGAGCTGCGCAGCGCCCGCAGCACCTCCGGGGGCGCCTCCATCTGCTGGCCCGTGGCCGTGGTGAACACCGCCCGCGTCGGCCGCGGGGCGGGGCGCCG
>JAQBQD010000089.1 GCA_028287185.1 Gemmatimonadota bacterium | reverse complement strand
TGAACGGGCCCGGCGAGAGCAAGCACGCCAACCTGGGCATCTCGCTGCCCGGCACCTTCGAGGAGCCCAAGGCCCCCGTCTACGTGGACGGCGAGCACACCGTCACCCTCCGCGGCGACCACATCGCCGAGGAGTTCATGCGCATCCTGGACGACTACGTGCTCTCGCACTACACGTCGCGCGGAGCCCCGCTGTCCGCCGCCGCGGGCGTGGAAGAGCCGCAGGGGGCGCCCGCGCCGGTCTGATCCTCGCGCCTTCGCTCCGGCCACTCGGGCCGGCGAGGGCGGGATCGGGAGTGCGATGCGGGGGACCGCTGCGGAGCCCGGCGGTACGGCTGCCGGTCTCCTCCGCGGGGGCAGCGAGCCGCCTCCTCCGGGCGCGATACCGCCCGCGCCCTCCGTCCGGGGTCTCCCCGCCCCGGCGGGAGCCGCACGCAAACCCCCGCGCGAGTCTCCCGCCGTTCCAGTCCCTGGGGCGTGCGCACCGGCCCCCACTCGGAAGGCTGAACCTCCCGCCGGCACACGCAGGGGCCGCGCTCGCCGACGAGCGCGGCCCCTCGACGTGGTCCGATCGGCTGCATCCAGCCGGTTCCGTGCCCGCGCCCTCACGCCGTCCTGCCGACCGATCGCGAGGCGTCCTTCCGCCCTCTTGGACCGTTCACGCGATGCTTGCGTTGTCCATATAGTATCTCATGCAGGTCGTCATCCGTAACACCAAATGCAAATCGACATCGTGGACATCCCCCGACCGGACATCGCCCCCGAATTCAGAAATCGTATGTGATGGGTTCACTTCATCTCACCGTGCACAGCCGTGGGTTCGATCCTCGAAGGGACACATCCTGAGGGATCATGGGCATTCCGCGAGTTTCGACTCACCACGTGCATGGTCTGGAAATGTGTGGAGTAATGGAGGCGGCGGCCATAGAGTGACAATCCCATCAGTATTTCCGTCCCTCATCAGAAGGAGGCGGTACCCCATGTCCACCATCTCAGCAGGAGCAGACGACCTCGCCCGCCGATGCCCCCTCTGCCCGGAGTGCGTGGAGGAGGCATGCAAGCCGTGCGGCGGGGAGCGGCCCGAGATCGGCGAGTACCGGCTTTCGGGCCCGCAGGTGGAGCCGGGGGCCAGCTACTGGAACTACTGCCCCGTCCCGTGCCCGGTCTCCATCAAGGACCTCCTGAACGTCACGGAGGACCCCGCCAGCCCCCACTTCTTCCCGCCGTATCCCAGCGACCCGGCCGTGGTGCAGGCCGAGTTCGCCGAGCTGGTGGAGCTGGAGCACCTGCGCTACGACCCCACGCGCCTGGCCAGCACCACGCGCTGCCGCGAGCGCTGCCCGCTCAGCACCTTCCTGCAGCTCCGGCCGGTGCCGCTGGGCGCCAACGCCAACTTCGCGCGCGGCGACGGGTTCCCGGTGGTCTACAGCGGCGCCGAGCTGGCGCGCTACTTCGAGAACGAGACGCCGGGGCTGGCCCACCGCCAGGCGCTGAACTACCTGATCCGCGACACGGGATGGTCGCCCCCGCGGCAGGCGCTGGTGTGGGCCGCGCTGGACGTGGCCATCTACAGCGCGCTCTCCGCGGCGTGGTACTACAAGTGGCTGAGCCCCCGCCCGTACACCTCGCGGCGCGAGCGCCCGTGGGAGTTCGCGGACGCCAACGGGTGCACGCTCAACGTGCTCTTCGACCGGCCGCTCAACGGCCTGGGCTCGGACAGCGTGGACGACCTGGTGAGCTACACCACCGACCCGCCGCGCCTGGAGCGCAACGGCCGCCGCCCGGACTTCTTTCCGCCGGCGGGCTTCCCGTACATCAACACCTCGCCCGGAACGCCGCGCCACCCGGCCTACCCGTCCGGCCACAGCACCTACTCCGGTGCCGCCAGCGAGCTGCTGAGCTTCTTCTTTCCCGACTATCGCGGCGAGTTCGACCGCCTGGCCGACAACATCGGCCTGGCGCGGCTGTGGGCGGGCGTGCACTGGCGCTCGGACCACACGGCGGGCAACAAGCTGGGCCGCACCGTGGCCTGCCTGGTCATCGACCAGCTCCGCCGCAGCGGCATTCCGCTGGTGCCCGGCCCGGCCGCCTGCAACGACGTGCCGCCGCCCCGCGACGCGCTGGAGGAGCAGGCGAAGCTGTTCGGCGAGAACTGCGGCAACAACCGCCCCGGCCCCGTGCCCGGCACCCGCTGCCGCGTGCTGAACCCCTGCAGCCCCGCGCGCCTGCTGAGCGCCGAGGAAGCGAAGGCCGGCGCGGAGCCGGACGCTACCGATTCCGACACGCAGGGCCGGTCGTTCGTCGGCTGACCGCCCAGGCTTGATCGGTCGAACGCCGATGGGGGCGGAGGAAGGATCCTCCGCCCCCATCGGCGCGAATCCCTGGCCCAGGACGCCGCTGTCGATCGACCGCACGCGCGCCGTCCTCCGCCGGATGGCCGACGCTTCGCCGGCTCATTCGAGGGATTGGTTCGAAGACCTGGCTGCGGCATGCGGCATCCTTGCCGCCGATTGCCTTCGGCGCCGGGCCGAGTGCCTATCTGGACACCAGCGCATCCCCGCCGCCGTCCTCCGCCGCGACGCGCACGGAGAAGATGGCGCGGGAGGGGTAGAAGGTCTGCGTGGCCTCGTCCCAGCATCCTTCGTCGGTGATGCGGCGGGCCAGGCCGCGCGGGTCGATGCCCGGGTCCACGGGAACGGAGAAGCCCGACGGGGCCGAGCCCGGCTCGCGCGTGCGGACGATGAGCGTGCGGTGTGAATCCATGATCGCCTCGCGGGTAGGATCGAAGGGGAAGGGAAGCGCCTGCGCAGCACGGTCCCTTCCGCACGCCCCGGACCGTCGCCGCGAACGCACAGGACGCACTTGTGTGCCCGCGCGCCTTCCGATTAGCTTGAAAGAGTCCGCAGCTCCATCCCCAAGCGGTTCCTCCGCCCCACTGCGGCTCTGCACACCAGCGCCTCCCCGGCGCGCCGAATCCACACCGCTGAATGCCGGTTCCCGCTCTCCACGGGCGTCGCCTCCGTGCGTCCCTCGCCCGTCTGCTCGCACCCGCCGCGCTGGCGGGAATGCTGGGCGCATGCGCCACCGTGCCCGGCACGTCCGAGCGCTTCGGCGCGCCCTCGCCCGAGGCGTTCGGCCCGCCGTCCGCCTCGGCGCTGCCGGCCCGGGTGGACCTGGCGCCGTACTTTCCCACGCCGGGCGACCAGGGGAAGCAGAACTCGTGCGTGGCCTGGGCGGCCGCCTACGTGCGCTCGTACGAGGAGCGCGCCGCCCGCGGGCCCGACGCGTGGGGCGACCCGGCCACGGTGTTCAGCCCCGCCTTCGTCTACAACCAGATCAACCGCGGCCACGACGTGGGCGCCCGCATTCCCGACGCGCTGCGTCTGGTGGAGCGCCAGGGCATCGTGCCCATGGCCGCCATGCCCTACCGTGACGGCGACTACCTGACCCGCCCCGATCGCGGCCTGCGCGACCTGGCGAAACGCTGGCGCACGCACGGCTGGCGGCGGGTGGACGTGAAGGACGTGGGCGCCCTGCGCGGCAGCCTGGGCGGTGGCTTTCCCGTCGTGGTGGCGGCCCGCGTGGACAGCGCGTTCATGCGCGTCGCCCCCGGCCAGGTGTGGAGCGACACGGTGGCGCGCGGGCGCCTGGGCCACGCGGTCGTGATCGTGGGATACGACGACGGGCGCCAGGCGTTCAAGGTCATCAACTCGTGGGGCACGCGCTGGGCCGAGGGCGGCTTCGGATGGATCGCCTACTCGCTGCTTCCCGTGATCGCCAGGGAAGGCTACGTGGACGCGCGTGCCCCCCGTCGCCCGGCCCCGCCCGCCCGGTTCGCCGCCGGCACCGTCTCCGGCAGCGGAGCGGAGGGCAGCCGCTACGAGACGGCGCCGGGAGAGTAGGGCGATCGGGCTCGAGCCTGGACCAAACGTCACAAGGGCCGCGAGGCGATCATGCCCCGCGGCCCTTGGCTTGTCGGCGAGCGATCTTCCGCGCATCCATCGCGGCGCTCGGCGGATGGTCGATGCACCACCATCGGGCGACGCGACGCGGGCGTATCGGAACCGCAGGCCGTGTGATACGATTCCACGTCTTCCCATTTGCTGGAAAAACGCCGATCGGGGACACTCCCACCTCCCGCCGCTGCGTCCCCGGCCGATCGACCGGACGTCGTTCCGAGGCTCCGCGATCCGCCCGGGGCGCGCTCCGCCGCCCCCCGCCGTCCCACCCACGCCAGGATCCCGATGAGCGCAGAGGCATCCTCCGTCGCCGACGCCGTTCCGCAGCCCGCCTCCGCGCCGGCGGCGGGCGTGTCCGCGGCGGGCGGGGCGGCGCCGGCGCTGCTGCTGGCGGCGTACACGGGGGCCATCTTCCTCAGCGCGTTCCTGCTCTTTTTGGTGCAGCCCATGTTCAGCCGCATGGTGCTGCCGCTGCTGGGGGGCACGCCGGCGGTGTGGAACACGTGCATGCTCTTCTTCCAGGCGGCGCTGCTGGGCGGGTACCTGTACGCGCACGCCACGGCGCGGTGGCTGGGGGTGCGCGGGCAGGCGGGGCTGCACCTGGCGCTGCTGGGGCTGGCGTCGCTGGCGCTGCCGGTGGCGCTCGCGGGCGCCGCGCCGCGCGGTGGGGCCGCGCCCGTGCCGTGGCTGCTGGCGACGATGCTGGTGACGGTGGGGCCGCCGTTCTTCGTGCTCTCGGGCACGGGGCCCATGCTGCAGCGCTGGTTCGCGCACAGCGGGCACGGCGAGGCGCGCAACCCGTACTTCCTGTACGCCGCCAGCAACCTGGGCAGCATGCTGGCGCTTCTGAGCTATCCCGTCTTGGTGGAGCGCCACCTGCGCCTGCTGGAGCAGAGCCGCGGCTGGGCCGTGGGATATGCGCTGCTTGGCCTGGCCATCGCCGTCTGCGCCGCCGCCGTGTGGCGCGCCGCCCCCGCGTCCGCGGCGATGCACGCGGCCGAGGCGCGGACCGTCGACGGAGCGGATGCCGGCGCGGACCGGGTGACGTGGCGCGAGCGGGGGGTGTGGGTGCTGCTGGCGTTCGTGCCTTCCGGGCTGCTGCTGAGCGTGACCACGTTCATCACCACGGACATCGCGCCGGTGCCGTTCCTGTGGATCGCGCCGCTGGCGCTGTACCTGCTCACCTTCACGCTGGCATTTGCGCGGCGGCCGCCGCTGCGCCACGCGTGGATGGTGGCCGCGCAGCCCACGGGGATCGTCGCCGTCACGCTGCTCCTGCTGTTCGGCTTCACGCGCGATCCGCACCGCGTGGTGCCCATCCACCTGGGCGCCTTCTTCCTCACCGCCATGGTGTGCCACGGCGAGCTGGCCCGGCGTCGGCCCCACGCGCGGCACCTCACCGAGTTCTACCTGTGGCTGTCCTTGGGGGGCGTGCTGGGCGGCATCTTCAACGTGCTGGCGGCGCCCTTCCTGTTCCCGCGGATGGAGGAGTACGCGCTGCTCGTCGCCGTCGCCTGCCGCTTCCGTCCCGCGGGCGCCGCGGCCGGCCCGGGAACCGCGCGCAAGGTGGCGCTGTGGATGGCGCCCGTGCTGGCCGCCGGGCTGCTGCTGATGATGCGGCCGGAGCTGCTGCAGCTGCCCGATCACTGGGACCGCTGGGTGCCGGCCACGCTGATCGCCGTGGCGTGCCTCGCGCTGGCGCGCTTTCCGGCGCCGTTCGCGGCGTGCGTGGCCGCGGCGCTGCTCACGCGCATCGGCGCCGAGTACCGGCACAACGACTTCTTGCTGGTGCACCGTTCGTTCTACGGGCGCTACGCGGTGGTGGACGAGCGCGAGGCGGGCGGATACCACTCGCTGTACCACGGGTCCACGCTGCACGGCGCGCAGAGCATGACGCCCGCGCTGCGCCGCGTGCCGCTCACCTACTACATCCGCAACGGTCCGCTGGGCCAGCTCTTCGCCGGGCTCCCGTCGCCCGCGCACCCGCGCCAGGTGGCCATCGTCGGCCTCGGCACGGGCACCTCGGCGGCGTACGGGCGCGCGGGCGAGACGTGGACCTACTACGAGATCGATCCCGGCATCGAGCGCATCGCCCGCGACCCGCGGTACTTCACCTACCTGGCGGACTCGCCGGCCCGCACACGCGTGGTGCTGGGCGACGCGCGCCTCTCGCTGGCGGCGGCGCCGGACGGGGCGTACGACCTGATCGTGCTCGATGCCTTCAGCAGCGACGCGGTACCCATCCACCTGCTCACGCGCGAGGCGCTGGGCGTGTACCTGCGCAAGCTGGCGCCGGGCGGCGTCATCGTCTATCACCTCAGCAACCGCTACCTGAACCTGCAGCCCGTGATCGCCGCCCTCGTGGCCGACCGCGGCCTGGTGGCGCGCGTCGGCTCGCTCGACAAGGTGAGGCACCGCTTCGAGGCCGAGTCCACCTGGGCCGCCGTGGCCCGCGCCGACGCCGACCTGGGCACGCTGGCGGCCGACGCACGCTGGAAGCGCCCGAAGACGCGGGCGGACGTGCCCGCGTGGACGGACGACTTCTCCAACCTGCTGAGCGTGTTCGGGCGATAGATGATCCGCCGTCGCGGCGGCCTGCGGTGCGGGCGAAGGCCCCCCGGCTTGCAGGCGATGCGGATGCGTCTCCGATTCTCGAATCCACGCGGGAAGACCCACCGTTCCGCATGGCGAACCGCTGAGCCATGAGATCACCGGTTATCATTCGGAGGGTCGGTCGATGGAGTGCCAACTCGAATGATCGAGCGGTTTCCAGCGTTCTTCGCCGGGTGATCAGCGTTGTCGGACGTGGCCGCTTTGCACGCCGTACCCGATCGGCTACCTTCGCACGCGCGAACCCACCGACGCCGCCGAACGCATTGCCTGCGAGGTGGCAGCGGCGCTCCAGAACTGCCGGCGCCCGGCGAGCGGGAACGATTCGTGAACGGCGCGGTGCCCTGCCGGCCCGACTGGGGTGCCAAGGCGCCCGGCCGACCTTACCCGCGCACTCCCGGCGTGGTGCTGAACGAGAAAGCGAGCGAGATGCACGAAGAGACGGCGGCCCGGCGATCCGAGGCCGAGACGGAGCAGGGGGTTCAGTCGGCGGAGTCGATGCAGTCTGCGGAGAGGTCCGTAGCTACCGAGGCGGCCGAGAACGCCGACGCGACGGCGGAGGAGCGCACCTCCACGGACGGATCGGCCGAGACGGGCGGGGATAGGCTCGCGACGGTGACCGGCGAGCCGCCGGTGGTGCCCGAGTGGAAGGACTATCCGGAGAAGGACGACGGGCAGCAGCACACCGTGGTCGGCACCGTGCGCGTCATGCGCGGCCTGCACAGCCCGGAGCTTGGCAACGCGCGCGACGTGCTGGTCTACCTGCCGCCCTCGTACGCCACGGATGCGGACCGGCGCTACCCCGTCCTGTACATGCACGACGGGCAGAACCTGTTCGACCGGGCCACCAGCTTCAGCGGCGAGTGGGAGGTGGACAAGACGCTGGAGGATGCCAGCGCCGAAGGGCTGGAGACCATCGTGGTGGGCATCGCCAACGCGGGCCCCGAGCGCCTGGACGAGTACTCGCCCTTCGTCGATGCCGAGCACGGCGGCGGGCGGGGGGACGCGTACCTGGACTTCGTGGTACACACGCTCAAGCCCATCATCGACCGCAACTTCCGCACACTGCCCGAGCGCGGCAGCACGGGTATCGCGGGCTCGTCCATGGGCGGCCTCATCACCCTCTACGCCTTCTTCCGCAACGCTGAGACGTTCGGGTTCGCGGGGGTGATGAGCCCCGCGCTATGGTTCGCGGACCGCGCGATCTACGCGTACGTGCAGGCCGCGCCCTTCGTCCCGGGGCGCATCTACGTGGACGTGGGCACGCGCGAGGGCCGCGAGGAGCTTGCCGACGTGCGCCGCCTGCGCGACATCCTGATCGCCAAGGGATACAGGAAGGGCAGGGACTTCCTGTACGTGGTGGAGATGGGCGGCACCCACAGCGAAGCCGCCTGGGCCCGCCGGCTGCGCAAGGAGCTGCAGTTCCTGCTCGACCTCCCCACGCCCGCCGCGAAGGCGTAGGGCTTCGGGCCATCCGTCGATCTGACGCAGCGGACGCCGTTCGATTCCGGGTTCCGGCTTCAACCCGTTCGCCCGCAGGCTTCCGCCGCCCGATGCTCTCGCCATCGGCCGTCGCACGCCTCTTCCCACGTCACCCGCCGGGGCCTCGTGACCGCAACCTCCAGAAAGCCGCTGCCGGGGTGGACGTGGGTGTTCGCGGCTCAGAAGACGTTCATCGCGCTGACGTGGTGCCGGTTTGCCGCCGTGTCGCTGCACCACGCGTGGGCGGCGCCGGAAGCCTCCGGGCGTGGGGCGATCACCCGCGCTTTCGCAGGCACGCGCGCGTTCATCCTGGTGGGATTCGCGGTGCTGATCGCCGGCGGCCTCCTGCGCATCCTGCGGCGGGATCCCGGCACGCGGTGCTTCTGGCTGGCCGCGCTCCCGGCCATCACCGGTGCGGTCGCTTCGATCGCGCTGATGGACGTGCTGGAGATGCACGCCGTATGGCGGGCCGGGATACCGGAGATGGACACCACCGCGGCCCTGGTGGAGAGCGTCGCGGCGAACGTCGCGATGAACGCGGCCTGGTGGCTGTACTGGCTCAGGTCCCGCGGCGTGCGGCTCACATTCGAGCCGGACACCGGCTGGGAGGCGGTATACCGGCATGGCATTGAGGAACGGGCGCGCGAGGCGGACGCCGCGAAGGCAATGGCGGCGAGCTTGACCTGATCGGGGGATGGACAAACGACGACGGCCGGCCCGGAACGCATCCCCGGGCCGGCCGTCGTCGTCGTCGTGCCTCCATCGCACCCTCGCCCTCGCAGGTGTCGAGGGAAGGCCGGCGCCGGCGATCAGTCCCAGCGCACCAGCTCCTCGTAGTCCTTGCGGTGCCGCTCCAGGTACGAGCGGGCGAAGGGGCAGAAGGGGATCACCGTCAGCGCGTGGTCGCGGGCAAAGTCCATTGCCGTGCGCACCATCCGGCTGGCCAGGCTGCCGCCCTTCATCTCCGGCGGCACTTCGGTGTGCACCAGGTACAGCAGGTCGTCGTGGCGCATGTAGGCCAGGAACGCAACCTGCCCGTCCCGCTCGATCTGCCAGCGCTCCTCCGGCTCGTTCAGCACCACCGCCGGCGCCTGCGTCTCCTCCATCCTCCCCTCCCATCCACGAGTCCGGGCCGCGCTTCCAGATTTCCCTGCGAGGCGGACGTGTTCCTCCTTCCGCCGACCCACCGACCCACCGACCCACCGACCCGCCGACGCGCCGACGCGCCGGGGCGCCGGGGCGCCGGGGCGTGTCAGGCGATGGAGTCCGCCAGCGTGCGGCTCTCGCGCCAGGCGATGGACGCGGCGATGAACTCCTCGAACAGGCGGCGCGTGCCCTCGTGCGTGTCGATGAGCATCTCGGGGTGCCACTGCACGCCCACGAAGAAGGCCCCGCCGCGGCCCTCCAGCGCCTCCACCAGGCCGTCCGGCGCCCACGCGGTGGCTTCCAGCGCCTCGCCCACACCGTCGATGCCCTGGTGGTGCATGCTGTTCACCATCGCCTCGCCGCCGCCGAAGCTGGCGGCCAGCCGCGAGCCGGGGGCGATGCGGATGCCGTGCGCCAGGTGGTCCCGCGCCCAGCCCTGGCCGGGAAAATAGTCGTGCTTGCCGGCGCCGGGCAGGCAGGCCTCGCAGTCCTGCACCAGCGTGCCCCCCGCCGCCACGTTCATCACCTGCATCCCGCGGCACACGCCCAGCACGGGCTTGCCGTCCTCCAGGGCCCAGCGGGCCAGCTGCAACTCCACCACGTCGCGCGGTGGGTCGGTGCGGCCGCAGCGCTCGTGCGCCTCCTGTCCGTACGAGCGCGGGTCCATGTCCACGCCGCCCGCCAGGAACACCCCATCCAGGCGGTCGTAGATCTCGCGAACCGTGGCCAGGTCCTCGTCCAGCAGCGGGATCATCCACGGCACCGCGCCCACCGAGGTGCACGCCACGAAGTAGCGCTGGTTCATGATCCACGACGACGGCAGGTCGGCGGGGATGCCGTCGATGGAGTGCAGGTTCTGCGTGGCGATGCCGATCACGGGGCGCTGCTGCATGCGCTGCCTGTCTCGCGTTGCGGCCGCGCGGCGGCCTCGGGTCCGGAAGGGGTAAACCGCTAACGATAGCAGGGTTACCGCGATCTCACAACGGTGCCGCCCCGCCGCTGGCCACGTCGCCCATGGACCCCTCGCGCACGGCGCCCAGCGCGTTCCCGGGATCGGCCGGCAGCTTCACCCCCTCGGCCGTCTCGGCGATCAGGTGGTCCACCACCGCCGTCAGGCTTCCCGTCTGGCGGAACACCGCGATCTGGCGGTCGGCGCTCGATCCCTCCTCCAGCACCCGGAAGGCGTACTCCACCTCCTTGCGGCTGCCCAGCTCGTCCAGCACGTCGTCGATGAACCACCCGATCAGCTCGCGGATCAGCTCGCGCGCGGGCAGCTCCTCCTGCTTGCCCAGGTCGATCAGCTTTCCGTCCAGCCCGTAGCGCACCGAGCGCCACTTGTTCTCCTCGATCAGGTCCGTGGGGTACACGCGGAAGGTCATGTTGTCGCGCCGCAGCTTCCACAGCTTGGCGATGATGGCCTGCAGGATGGCCGCCACGCACACCGCCTCGTCCAGCCGCGTGCACACGTCCAGGAAGCGGAACTCCAGCGTGGGATACAGGTGGTGCGGCCGCACGTCCCAGTAGATCTTGCTGCCGTCGGGAATGCAGCGGGTGCGCACCAGCGTCTCCTGCAGGTCCGCGAAGTCGCCCCACGAGCGCATGATGCGCGGCACGCCCGTGCGCGGGAAGTTGCGGAACACCACGCTGCGGTAGCTCTTGAGCCCCGTCTCGCGGCCCATCCAGAAGGGCGAGCTGCTGGTCAGGCAGAGCAGGTGCGGCAGGAAGTAGCGCGACACGTTCATGGCGTCGATCAGGAACTCGCGGTCGTCGATGCCGATGTGCACGTGCGTCCCGAAGATCAGGAGCTGCTGCGCCAGGTCCTGCATGTCCTGCTTCACGCCCAGGTAGCGCTCCAGCGGCGTGATCTCCTGCGTCACCCAGCTGCTGAACGGGTGCGTGCCGGCGGCGACGACCTTCAACCCCTTCTTAGCCGCCAGCCCCATCACGATGCCGCGCAGCCGCTTCAGCTCGCTGCACGCCTCCGCCGGCGTCTGGCAGACGCGGGTGCCGATCTCCACGATGGACTGGTGCAGCTCGGGCTTCACCTCGCCCAGCACCAGGTGGTCCTCCTCCAGGATCTCGGTGATGTACGAGCGCAGCTCGCGCGTCTCCGGGTCGATGATCTGGTACTCTTCCTCGATCCCGATGGTCAGCGAAGGCGTCTTCATGGTCTCGTGGCTTCTCGGTTTCGGAAACGGCGCGGAGCCCGGCTCCGCCCGGCGCTTCCCCAACTGCACTCGGTCGATCGGTCGATGTGGATCGGGCGGCGTCGCTCGGCGCGATGTCGGCCGGCTGATCGGGCGACGTCGCCGGTGCGGGCGGCTTACACCGTAGTGGCGTCCGACACCGCCACGGGTTGGAAACCCGGGGCTGCAACAACCTATCCGCCCGCCTTCGCGGGTTCGCTCCGCGCGCAGCGACCATCCCCGGCGACGGCGGCCGCCAGCGTCAGCGGCGGCGTGAGACACCGCCTCTCCTGTTGCGGGAGAAGGGGCCGGGGGGTGAGGCTCGCCCGCCGGCCGCTCCACTCCCTAGCGCCGTTCCACCAGCATCGTCGCGGCGCTCGATCCCCCACCGGCCGTCACGTTCAGCAGGGGGTCCGTGGAGAGCCGCGTCAGGCAGCCGTCCACCTGCGTGCCGTGGGAGATGAACGGGGCGATGTCCAGCATGCGGTCGATGAACGCCACCTTTCCATCCACCATGCTGGGGAAGGGCTCGCGGGGCAGCAGGATACGCTCCTGCACCACGTAGGGCGTCTCCAGCGCCGTGCGCAACGCCCCCTCCCACTCCTCGCGCCCCACCGTCCAGCCCAGCACGATGCCGCGCCCACCGTAGTCGTCGTTGGGCTTCAGCACCAGCCACTCGCGGTTCTCGGCGATCCAGGGGACGAGGTCGATCTCGATGCCGCGGTGCAGCGTCCTGCGCTCCTCCACCACGCGCGTCCACGGGACGTGCGCGCTCACCGCCTTCAGCTCGTCCGCGGTGAAGAGGTGGGCGTTGCGCTCGTCGCCCAGCACGGCCAGGCTCGCCTTCTTGTACAGGATCTTGCAGCGGAAGGGATTCACCATGCACACCGCCCCGTCGCGCACGGCGCGGACGACCGGGCTGTCCATCCCCATGCGGTCCACCAGCTCGTCGATCAGCACCCGCTTGTAGATCAGCGTCACGTGGAAGTCGCCCGCCATCAGGCGCCCGCCCGTGTACTCCACCTCGCGCGGGTCCGCGATGGTGCACGCGATCCCGTGGCTCTGGAAGTAGTCGCGGAAGAAGACGAACTCGCTGTAGGTGGGCACCTCCTTCCAGTCCAGGATGGCGATGCGCGGCAGTTCCCGCGGCCGGCCGGACCACTCGCGGTACGCGGCGAGCAGCGAGTGCAGCACGCCGGGGCGCGCGGGGATGGGATGGACGACGTGCGTCTTCTGGAACTCGCCCATCACGGGCAGCGCCAGGAAGACGTCGCTCAGCACGTCCATGTAGGCCGGCGCGGCCGGCGTCTCGGCGTTGTACTCCGTGAACAGCAGGCTACCCGCCTCGGGGTCGAAGAAGGCGTCCAGGCGCGACGTGGGGCTGAACGAGGCGAAGCCGGGGTCGTCGTGCACCAGCGTCTCCTCCCAGTCCAGCAGCCGGAACTGGCGCCGGAACTCCGCGTCCGCGACCGCGGCCCGGTGCGCGCGGCCGAAGGCGCCCAGCAGCGTCTCCGTGCCCGCGCGGATGGCGCGGTACTGGTCCGGCGTCAGGAAGCGGGGCCGCAGCACGCTGCACAGGGGACGCTCGCCGAAGAGCATCCCCCGGCGCGCCTGCTCCTCGTCCAGCCGCGCCTGGGTCAGCCCCGCCATCTCGTCCGTCAGCAGGGCGTGCCAGGTGTCGATCGCCTCGCGCGTCATCGCGGGTCCGTGCTCCGTGTGCGTGGGCGAAGGGTCACGCGCCCGCGGGCACGGCCGGGTCCGCGCGGTCGGCGGCCGACGCGCTCTCCGCCGGCATCCCGTCGCCGATGCGGCCGCCCGTCGGGATCTCGGGCTCCGCCGAATCGCCGTGGCGGGTGCCGGCGAACATCCGGTCCCAGCCCACCTGGCGCGACTGCGTCCGGGGGTTCTTCGCCAGGTTGATGCACATCTCCGCCATGTTCTTCACCACCCACTCGAAGTAGTGCGGGGTGAGCGAGTTCACGTCCATGTCCGGCGCCGGGTTCATGAAGTCGATGGCGTAGGGAATGCCGTCGCGCACCGCGAACTCCAGCGAGTCCATGTCGTAGCCCAGCGCCCGCACCAGCTTCAGCGAGTCCTCCACCACGCGGGCGCCCAGCTCGGGCGAAAGGTGGTCGTGCTCCACGTGGTAGCGCCGCTCGCGGGGGTCGTACTTCATGGGCAGCACCTTCTCCTGCCCCAGCGCGATACAGCGCACGAAGTGCTCCCACTCGATGAACTCCTGCACCACCATCGTCAGCATCCCGCTCTGGTCGTAGTTGGCGATCAGCTCGTCCAGCGTCTTGCAGACGTACACGTCGCGCCAGCCGCCGCCGTGCGCGTCCTTCAGGATGCAGGGCAGGCCGATGTAGTCCACGATGCCGCGCCAGTCCAGCGGGTACTGCAGGTTGCGCAGGCTCTCGTCGTGCTTGATGCCGGGGATGTACTCCTTGTTGGGGAGCACGACCGTCTTCGGATGCGCCACGCCCAGCTTCTTGGCCAGCGAGCCGTCGAAGAACTTGTCGTCCGCCGTCCACATGAAGGGGTTGTTCACCACCGTGCAGCCCTGCAGCGCCGCGTGCTTCAGGTAGGTGCGGTAGAACGGCACCTCGTGCGAGATGCGGTCCACGATCACCGCGTACTCGCAGGGCTCGTCGATGGCCGGCGCCCCCAGCTTCACGTACTCGGCCGTGACGCCCTCGTCGCGCCCGTTCACCTCCTCGATGAAGCGCGGAGGAAACGACCACTCCCGTCCCACGATCAAGCCGATCTTCAGCGTCATGGCTGTTGCGCTCCCTGTTTGCGAGTCGTGCGGGTGGTGTTCACATGTCCAGCATTCGATGTCGGCGGCCGAGGGTCGACGGTTCGACGGAGGTCGGATCGAGGATCGGTGCGGGGACCGCTCCGGAGCCCGGCGGAAACTGCCCCGCCGGTCTCCTCCGCGGGGCCGGCGAGCCTCCTCCTCCGGGCGCGGTACTGCTGCGCCCTCCGTCCGGGGTCTCCCCGGCCCGGCGTGAGCCTCGCGCAAACCCCCGCGCGAGTCTCCCGCCGCACCTCTTCTTTCGGGTACTTCCTTGCCTTCGCGCCCATCCCCCCAGCCGGGCGCCGCGTCCACCGCACATCTCCTGCCGCGGGCGGCGGGCGAAAGCTGCATGCCGTTCGTGGGGCGGGCGCAGGCGCCGCGTCTCAGGCGTGGGAGGGCGAGGGCGTGCAGCACGGCGCGGGTGGCGTCGATCCCGCGGTCGAAGTCGGCCTGGCGCGCGGAGGCAGGGGCACGCCGGCCAGCAGCGCCTCGGCACCTCGGCGCCGTGCAGGTTGCGCAGGCGGTCGGCGGCGGCGGCCTCGTAGTCCATCCGGTCGCTGCACTGCATGGAGAGGCCCAGCCTGTACACGTGGCTTGCCCAGGGGTCGATCACCAGCTCGGCCTCGTACCCGGGCGCCCCGGCGGCGCCATCGTCCTCAGTCGTGGCCGCCGATGTAGGCGCGCACCATGCCGGTCCAGTACGGCCAGTCGTGCGCCCACCCGTCCCACAGCCGCAGCGCGTTGCCCACGCCGCGGCGCCACAGCTCGCGGCTCAGGTGCTCCACGTTGCCCACGTTGGGGTCCTCGCGGCCCGTCGCCAGGATGATGTCCACCCGGCGCAGCGCCTCCAGGTGCGCCGGGTCGTCCAGGTGGCTCACGTAGTGCGAGGGGTTGTGGGCGAACACGTTGGCGTCGTCGTGCCCGTCCACGAACTGGCCCACGTCGTACACGCCGCTCATCCCCAGCGTGCGGCCCACCAGCCACGGGTGGCGCAGCGCGAAGTTCACGGCGTGGTACGCGCCGAAGCTGGCGCCCGTGGTGATCAGGAAGGGATCGGGGTTGCGGTGCGCGGAGAAGGGCAGCACCTCGTCCAGCAGGTAGCGTTCGTACTGGGCGTGGCGCCACGCACGGTCGCCGGGGTGCCGGTCCTTGGCGTACCAGCTCTCGGCGTCCACGCTGTCCACGCAGAAGCACTGCAGCCACCCGTTCCGCAGGTGCTCGCCCAGCGCCTCCATCATCCCCCGGTCCTGCCACTCGAAGAAGCGGCCCATGCTGGTGGGGAACACCAGCACGCGCGCCCCCCCGTGGCCGAACACCAGCATCTCCATGTCGCGCCCCAGGGCGGGGCTGTGCCAGCGGTGGTGCTCGCGGTTCATCGGCGGCTGGATGGGGTGGGGAGCTCCGTTCGGTCGGGCGTCGGCGGGCGAGGACCCGGGATTCCGCCGTTTCCGGCCCGGGGGCACCGCAATCCGCGGGCCGGGGGCGGCGGCGGGGGACGGGCGGCGGCGGTGGATCGCCGTTTGCGGACGCGGCCTCCGTACGTTACGCGACACGGGCGCGGCCGGGAAGGCTCCGGCCGGGCGCGGCGCACCTTTCCTCTCGAATCGGCAAGGCTTGAGCATGACGGAAGCGGCGGTGGCGCAGACGCGCGAGACGGGGGCGGCGGCGGGGGAGGCGCTGGGGGCCGCCGTGGCGGAGCAGCTCGGCGGCGCGCATCCGCACGCGCTGCTGGTGTTCGCGTCGCCGGGCCAGGACCACGGGGCGCTGCTGGGGGCGCTGCACGAACGCTGCCGCCCGGACGCGCTGGTGGGCTGCTCGTCCGCCGGCGAGTTCACCTCGGCCGGAGCGGTCACGGGCAGCACCTGCGTGGTGGCGCTGCACGCGCCCGAGATGGCGTTCACGGCCACGCTGGCCGCCGGCCTTCGCGGCGGCCGGGCGGACGTGGCCGACCGCCTGGTGGCGGGCTTTCAGGGCGTGCAGGCCACGGCGTTCCGCCACCGCTCGGCGCTGGTGCTGACGGACGCGCTGGCGGGCTTCGCGGACGACCTGGTGGACCGGCTCACCCTGCTCACCGGCGGCGTGTACCGCTTCTTCGGCGGGGGCGCGGGCGACGACGACCGCTTCCAGCGCACGGTGGTGTTCTGCGGCACCCAGGTGGCCACGGACGCGGCGGTGGCGCTGGAGATCCTCTCCGACAAGCCCATCGGCGTGGGGGTGCGGCACGGCTGGAACCCCGGCGCCGAGCGGCTGCGCGTCACCGAGTCGGACGGGATGCGCCTGGCCAGCCTGAACGCCACCCCCGCGGCCGAGGTGTTCGACGCGCACGCCGAGCGCACGGGGCAGGCGTTCGACCACGCGCAGCCGGTGCCCTTCTTCCTGCACAACGTGCTGGGGGTGGAGTCGTCCGAGGGATACCGGCTGCGGGTGCCCCTGGCCGTGGCGGAAGACGGCGCCCTCTCCTGCGCGGCCGACGTGCCGGCCGGCTCCACCGCGTGCATCATGTCCACCACCGCGGCGGACGCCGCCGATGCCGCCGCCTGGGCCGCGCGGGCCGCACTGGAGCAGGTGGCCGGGCACGAGCCCGCGGTGGCGCTGCTCTTCGACTGCGTGGCCACCCGCCTGCGGCTGGGGCAGGCGTTCGACGCCGAGCTGGAGGCGGTGCGCGCCGAGCTGGCGGGCGTGCCCTTCGCCGGCTTCAACACCTACGGGCAGATCGCGCAGGCCGAGGGCCAGTTCAACGGCTTCCACAACTGCACGGCGGTGGTCTGCGTCATCCCGCGCTAGCATGCCGCCCGGCGAGATCGGCCTGCCGGGGCTGCTGGGCGCCTTCGCCGACCCGGCGGGGCGGCCGGCGGCCGCGAGGGCGCTGGCCCGCGCCCTGGGCGGCGAGGGCCTGGCGCTGTTCGCGCCCGACCCCGAGCTGGGCGTGCTGCTGCCCGCCCCGGGCCTGCCCCAGACGCTGAACGGCGCCGCGCGCTGGCGCCACTTCCTGGACCGCTGCGTGGAGCACGGCGCCTACCAGGGCACGCTGCCCGACGGCGCGGGCGGCTCCGTGCC
>JAQBQD010000074.1 GCA_028287185.1 Gemmatimonadota bacterium | reverse complement strand
CGCTCTTCCGATCTGGCGCGCGCGTGCCCGCGGATGGGGACGACGCGGATGCGGGCGGCGCGGTGGAGGCCGGCGGCGCGCTGGCGCGCTTCACCACCTCGCTCACGCGCATGGCCGCCGAAGGGCGCGTGGACCCGCTCATCGGCCGCGAGCGCGAGCTGTCGCGGGCCATGCACGTGCTCGCGCGCCGGCGCAAGAACAACCCGCTGCTGGTGGGCGACCCCGGCGTGGGCAAGACCGCGCTGGTGGAGGGGCTGGCGTGGAAGATCCACCGCGGCGAGGTGCCGCCGCCCATGCGCGACGCCGAGATCCACGCGCTGGACCTGGGCGCGCTGCTGGCCGGCACGCGCTACCGCGGCGACTTCGAGGAGCGGCTGAAGGCCGTCCTGGCCGAGCTGCGGGAGCGCCCCAACGCCATCCTGTTCGTGGACGAGATCCACACCCTGGTGGGCGCGGGATCCACCAGCAGCGGCAGCATGGACGCCTCCAACCTGCTGAAGCCCGCCCTGGCGGCGGGGCTGCGCTGCATCGGAAGCACCACCTGGGAGGAGATGCGCTCGCACTTCGAGAAGGACCGCGCCCTCGCCCGCCGCTTCCAAAAGGTGGAGGTGCCCGAAGTCTCGATTCTGGACACCGTCCGGATCCTGGACGGCCTGCGGGAGCGCTACGAGGCGTTCCACGGGGTGCGCTACACGGACGAGGCCCTGCGCGCGGCGGCCGAGCTCTCCGCCCGCCACCTACCAGACAAACGCTTGCCGGACAAGGCGATAGACCTTCTTGACGAGGCCGGCGCCGAGGCCCGGATGGGGGTCCCGGAAGGCGAGGATGAAACCCCCGTGGTGGACGAGGCCATCGTGGAACGCATCTTGTCTACGATGGCACAGGTCCCGCCGAAAACTGCGGCCGGCGGCGACCGCGAGCGGCTGCGCGGGCTCGAGGCCGAGCTCAAGCGGCGCGTCTTCGGGCAGGACGCCGCGCTGGAGCGGGTGGCCGCCGCCGTCAAGCTGTCCCGCGCCGGCCTCCGCGATCCGCAGAAGCCCGTGGGCTCCTTCCTCTTCACCGGCCCCACGGGGGTGGGCAAGACCGAGGTGGCGCGCAGCCTGGCCGAGGTGCTGGGCGTCGCGCTCGTCCGCTTCGACATGAGCGAGTACATGGAGGCCCATTCCGTGTCGCGGCTGATCGGCGCCCCTCCCGGCTACGTGGGCTTCGACCAGGCGGGCCTGCTCACCGAGGCGCTGCGCCGCACCCCGCACTGCGTGGTGCTGCTGGACGAGATCGAGAAGGGCCACCCCGACGTCTTCAACCTGCTGCTCCAGGTGATGGACTACGGGAAGCTGACGGACAACAACGGCAAGCAGGCCGACTTCCGGAGCGCCGTGCTGGTGATGACCAGCAACGTGGGCGCCGAGGAGATCTCGCGGCGGCGGGTGGGCTTCGGCGAGGAGGGCGGCGAAGGGGACGACGAGCGGGCCTTCGAGAAGAAGTTCAGCCCCGAGTTCCGCAACCGGCTGGACGCCCGCATCCGCTTCGCGCCCCTCGGCCTGGCCGTGATGGAGCGCATCGTGGACCGCGCCGTGGGCGAGGTGGCGGGCCGCCTGGCCGCCCGCGGGGTGGAGCTGGCCGTCACTCCCGCCGCCCGCGCCTGGCTGGCCGAGCACGGGCTGGACCCGCAGAACGGGGCCCGCCCCCTGGGCCGCCTGGTGGAGGAGAAGGTGCTCCGGCCGCTCGGCGACGAGATCCTCTTCGGGCGGCTGGAGCACGGCGGAATCGTGGAAGTGGACGTGGTGGAAGGAAACGTCGGCTTACGGTTCCCTTTGGCGCGGGATGTGCTACATTCAGCGGTGTCAGATACGTAGCGGACGTGAACCGGTGCACCACGACCGGGTATCAGATGGACGGACGGGACCTTGCCATGCCCGCGCCTCCGCCGGGGGCGTATCCGTAAAGTGGCCATCGGCAACGCTTTCCATGCAGCGCCACGGATGTCCCATGCAGAGCGCCGAAGCAAAATGTGGCGTTTGGGCGCGCCGGCGCATATAGTATACAGTCGACCCTTTGCTCGGGTGGATCGCCCGACATCTTGCAAGGAGCTACACCGATGAAAGCCCTCCGTACCCGAGCCGCCGCCCCGCGTCCTCCGCGCCGCTGGCGCACGCCTCCGCCGCTCACGCGCGGCTCCTCCGAGAACCTGGAGGGGATGGAGATCCTGCGCGAGGTGGGCGGCGACGCGGGCATCCTGCTGTGGCAGTCGTACCGCAACGTGATGCTGTGGAGCACCGCCGCCGACGGCGAGCGGAGCAAGATGTTCTCGCCCGAGGCGGGCCGGAAGCGCCTGGCCGACCTGGCCGCCTCGGACGTGCCCGCCGAGCTGCGGGAGCCCGTCGCCGTGGTGGGCCGCATGCTGGGTGCGCCGGGCGACACCCCGGGCGAGGCCGTGGGCGAGGCGTGCGCGGCCGTGGCCGCGTGGGCCGAGGCCAGCGGCAACGCGGGCACGGGGCTGGCCTTCACGCAGGCGGCCGCCCTGGCGGCGCCGGCGAGCGCGCGGCTCCCCTTCGAGGTGGGCCAGATCGCCCGCCGCCGCCACGAGGTGGCGCGCGCCGAGACGTGGTTCCGCCACGCGATCATGATCGGCCGGCAGGTGGGCGACTGGGACTCGTACTCGCGCTCCTACCTGGCCCTGGGCAACATGTTCCTGCAGCGCGGCAACCTGCCCACGGCGCAGCGCATGCACGTCAAGGCGCTGCGGGCGTCGCGCCGCAAGGGGCTGCCGCACATCCAGGGCTACGCGCTGCACGACCTGTTCGTGATCGCGACCGAGACGGGCCGCAACGAGCAGGCGGAGTCGTACGCCCGCTCCGCCTTCCGCGCGTACGGCGCGCAGCACGAGAAGATCCCGGCGCTGGCGCACGACATCGCGTACTTCTGGATGAACCAGGGGTACTTCGAGCGCGCGCTGCCGGTGCTGCAGGCGCTGCTGCCGCACTTCACCGACCAGCGCGACCAGCTCGCCGTGATGGCCAACATCGCGCGCGCGGCCGGCGGCGCCGGGGCGCGGGACGTGTTCCGCAAGACGTGGATCGAGACGTCGCGCCTGGTGCGCGAGCCGAGCGTGACGCCCGTGCTGGCGCAGGCCCTGGTGGAGCTCGCGACGGGCGCGGCCAGCCTGGGCGAGTGGGACCGCGCCGAGCAGAGCGCCGAGCGCGCGCTGGAAGTGGCCCAGCAGCGCGGCGAGAACAAGGTGGCGGCCCGCGCCGAGTCCATCCTGGAATCGGTGCGCCGGGGCCGCCAGGTGGACGCCGCGCGCTCGACCGCGGTGCGCCGCGAGGTGCATGCAGAGCAGGCGGACTCGCTGGCCGATGACCTGGTCCGCTCGCTGGAGGCGCAGCCCATCGCCGCCTGAGCACCGGGCGGCGGGTCGGGCCCTGAACGACAGCGAGCCGGCGCGTCCTGCGCGCCGGCTCGTGCTGCTCTGGCCTGGTGGGCGGGGAGGGGCGGGTGCCCGTCCCCGCTGTGCGCTACTGCCCCGACCCGAGCTGGCCGTTGTCGCAGGTGGTGACGGCGGAGGTCACCCCGTTGACGACGACGGTGGTGGTGGTGCAGGTTTGGAGCGGCGTGCCGTCCAGCGTGACGGGGACGGTGCCGGTATCGGGCCGGATGAGGCTCGCGCGAAGCTGGACGGGCGGCGCCGGGCGGGAGGGCGCGGTGATGCGGTCGGAGCTGCAGGCGGCGACCGTGAACAGGGCGGCCGAGGCCAGGATGAGCCGGGCGAGTTTCATCACGAGTTCAGTGCTGGGGGGATTGTGAAGCTGTCGGCAACGCGACGGTTGCCTGAGGTGTCCTGAATCTGCGCGACCGAACCCGATCGCGCCCATTCTTCGCCGCGCCGCGACCATATAATTCCCGTCACCTGATGCCGGCATCCCCTCGCCCCGTCTTCGTGCTGCACCAGAATGCACCATTCCTGGAGCGCATCCGGCGGGCGGGCGGCAAGGCATACGCCATTCGCTTCTTCACGAGCTGGCCGGCCCTGCGCGCGGCCATGGCGGACGCGCCGCCGGCCACGCTGCTGGTGCTGGACCCGTACGAGGCCGGCCGGCGCGACGTGCAGCTCTCCCCCGAGCTGCGGGCGCTGCTTTGGGAGTTCCCCTCGGCCACGGTGGTGGCGGCGCTCACCATCGTGGCGGGACGCTCGCACGACCTGCGCACGCTGGGCGAGTGGGGCGTCACCGACATCATCGCGCTGGACGAGGACGACACGGCCGAGTCCATCTCGCGGCGCCTGCGCGCGGCGCAGGGCCGGCCGCTGCAGGTGCTTCTGGACAGATCGCTTCCGTCCTCCGTGTCGGGCCGCGCGCGCACCCTGCTGATGACGGCCGCCGAGGTGGTGGCCACGGGCGGGCGGGGCAAGGAGCTGGCCCGCACCCTTCACCTCTCGGAGCGCACCGTGCTGCGCTGGGCCGAGCGCGCGGGCCTCCCGCCGCCACGCCGCCTGATGGCGTGGATGCGCATCCTGCTGGCCGCGTCGCTGCTGGACGACCCCGGGCGCACGGTGCTGAGCGTGGCCTACGCCTGCGGGTACGCGTCGGACAGCTCGTTGCGCCGGGCCATGCAGGACTTCATCGGCACCATCCCCACCACGCTGCGCCGCGAGGGCGCGTTCGCCCGCACGTCCAAGCTCTTTCACCAGGAGCTGACGGAGTTGCGCACCTGGGGCAAGGACCGGGGCCGCGCCGAGCGCATACGTTCCTGAGCCGCCAGGCCGGATCTCCGCCGCCGCCGCCCGATTGCACGTTTTGCGCCCTTTCTCTGCACCGCAACCGTTCCCCACGAATCCAGCCCCCCAACCTAACGGATCTCCGCTCGGTCCGCCCGCCGCACGTAGCTTCGCGATTCGTCGATCGACGTCGACTCTCCCCCTCCGAGAAGCCCAGCCCGCTCCACGATCGTCCCGCCGCGGTTCATCCGGTGAACCGCTCAGGATGCGGGCCCGCGGCCGGGGTCGCAACCGGCCCCGGTTCTTCTGGCCGGAACTGGTGGACGGGCCCGAAGGCAAGCCTCCCTCCACCGCGTAACTTACACCCGGCACCGCCGCGGCGGGAGGGCCCCGACCGGGACGCGAGGGTCCCCGACACCCGGCCGATGCCGGAACGCGCCCGCCGAGGGCGCCGAAAACACGCAGAAAGCCTCGAAACAAGCGCTTTCAGCCCGGGTCGACCGCACCGAACGTGACGCATGCGGTCCTACGGGTGGTCGCCGGGCCAGTGCCAGGTGGCGACGGACCAGTCGGAGCCGGCGGCCATGAGGGCGCCCACGTGTCCCTCGCCGGGCTCCAGCTCGCGCAGCGTCCAGCGCGCGGCCTCGGCGGGATCGGGGCGGGTGGCGAGCAGGCGGGCGGGCTCGCCGGGCGCGAAGGCGACGTCGAAGCGGTCCAGCGGCATGGACAGGCCCTCGCCCACGGCCTTGATGTAGGCTTCCTTGCGCGTCCAGCAGGTGAAGAAGGCGAGCTCGCGAGACGCGGGCGGGACGGCGCGGAAGGCCTCGTTCTCGGGCGCGGAGAAGAAGCGCGCGGCGATGTCGGCGGCGTCGGGCATGGGCTTCACGCGCTCCAGGTCCACGCCCAGGTCGCGGCCGAGCGCGAAGGCGGCCAGCGCCAGCGTCTCGGTGTTGGACAGGTTGAAGCGCAGGTCGGGCCCGCCGGCGACGGGCGCCAGGTGGGGCTTGCCGTGCGCCGTGTACCCGAAGCGCACGGCGCGCGGGTCCGTGCCCAGGTAGCGCCCCAGCAGCGCGCGCAGCACCCCGCGCCCGGCGACGTACGCCACGCGGTGTGCGGGAAAGCGAAAGCGGGCGGCCCGCGCCCGCTCGTCGTCGGAGAGCGTGGCCTCCAGGCGGCGCACGGTGGGCTCCGGCGGCTGGAGGGGGATGCGCCACACGTGCACCTCGCGCGGGCCCAGCGCCGGGTGCGGCGCCGGGGGATGCGGCCAGGCCTCAGGCACGGGCGGCGCGGGCGGTGACGGCGGCCAGGTTCCGGGCCAGCTCGGCCAGCACCATGGCCCGCTGCGTGTTGAGGAAGAAGTGGCCGCCGGGAAAGATGCGGCTGTCGAAGTCGGCGCGGGTGTACCTGCTCCAGCCCTCGACGTCCTCGGGCGTGACGTCCGGGTCGGCGTCCCCGCCGTACGCGGTGACGGGCACGTCCAGCGGCTCCTCGGGCGCGCAGGCGTACGTCTCGGCCAGCGAGAAGTCGGCGCGCAGCAGGGGGGTGATGAGCGCCATGATCTCGGCGTTGGCCAGGATCTCCTCCGGGGTGCCCTGCAGGCGGCGCAGGGCGTCGGAGAAGGCGGGCTCGGGCAGCTCGTGGACGGGGGGGTGCGACAGCGGCACGTGCGGGGCGGCGCGCCCGGACAGGAAGAGGTGCAGGGGCATGCGCCGCCCCTGGCGCCGCAGCAGGCGAGCCAGCTCGAAGCTCATGATGGCGCCGTTGCTGTGCCCGAAGAAGGCGAACGGCCGGTCCATGTGCGGCTCCAGCACCTCGCCCAGCCTGGCCACCAGCTCCATCATGTCGCGGTACGGCGGCTCGGCCAGGCGCGCCTCGCGCCCGGGAAGCTGCACCGGGCACAGCTCCACGTCCGGCGGAAGCGTCCCCGGCCAGGTGTAGAAGATGGAGGCCCCGCCGCCCGCATACGGAAAGCAGAACAGCCGCAGCCGCGAGGCGGGGTTGGGCCGCGGGGTGGAGATCCAGGAGCTCAGGGACGGCTTGGGCGTCATGACTCGATGTGCGGGAAAGGTCCGGTGGTTTCGATGAGGGGCGGGCCGCCGCCGCCCGCGCCCGTCGCGGGTGCCGGGTCGAGCTCCGCTGGGCGGAGGCGGACGCGGTGCCCGGGTCCGTCGCCGTTTCGCGGTACCCGAACGAGTCGTTGCGGAGCGAGACCCGCGGGCGGTTTCGCGGGGCTCGCGCAGCGGCCGGGGAGACCCCGGACGGAGGGCGCAGCCGTATCGCGCCCGGAGGAGGAGGCTCGCCGGCCCCGCGCAGGAGACCGGCGGGACGGCGGTATCGTCCCGACGGGCTCCGGAGCGGTCCTCCGCCCATCCGTCCTCGCCCCGTGTCCAGGACGCCGTCGCCGCCGCCGGCCTCTGCCGACGCGGGAAGCTACTGCGCCGGCGCCGCGGCCGCGAACGCCTGCAGCTCGTTGCGGGCGATGGTGACCTGCTGGATCTGCGTGCTGCCCTCGATGATCTCCATGACCCGCGAGTCGCGCAGGTAGCGCTCCACGGGATGGTCCTCCGAGCAGCCGTTGGCGCCGTGGATCTGCACGGCGTCCAGCGCGGCGCGGGTGGCGGCCTGGGAGGCGAAGTACTTGGCGACGAAGATCTCCTGCCCCGCGCCGGGGTCGCCCGCGTCGCGCAGGCAGGCGGCGCGGCGGCAGAGCAGGCGCGCGGCGCGCCACCCGGTGGCCATCTCGGTGAGCATCCGCTGCACGAGCTGGTGCTCGCCGATGGCGCTGCCGTACTGGTGCCGCGTGGAGGCGTACGCCAGCGACGCGTCCAGGCAGGCGCGGACGAGCCCCACGGTGCCCGACGCGACGGAGAAGCGCCCCACCTCCAGCGCCGAGAGCGCCACGGCGATGCCGAAGCCGGGGCCGCCCAGCCGGTTGGACTTCGGCACGCGGCACCCCTCGAAGCGCAGCTCCGCCAGCATGGAGGCGCGCGTGCCGGTGATGCCCCGCAGCGGCTCCACGGTGAGCCCGGGCGCGTCGCGCTCCACCAGGAACGCCACGGGCTTGCCCTCGCTCCTGGCGAAGACGAGGTAGGCGCCCGCGATCTGCCCGTACGTCGTCCACTTCTTGCGCCCGTCGATGACGTACCCGTCGCCTTCCGCGGCGGCGACGGTCTCCACCGCCGAGGCGTCGCTGCCGACGTTGGGCTCGCTGAGGCCGAAGGCGCCGATCACCTCGCCCGCCGCGAGCTGCGGGAGGAGCCGCGCCTTCAGCTCGCGGCCGCCCCAGCGCTGCACGGCGAAGGCGCACATGGAGTGCACGGTGAGCAGCGAGCGGATGGACGAGCAGCCGCGGCCCAGCTCTTCGTTGAGCAGCCCGAAGGTGGCCCAGTCCATTCCCCGCCCGCCCACCTCCCGCGGCAGCAGCGCGCCCAGCCACCCCGTCCCGGCCACCCGCCGGACGACCTCCGGAGGGGTGGCGGCCGCGCGGTCCCACTCGCCCGCGAACGGGGCCACGTGCGCGTCCACGAACGCCGCGAACTCCCGCCGCGCCGCCTCCTGCGCGGGCGACGGCTCCATGCCCCGCGCGAGGGGATCGGGCCCGGCAGGGTGCGTGGACGGCATGCCGGCCGGCGGGGCGAGGGTGTCGGACACGGGCCGCGTCAGGCGGCCTGCGGGGCGAGCTTCCGCTCCACCAGGGCCGCCAGGGCGTCGATGCTGCGGAAGTTGTCGAGCTCCAGGTCGTCGTTCTCCACCGCCACGCCGAAGTCGCTCTCCACGAACTGCACGAGCTGCATGGCGAACATGGAGTTGACGTAGCCGCTGGCGAACATGTCCTCGCCGTCGCCCAGGTCGTGGCCGCGGAAGAAGCGCGACACGAACGTGCGGATGCTGCCCTTGATGTCGTCGATGCTCATGGTGCGGTCGGCCGGTGGATGCGGTTGGAAGAAGGAGAGGGGCGCCCGCGGCGATGCGCGGCGCCGTGCGTCAGATGCCGGACAGCGCCACCTGGCGCGGGGGCCCGGCGGGGGCGGCGGCGCCGTAGTCGAAGAAGCCCCGCCCCGACTTGCGGCCGTGCAGGCCCGCGTCCACCATCTTCCGCAGCAGCGGGCAGGGGCGGAACTTGGTGTCGGCGTAGCTTTCGTACAGCACCTCCAGCGAGTACAGGATGGTGTCCAGCCCGATCAGGTCGCCCGTGGCCAGCGGCCCCATCCTGTGCCCGAAGCAGGTGACGAAGATGCGGTCGATGTCCTCCGCGCTCGCCACGCCGTCCATCACCTCCCAGGCGGCTTCGTTGATGGTGAGCATGAGCACGCGGTTGGACACGAAGCCGGGGAAGTCGTTGACGACGATCCCCTCCTTGTTCATCTGCCGCAGCATGCCCAGCGCGGTGTCGATGGTGGCCTGGCTGGTGAAGTGGCCGCGGATGGTCTCCACCACGGGCTTGAGCGGCACCGGGTTCATGAAGTGCATGCCCAGCACCTGCTCGGGCCGCCGGGTCCACGAGCCGATGCGGGTGATGGAGATGCACGAGGTGTTGGCCGCGAAGCAGGCGTGCGGCGGGCAGACGTCGTCCAGCACGGGGTAGATCGTCTTCTTGATCGCCTCCTTCTCGGTGGCGTTCTCGATGACGAAGTCGGCCTCGGCGAAGGGGGCGTAGTCGGTGGTGAAGGTGATTCGCTCCATCACCTCGGCCTGCGACGGCCCGCCCTTGGTCTTGGCGAAGAAGCCGTGGAAGCGCACCGCCTTCTCGATGTCGGCGCGCGCGCGGTCCAGCACGGCCTCGCTCACGTCCAGCAGGATGGCGCGGTGACCGGTCTGCGCCAGGTCCTGCGCGACGCCCACGCCCATGACGCCGGCGCCCACGACGCCCACCACTCTGGTCTCCATTCCCGTTGCCTTGCGTGCGGTGAAAAGGTCCGGCCGCGCCCTGCGGAGCGCGGCGTCCGGTTCGGTTCGGTGGTCCGTTGGAAAGCGGGGCCGGGTCAGTCGTCCGGCCCGGCCGGTCGGGGCGCGCCGCCGGGGAAGAGGCCGTCCCAGGCGACGGGCACGCCGGCCAGCCACAGGCGGCCCAGCGAGCCCAGCAGGAACGCCGTGTCGGGCTGCTTGTTGTACGACTGGCGGATGGAGGGCAGCACGATCTGCCGCGAGGCGCCGCACTGCCGCGCGAAGGCGCCCAGCGTCTGCCCCGGCCCCACCTCCACGAAGATGCGCGTGGGGTCGGCCGCCAGCTCCGCCACGCCATCGGCGAAGCGCACCGGCTGCACCATGTGGCGGACCCAGTAGGCGGGATCGCGCACCTCGCCCGCCGCCGCCCACGTGCCGGTGACGTTGGAGACGAAGGGCAGCGACGGCGCCCCCAGCTCCACGTCCGAAAGAAGGTCCGCCAGCGCGGCGGCGGCCGGCTGCATCATGGGCGAGTGGAAGGCGTGCGTGGCCGGCAGCCGGCGCGAGACGATGCCGCGCGCCTCCAGCCGCGCCTCCAGCGCCGCGACCGCCGGCTCGGGGCCCGAGACCACGCACGCCGCCGGCGCGTTCACGGCGGCGAGGGCCAGGTCCGGCCCCAGCAGGGCCACGGTCTCCTCCTCCGACAGCGGCACGGCCAGCATGGCGCCGCCGGGCAGCGCGTCGATGAGCCGCGCGCGCAGGGCCACCACGCGGAGCGCGGCGTCGAACGGGAGCACGCCCGCCGTGGCGGCGGCGGCGTACTCGCCCAGGGAGTGGCCGATCATCCCCACCGGCGTGACGCCCCATGACAGCCAGAGCCGCGCGAGGGCGGCCTCCACGGCGAAGACGGCGGGCTGCGCCACGTCCGTGCGGTTCAGCCGGCCGCCCGCGGCCTCGCCCTGCGCCTTGATGCGCGCCAGCATGGCGCGGAGGTCGATGCCCCCAGGCGACGCGGCGCCCGGCCCTTCGCGCTCGACGGTGTCGGGAAAGACGACATCCCGCAGGTCGGCGTCCAGCAGGGGAAGCAGCGCATCCGCCGCCGCGTCGAAGGCGGCGCGGAAGACGGGCTCGGAGCGGTACAGCCCGCGCGCCATCCCCACGTACTGCTCGCCCAGGCCGGGGAAGAGGAAGACGACACCCCCCGGCGCGGGCCCCGGCGCGGCGGTGAGCACGCGCTGCGGGTCGCGCGCGGCCAGCACGGCGGCGGC
>JAQBQD010000068.1 GCA_028287185.1 Gemmatimonadota bacterium | reverse complement strand
CGCGGAACCCCGCCCCGAGCCCCGGGCCGAGCCGCGGCGCGAGGAGCCCCGGCGCGAGTCGCCGCCGCCGCGCGCAGAGCCGCGCTCGGAGCCGCGCTCCACCCCAACGGTGAGCCGGCCGGTGGAGCACAAGGAGCCGCCCCGCTGACCCGCACACCATCCTGAGACGCCCGCGCCCTTCCGCATCGACGCGGGAGGGCGCGGGCGTTTGGGGGATGGGTCGATCGGGTCGGGCGGTCGATGGATGGGAAGCGGGGCGATGCTTCCGGATACGGAGGCAAGGGCTGTCCGAGCCCTTTCCATCGATCGCTCCCGCGCGGTGGAGGAAGCAGGATGTCGAGCGGGTTTGCCGTGGATGACGAGGAACGATGCTGAAGACGATCTGCGACGAGGTGGCGGGGTGCCGGCGGTGCCCGCGGCTGGTGGAGTGGCGCGAGCGCGTGGGCGCCGAGAAGCGGCGGGCGTTCCGCGACGAGGAGTACTGGGCGTGTCCGGTTCCGGGGTTCGGCGACCCGGCGGCGCGGCTTCTGGTGCTGGGGCTGGCTCCCGCCGCGCACGGCGCAAACCGTACCGGCCGCATGTTCACCGGCGACCGATCGGGCGACTGGCTGTACGCGGCGCTGCACCGCGCGGGCTTCGCCAGCCAGCCCACGTCCACGCACCGCGGCGACGGACTGGAGCTGCGGGACGCCTGGGTCACGAGCGCCGTGAAGTGCGCCCCGCCGGACAACAAGCCCGGCACGGACGAGCGCGACGCCTGCACCCCGTTCGTGCTGCGCGAGATCGCCGCCTTCCCGGACCTGCGCGCCATCGTGTGCCTGGGCGGCTTCGCGTGGGACGCGGCGCTGCGGGTGCTGCGCCAGGGCGGCCACGCCTTCCCCACGCCGCAGCCGAAGTTCGGCCACGCCGCCCAGGCGCGCACGGATCGCGGTCTGGCGATCATCGGATCCTATCATCCCAGCCAGCAGAACACCTTCACCGGCCGCCTCACCGAGCCCATGCTGGACGACGTCTTCCGGATGGCCCGCGCGGCACTGGGCTGACGAGCGCCGCCCGCGGCTCGAAGACGCGGCGATCCATGAACGAATCGGCGCGGACGATTGGGGGAGGCGTGGCGTCGGAGGCTCGACCTCTCCGTCGAGCCCGCGAGGACCGTTGCACCATCCACCGGCGTGAGGTAGCGTTCCTCTCCGGCCGATCCCGTCCCGGCCATTCGGGCCTCCAGCGGAAGCATCCCATGTCCATCACCGGAACCGTGACGCACGCGGCCGCGGGACTGCGCGGCTTCGACGTGAACGCCACCGTCTCGGCCTCGGTCGCGCAGCAGTTCAAGGCGGCGGGCTACGCATACTGCATCCGCTACGTGCCGTTCGGGACGGTGGAGGACCCCGACCTGACGGCAGCGGAGGCCGGGGGCATCCTGGCGGCCGGGCTGGCGCTGATGCCGGTGCAGCACGTGCGCTACCCGGGCTGGCTTCCCAGCGGCGCCCTGGGCACGCAGTACGGGCAGGCCGCCGTGCAGTACCTGCAGGGCATCGGCTTTCCCGCCGGCGTGAACGTGTGGTGCGACATGGAGTGCGTGGGCACGGTGCCGCAGCAGGACGCCATCGACTACTGCAACTCGTGGTACGCGGCGGTGGCCGCGGGCGGCTACGTGCCCGGGCTGTACGTGGGATACGAGCCCGGGATGACGGACCCGCAGATCTACGACCTGCGCTTCACGCACTACTGGGCCGCGTACAACGCCAACTCGTCCGTGCCCACGCGCGGCTACCAGCTCGTGCAGTCGCCGCAGAGCACGCACATCGCCGGCATGAGCTACGACGACGACGTGACCTGCACCGACAAGCTGGGCGGCACCGCGCTCTGGCTGGCGGCGAGCTGATCCACGCCGGACGGGCTCGATGGTCGGGGGCCGACGTATTTTCGATCGAGGGAAAGCGAGAGCGGCGGCGATCCCTCCCCGGGACCGCCGCCGCTCTCTCCGCATCCACCCAGCCGCCGCGCGTCAGGCCAGCGCCAGGGGCGGGCGGTAGATCCAGCCCTCCAGCGCCAGGGCCTCCTCGGAGGCGCGGCCCAGGCGGCGGGGCTGGTCCAGGTCGTCGCGGCAGAGGTAGGCGGTGAGGCACGCCATCACCGCGTCGCGCGCGTCCTCCAGCGTCACGGCGATGGCCTCCAGCGACGGGTGGTCGAAGGTGAGGTACGGCCGCAGCGCCATGGGCCGCGCGCGAACCTCGCCGGCGCGGAAGGGCAGCTTGCCGCCCTTGATGCCGAGGTCCTTGATGGACTGCGAGGGATACACCTCCAGCAGCACCGTGGGCGCGGCCGCGTCGGCCGCGACGGGCAGGATGGAGACGGCGGCCGCGTCGCGCAGCTCGTGCAGGCAGCGGATGCCCTCCACCGTCTGCCGGTAGAGGCGCAGGTCGAAGGGCGCCATCGCCCCGCCGGCGTCCGTGGCGCGCGGGCGCTTGAGCATGTCGCTGAATGCGTCCTTCACCTCGTCCGCCGGCCGGTCCGCGATCCAGGCCGCGGTCGCCGCCCACGATGGCCGCCGCTCGCCCGCGATGCGCGCGCTGGCCTCCATCGGGATGCCGAAGGGGAAGTCGAATCCCCACAGCACGCGCTCCGCATCCCCCGCCCCGGCCGCCTTGCGCCATCCGCGCGCCACGAAGTCCACCATGTCCGCGCGGAAGGGCTGCGGGCACAGGGACAGCACGTGCAGCTTGCCGCCGCGCTCCTCGCCCACGGCCGTCCACAGGTTCGCCAGCGGCTCCTTGGCCCCCGAGAAGTCCACCCCGCCGAAGTACTGGAAGTCGCTCATCTGTCGCAGTGGATGGAATTCAGGGCGTTCGATGGAGATGGCCGGTCGGTCGATGGAGTTCGTCTCCGACACATCGTGATCCGCCGACAAGGCCCCCCCGACTCGCAGCGTCGCTCGATCGACGGCCGAAGCACCGCGATCCGTCGATGCCGCGCGGCGACCGGCGCCCCGCGGATGCGTCAGCGCGGGGCCGTCGCGCGGTACCAGTCGACGACCTCGGCGCGGCGGGCGGCGTTCCACGGGGAGGGCTCGCGCATCAGCGCCTCCACCTCGGCGATCTCGCGCGGCGCGCCGGCGGACACGCGCTCCACGCCGGTGCCGGTGATGAAGTAGTCGTCCTCGATGCGCACGCCCACGTCGCGGTAGCGCGCGACGGCGGGGGCCAGGCGCGCGCGCAGGGCCTGGTTCTCCGGCGCGTCGGGCAGGTAGTCCAGCACGTCCGCGCGCACGTAGATGCCGGGCTCCAGCGTGAACGCCGAGCCGGGGCGGAACGGGCCGAAGTACGACGCGTCGGGGTCGTGCACGTCCAGGCCGATGCCATGCCCCAGCCCGTGCGGGTAGAACAGCGCGGCCTGCGGGCATCGCGCTCCGCCGTCGCAGGCGTACGTGGCGCCCGGCGCGTCGATCAGCCCCAGGCGCGCCAGGCCGCGCTGGATCACCACGTCCGCCGCCGCGTTCAGCCGGTCCCACGACGCGCCGGGCCGCGCGAGGGCCTCGGCCGCCTTCTGCGCATCCAGCACCACGCCGTACACCTCCCGCTGCCGCGGCGAGAAGGCGCCGCCCACGGGTACGGTGCGCGTCACGTCCGCCGAGTAGCCGCGGTACGACGCGCCCACGTCCATCACCAGCACCTCGCCCGCGGCCATGAAGCGGTCGGCTTCGCGGTAGTGCAGCGTGGTGGAGTTGGGGCCCGAGCCCACGATGCTGGCGAACCCCGGGCGCTCGGCCCCGTTGCGGCGGAAGGTGCCCTCGATGAGCGCCTGCACCTCGAACTCGGCCATCCCCGGCCGCACGGAGCGCACGGCCTCGCGCAGCGCGAGCGTGGTCACCAGCACCGCACGCCGCAGGTGGTCCAGCTCGGCGGGCGACTTGAACGCGCGCAGCCGCATCAGCGCCGCGTCCAGCGGCACCACGCGCACGCCCGGATGCGCGGCCGCCAGCTCGGCGGCCAGGTGCTCGTCCGGCCGCGGCGTCTCGCTCGCCCCCGCGTCCTCGGGTAGCGGCGACAGCGTGTACAGCGCCCGCGGACGCGCCAGCAGCGAATCCAGCACCGCCCGAAGCTCGCCGGCAGGCCGCGCGGCGATCCCGGTGATCGACGCCGCGCGCCCGGGACCCATCCGCGCGCCCTCCCAGATCTCCTGCGACGGATCGCGCGGCTGCACGAAGAGCGTCTCGCGCAGCGCCCCGTCGGTCTTCTCCACCACCAGCACCGCGCCCGGCTCGGTGACGGCGGTGAGGTAGCGGAACGGGGGATTCTGCGCGAACGGCAGATAGTCCGCGTCCGGCTCGCGCTCGCCCAGCACCACCAGCACGCCATCCCCCATCGCGTACTCCAGCGCCGCCCGGCGCCGCGCCAGCTCCGCCCGCGTCACCGCCAGCGGAGGCGGCGAGGCCGGCAGCGTCCACCCGTCGCCGCCCGCGGCAGGCCCCTGCGCCCGCACGGCGGCCGGCGCGGACACGAGCGTCGCGACGGCGAGAAGGACGGCGTGCGGATTGGGACGCATGCGGAAGGGACGATGAAGGAGGTATAGACGGCGGATGCGCGTGATTCGGATCCGGGAGTGCGCGTGACGAGCGGAGGTCAGCGACCACGTGGAGCGAGCCCACGCAGGCGGGCGGATTGCCGTTGCAGCCCCGGGTTTCAACCCGGGGTGCCGCGGCGGGGCCAATCCATCCCATCGGCATGTCGTCGGACAAACGGCCCTGGATCGCACGGCGGCCAATTCCACCGCATCACGTCCCGCCCTCCACCCGTGACCCCGAACCGGCACGATCCCGAATGCATCGCGTTGGGACAAACCCGGGGTACCGCGTCGGGGCCGGTCCGTTTCGCCGAAGGAAGCGCTTGGATGCGTTCGCTACGCAGCCGACGGCTCTGCGGACGCGACATCGGGCGGCCCGCCACCTTCGCTCGCGAGGAGGCGGTCGAACAGCGCGGGCAGCTGCACGTCCAGCATCGATTCCAGCCGCAGGTCGGTGTCGCCGAACTCCAGGCCGGCGGTGACGGCGTTGGGGATCACCACGCAGCGCATGCCCGCGCGGCGGGCGGCCAGAGCGCCGTTGGGCGAGTCCTCGAAGGCCACCGCATTGGCCGGCTCCACGCCCAGCGCGGCCAGCACGGACAGGTACAGCTCGGGATCGGGCTTCACCTCGCGCACGTCCTCGCGCACGCGGACGGCGTCGAAGCGGTGCAGCAGGCCCAGGCGCTCGAGCTGGCCGTGCACCCAGCGCCGGGTGCCGCTGGACGCCAGACCCACGCGCAGCCCATGCGCCCGCGCCGCATCGATCGTCGCCTCCACGCCCGGAAGCGGGCCCTGTCCCTGGATGCGGGCGTGGAAGCGTTCGTGGCGCAGCGCCGCCAGCGCCTCGCGATCCACCGGGCGGCCGATGCAATCCTCCAGGTGCGCGAACGGGTCGAACCAGCCCGACGCGCGCCCCACGCACCGGCCCCACACCTCCAGCGGCAGCTCGGCGCCGTGCTCGCGGAAGATCTCGCGCACCACGTCGTACTCGTGCGTCTCGCTGTCGAACACCAGCCCGTCGAAGTCGAAGACCACCGCTTCGATCACCGCATCCGCCCCCCGCCGAGTGTTCCCGTCGCCGCGCGCCCCGAAGATGGGGCCGCCCCTCGCCCGCGCGCCAGGGGCGGCGGGAGCGGCGCGGCGCGTCCGGGGCTCGCCCCTTGCACCCGGCGCGGCGCACGGGAGCGAGCGACGGAACACCGGACGGGAGGCGGGATGCGCGAGGAAGAGGGCTGCGACGTGGTGGTGGTGGGCGGGGGGCCGGCGGGGCTCTCGGGCGCGCTGTGGCTGGCGCGCTACCGCCGGCGGGTGCGCGTGTTCGACGAGGAGGACCCGCGCAACGCGGCCACCTGGGGCGTGCACGGATACTTCGGCATCGCCGATCCGCCGCCCATGCAGCTGCGCGACATGGGCCGCCGGCAGGCCGTGGACGCCGGCGCCTGCTACGAGGCGGCCTCCGTGTCCAGGATCGAGGGGCAGGCGGACGACTTCCGGGTGACGCTGCAGGACGGCCGCGTGATCCCCACCCGGCGCGTGCTGCTGGCGACGGGGCTCAAGGACATCCTGCCCGAGATCCCCGGCTTCGCCGAGCTGTACGGCACCAGCATCTGGCACTGCCCCGACTGCGACGGGCCCACCGTCGCCGACCTGAAGGTGGGAATCCTGGGATGGGGCGACTCCATCGCCAAGTACTGCATGTACATGCTCACCTGGACGGACCGACTGGTGGTGCTCACCCACGGCCACGACGCCGAGCTGTCGGCCGATGCGAGGGAGATCCTGCGGCGCTTCGACATCCCCGTGCGCCACGAGGTGATCGAGCGGTTCGAGGGCTCCAACGGCTGCATCCGCAGCGTCGTCTTCACCGGCGCCGAAGGGCAGGAGGCCGAGGACTTCGACGCCGTGTTCTTCCACATCGCCTGCGGCCCCGGTTCGGGCCTCGCGATGGACAACGGGTGCGGAATGGACGACGAGGGCATCCTGAGGGTGGACGCCGACTTCCAGACCTCGGTCCCGGGCATCTACGCAGCCGGCGACATCACCCCCGGCTCGCGCCTGGCCATCCGCGCCGCCGCCGACGGCGCCCGCGCCGCGGTAGGCATCCACAAGTCGCTGATCCCCGAGGAGCGCCGGTTCTGATCCGGTTCTGATCCGGTTCTGATCCGGTCCCTCAGACCGTCGACGGATCGATGTTCGCAGGACGGCCGATCGCGCCGATGCGCTCGGGACCTCCGCGGTCCGCGCGGTGGGAGCGAACGGGGCGGCCATTCCCGCGAGAACGCGTCCGGCCCCCCGTGCGAGCGGCCGGGGGGCGTTCTTCGGATACGGCGCGGATCAGGACTTCACGTGCAGCGTGCCCGTGCGGAGCGGATACGTGGGATCACCGTGGTGATCGAGCCTCTGCGCCGTGATCGTCGCCACCCCCGGCGCGCGTCCGGTCGCCACGCCCGTGTACTCGCCGACCGCCGCGACGGTGGTGTCGGACGACGAGAAGCGCACGCGGTAGTACTGGTTGAATGGCCCGGGAGCATCCCACCGCTCCGTGGGCGTGCCGGGACCGTCGTCCACCAGGGGCCGGTACGTGAACGAGCCTCCCGGCCCGATCGTGGTATCCGCGGGCAGGAACGCGTAGTGCCGCACGAGCTGCGTGACCGTCGCGGAAAGGTCGCCGGAGCGCGCGACCACACGCAGGGTCCCGGCCGCGCGCACCGTCCCGCGCGAAGTGGCATTGCCGCTGGCGTCGAAGACCGACGCGGTGTCGATCACGAGAATGCCGGGCGTGCCGTTCTCCAGCGCTGGGCGACCCCCCGGCACGATCGCCCCGCAATCCGCGACCAGGCTCGAGACCACCGTCGTCGAATCCCCGACCCCATTGGGAAACGGGATCAGATACAGGCGTACTTCCGTAACGCGCACCGGCGGCGCGATCACCAGCGGGGTGTCCGTGGCGTTCCCCACCGTCGCCGTGATCCGGCTCCGCCCGGGCCTCGAGGTCGTAAGCTCGACGCTGCCCGTGCTCTGGGTCCAGCCGATGCGGCTGGTGACGGGCGGATCGAGCGACTCCAGCCGTACGGGCAGCGGGTGGGCCGTCACCGGCATCCCGGCCACGGTGGCGTTCAGCAGTCCCGGCACCGTCAGCGGGCACCCGGGCGAGGCGAGCGCCACCGAATCGGCACTGAAGCGCAGTGCGAGCGGGGCGGGAAACACATCCCACAGCACGGCGGCTCCGCTCGTGGATGGGTCCTGCCCGGGACGGACCGCAGCCAGTTCCGCGCGGCCCGGCCGGGAGAACGTCACCTTCACGAGGGCGGTGCCGTCGGCGCCCGTGCGGACGAGCGTATCGGAAAGCACGACGCCACCGTCCCGCACCACGAGCCGCACACGCGCGTCGGCCACGTACTGCCGATACCGCGGGGCCGGATGGAGTTGCCAGAAGGGCGGCTCGTCCTCGTACGCCGTCACCACGAGCGACGTGGTGTCCCCCACGCCGCAGTAGTCACAGGGCGTAGCGGAGCTCGTCAGCGCGATGTCGTAGCGACCACGAGCGGCCGCCGTCGGAGCCTCGCAGGCGGACAGCAGGACGAGCCCGAAGATCCAGGAAAGGTGCTTCATCGGATGATGTCTGGAGGGGACCACGTGGCCGGACATGAATTTCGGGAAAGCGCTCGAATCTGGCAACCGCGCTCCCCCACTTCGGAGAAGCCGCTCGCCCGCGTCGTGCGCTCCCGGACGGCAGCCAGCCGCAGCAAGGCCCGAGCTCCCGGCGGCCCGTCGCTGCACGCAGGAGGGACGGGCGGCTGCGAGAAACCCGCGGTTACCGCGTCTCCGTGTCCGCCCGGCGCTCCACGGGCGCGTTCTCGGGCCAGAGGCGGTTGCGGCCCTTCAGCAGCGGCGACAGGGCGGCGAGCATCCCGGAGATGGTCTGGTAGCGCTTGCAGGGGTCGCGGCTCAGGGCGCGCTGCACCACCTGCTCCAGCTCGCCCGTCACCTGCGGGTTGTGCAGGTGCGGCGGGGTGGCGGGCTGGCCGAGCTGGGGATAGCGGAGCTCCAGCTCGCGCGGGCTCAGGTTGCGCAGCGGATCGCCCGTGCCGGGTGCGGTGACGGGCGCGGCAGAGGCGGCGGGCTCGTCGTCCCAGTCCTCGTCCTCCCACTCCTCGTCCTGGGCCTCCTCCACCGTCTCCTGCGGCCAGCGGCCGGTGAGCATCTCGTACAGCAGCGCGCCCAGGCCGTACACGTCGGTGGCGGGCGTCAGCGGCTCGCGCAGCACCTGCTCGGGGGCCATGTACGGCGCCGTGCCCAGGCGGTCCGCGGGGCGGCGGCGGGGCTCGATCTCGCGCACCACGTCGAAGTCCAGCAGCACCGGCACCCCTTCGCGCAGGTGGATGTTGGCGGGCTTCAGGTCGCGGTACAGCAGGCCGCAGCGGTGCAGGTAGTGCACGGCGGCCCCCACCCCCATGACCGCGCGGATGGCGTCCGGCACGTGCAGGCGGCGCTTGGGCAGGCCCTCCAGCACCTCGAACAGGCTGGGGCCGGCCAGGTACTCCAGCAGCAGGTAGGGGCGGCCGTCCGCCACGCCGCTGCCGAAGAGCTGCACGATGTTGGGGTGGCGCAGCTTGGCCAGCGCCTGCCGCTCCTTGCGGAACGACTGCGGCACCCCGTTCTGCAGGTGGTCCGGCGCCACCAGCTTGCCCGTGAGCGCGCACCAGTGCTTGTTGCTCCACACCTGGTAGAGCTCCGTGGCGCGCCCGCGGGCCAGGTGGCCGATCACCGTCAGCTCGCCCACCCGGTCGCCGACGGCCAGCGAGAAGTCGGCGCGGGGGCGCGCGGGCTCGTGCGCCCAGCGGCGGGCCGCGGCCAGCCCCTGGTAGCGCGCACGTACGATTCCGGGCTCCGGCATCTGTATCCTTTCCCTGGTGTGTCGCGGAACGCCTGCAGCGGTGGGCCGGCGGCTCGGTGCCGCCCGCATACGCAACGGGCGTACCGGTGCCCGGAACCCCCGCCGCGGGCCCGGGGTAGGGTGTGGCGGAAGGACTCCCCGCAACCGAGGTGCATCATGCTACGCCGATTCGCAGCCCTGCTGGCCGGCGCCGTGGTCTTCGTGACCGGCGCCGGGAAGGTGAAGGCGCAGACGCCGGCGGCACAGTGGAGCCCGCCGGGACGCGAGATGCCGCAGATGCCCACCATCGCCGAGCTGCAGGGCAACTGGCAGGGCGCCGTCGGCGGATGGTTCACGGGCGTGGAGGGCGTGTCCGGCATTCCCCTGGCCGGCGTGCGCGCCACGGGCGAGACCACCGCCGGCAGCGCCCGCGCCAAGTTCATCCGCTTCAGCGCCGGCGCCCGCACGGTGGCGGTGTGGACGGACCGCAACGGCGACGGCCGCGCCGACATGGTGGAGCTGTTCCGCGCTGGCGCACCCGTGGTGCAGGTGGTGGACGCCGACTTCAACGGCAGCGCCGACGTGCTGCGCCTGTACGACGCCTCGGGCGCGCTGGCCCGCGAGAGCCGCCTGTAGCGGGCGGCGGGACCTGCCTCCCGCGCCCGACGCCGACCTGCTCGCCGCCTACCGCGCCACGGCCTGGGCGGTGCGCCTCCCCTCCGGCCCCGTGCAGGTGCGCATCGGCCGGCCGGCCCCCGACGCGGCGCTCCGCCCCTCCGGCATCCTCACCGCGTACAACCCGCTTTCCCGCACCGTCGGCCCGCACGCGAACGAGGCCGCGGGCGCGCGGCTCCGCCGTCTCGTGGAGCGGCTCCGCGTCCCGTTCGCCCCCGCCGTCGGCGTGCCGGACGACCCGGAGATGCGGAAAGCGTGGACGGAGCCGGGACTCGCCCTCCTCGGCGACGTCCGGCCCATCGTCGTCGCGCTCGCCCGGCGCTTCGGGCAGAACGCCGTCGTCTGGACGGACGCGGAGGGCCGGGTGCGGCTGGTCGCAACCCGCGGCGGCTTCGGGGGATGCGAGGTCGGCGAGGAGGTCCCGGAGCCCGCCGCGAACGAAAGTGCTGACCGCGGGGCCCGCGCGCGTTAGATTGTCCACCGACTCCCCAAACAGACCGCCCGCTCGCGCCGCCCCGGGACGCACGCTCCCGCCGCTCAACCGTCGCCGTACCCCATAGATGCTCGTCAAGAATCGCATGACCCGCGACCCCGTCGCGGTCTCTCCCGACCACACCCTGGCGGCCGCGCAGCAGCTCACGCAGGAGCACCGCATCCGGCACCTGCCCGTGGTGTCCGGCGGCGAGCTGGTCGGCATCCTGTCCGACCGCGACATCCGCTCGGCCTCGCCCTCCACCGTGGCCACCGACGAGCCGGGGCGCGCCGAGTTCCTGGGGCGCACCTCGGTGGCGGAGGTCATGACGCGCGAGGTGATCAGCGCCGGCGCCACGGACACGGTGGAGGACGCCGCCCGCGTGCTGTGCCGCCACCGCATCGGCGCGCTGCCGGTGGTGGACGCCGCCAACCGCCTGCTGGGAATCCTGACCGAGACGGACGTGCTGCACGCGTTCGTGGAGATGCTGGGCGCATCGAACGCGTCCACGCGCCTGGAGGTGGAGCTGCGCGACCGGCCGGGCGAGCTGGCGCGGGCGGTGCGCATCGTGGGCGAGGACCTGCGGCTCAACATCGGCAGCGTGCTGGTGCCGCCCATGCGCGAGCGCGGCAACAAGACGGCCATCCTGCACGTGGCCACCATCGACCCGCGCGAGGCCATCGCGGCGCTGGAGGCGGCGGGGTACCGGGTGGGGTGGCCCTCGCTGGAGGCCGACCTGCGGCGTCCGGCGGAAGGCCCGGCGCGATGAAGAGCGCGCTGATCTGGGACCCGGCGCTCACCGGCTACTTCTTCCACCCCGACCACCCCTTCAACCCCAAGCGCCTGGAGCTGACGGTCTCGCTCATCGAGGCCATGGGGCTGGTGGACGGCGGCGACCACCGCGTCGTGCCCCCGCGCGCGGCCACGGACGCCGAGCTGCTGCGGGTGCACTCGCCCGAGTACGTGGACGCGGTGAAGCGCATGAGCGTGCGCTGCGCGGCGGGCGAGGCGTGGGAGTGGGGCCTGGGCACCGACGACACCCCCGTCTTCCACGGGATGCACGAGATCACCAGCCTGGTGGTGGGCGGCACCATCCGGGCGGCCGAGCTGGTGATGGGCGGCGAGGTGACGCGGGCCTTCAACGTGTGCGGCGGGCTGCACCACGCGCACCGTGACCGCGCCTCGGGATTCTGCATCTACAGCGACCTGGCGGCGGCCATCTCGTGGATCCGTGAAACCCACGGGGCCCGGGTGCTGTACATCGACTACGACGCCCACCACGGCGACGGGGTGCAGGGGATCTTCTACGACGACCCCAACGTGCTCACGCTCTCGCTTCACGAGTCCGGCCGATACCTCTTTCCCGGCACGGGGTTCGTGGACGAGCTGGGGGATGGGGAGGGATTCGGGTACTCGCTGAACCTGCCGCTGGAGGCGTTCACGGAGGACGAGTCCTGGCTGGACCTGTACCGCAAGCTGCTGCCCGAGGTGGCGGAGGCCTTCCGCCCCGACGTGATCGTGCTGCAGAGCGGGTGCGACGGGCACACGCTGGACCCGCTCACCCACCTGCGCGCCACCACCCGGCTGTACGAGGAGACCACGCGCATCACCTGCGAGGTGGCCGACCGGGTGTGCGGCGGGCGCGTGGTGGCCACGGGCGGCGGCGGCTACTCGGTGTGGCGCGTGGTGCCGCGGGCGTGGACGCTGGTGTGGGCCGCGCTCTCGGGCCAGGAGGCGCCGGACGCCATCCCCTTCGGCTGGCTGTCGCGCTGGCAGGGCGAGAGCCCGGACCTGCTTCCCGAGCGCCTGCGCGACCCGGAGGGCGCCTTCGACCCCGTGCCGCGCCGCGACGAGATCGAGGCCACCAACCGGCGCACGCTGGAGTCGCTGCGGCGCCAGGCCCTTCCCCTGCTTCGCGGCTGGGGGCTGGGCTTCTGAGATGGGCGCCGCCGCGATGCTGATTTCCCCGCCGTGCTCCGGCCCGGCCGATCCCATCCCCCTCCACGACAAGGAAGGCCGCGTGTTCACCGTGCGTCCGCTCCTGCCCGAAGACCGGGAGGCGCTGGAAGGCTTCTACGCCGACTTCGAGCCCAAGCGCGCCGCGCAGGGGCTGCCCCCCGAGGGCGGCCCGCGCGTGCGCCGCTGGCTGGACAACGTGCTGCGCTCGGGCACCCACCTGGCCGTGCTGGACGCCGGCCGCCTGGTGGGCCACGCCATGCTGATCCCCACCGAGCGCGAGCACGTCTCCGAGTACGCCATCTTCCTGCACCAGGACGTGCGGGGCCGCGGCCTGGGCACCGAGATCAACCGCCGCTCGGCCGAGATCGCGCGGACGATGGCGGTGGACCGGCTGTGGCTGTCGGTGGAGCCGCACAACCGCCCCGCCGTCCGCTCGTACGAGAAGGCCGGCTTCCGCTTCCGCCCGGGCACCATCTACTCGCCCGAGGTGGAGATGGAGATGGACCTGCACGACACCGCGGCGTAGCCGTCAGCCTTCCCCGTCCCCACCCGACAGCCCCGCCGCGCCGCCCCCCCCGACCTCGCGTTCCGCCGAGGCCGGCAGCCGGCTGCCGTCCCATCCCGATCCATAGACATCAGCCGCTGCCCTCCCGGCCTTCGATCGAGAGTTGCAGCGCGTCGTTTGGGCCGTGGCCGGCATGGCGGACGTTCGTGTGGACCGGTCGCCCTCGGGGGTGGAGCCTGAGGCTGCCATAGGAGACACGTCCGCCTTCGCGGACTCGACGTGCGGGTCCAGCGTTCGTGCCGACGCGGGTATCGGGGGAGCGGTGGCGGAATCGCAGCGGTGACGCGGTTCGGGCGTTCAGCGCATTCCCATCGGACACGGCGGGTGGCGGTGGATCCGGATCCGCGTCACCTGTCACACTTGTTTTCCGACTTTATTTTAGATATACGTTAGCTCCGCACCGAACCCGGCTTCCCGGCCTTTCCGCAACACCGGACGGGAGCTGCGCTCGGACGATCGTCTCCAGCAACGGACGGAGATCAGACGATGACCAGACGTGGACTTGCAGGTGTGGCCGCGGCCGTGCTGGCCCTGGCGGCGTGCAGCGACCCCGTGACCCCGCGCGGGGACAGCGGGCCGCGGACGACGCTCGTTCCGCAGAACCCGTGCACCGTGGACTGCCCCACGGGCGGGGGAGGCGGCGGCACCACGCCGCCGCTGACGGTGACGGTGTCGGGCCCCTCGTACGTTTCGACGGCCTCCAACGTGGTCTACACGTCGGCGGCCAGCGGCGGCAGCGGCGCTCGCTCGTACGTGTGGACCGAGCACGTGTGCTACGGCGCGAGCAACTCGCCGTGCGCGGACAACGTGCTCGATCCGTACGGCATGTGGTACATCCACCACTCCATCGCCTCGAACGTGTGCACGGACGAGATGATCGTGACGGTCACGGACGCCACCGGCCACTGGGCGCGCGCATCCAAGGTCACCTCCGGACCCGCCTGCCTGCTCTGACGCACGGACGGACCGGTTCGACGAACGCGAAGGGCCGCGGACCGCCGACTGGGTTCGCGGCCCTTCGCCATTCCGGGATTCCGCAGAAGTACGTACCCGTCTGGGAACACCGCATGTTTCCGATCGGGCACAAGACGGCAGACGTGCGCAGGCGGAAATCCAGAAGCTGCAACGGTTTCTCCGTTTCGACCGGAGGCATGGGCAGTGCACGGTGGGCTCGCATTCCGTTCGTCCCATCCGTCCGCTACGACCTCTCGACGCCATGCTCCGTCCGCTGCTCCTGTCCCTCGGCCTCCTGCTGGCTCCATGGCTCCCTCGGCCGGCCGATGGGGGAGCGTCCGCCGCGATCCGCACCCCCGCGGCCGCACCGTCCGACAGCATGGCCTACGCGGGCGACCGCCGGTGGTACGTGGCGGGCGAGGCGATCGCCTTCGGCGGCCGACGCTGGGTGAAGTTCGGGCTGACGCGCAGCCTGACCATCACCGGAGCCGTGAAGGTCGGCTCATTCGACGGCGTGGGCGTCTACCGCCACCTGGACGACGGGACGAAGACCGACGTGCTGTACCTGCCGGTGCGCGCGGGATGCGAGTTCCAGCCGTATCACCTGGAGCGCGAGGTGGGAGGCGTCCGCGGCTGAGACCGGGGATCCACCCGACGATGGAGAGGATTCGATGGATGCGCGAAGGGCGGCCGGGGTGGCCGCCCTTCGCGCGTTCGGGGAGTGCGGCGAGGGACGCTCAGCCGCCGGCGTCGGGCGCGGTGTGCTCCTGGGCGAGCAGCCGGCGCTTGCGGTCGGTGCCCCAGCGGTAGCCGCCCACCTCGCCCGAAGCGGGCACCACGCGGTGGCAGGGGATGGCCAGCGCCACGCGGTTGCCCGCGCACGCCCGCGCCACCGCCCGCGCGGCGCTGGGCTGCCCGATGGCGGCCGCCACCTCACCGTACGAACGCGTGACGCCGAACGGGATCTCGCGCAACGCCTTCCACACGAGGAGCTGGAAGGCGGTGGCGCGCAGGTCCAGCGGCACCTCCAGCGCGCGGCTGCGGCCGGCGGCGAAGGCGGACACGGCCGCGGCCCAGGCGGACAGCTCCGCGTCCTCGCGCCGCATCTCCGCGGCGGGATACTCCGCGCGCAGGCCCGCCTCCAGCGCTGCGGCGTCGTCCCCCAGCGTGACGGCGCACACGCCGCGCTCGGTGGCGGCGACCAGGATGGCGCCCAGCGGCGACGGCGCCACCGTGTAGCGGATCTGCTGGCCCGCGCCGCCCCGGCGGTACGCGGCGGGCGTCATGCCCAGCAGGGCGTCCGCGCGCTCGTACACGCGGCTGCCGGAGCCGAAGCCGGCTTCATACGTCGCGCGGCTCACGGTGTCGCCGCGGCGCAGGCCGGCCTTCAGGCGCTCGGCGCGGGCGGCCTCCACGTACTGCCGCGGCGAGGCGCCGAAGCGGCGCTTGAAGGTGCGCTGCAGGTGGAAGGCGCTCACGCCCACCATTCGCCCCAGCTCCTCCAGCGTGGGCGGCGCGTCGAGCGCGGCGTCCAGCGCCTGGCGCGCGCGCTCCAGCGCCCGCTCGGTGGCCGAGGCGTCGTCGCGGTCGGGCCGGCAGCGGCGGCACGCGCGGAAGCCCGCCCGCTCCGCGTCCGCCGGCGCGGCGTAGAAGGCCACGTTCTCGCGCCGCGGCCGGCGCGAGGGGCAGGTGGGCCGGCAGTACACGCCGGTGGTGGCGACGGCGTAGACGAAGCGCCCGTCCTGCTCCCCGTCGCGCGCCAGCACGGCGGTCCACGCCGTCTCCGCGTCCACCTCGCCCGCTCCCGCGTCCGCCGGCGCGGCGTCCGTATCCGCCACCCCATCCTGCTCGATCTTCCGCTCCGCCTTCACCATGATCGCCATCGTACGTCCTCCGCTTGCAGGGTGGATCGTGCTTGCAAGGTAGTATACCGGCACCCCCGCGAGCGATACCATCCGAGGCTTGCGGTCAAACTCCCGTCGACGGGCCCCGGATTCCACGCAGCCGAATCACGGTGTCTCGCGGGAACCGCCACCGGGGATGCGCCCGGCGCCGGACTCCGCGCGGAGGGTCGCGGGGACGAGGAGCGAGCCCACGCAGGTGGGCGGTTCACCGTCGCCGGCCCGGGGTTCAACCCGAGGCGCTTTGGCGGACCGGACGACGGAGTGCACGGCGCGGTTGGCATCCGGCGGATCGATGCGTACGTTCCGGGGATGCGAGTCGCGTCCGCGTGCCCGGCATGGAAGTCCTCGCGGCGGCGCGGGTCCGTCCGACCGAGATCCCACGACAGGAGACCGCCCTTGAACCGAGCCCTCGTCCACGTCTTGCTGGCGGCGGCGTTCGCGTCCGCCTGCACGCCGCCCACCACCCCGGGCGGCGCCCCCACGGCCTCGCCGAGACCGGTGTCCGCGAACGGTGGCGGCCGTGCCGACACGGCACAGCGGCCGGCGCCGCTTCCGGTGCCCGTGAGCGCGCCGTTCCAGGCCGCGGTGCAGCGCGGCACCCGCAGCGCCGACGGGCGGCCGGGGCCCCGCTACTGGCAGCAGCGCGTGCGCTACGCCATCGAGGCGGAGCTGGACCCGGCGGGAACGTCGCTCACGGGCAGCGAGCGCATCGTCTACCAGAACCGCTCGCCCGACACGCTTCGGCGGGTGACGATGAACCTGTACCAGAACCTCTTCGCGCCCCCGTACCTGTCGGCCTCCAGCCGGCTGAACACGGGCGGGACGACGCTCACGCGCTTCGTGCTGCAGGGCCAGACGCTGGCCGAGGTGCCGAAGGACCGGTGGGCGGCCGCGCGGGACACGGGCGGCGGCGGGTACGTGGTGGACGGCACCCTGGCCGGCATCTCGTTCCCGCGGCCGCTGGCGCCAGGCGACAGCGCCGTGTTCGAGATCGGCTGGCACCAGCGCGTGCCGCCCACGGGAGGGCCGCGCACGGCGTGGGAGGACGCGCTGGGCGGGCGCGTGTTCCAGGTGGCGCAGTGGTATCCCCAGATCGCCGTGTACGACGACGTGGCGGGCGTGGACGTGACGCCGTACACGGGCGAGGGCGAGTTCTACCTGGAGTACGGCGACTTCGACGTGGCGCTCACCCTGCCCGCGGGGTGGATCGTGGGCGCCACCGGCACGCTGCAGAACCCGGAGCAGGTGCTGAGCGCGCAGACCCGCGCGCGGCTGGCGGCGGCCCTCGCGTCGGATTCGGCGCTGCCGGTGGTGACGGCGGCGGACCTTTCCGCCCGCGCGGCCACGCTGCCGGGCGCGGGCGGCAAGCTCACCTGGCGCTTCCAGGCGCGTGACGTGCGCGACTTCGCCTTCGCCGCGTCGGACAGATACCTGTGGGACGCCACGGCCGCCCGCGTGCCGGACGGCGCGGGGGGCGAGCGGCGGGTGCCGGTGCACGCGCTGTATCGCCACGGCGCGCCGGGGTGGGGGCGCGGCGCCCGCTACGGGCAGCACGCGCTGGGCTTCCTGAGCGGGCTGCTGGCGCCCTACCTGTATCCGCAGGTCACCGTCAGCGAGGGGCCGGAGTACGGGATGGAGTATCCCATGCTGGTGTTCATCGGCCGGCCCACCTCGCCCACCGAGCTGCAGAGCGTGATCGCGCACGAGGTGGGGCACGAGTGGTTCCCCATGATGGTGGGCGCGGACGAGGCGGCGTTCGCCTGGATGGACGAGGGCGTCAACACCTACGACGAAGCCCGCGCCGTGCAGGACTTCTTTCCCGGCAGCGACCCCTGGGCCGAGAACCGCACGGCGTACCTGGCCATCGCCGGACGCAGGGCCGAGGCGCCCATGTCGCGCCACATCGACAAGGTGTCGGGCGCGGCCAGCGGCGTGGCGGCCTACTTCAAGCCCGGCACCGTGCTGCGCTCGCTGAACGCCGTGGTCGGCGACTCCGTCTTCCGCCTGGCGATGCGCACGTACACGCGCGAGTGGACGCTCAAGCACCCGCAGCCGTGGGACTTCTTCCACACCTTCGAGCGCGTGTCGGGCCGCGACCTGGGCTGGTTCTTCGAGCCGTGGTGGTTCCGCACGGCCACCCTCGACCAGGCGGTTGCCTCCGTCGAGGCCATCCCGGGCGGCGTGCGCGTGACGGTGCGCGACCTCGGCGACGCGCCCGCGCCCACACCCATCGTGGTCACCACCGCCGACGGCCGGACGGCGCGCGCCGCCATCCCCGGCGAGCGCTGGGCCGTGCAGCGCCTGCGCACGGCGTCGGTGGACGTGCCCGTGCAGGGCCGCGTCGTGAAGGTGGAGATCGACCCCGAGCTGCTCTTTCCCGACGTCGACCGGCGCAACAACGTGTGGGTCGCGCCCTGAACGCCCGGACCGGCGCCCGGCCCACGGGGTGATCCCCGGATCCCGCGCGACGGATCGACTGCCTGCCGTTCCACGCATCGGAGGGCCCTCCACGCACGTCCGCCGCTCCCGCCCCGTGCAAGGGTGGGAGCGGCGGACGTCTCCATCGACCGATCAGAACTCGAAGGCGCCGAGCGCGGGCGCCGCGGCCGGCTTGCGCGGCTGCGTCGACTGCGGATGCACGTACTCGCGGAGGGCGGCGTTCGCCGTCTTCACCGGCTCGGCGCCCAGCGCCGTTCCGGCGCCGATGAGCTGCGAGCCTGCCGCAGGGTGGTAGTCATCGGCCGCGGCGCTGGAGAAGCCGGGGGCGTTCTGCGCGTTGCCCAGCGTGCCGGAGATGCCGGAGCCGTTCCATGCCGGATCCACCCGCAGCACGTTGCCCAGCGCGTGGGTGTTGGGGTCGATGCCCATCCACCCGGCCGAGATCCAGTTGCTCCGGAAGTCCGCGTTGCCGTAGTGGTAGAAGACGGCGAAGGGCGTGGGCGTCCTGCCCGCCGTGGCGGAGGCGGCAAAGAACACGTTGTTGCGCGCCTGCACCACGGGGCCGCCGGTGTCGTTGATGACCTCGAACAGGATGGCGGCGCGGTGCTGGTAGACGCCCTGGTCCGACTGCGAAACCACGGTGTTGTGGTGAAAGTACAGCGTGCCGCCGCGGATGTTGGCGTACGAGGCGGTTCCGTCGCCGAACGCCACCATCGTCTCCGGCCAGCCGGTGGTGAAGGTGGGCCGCTCGCGCATCACCAGCACGTTGCCGTACACGTACGCCGCGTTCACCAGCAGGCTGCCCCACGCGTCGCGCTGCGTGCGCTCGAACTGCGAGTTGGACTGCGGGTCGCGTAGCGCGACCAGGTGCACCCCGCCCTCGATGCGGTTGTAGCGCAGGGTGATGCCGGCGCTGCGCTCCTTGATGTTGTCGCCGTACGAGCCGTCCGCCGTGGGCCCGAACCAGTTGCCCTGGTACACGGTGCCGACGCCCTCGGTGTAGGCGTTGTGCTCGCTGGCGCTGCCCGCGTTGCCGTTGTCGTGCACGTGGCTCCCCTCGATCAGCAGGTACCGCGACTGCGCCGCCTCGTCGAACTTGCTGTTCTGGAAGATGCCGTTGCCGTTGTCGTGGATGTGGCAGTTGCGGATGGCCACGTTCTCGGCCCGCTCGATGTAGATGCCGCTGGCGAACCTCTGCCACGGCACCGTCTGGCCCGCCCCGTTCGTGTAGGTGCCCGTGGCCCGCGCGCCGCGGATCTCCAGGTTGCTGATCTCGATGTAGCCCGGCTTGAAGCCGTACGTGTACGCCTTCGGCGGGCTGACCACGATCATGCCCAGGCCCTCCAGCACGGGGTTGAGCCAGGGGATGCCCGCCGCCGCCTTCGCGCCGCCGCCGTCCAGCACGGGCAGCTCGCCGCCGGGGCCCGGCACGCCGGTGATGCGGATGTAGCGGTTGGCCGCGCCGCGGTTGGAGAGCAGCACCACGTCGCGATACGGATTCTGCTGCCAGTGGATGCGCACGTTGTCGCACGGCCGCAGCGCCAGCCACGGCACCTGCGCCGGCGTCGCCAGCGGCTGCCCGGGTCCCACGTCGTACGCCGCGCCCTGCCCCGCGCACGCGGACTGGCTGACGGGCGTGGGCACGTAGTCCCAGGCCCGCGGGGTCTCGATCGTGGACCACAGCCCCGAGGGCGTGGGCGTCGGAGTGGGGGTCGGAGCGCCCGGCGTCCCGGCCGTCAGCCCGGCCGCGCGGCGGGCGGCCTCGATCAGCGCGCCCGCCTGCGTCGCCAGGTTCAGCGCGCCGCCGCGTTCCGTCGCGGGCTGCGCCTTCGCCTTCGCCAGCAGCACGGCGGCCGAGTCCGCCATCGCGCGCGGGAGCTTCACGTCCTTTCCGCCCGCCTGCAGGCTGTCCAGCTTCGCCCTCAGCTCCTTGAGCGCCGCGTCCACCGCGGGAAGCAGCTGGTCCACCACGGCCAGGCCCAGGTTGCCGATCACCAGCGACGTCTCCAGGCCGCGGAGCTGGTCGCGCAGCTTCTGGGCGCCCACCGCGTCGCCGGACTGCTCCGCCGCCTGCAGGCTCGCCTTCAGCGCGTCCACCTGCGCCTGCGCGGTTCGGGCGGCGTCGGGCTTGGTGAGCGCCAGCTTCGCGATGGCCAGCGCGGCCAGGCCGTCCAGGGTGATGGGCACGCCCGCCTGCGTGCCGGCGGGGTTGGACGCGTCCACCGTGCCGCCGGGCGCGCCGGCATCCACCGCCGGCGCGGAGGGCGAACGCTCGCAGGCGCCCAGGAGAAGCGCCGCGGCCATGAGCGGGATGATGAGCTTGCGGGACATCGAACGTCCTCCTGCGGGGGGATGAAGCTGCGGCGGATCGGGCCTCGGGGCGGGGAGCGCGACGGCGATCGACCTCCACCGTCCGCCTCCCGTGGTTCCGCTGCCCGCCGGACGTGCACTCGGGAGGCCGGCGGGGGCCACGTTTCCACCATCCACCGCAACGCCATCGCCCGCACCATCTTGCGCCCACGCTTGACGGGCGGAGGTGATGGACATCGGGTGTGTCAGTTCTGTCCCGCACTGGGGAGCTGATACCACAGCTGCAATAGCGTCATGCGTTCTGCGGCAGTGCCCTTTTTTGAGCGGAATGTCGGATGATCGGTCCAGGCATCCGCGGAACACCCACGGACGGCCGACGGAGCGGGTTCGATCGGGGGAAACCGCGGGCGTCGGGCGATGCGTGGACGTTGGCGAGCTTCGCGTCCAAGGGGATCACGACGCGTCGTAGAACGGAGATCGAAGCCGGTTCGCGAGCATCGAGCGCAAGACGAAAGGGCCCGCGCCGGGAAGCGCGGGCCCTTCGTTCGACCGCGGAGACCCGCGGCGGATCAGCTGCCGCCGGCGACGGTGTAGCGGGCTTCGTCGGTGGAGCGGGCCACCAGGTCGTGCACCGAGCGGCGGAGCGCCTGGATGCGGTTGGCGCCGTGCGGGTCGTAGGTGCGGTTGGCCAGCAGCACCACCCACGTGCCGCGCTCGGGATCGACCCACAGCGACGTGCCCGTGAAGCCCGTGTGCCCGAAGGCGTTGGGCGACATGCGCGCACCCGCCGCGCCGTTCTCGCCGCCCGTGGGGGTGTCCCAGCCCAGGGCGCGCGTGCCGGCGCCGGGCTGCCTGCGGGTGAAGTCGCGGATGGTGGCCGCGCGCAGCACCTGCACCCCCTCGAAGGTGCCACCGCCCGCCAGCATGGCGGCGTAGCGCGCCAGGTCGTGCGCCGTGGAGAAGAGCCCCGCGTTGCCCGAGAAGCCGCCCAGCCCGCGTGCGATGGGGTCGTGCACCTTGCCGCGGTAGCCGGGGTTGCCGCGGATGGTGGCCGCGCAGCGCTCGCACGGATCGCCCGGCACGTACGTGGTGGAGCGCATGCCCAGCGGCCCGAAGACGCGGCGGTCCAGCAGGCGGTACACGGGCTCGCCGGCGGCGCGCTCGTCCACGGCGAAGAGCACCACCATGCTCAGGTCCGAGTAGAGCGTGCGCGTGCCCGGCTCGTACTCCAGCGGCACCTGGAGCGCGCGGGCCAGGGCGTCGTCCGCGCTGGGGCCGCCCACGTCGGCGCCTTCGGGCAGGCCGGCCGTGTGGGTCAGCAGCATGCGCACCGTCACCCGCTCGCGCCCGCCCCCCGTGAACTCGGGCAGGTAGTCGGTGACGAGGTCGTCCAGGCTCAGCTTTCCGTCCTCCACCAGAAGCATGGCCGCCGTGGTGGTGCCCACCACCTTGCTCAGCGAGGCCAGGTCGTACAGGGTCCAGTCGGGATCCACCGCGTCCTCGCCGTCCCAGCCCATGCGCCCGATCCCCTCCTCCAGCACCACGCGCGGGCCGCGGCCCACGGCCAGGGCCGCGCCGGGAAAGGCGCCGCGGTCCACCTCGGCGGCCACCTGCTGCTCGGCCTCCACGAGGGGAACCATGCTCATGCCCGCCGCGGCGGCGGAGACGAGGGCGTGGCGGCTTGGGCGCGAGCCGGGGTCCGCGGCGCCGCGCATGGGGCGGCCGACGGCGACGGTCTCGGCGGGCATCGCGGCGGGCACGGCAGGGACGCCGAGGGACGCCGCCACGAAAAATAGGGCGGGGAGCAGCATGTGGTTCTGTGCGGCGGAATTGCGTGGAAATGTCGGTCGGGGAGTCGCATGCTAGCGCAGGCGGAATGTGCTGTCAACACTCCCGTTCCGTACGCTTTCGCGGCCACTTCATGTGTTCTCCAGCCATGTCGAAACACCGCAATGTCTTACCACGCATTGTGCCCGGCGCTGCAAACCCGGCGCAGCGCGAAAGCGGACGCTCCCCACGCCGGCCTCCGCTCCCCCTCCGCGCCCCGGCCCTGCGTCGGCCGAACCCGGCCTCGACGACGGTGCGGGGGATCGATGGACGCCCCCGCACCACAGGTGTGCAACCCGCCGCACCGGAATGGTGCACCGCATCGGGAGGCTTACTGGGACACAGCCGCCCCATTCTGGACACCGTGGGGTTGGCTTCCGGGCGACGCGCGGCGCTAAATACGTTTCTGAAACGAGGATGGGATGCAGGAGGTAAGCTGACGGGATAATCATAAAACGGCTTCTAGGTACGAGCTAAATATGGCTCGCAAATCGCTTTGGAGGGGCAACATCTGACCCGACGCAGCACCTTGTCTCCCGATGCTCCGGTCCACGCCACGTGAACCGGGCCCACCGCGCGGCGCCTCCCGGCCGGGACGCCCCGCACGCCACCCCCCAGGAGGTCCGTCATGGCACGTCTTACCTCGCTCACGCTGGTCTCCGCCGGTCTGCTGGCCGTCGCCGCCTGCTCGGACAACGCCAACCAGGTCACCGCTCCCGCCGCCGGCTCGCTCGAGCAGCAGGCGGACGCACCGCACCTGGGCATCGCGCCGGTGAAGGATGCCACCCGGTCGCGCCCGCTCTTCTCGAACAACGGCAACGAGCTGAACCACGGGAACGCCGGCGCGCAGAACGGCGCGATCGTGCAGGCGGGCATCAACTACCACGGGGGCCCGGTGCTGCAGGCCAGCACGAAGGTGGCGGCCATCTACTGGGCGTCCAGCACCATCTACTCCGGCGGCCCGACGCCGGGCAGCACGGGCGCCGGCTCGTCGGACGCCTCCAACGTGGGCTACTTCCTGAACCACATCGGCGGCTCGCCGTACTTCAACATCAACACCAGCTACACGAACAGCGTCGGCACGCCGATCGTGAACTCGGTGAGCTACACGCAGTTCTGGGCCAACAACTCGGTGAGCGTGCCCTCGGGCACCAAGCGCGTGACCGACGCGACCATGCTTTCCATGCTGCAGAGCGGCTTCAACACCGGCAAGCTCACCTACGACCCGAACACGCTGTACGCCATCTTCACGCAGGGCGCGGTGAACCTGGGCGGCGGCTTCGGCACGCAGTACTGCGCGTATCACAGCTGGGGTAACGTGACGGTGGGCGGCGTGACCAGGAGCGTGCTGTACGCCGCCATGCCCGACGCCGGCGCCAAGCCGAGCGCCTGTTCCAACGGCACCGCTTCGCCGAACGGCGACCCGCATGCCGACGCCGTGATCAGCGTGCTGGTGCACGAGGTCGAGGAGACCACCACCGACATGAACGGCAACGCCTGGTACGATTCGTCCGGCCAGGAGAACGCCGACAAGTGCGCCTGGACGTTCGGCACCACCTTCACGACCGCCAACGGCGGCGTGGCGAACGTGACCCTGGGCACCAAGAGCTTCCTGATCCAGCGCAACTGGCTGAACGTGGGCTCGGGCAGCTGCGTCATGAGCTTCTGATCCCCACGGGATCCGTACCGGAGCCGGGGCCCGCGCCGAGCGTGGGCCCCGGCTCCGTTTCGTCCCCTTCCCTCGATTCTCCCCGTGGGCGGCGGCGGCCTTCCCCGCACGGCCCGGCGCGACGCACGATGCCGCCGTGGTGAGCGGGCCGGTGCACGAGATGGAGGAAACGGCCACGGACGAGATGGGCAACGCGTGGTACGACGCCTCGGCTTACGAGAACGCCGACAAGTGCGCGTGGAACTTCGGCGCCACCTTCACGACCGCCAACGGCGGACTCGCGAACGTCACGCTGGGCACCAAGAGCTTCCTGATCCAGCAGAACTGGATCAACGCCGGCTCCGGCGGCTGCCGCCTGCTCTGGTAGCGAACGCCTGCCCGGCGGACGGCACATCGTCCGCCGGATGAAGGACCGGGCCCGCGTGCGATGCTGCACGCGGGCTCGCCTGCGTGGCGCCCCAGCATCTTCGCTGTCCCCCTGCGAACCACAACGGTGCAGGCGGATGAAACAAAGTGCTTCAGCAATGGCGTACCCGGCCTCACCGTCCGAAGGCATCGTCCACGGAATAGATCCGTTTCCTGACCTGCGGCCGTGAGATAAACCGGGAGAAATCTAGCGAATCTACCGGCACGACGAATCCGGAACGATGAATTCTTGCATGGGGCCGGGACACGACCCCTTACGGCCTTAAGATCGCGTGGAAGAAGGGACAGCCCGACGCACTCCGCGTCCGGTCTCCCCGCGCCGCCATGGCCCTGTCCGGCGGCCGAGCCTTCTCCCTGGAGGTCGTCCGATGGTACGCATTCCTGCCCTGGCAGCGGTCCCGGCCGTCATCCTGGCCCTGGCCGCCTGCTCCGAGGCGAAGTCGGTGACGAACCCGGCGGCCGCGCCTGCCCGCCCCGCGACCGCCGACGCGCGGCACCTGGGGATGGCCCCCGTGCGTGGAGCCCCGCGCCTGGCGCCGAGCGCGGACGTACGACGCACCGTCGCGGGCGCGGCGGTCGGCGGAATCACGTACCACGCAGGTCCCGTGATCCTCACGCCCAAGGTGGCGTCCGTGTACTGGTCCGCCGCGCGCATCTACAACGGCGGCCCCACGCCGGGCACCACGGGCGCAGGCACGGCAGACGGCTCGCTCATCGGCTACTTCCTGACCCACATCGGCGGCACGCCATACTTCAACATCCTCACCACCTACACCAACGGCAGCGGGCAGCACCCCGCCAACTCGCTGGCCTACACGCAGTTCTGGGCCAACAACACGTACGGCGTGCCCAGCGGCACCACGAGCGTGTCGGACGCCTCCATGCTCGCCATGCTCCAGTACGCGTTCAACACCGGCAAGCTGACCTACGACGCCAACACGCTGTACCAGATCTTCACCTCGGGCAGCGTGAACCTGGGCGGCGGCTTCGGCACGCAGTACTGCGCGTACCACTCCGACGGCTTCGTCACCGTGGGCGGCGTGTCCAAGCACGTGCTGTACGCGGCCCAGCCCTATGCGTATGCGAAGGCCAGCGCGTGCACGCCCGGCTACGCGTCGCCCAACGCCGATCCGGCCGCCGACGCCGAGGTGAACCAGGTCATCGGACAGATCAACCGGGCCGTCACCGACCCGTACGGCACCGGGTGGTACGACTCGTCGGGACTGGAGAACATGGACAGGTGCGCATGGACGTTCGGCGCCACGTTCCCCTCCGGAAGCGGGGTCGCCAACGTCACCGTGGGTACGAAGAGCTTCCTGATCCAGCAGAACTGGGTCAACGTCAGCCCCGGTTACTGCGCCCTGCGCTACTGAGCGGATGAGCTGCTTGTACGAAGGATATCCGGCCGGACCGAGCTCATGGGCCGAATGGACGGTAGTACCGATCCATGGCTGCGCGGCGGTCCTCGAGGAACGCCCACGGGTTGGAACCCCGGGGCTGCCATGACAGAAACGCCCGCCTTCGCGGGCTCGTCGCGGCCGGCGGGGCTTGATATCACGAGAAGGCCCGCGTGCTGGCTGCACGCGGGCCGGTTCCGTTTCGGCGGTTGATGCCGGAGAGCGGTCAGCCGGCCGCGGCGGCCAGCTCCTCCAACTCGGCCCAGCGGGCGAAGAGGGCCTCCACGGCCTGGGCGGCGCGCTGGAACTCGGCGGTCGCGCGCTGCACCTCGTCGGCGGGGCCGGCGTAGAGGGCGGGGTCGGCCAGGCGGGCCTCCAGCGCGGCCTTGCGCTCCTCGGCCTGGAGGATGGCGGCCTCCATCCCCTCCAGCTCGCGCTTCTCCTTGTAGGAGAGCTTCCGCGCGCCGCCCGCGGCGGGGGCGGCGGGCTTCCTTCCGTCGGCGGCCTTGCGGTCCCGGGCCTGGGTGGAGGCGGCGGCGGAGGCCTCGGCCTCGCGCTGCTCCTTGAGGCGGCGGTACAGGTCGTAGCCGCCCGCGTGGCGCCGCACGTGGCCCTCGCCCTCGAAGACGATCAGCCCGGTGGCGACCTTGTCCAGGAAGAAGCGGTCGTGGGTGACCAGCAGCACGCACCCGGCGTAGTCGGACAGCACCTCCTCCAGCACCTGGAGCGTCACCAGGTCCAGGTCGTTGGTGGGCTCGTCCAGGATCAGCAGGTTGGCGTCGCGCAGAAAGAGCCGCGCCAGCATCAGCCGGTTGCGCTCGCCGCCGGAGAGCGAGCTCACCTTCTGGCGCTGCTGCGCGGGGGGGAAGAGGAAGGTCTCCAAGTACGAGCGCAGGTGCACGCGCTGCCCGCCGGCGATCACCCAGTCCTGCCCCGCGGCGGCCTCGTACACGCTGAGCGAGGGGTCCAGCTCCTCGCGGTTCTGGTCGAAGTAGGCGATGCGCGTGTTCTTGCCCAGCTCCACCTGCCCCTCGCTCGCCGCCTCCTCGCCCAGGATCATGCGCAGGAGCGTGGTCTTGCCGATGCCGTTGGGCCCGATGATGCCGATGCGCTCGCCACCCTGCAGGATGGTGCTGAAGTCGCGGATGAGCACGCGCTCGCCGAAGCGCTTGCCGACGCCGTGCAGGTTGAGCACGGTGCGCCCCAGCCGCGGCGCGTCGTTGGCCGCGATCTCCACGGCGGTGCGGGTGGGCAGGCGCTTGTCGCGGTGCTCCTTCTCCATCTGGTCCAACCGGTTGATGCGCGCCTGCTGCTTGCCCGTTCGGGCGGACGGCGAGCGCTTGACCCACGCCAGCTCCTTCTCGATCAGCCGGCTGCGCTTGTCCTCCTCCACCGACAGCCGCGCCGTGCGCTCGGCCTTGGCCTCCAGGTACTCCGTGTACCCACCGGGAAAGGTGGTCAGCTCGCCCGTGGACACCTCCACCATGCGCGTGACCACGCGGTCCAGGAAGTAGCGGTCGTGGGTGATGAGCATCACCGCGCCCGGGTACTGCTGCAGGTGCTCCTCCAGCCAGAGCACCGTGTCGGCGTCCAGGTGGTTGGTGGGCTCGTCCAGCAGCAGCAGCTCGGGCTGCTGCAGGAGCACGCGGGCCAGCGCCACGCGCTTCTTCTCGCCGCCGGAAAGCCCCGCCACCCCCCGCTCCCAGCCGTCCACGCCCAGCCGGGTGAGGATGGCCTCCAGCCGGTGCTCCTGGTCCCACCCGCCCAGCGCGTCGATGCGCCCCGCCAGCTCGCCGTGCCGCGCCACCAGCCGGTCGGCGTCGCCCTCGCCGCGCGCCAGCCTGCCCGACACGTCGTGGTACTCGGCGAACACCTGGCGCAGCTCCGGCGTGCCTCCCGCCACGGCCGAGAGGATGGTGGCGCCCTCCTCGAACTCCGGCTCCTGCGACAGGTAGCCCACGCGCAGCCCGCGCTGGAAGGCGAGCGTGCCGTCGTCCACCCCCTCGTCGCCGCTCACGATGCGGAACAGGGTGGACTTTCCGGAGCCGTTCACCCCGATGAAGCCGACCTTCTCGCCCTCGTCGATGGCGAACGACACGCCGTCGAAGATGACGCGGGGGCCGTAGGTCTTGTGAAGGCTCTGTACGTTGAGGACGTTCGCCAAGGTGGGGCTCGCTCGGGTTCGGAACGGGATGGATCGAGACGGATCGGGATGCGTCGGCATCAAGCTGCGCCTGTTACCCCGAACCCGCTCCGCCGGTCGATTCACCGCCGCGAGTCCTGCGCGGACCGCATGTTCCTCGGCGGAGCGCGTCCGCTCGTCCGGGGCCGCGACTCGCCTCCGTCCACCACGTCCAACGCGGAACTGCACCGTTCGCCGGGCGTAGGAGGATGGGTGCGCGGGCGGGCGGCGGCGGTGGGCGCCGGGCCCGGTTCGTGCACCCCGTGCATCTCATGGACGCCGCCTTCCGGGCGGCGCGCGGGCACCCCGGCGATCCCGTCCCATGTGGGCGAAGTGGCTGCTGTTCTTCTTCGTGGCGTTCGGGGCCAAGGCGCTGCTGGCCCTGGTCACCATCTACTACATCTTCCCGTCCGAGCGCTCGTGCCCCGAGTGCGACGGGGACACCCTCCCGCTGCGCCTGAGCGCGCCAGGGCGCTTGGTTGCGCGCCTCATGCGCGGCCGCATCGGGCGGCGCTGGTGCCCACGGTGCGGGTGGGACGGCATGGTTCGCACGGAGCTGCACGACCCCGCCGCGCCCGAGCCCGCCGCCGGCCGACCGCGGCGCGCCCGGCGCTGAGCTCGGCTTCCGCGCCTCGAACGAGATGAGACACAAGGCCCCGCGCGTGTTCGCGGGGCCTCCGTCGTTCCCATTCGGAGGGTGCTCCGGGCGAGCGATTCCGCGGCCCTGGGCGTACATCGACCGGTCCTCCGCGTCCAGCGTCGGGCAGCGTGATGCCGAGGTCCACGGACCGGTGGGGCCGACGGATGCGCGACCACGGACGCCGGCCGCTGGAGATCGGCGACCGGCGCGTTTAGATTGCCATCGAACGAACGTGACACGAGACGCCAGGGAGCCGCGATGCCCGCCACCGACTTCGACCGCCTGCCCGACGACGCCCGCGCCTGGGTGTTCGCCGCCTCGCGCCCGCTCGCCGACGCCGAGGCCGCCGCGCTTCTTGGCCGGGTGGACGAGTTCCTGGCGCGCTGGGCCGCGCACGGGCACCCCGTGGTGGGCGCCCGCGACCTGCGCCACGGCCGTTTTCTGCTGGTCGCGGCGGACGAGCGCGCCACCGGCGTCTCGGGGTGCTCCATCGACTCGCTCTTCGACCAGCTCCGCGCGCTGCAGGACGAGCTGGACGTGGCGCTGCTGGACCCCGGACCCGTCTGGTTCCGCGACGCGGGCGGCGAGATCCGCGGGCTGCCCCGCCCAGAGTTTCGCGCCCTGGCCCGCGACGGCGGCGTGACGGCGGACACCATCGTCTTCGACAACACCGTCGGCACCGTGGGCGACGTGCGCCACGGCCGCTGGGAGACGGCGCTGCGCAACGCGTGGCACGCGAAGGCGTTCCCCATCCCCCAGCCCGCGCACGGCTGAGGCTCGGCGCCGCCGCCATCGCCGGTTCGCACGAGCACGAGAGCCCGCCCGGATCTTCCCGGGCGGGCTCTCGCGCGTTGCGTCGTGCGTGCGTCATCTCACCTGATCGTCCAGCAGCCGCGAGGGGTTGTGGCAGGGCGAGGGCGATCGGGTCAGCGGGCGAAGGGTCGGGCGCGGTGTCGTCGTCGAGTGGAGTGGGATGGGAGGTCGAGCAGTCGTACGTGGCGGGTGATGAAACCGCAATCCGGCCGTTCGAGGGGTGGCCGGGTTCGCGCGGATCAGCCCGCCTTGCTCCAGGCTCCGCGTCCGGCGCGTGCGGCCCGGCGCGCGCGCTGGGGAAGGTCGCCCTTGCGCACCATCTGCTCCAGGCGGCCGAGCAGGTTGTCGTCGCCCGCCTGGCTGGTGCCGAACAGGCCGTCCGCGTTCTGCCCCGCCCCGCCCGAGGCGCCGTAGACGTTGAGCCACAGGTCGAAGCGCTCGCTCAGCTCCAGCACCTTGTAGAACAGGCTCACGCGCTTGCGGCGGCCCAGCACGAAGTCGATGCCCGCGGCCACCAGCGAGGCCTGGAAGAGGAAGATGCCCTTGAGCCCGTCGAGGGCGAGCTTGGCCTGGAAGATGAGCAGATCGCGAACGAGAACGCCGCGGCCGGGCTGTTGGGGCAACATCGTGCATCCATGGAACGCTCGTGGTCGGGCCCCGCCGCGGCGGGCACCCGCGGGTCTACGCTGAGGCCGCCGCCGCGGTTTCAGCCGTCTCTCCGTGCATCACCGGAGGGTGAAGCCTTGCGGCGCGCGCGGGGCCTCGGTGTCGTACAGGCTCAGGTACAGGACCACGGGAGACGACAGCCCGGCGTACGCCACCTCCCACGCGTCGATGCGCCCCTTCGGCGGGTCGCCCGCGCGGTCGAAGGTGCAGCAGCTTCCCAGGCGCTCGAAGGTGACGGGCCGGTTGCCGGGGCCGCGCAGCCGCGCCAGGTAGGCCTCCTGCGCCTGGTGCCCCGCCCCTCCCACGCCGCCGCCCACCTTGATGGGCGAGGTGGAGTCGTAGCCGAACCCGTGGCGCTGCGGGGACGCGGGCGCCGCCACCGAGTCGCCCTTCTCGCCCACGCCGCCGATAGCCGCCGCCACCTTCATCGCCTCCACCAGCACCGGCGCCATCGTCCGCGCCGCGTCCGCCGTGGGCTGGCCCTGCGCGTCCACCATCCGCCCGGACACGGTCACGTGCGTGGAGTCGCCCACCGGCTGGAGCTGCGCGCCCATCTGCATCGACAGCCCCTTGAACGCGGTGTCGGCGCTGGGCTGGGGAAGGCTGATGAGAAGCCCCCGGTCGATGAGCCCCACCTGAACGTGGTATCCCGCCGAGGTGAACGCGTGGAACACGCGGCGATACGTCTCGAACGGCGACAGGTGCAGCGTCGTGCCGATCTCCGGTAGACCTCCGCCGGCGTCCTGCGCGCGGGCGGGAGCGGCGGCCGTCACGAGCAGCGCGGCGGCTGCCAGAAAGCGTCGGATGGGCGTCACGGAGATGGATGCGGGCGAGAAGGGCGGCGCGCGGGATGGGAACGATCATGGAGAACGAACCGCAGGCCTAAGTCTGCACGCGGAAGGGCGCGGGCGCAACGGGGGCCTCATCCGGCGGCCTGAGAGCCGCCACCCTCTCCCGCAGGCCGGAGCAGGCACGTACGGCAGGCGTTCGCGCGGGATCGACCTTCCGCGACAGCTCCTCGGAAGGCACAGAGGCGCGATTGTAGTTCCAGCCGGGGGCTTCATGCCCCTGGACCGCCCGCGCCGCATAAACTGCGGTTCCCGCTGGAATACTCTCCCGACACGTACGAGGGCGAGACCGATCAATTTCGACACGTCCCGCTTCCCGCTCGGTATCGCGACCGATCGCTCTCTACTGCTGCACGTCCAGCACCAGCCGCGTGGGGTTGGCCAGCTCGGAGACGCGGTACGGGCGGCGGTCAGAGACGCCGACGACGAGCGCGACCTCGCCCTCGAAGTCGCAGGTGATCTCCACCTCGCGGACGGCGGGGAGGGCGGGCTTCTGCTCGCGGGCGGCGACGGTGACCTGACCGGCATCGTCGTGCGCGCGGGAGGAGGACAGGCGCACCAGGAGCCAGGCCTTCCCATCCGCCTGCGTCGCCTGCCCGGACGCGCACTGCGAGGCGGGGCGCGGAACGTATTCCACGTGGTACGTGGGCACGCGGGGCCCGTCGAACTGCAGCGTCACGCGGTCGAAGCCGGCCTGGCGCGCGGAGCGTAGGCCGGTGAGGGTGCCGGAGATGCCCGGCCGCCGCGCCTCGCGCACGCCCGCCGCCCACTCGCCCGGCGTGCCCGCGGGCGGCGGCGC
>JAQBQD010000038.1 GCA_028287185.1 Gemmatimonadota bacterium | reverse complement strand
CACGTCGACGGCGGCGGGGGCGGCGGACGAGGGGAACGCGGCCGCGCCGGCCGCCTCGGGGGCGGGCGGCACGAAGTCGGCGAAGTACGCGCGCCACCCCGCGTCCACCGACTGCGGGTCGGCGGCGAAGCGCTCGTACTGCTCCAGGACGTAGGCCTCGTTGGGCCCCGAGAATCGGCGAAGGTCGGCCATTGATCCACGTGGTGCGGGCGCGCGCGTGGCGCACCGGGTAGCCGCAGGCGTCCTGGCGTTCCGGAAGGGAGCGGCGATCCCGCGACAACCTAACGAAGCCGGCAAGGGATCGCCACCGCCCGACCGTCCACGCCCGCACGCAGCGGGAGGGCTCCCAGGCGCTTCCCCACGGCGAACGTCCGCGGCAAGGGTGCCGCCTTTGATACACCGCTCCCGCGCACGCGCCCAGGGGGGACCTGGCGAGATGATTGCTCTTCGAGCGTTGATCGTCGATCCTACAGGTTGTCGGTTGTCGATACTGGTTCGCGCCTACGTCCACGGGGGGTGAACCGAACCCCACGACGGGAACTACAATCGTATCGTCGCGGATTCCCAGGATCGCGGCATCGGAATTCCGCACGGAACCACTCCGTACCTACCATGTCCGCTTGCGGGAGATGGTGGCCGTGCCAAAGCGGCTGGGTGAGGGCCCGGCCGGTGAGCGCCCCCCGATCGGAGCACCATCATGCCTCGACCCCTGAACTCCCTGAATGCCACCATCCGCGTCACCCGCCGCATCACCGCACCGCCGGAGCGCGTGTTCGACGCCTGGCTGGACGCGGACCAGGCGCGCCGCTTCCTGTTCGCCACGCCCACGGGCAGGGTGGTGCGCGCGGAGGTGGATGGGCGCGTGGGCGGCGCGTTTCGCGTCGTCGACCGGCGGGGCGGCGCGGATGCGGACCACGCGGGACGATACGTGGAGATCGACCGTCCGCGGAGGCTGGTGTTCGACTTCTCGGTCGATGAATCGCCAGAGACACGCGTGGCGGTCGATGTCGTGCCGCGGGAGCCGGGGAGCGAGGTGACGCTGACGACGGAGTTGCCGCCGCAGTACGCCGACTTCGCGGACCGCGCACACGCCGGGTGGGCATCGATCCTGGAGCGGCTCGCCCGCGTGGTCGAAGGGGAACCGGCAGCCTGACCGTCGCAGCTCGGTCGACGACGAGTCCGGTCGCGCGGAGGCGTCCGCATCGGCGGCCCGGCATTCGCTGCGGAATCCATGTGGCCCCGCGGCGGACCACGGAGGTGCGTGGGATCGGCATCCGATGCCGTCCTTCTTCTCGCCCCATCGACCGTGCTTCTCGTCCCATCGACGTGTCGCCGTCCCGTCGATGCACGTCCCGACCCGGCAGCCTCACCGCGGTCCAGCGGAGGCCGAATGTCCACGCGCTGCGAAGCGGAGCACCCGCTCGTCTCGGTCATCATCCCGGCCTACAACCGGCTCCCGCTCCTGCGCCGCACCCTGGCATCCGTCCAGGAGCAGACGTATCCGAGCTGGGAGGTCGTGGTCGTGGACGACGGCTCCACGGACGGGACGGCGGACGCGGTGGAATCGCTCCGCGACCCGAGGGTGTCCGTGGTGCGCCTGCCGCGGACCGGCCACCTGGGCCGCGTGCGGAACGCCGGCATCCGCGCGACCACCGGCGCGTACGTGGCGCCGCTCGACTCCGACGACGTCTGGCTGCCGGGAAAGCTCCGCGCACAGGTCGACGCGCTGCGGGCGCCGGGCGCGCGCTGGGCCTACACCTCGTACGAGCTGGTGGATGAGGACGGACGGCGCCTGCCCTTCCTCGCAGGCAGCGGCGACACGCGCGGCGGATGGATCGTGCGGGACCTGCTCACGATGCGGATCGGCGTCGCGAACAGCTCACTGCTGGTGGAGCGCGCGCTGCTGCGCGAGGTGGGCGCGTACTCGGAGGATGCGGCGCTTCCGCTCAGGGGCGACCTGGAGCTCTGCCTTCGTCTCGCGTACCACGCCCGGGCGGCGGCGGTGCCCCGGGTGATGGTCCGGGTGCTGGAGCATCGTGGGCGAACCACGCATCGGGCCGCCGATCCGCACGCGCTCACCGCGTCGGCCTGCGAGCGCTTCGCGGCCTGGTGCCCGGACCCGGAGCTTCGCCGGCTGGCGCGGCGGGAGCAGGGGCGCCACCTCCTGAAGGCAGCGGCGATGTGGATGGACCGAGGACGGCACGCGGACGCGCTGCGACTCCTGCTCCGCGCGCTGCCGCGGGCGTCTCCGCGCCACCTGGCGGGCGCGGCCCTTCGGCGGTTGATGCGCGGTTTCCGCTCGAGCGGGGTCGCGGCGCCGGAGGGCGGGGCACGCGGAGCTTCGCGCACGCCGGGCGCGGAGGGCGGAGCCCGGTGAAGGCGCGCGTGCGAAGGGGCGCCGGTGGCGGTGGAGGTGGCGGAAACGCTGGAAGTTCGCTATACTTGTAGGTTTGTATGACGAAAACGGAAATCGGTGCCCAAATCGGGGCGCCAGTCCCGCGGGGCGCAGCATCGCGCGAGGCCCCGCCCACGAAGCGGACCCGGAAAAGAAAAGCCCGGGCCAGCGAAGATTCTGGAGATCCATGACGTTCAAGGAGCTTAACCTCGCCCCCGCGCTGCTGCGCGCCGTCGAGGAGCAGGGCTACGAGATTCCCACCCCCATCCAGCAGCAGGCCATTCCCTCGGCCCTCGAGGGCCGCGACGTGATGGGCCGGGCCCCCACCGGCACGGGCAAGACGGCGGCGTTCATGCTGCCCACCATGCAGCGGCTGCAGGGCCGCGACGGCGGCGTCCGGGCGCTGGTGCTGTGCCCCACGCGCGAGCTGGCCATGCAGGTGGCCGAGGCCGGGCGCGACTACGCCAAGTACTCCGAGCTGTGGGTGGGCGTGGTGTACGGCGGCGTGTCGCTGGACCGCGAGACCCGCGACCTGCGCGCCGGGTTCGACATCATGGTCGCCACGCCGGGCCGGCTGATCGACCACATCGAGCGCGGCAACGTGGACCTCAGCAACCTGGAAGTGCTGGTGCTGGACGAGGCCGACCGCATGCTGGACATGGGATTCCGCCCGCAGATCGACCAGATCCTGCGCAACGTGCCCAAGAAGCGGCAGACGCTGTTCTTCTCTGCCACCATGCCCAACTCGGTCAAGTCGCTGGCGTACGACATCCTGAACGACCCGGTCACGGTCGAGGCGGCGCCGCAGGTGACGACGGCCGAGGGCGTGGCCCAGTTCGTCTACCCGGTGGACGCGCGCAAGAAGACGGACCTGCTGCTGCACCTGCTCAAGGACCCCGAGCTGTCGTCCAGCATCGTGTTCGTGCGCACCAAGTTCAGCGCGGACCGCGTGGCCGGGCAGCTTTCGCGGGCCGGCATCAAGGTCGAGGCGCTGCACGGCGACCGCAACATGGTGCAGCGCGGGCGGGCGCTGGAGTCGTTCCGCAGCGGCGAGGTGCAGGTGCTGGTGGCCACCGACGTGGCGCAGCGCGGCCTGGACGTGGACGGCATCTCGCACGTCATCAACTTCGACGCGCCCAGCGATCCCGAGGGGTACGTGCACCGCGTGGGCCGCACCGCGCGCGCCGGCGAGACGGGGGTGGCCATCACCTTCATGGCCGGCGGCGAGGTGGGCGACGTGGCCGCCATCGAGCACCTGCTGGGCCGGCGCATCCCGCGCGTGAACGTGGAGGGCTTCAGCTTCTTCGTCGAGGAGCCGGTGGTCGAAGGCGCTCCCCCGGCGCCTCCGGTGAAGCGCGAGACCAAGTCCGAGGCCAAGAAGGCCCAGCGCCTCACCCGCGGACGCCGCATGGGCACCCGCACCGGCGAGCTGAGCGCCGAGGAGCTCGAGGCCATCCTCCAGGTGAGCTGACGCTCTGCCGCGCCCGGTTCGACGGGCCGGGTTCGATCGAAGGAGAACGAGAAGGGGACGGCTTCATCGCGAGGCCGTCCCCTTCTTCGCGTCCACCGTCGTCGAGCGCTGCGTCCGCGGTTGAATCGCGCGGCCGGGCAAGTCCGTGGAAGGCTTCCGGTCGCAGGAACGCGGGGGAGCGGTTATCGCGCGGAGACGGGGCTCGGTTGGCCGATCGACGGATGACCCTGCGCGGCGTTCGCCGGATGCCTGACCGGGAGCCGCCGACCCAACGGAAACGCGCGTGGGCTGTCTATCGAGGGCGAGCGCGTTTCGCTCCGCGGTCCGCCGGCGCGCGGAGCCCCCGATCCACCCCCGGCCCGACCTGCGTCCGGCGTCGACACGACGCGGTGGAACCCGCATCGAAGCGCGGGAGCGCGTTCCGCGGGGGCGCGGCGCGAATGCTGCGGAGACGGGGCGCGCGCTCGTTTGACCGGCCGGCCCGCGGGTGTAGATTGCCCGACCGCGGCACGCCGTGACCCGGCCGCCGCGCGCGGCGGCTTCCGACCTCATCCACCGAATCGATGCCCGTTCGTCCCGGAACGCCCGGACCGACGCTCCGCAGGCTGTGTCTCGCCGCCGTGCTCTCTTGCACGGCGGCTCTCGGCGCGTGCGTGCAGGGCGGGGGTCCCAGCGGGCCGCTGCCCCAGTACGCCGAGTTCGAGGGCAAGCGCATCGCCTCGGTGAAGTTCGAGGGAGACCTGAAGGTGCGGCGCGACTCGCTGCTGGCCACGGTCGCCACCAAGGCCAGCAGCTGCGGCTACGGCATCCTGAAGATCTGCCCCTTCGGCGTGGGCCGCAGGATCAGCAACTTGGACCTGAACGCCCTGTCGCAGGACGTCATCCGCATCCAGCTCTATTACCGCGACCAGGGATACTACGGCACGCGCGTGGTGCCCATCGTGGACCCGGTGAAGGGCGGGAAGGAGGTGGCCGTGCGCTTCGTGGTGACCCCGGGCGACCTGGTGCACGTGCGCACGCTGGCGGTGCAGGGCACGGAGGGCATCTTCAAGCCCGTCGACATGGAGAAGCGTATCCCGCTCAAGCAGGACAGGCCCTTCTCGCGGCGCGACTTCCTGTCCTCGGCCGACACCATCCGCAACGCGCTGCTGCAGGAGGGCTACGCCTACGCGCAGGTGCTGCGCAACTACTCCATCGACACCATCGCGGACGTGGCGAGCGTGACCTACGAGGCGGCGCGCGGCCCGCGGGTGCGGGTGGACACCATCCGCTTCGTGGGGCTGGACCGGCTGGAGGAGAAGATCGCGCGGCGTCAGCTCACCTTCCGGGAAGGCGACCTGCTGCGCGCCTCCAACCTGGCCGAGAGCCAGCGCAACCTGTTCGGCCTGGAGCTGGTGAGCTTCGCCTCGGTGGAGATCGCGCCCGACTCGCTGCAGCTCTCCCCCGACAGCCTGGAGCTGATGCCGGACAGCATCCGCACCACGGTGCTGGTGCGGGTGGTGGAGGCGGCGCGCTTCCTGGCCGACGTGTCGGCGGGGTTCGGCACGCAGGACTGCCTGCGCGCGCGGGCCAGCCACGTGGACCGCGACTTCCTGGGAGGCGCGCGGCGGCTGCAGCTGGACGCCTCCGTCAGCAAGCTGGGCGCGGGGCAGCCGGTGAAGCTGCAGAACACCTTCTTCTGCAAGGGGCTGCGTCCCGGGCCCGACGCCACGCCGCTGAACGACAAGATCAACACCACGCTCAACTACCGGCTGGCGGCCAACTTCCTGCAGCCCCGGCTGTTCGGCACGCGCACCAGCGTGGTGGCGGGCGCGCACACCGAGCGCACCAGCGAGGTGGACCTGTACCTGCGCCACGCCACGGGGGCGCAGCTCGGCGTCATCCGCCGCGTCACCCCGCGCACGGTGCTCACCACCACGCTCTCGGCCGAGAACGGCTACACCGAGGCGCGCGAGATCCTGTTCTGCCGCGCCTTCGAGGCGTGCGACCCCGAGGTGATCCGCAAGCTCCAGCACCCGCGCTGGAACAACGTGCTGGGCGTCTCGGCCACGCACGACGCCACGCGGGGCGCGCCGGTGCCCACCAGCGGCTTCCGCATGAGCGGCTCGGTGGAGTGGGCCTCGCCCGCGCTGCTCTCGGACGACCGCTACCTGCGCGTGGTGTCCGAGGTGGCGGCGTACCGCGAGATCCGCCGCGGGTGGCAGCTTTCCGGGCGCGTGCTGGGCGGCAGCTTCCTGAACGGCCTCATCACCGGACCCAACGGCTTCATCCCGCCCGAGCGCCGCTTCTACGCCGGCGGCGCCAGCAGCGTGCGCGGCTTCGGCCGCAACCAGCTGGGACCCCGCGTCTACGTCGCCCTGCCCAACAGCCCCCTGGTGGTGGACCCCGACAGCGTCATCTCGGGGCCCACGGGCGGCACGCGCACCCTTGTGGCCTCGGCCGAGCTCACCACGCCCTCGCCCTTCCTGGCGCAGTACCTTCGCCTGGCGGCCTTCGTGGACGCGGGGCAGGTGTGGGAGTCCACCGACTCGCTGGCGGCGCGCACGGGGATCCGCGTGACGCCGGGCGTGGGGCTCCGCATCACCACGCCCGTGGGCCCGCTGCGCGTGGACGCGGCGTACAACCCGTACGGCCCCGTGTCCGGCCCGCTGTACCGCGAGGACGCCAACGGGCGCCTGTACCGCGACCCGCTGACCGTGCGCTACACCCCGCCCGACAAGCGCGGCCTGCTGCGCCGGGTGACGCTGCAGATCGCCGTGGGGACGCCGTTCTGATGGTGAAGCACCGGCGCTACCGGGCGCAGCGCGCCGCCATGCTGCTGGTGGGCCTGCTGGTGGGGTTCGCCATCACGCTGGGCGCCGTCTACCTGTACCTGCAGCACGTGCGGCACCGGCAGTACGAGGCGGCCGTGAGCGCGCAGCTCGGCCTTCCGCGCGAGTTCTTCACCCTGGAGGAGGTGCGCGAGGACGGCACCGTCTCGGCCACGCTGCGGCAGGTGGCGCTGCTGGACCGCTCGGGCGACACGGTGGCGACGGCGCCCACGGTCGCCCTGCGCCTGGACGCGAAGTCGCTCAGCCGCGACGGGCCCATCGTCTTTCCCTCAATGGAGCTGCGCCGCCCCGTCTTCCGCCTGGTGCAGCTCGCCGACGGCACGTGGAACGCGGCCCGCATCTTCCGCGTGGAGGCGGGCGGCAAGCCCGTGCAGCCGCCCGCCTCCGGCGCGTCCACGCGCCCCTACCTGGTCCGCGACCTCCGCATCGTGGACGGCCGCGCCACCATCGCCACGCCGGCGGCGCCCAAGCCGGCCAAGGCCAGCTTCGCCTCGGCCCGCGGGCCCGACCAGACGCGCTGGAAGGGGCGCACCTACGACGTGCGCCGCGTGACGGGGATGCAGGCGGTGCTCCCGCGCGTGCTCGTGGGCCCCGCGGGCGCGCTGCGGGTGGACGTCGGCAGCTTCCGCGCGGACGTCACCAGCCCCGACGTGGCCGTCCGCCAGCTCGCGGGGTGGCTGGAGACGAAGAACGGCACCGACTACCGCTTCGCCGTCACGGCGCTGCGCACGGACCGCTCGGCGTTCGACGGCGACGGCGGCTTCACCCTGGCGAGCGCGGGGATGACGTACGACGTGCGCGTGCGGGCGCACCCGCTGGACCTGCGCGACCTGGCGGGCCTGGGCTTCAAGGTGCCCTCCTCCGGCACGGCGCGCTTCGCCCTCGCCGCCCGCTCGCTCGCCGGCGGGCGCACGCGGGTGGCGGTGACGGAGGCGGCGGTGGACCTGCTGGGCTCGCACGCCTCGGGGCGGCTCACCGCGCTGCTGGCGCCCAACCGGCCGGCCGTGTTCACCGACACGCGCCTGACGCTGGACCCGCTGCGCATCTCCACCATTGAGGAGCTGGGCCTCACCGCCAAGCCGACGGGCTTCTCGGGCGAGATCCGCGGCACGGTGGCCAGCGTGGACGAGGTGCGCGGCGGCAGCGGCGCCCTGCGCCTGGACCTGAGCGCCGGCGTGGCGCCCAGCCACATGCCCGGCGCCGAGCCCTCGCTGCTGGCCGCCACCGGCGACGTGCTGATCGGGGGCAAGGAGCCCTTCCGCCTGGACCGGGTGCGGGTGGAGGCGCGGCCTCTGCTGCTTTCCACCTTCGCCAAGCTGTTGCCCGCGCAGGCGGCGCTGCTCCAGGGCGCGGTGCGCGGCACGGTGCTGCTCTCCGGCACCCCGGCGGCGCTGCGCGTGGACGAGGGCGACCTGTCGTACGTCGTCGGGAACGCGGCACCCACGCGGCTCAGCGGGCTGACCGGGCGCATCGCCGTCTCCCCGACGCTGTCCTACGACCTGCGCGCGCGCGCGGCCCCGCTGGCGCTGGCGACGCTCACCCAGCTCTTCCCGTCGCTGCCCTTCCGCTCGGCGACGCTCACCGGTCCCATCTCGCTCGCCGGCAGCGCCGAGCGGGTGGCGCTGAAGGCCAACCTGAGCGGCACCGCGGGCGGCATCGACCTGGACGCGACGATGGCGCTGGGCGGCCCCGTGCCGCGCTTCGACCTGACGGCGCGGCTGGACGCCTTCCGCACCGGCGACGTGCTGGCGGCCGAGTCGGCGCCCTCCGTTCCCCTCTCGGGCACCGTGGCCGCGACGGGGACGACGGAGGACTTCCACTTCGACGTGAACCTGCTCCAGGGCGGGGGCAGCCTGGCGCTGCACGGCGGCGTGCGGCGCCCGGCGGGGGGCGACCTGCAGTTCGACGTGGCCGGCCGCGCCGAGCAGTTCCGCATCGGCGCCCTGGTGGGCCGGCCCAACCTGCTCGCCGGGCCGGTGACGGGTCCCATCGCCATCGCCGGCGGCGGGCGGCAGCCGCTGCGCTTCAACGTGGACCTGCAGGGCCCGCTGGGGCTGCTGGACCTGCACGGGTGGTATCAGCAGGCGACGGTTCCCTCGTACAGCGTCCGAGGCAACGTCGTGGGGCTGGACCTGAGCGGGCTTCCGGGAACGATGGCGTTCCCGAGCTCCCGCATCACCGGCACGCTGGAGCTGGACGGCCGCGGGATCACGCCGGAGACGTTCGCGGGCACGCTGGGCTTCGACATCGCCGCGGGATCCACGCTGGGCGGGGTGCCCATCGACGCGGCGACGGGACACGTGACGGGCGGCGGCGGGCAGCTCAGGGTCGACACGCTGGTGCTGGCGCTGCGCGGGGCGCGCGCCGAGGCCAGCGGCGTGCTGGGGCTGTCCGTGCCCTCCGCGCAGGGGCTGGCGTTCTCCGTCCGCGCGCCCGACCTGGCGCTGCTGGCCGGCCTCTTCGCCGGCACCGGGGCCGAGATCCCGCGCGTGGAGGGCTCGCTCTCCGCCTCCGGCCGCGTGCTGGGCACCCTCTCCGCGCCGCGCATCGTCGCCAAGGGCAGCGGGGCGAACCTGCGCTACGGGGACAACCGCGCCGCCACCTTCGCGCTGGACGTGGACCTGGCGCGCGCCGGGGCGGGATGGACGGGGCGGGCGGCGGTGGACGGGACGAACGTGGTGGCCGCCGGCCAGTCGCTCGCCACGCTGCACCTGAACGTGGACGCGGCGGCCGACCACGCCCGCTTCGGCCTTTCCGCCCGGCGCGACGCGGACACGGACGTGGTGGCGGCGGGCACGCTCCAGATGGCGGACGGCGCGCCCACGGGCGCCCTGCTGGACACCCTGGCCGTGCGCCTGGGCGGGGCCACCTGGTCGCTCGTGCGCCCCGCGCGGGTGGCGTACACGGCCGACGCAGGGCTCGCCGTGCAGAACCTGCGGCTGGAGCGCACGGGGGGGCAGCCGGGCTTCATCGAGGCCCAGGGCACGCTGCCGCCGACGGGGACCGCCAACCTGACGGTGAGCGCGGGGGGCATCGACCTGGCCGAGGCGCGGCGCCTGCTGCCCACCCTTCCGGCCGTGGGCGGCACCTTCGCCCTGAACGCCACCGTCCGGGGGCCGGTGGACCGGCCGGTGCTGGACGTGCGGGGGACCGTGGTGGGCCTGGGCTTCGGCAGCGCCAAGGCCGACACCGTCACGCTCTCCGCGCAGACGGACGCCACGGGGATGCACGTGGGCGCCCTGGCCCGGGTGAACGGCCGCACGCTCTTCACGGCGGACGGCCGGCTGCCGGTCACGCTCTCTCTGGGCGGCATCGTGCCCGGCGTGGACGTGAACCGCGACGGGCCGGTGGACGTGCGCGTGGCGGCGGACTCGCTTCCGGTGGACCTTGTGGCGGGCGCCTTCCCCGGCTTCAGCGGCCCGGCGGGCATCATCCGCGGCAGCGTGGACGTGAAGGGCACCCTCAACAGCCCCGCGGTGGCCGGCGGCGCCACCCTCACCGGCGGCGCGCTCACGGTGGACGCGGTGGGCGTGCGCTACAGCGGGGTGAACGGCTCCGTGCGGCTGGCGGGCAAGGTGGTGACCGTGGACTCGGTGGTGGCGCACACCGGCGCCGGCTTCCTGCGGCTGTCCGGCACCGCGGACCTGACGGACGGGCAGCACCCGGAGCTGGACCTGACGGCCGTGATGCGAGACTTCCAGGTGATCGACAAGCGCCGCGTGGCGAAGCTCTCGGCCACCACCACGGCGTCGCCCCTGCGGCTCAGCGGCCGCTTTCCCAGCGCCACCGTCTCGGGCGACCTGCTGCTGGACGACGGCACCATCTACATCCCCGCCACGCGCACCGCCCGCGCCATCGACGTGGTGGACATCGACGTGGGCGAGCTGGGGGCGGACACGGTGCAGGCGCCGGTGGGCGCGGGCGCTGCGCTGCTGGCCCAGCTCAACGCGCAGAACCTGCACGTGGCCGTGGGCGACAACGTCTGGCTGGAGTCGCCGGACGCGCGCATCCAGCTGGGCGGCGACCTGGACATCACCCGCTCGGGCGGCGCCACGCGCGTCACCGGCGACCTGGAGGCCCGGCGCGGCACCTACACCTTCCGCTACGGCCCGGTGGCCCGCGACTTCGCCATCGAGCGCGGCCGCGTGCGCTTCTTCGGCACGCCCGAGCTGAACCCGTCGCTGGACATCGTGGCCTCGCACGTGGTGCGGCCCCTGGACGCGGCGTCCAACCCGGTCACGGTCTACATCACCGTGGGCGGCACCCTCAACAACCCCAGCATCGCCCTCAGCTCCGACACGCGCCCGCCGCTCAGCGAGCCCGAGCTGCTGTCGCTGATCGTGTTCGGCCGGCGCACCAACGAGCTGGGCGCGCTTCCCGAGCAGCTCGCGCAGGGGCTGCTCTTCCAGGAGGCGCTGGGCGGATTGTTCAGCTCGTTCGAGTCGGCCATCGCGCGCACCGGCATCTTCGACTACGTGCGCATCAGCACGCAGTCGTCGTTCACCGGCACCAGCGACCCGCTGCAGCTGGGCCGCGGCCTGATCGGCACGCCCACGCTGGAGCTGGGCAAGCAGCTCAGCGACCGGCTGTTCCTGACGTTGGAGGTGGCCAACGTGTTCAGCACCTCGGCCACCTCGGCGCAGACCATCGGCATCGCCCTGGACGCGCAGATCACCGCCGCCACCAGCCTGCGCGCCGCGTACGAGCCCGTGCGCCGCGACCCGCTGCTCCAGTCGCTGGGGCGCATCGACTACCAGTTCTCGGTGGACGTGCGCCGCCGCTGGGAGTATGGCCGCCCCCGCAACCGCGCGCCCGTTCCCGCGCCCACGCCGGGAGACACGCTGCGGGCGGCCAGCACGCCGGGAGGCTCGGCCACCCCCGCGCCCCAGGCCCCGCCCCCGCCGCCGCCCTCGACCTCGCAGGCTCCGCCGCCCGCGGCCGCGCCCAAGGCACCGAAGGCGGATGCCACGAAGGCGACGGCAAAGCAGGCGTCGAAGTAGCGGCGAGCGGCGGCCTGCGCTCTCGCCCTGGCGGGAAAGGCATCGGACGGATCGGGGGTGGCTCTGGATGGGTCGATGAGAAGACGGGGCGGCGGCCGGATGTCATGGTCGCCGCCCCGCTCCGTTCGGGGCTCGGTGCCCGCTCACCGCGATCATGGCCAACCCGCCGGCACGTTCGAACGATGGTCGACGCCCGGCCGCGGCGGGTATCCGGGCAGCGCCTCGTCGGGCGGGTGTACGGGGATGCGTGGAAACACGCGCTTTTGCGGAGGCCCCGGTCGGCGCCTCGCCCGGGCCCACGCCGTTCGGCGCGGAGCTCGACGCGGGCGGGCGGTACATCCTGTCGCAGGGCAACATCGGCCCCAACCGCGCCGCCGTACCCGACGGCAGCACCGCCGCCTCGCTCACCTTCACCAGCGCCGGCGCCGCCAACGTCATCACCGGCGCCGCGCCTACCACCGAGACGGCCGCGTGCTGGGTACAGGTCACGCCGGACGGGCGCCATGCCTACACCACCAACACCGGCAGCGGCACCATCACCGGCTTCGCCATCGGCACCGACGGCATGCTCACGCGGCTCACGGCCGACGGGCGCACGGGCGTGACCGGCACCGGTACCCAGCCGCTCGACATGGCCTACGCCGACGGCTACCTGTACGCCGTGACTGCGGGTGACGGAGGCATCCACGGCTTCCACGTGGAAAGCGACGGCTCGCTCACCCCGCTGGCCACCGGCAGCGTCGCCGGCGCGCTCCCGGTCAGCGTGACGGGCCTCGCGGCCTTCTGATCCGCCCACCGCCGCCTCCATCGACTCGCGGCCGGTGGGACGGACGGGACGGGGGATGAGAATGCGACGCGAAGGGCCCCCGATCGAATCGACGATCGGAGGGCCCTTCGTTCGATGCGCTGCCGGCGGATGGGTCCCGGCAGGAGGCCGGACATCGGCAGATCGCCTTCGCCGGCTGGAGGGGCGTCGCGGCGGACGACATGCGGCCGCGATGCAGGGACACAGGATCGATCCGGCCCCCGCTCGCGTCCTTTCCATCACCTCACATACGCGGGCCTGACGCGTGGACTCCGGGGCCGGAACCCGATGCCCTGGAGCGGAGGCACCCGGATGACGGCCCTGCGCGAACCGGACGACGCGCCGGATCGGTATCTCAGAACGACGCCGTCTCGACCGCGTTGGCGCGGGTGAGGGTGACGACGACGCTGTCCTGGCCGGGCTCCACCTTCACGGGAATGTCCCAGCTCAGCTCCGTGTACCGCAGGGTGTAGCGGGCGCTGATCCACCACTGGCCCTTGTCGCCCTTCAGCTCGGCGCGTCCGGCGGCGTCGGTGGTGTCCTCGCGGATCACCAGGCCGCGCTGCACGGTCTTCTTCTGGACGATGGTGTCGAACCGGGCGAAGGCGCGCGTGGCCCAGGCCTGGCGCAGCGCGCGGATGGTGTCGGTGCGGGCCGTCAGCGCGCGCCGCTGGGCGTCCACTCGGGCCACGGCCGTGTCGCCGCGGGCGCGGGCCGCGGGAAGCTCCGCGTCGAGCTGCCGTATCTGCTGGATCAGTTCCTGCGGAAACACCGGCTCCGGGGTCTTGGAGCTCCGCGCGAGCGAATCCAGGATGGCCTTGCGGTCGTAGGAGAGCAGCCGGACGGGAAGGTCGGCGACCGGCCCCCCGTCCAGCTGCGCGCGCACCACCACCTTGGGCTTTCCGCACGCCGCGGCCACCAGCGTCGCCGCCAGGGCGAGCGGCACGTACATTCGCTTCATCGACACTCCGGAGGCTGAGCTGGACATTCCAACGAGGACGCGGGGCGGCCGGGACGCTGCCACGCTGGCAGCGCCGCGCGGCGGCGCGCATCCGCTGCGCCACGCCACAGCAATGCTCGTGCTCGCCACGCTGGCGTGCGCGGGCCGGGCGGCGGCGCAGGTGCAGCTCCCGCAGCCCACCGGCTACGTCAACGACTTCGCCAACGTCATCCCCGACGAGTACGAGGCGCGCATCCAGTCCGTCATCGACCAGGTGAAGGCGGGGTCGCACGGCGGCGAGATCGTGGTGGTCACCCTGCCGTCGCTGGGCGGGCGGCCGGTGGAGGAGGTGGCGCGGCAGATCGGGCGCGAGTGGAAGGTGGGCAAGGCGGGCGAGGCCGGCGACAGCACGCGCAACACCGGCACCATCGTGCTCATCGCGCCCAACGAGCGCCGGTTCCGCATCGAGACGGGCCTCCAGACCAACACCTTCGTCACCGCGGGCGAGGCCGGGCGCATCCAGGACTCGCTGATGGTGCCCGCTTTCCGGGCCGGCGCCTACGGGCGCGGGGTGCTGGACGGGGTGACGGCCATCGGCCGGCAGTACGCCAACCGCTTCCACTTCACGCTCGATGCACCGCCGCCCATGGCATCCGCAGCCCCGCCGGCGGGACCGCAGGCGGTGCCGGACTACGGGCCGCGTTCGGGGGGCGGACGGCGCAGCGGGGGCGGGCTGGGCATCATCATCTTCTTCATCGTGCTCTTCCTCCTCCTGCGCAGCCGCGGCGGGCGCGGAAGCGGGTGCCTGTGGCTGCTGCTGAGCGGCATGGGCGGCGGCGGGCGCGGCGGCGGGTGGGGCGGGGGAGGGTTCGGCGGCGGCGGAGGGGGCGGAGGCTTCGGCGGGTTCGGGGGCGGAGGCGGGTTCGGCGGGGGCGGCTCGAGCCGCAGCTGGTGACGACCACCATCACAGGGGCGGAGATGGCCAAGGAGCTGGAGCGGGCGGAGCGGCTGGCGGGCGACCTGGAGAAGGCCTACGGCGACGAGCTGGTGTCGGTGGTGCTCTACGGGTCCGCCGCGCGCGGCGAGTACCACGAGGGCATCTCGGACCTGAACGTGCTGGTGCTGCTGCGGGCCACGGACGCGGCCACGCTGCGGCGCGGGTCGGACGTGGCGCGCGGGTGGCAGGTGGAGGGCAACCCGGCGCCGCTGGTGCTGGGCGCCGAGGAATGGCGCCGCTCGGCGGACGTCTTCCCCATCGAGCTGTCCGACATCCGCGACGCGCACCGCGTGCTGCGGGGCGGAGACCCGTTCGTCGGCGTCGTCATCGACCCGGCCGACCTGCGCCTGCAGGCCGAGAACGAGCTGAAGGGCAAGTACATCCGCCTGCGGCAGCACTACCTGCTGGCGGCGTCCGGAAAGCCGGAGGAGCTGGGCACGCTGCTCAAGCAGTCGCTCTCCACCTTCCTGGCGCTGTTCCGCGCCGTGCTGCGCCTGGCGGGCGACGACGCTGCCGCGCCGGACCCGGAGGAGGTGCTGCGGCGCACGGGCCGGCACGTGGGCTTCGACCCGCAGCCGCTGCTGGACGTGCTGCGCGCCCGCCGCGGCGGCGAGAAGCTGCGCCCCGCGGCCGACGCGCCCCTGGTGCTGGGCTACCTGGACGCGGTGGGCAAGGTGGTGGAGTGGGTGGACCGCCTGCCGGCGGCGTAAGCGACGGGCCGCGCCTCCGGGCGCGGCAATCGGAAGGGAAACCAACGTGCTACTTCGGAGAAGACCCATGCGGCTTGCCAGACTCGCGACCGTGATGCTCCTCGCGCTGCCCCTGACGGCGTGCGGATACAACCAGATCCAGTCGCTGGACGAGAAGGCGGAGCAGGCGAAGTCCAACATCGGCGTGCAGCTCACCGCCCGGAACCAGCTCATCCCCAACCTGGTGGCCACCGTGAAGGGCGCCGCCGGGTTCGAGCGCGGCACCTTCACCGACGTGGCGAAGGCGCGCTCCGGGCAGGCGCTGGCCGGCGCCGAGCAGGGGCTGCGCCAGGCGCAGCAGCAGGTGGACCAGGCCGTGGCCAGCAAGAACGTGCAGCAGATGCAGCAGGCCGACGCCGCGGTCACCCGCCAGATCGGCACCTTCATCAACGTGGCGCGCGAGGCGTACCCCAACCTGCAGGCCACGCAGAACTTCCGCGGTCTCCAGGACCAGCTCGCCGAGAGCGAGAACCGCATTGCCGTGGCGCGGCAGGACTACAACGAGTCGGTGAAGAACTACAACACCTACATCCGCTCGTTCCCGCAGGCCATCACCGCCCGCGTCACCGGCGCCCAGCGCAAGGAGCCCTACCAGGCCCCTGCCGGTTCCGAGGCTGCCCCCACGGTGGACTTCAACAAGCCGTAGGGTCGTTCGACCGAGGGAAACGACGAAGCCGCGCCGGATCCCAATCCGGCGCGGCTTCGTCGCGTGATGCAACGGTCAAGTCTCGGCGCGCGTCCGCCGTTGAGCCTGCGGTTGCGCTCTCGGCCGAGACCTGGTCGGCGGGTGAGCCCCGCGCGGGCGGCGAGGGCTATCGTGCGCCCCCACCAATGCGGTGATCGCCTGAGCGCGCGTGACCCTCGGGAGGTCGTCGAGGAGCTCGTCCAGAGCCTCGCCTGGGAGGGGTCCTCAATCGGGCGATTGAGAGGAGGCAGGTCGGCCGTGGGACCCGTCGCCGCATCTTCCCGCGCCCATGGGGGAGAAGCAGGCCGACGGGCGGCGCCCGGCGTTGCGCGGAGGTCCGGAGAGGGGCTCCGGGACCTGTGCGGAGCCGGCCGCCAGGTGTTGACACCGGAAGGGTGCTTGGGTATCTTCCCCGTCTTGCTTTCCGCCGGGATAGGTGCATCCATGGCCGGCTCCGGATGAGCCGGGCGGGTGCGGTGGCGGAGGCGTTGGTGTTGGTGTTGTAGTGAGCCTTGCCGGGGTGGACTCACCGGCGGGGTTGTCTGTCTGTCGTTCGGGCGCGAGGCCCGAGTCGGGGGACGAGGCTCACGTAGCTCAGCCGGCAGAGCACTTCCTTGGTAAGGAAGAGGTCATGGGTTCGAGTCCCATCGTGAGCTCTTGCGTGCCCTCGAGGCGTTTCACCTCCCGGATGGGATCAAGAGCGGAAAATGGCCAAGGCTAAGTTCGAGCGGAATAAGCCGCACGTGAACGTCGGGACGATCGGGCACGTCGACCACGGCAAGACGACCCTGACCGCCGCGATCACGCGGATCCAGGCAGCGAAGGGGCTGGCGGACTTCGTCAGCTTCGACAACATCGACAAGGCTCCCGAGGAGCGCGCCCGCGGCATCACGATCGCGACCGCGCACGTGGAGTACCAGACGGAGAAGCGGCACTACGCGCACGTGGACTGCCCGGGCCACGCCGACTACGTGAAGAACATGATCACGGGCGCGGCGCAGATGGACG
>JAQBQD010000031.1 GCA_028287185.1 Gemmatimonadota bacterium | reverse complement strand
CCGCCGCCGGACGGCGCGCCGCCTGCTCGCAGCCGGCCTGGAGCGGGAGCGACGCCGCGCGGGCCCGTTCGGCGGCGGCGAGCGCGGCCACCCCGGCCGGCGTATCCGCCGACAGGAACATCACCTGGCTCATCCGGGCGGGAGCGCCCTCCAGCACCAGGTGGCAGTTCGTGCCGCCCCACCCGAACGCGCTCACGCCCGCCAGGGGCGCCTCGTCGGGATCGGGCCAGGGATCGGCGCTCGACTGCAGCCTGAGCCGCAGCTCCTCGAACGGGATGCCGGGGTGCGGCCGCGACGCGAAGAGGCTGGGCGGCAGCGTTCGGTGGTGGATGGCGAGCGCCGCCTTGATGAGCCCCGCCACCCCCGCGGCGCCTTCCAGGTGGCCGACGTTCGTCTTGACCGAGCCCACCCGCAGCGGGCGCGAGACATCGCGCCCCGGCCCGAACACCGCCCCCAGCGCCTGGGCTTCGATCGGGTCCCCGAGCGGCGTGCCCGTCCCGTGCGCCTCCACGTACTGGACCCGCGCCGGGTCCACGCCCGCCCTGCGGTAGGCGTCGCGCAGCACCGCCTCCTGCGCCAGCGGATTGGGCGCCGTGAGGCCGTTGCTGGGCCCGTCGTTGTTCATGGCGCTGCCGCGGACCAGGCAGTAGATCCGGTCGCCGTCGGCGACGGCGCGGGAAAGGCGCTTGAGCACGACCACCCCGGCCCCCTCGCCGCGCACGAAGCCGTCGGCCCCGTCCGCGAAGGCGCGGCACCGGCCCGTGGGCGACAGCCCGCCGAACTCCGCCAGCACCCGCACCGTCTCGGGCGAGAGCGTCAGGTTGACGCCGCCCGCCAGCGCGATCTCCGACTCGCCGTCGCGCAGGCTGCGGCACGCCAGGTGGACCGCGACCAGCGACGAGGAGCACGCGGTGTCCACCGCCAGGCTGGGGCCCTGCAGGCCCAGGCAGTACGAGACGCGGTTGGGAACGATGGCCGGGGCCTGGCCCACGCCCGTGTGGTTCGTGATCCGGGCGCCGGTGGCGTGGTGCAGGTCCGCGTAGTCGCGCCAGACCACGCCGAAGAACACGCCGGTCGGGCTCCCGGCCAGCGAGCGCGGCGGCACGCCGGCATCCTCCAGCGCCTCCCAGCTCGCCTCGAGCATCAACCGCTGCTGCGGGTCCATCTCCCCCGCTTCCACGGGCGAGATGCCGAAGAACAGCGGATCGAAGCGGTCGATCTGCTCCAGGAAGCCGCCGGCCGTGGGTCCGCCCGTGCCCGCGCCGTCGCCGTCCCCGGGGCTCCACCGGTCCGCCGGTGTGAAGCCGACCGCGTCGGTGCCGGCGCAGAGCATCCGCCAGAACGCCTTCGCGTCGGGCGCCCCCGGGAAGCGGCCGGCGAGGCCGACCACGGCGATGGGCTCGTCCGCGCCGGCCGGCGCCGGGCCGGCGCGCTCGGACCCGGGAGCGGGCCCGCTGCCGCCGGCAAGGTGCCGCGCCAGGTCGCCGACCGTCGGGCAGGTCCACATGAGCGTGGGCGGGAGCGTGCGGCCCAGCCGTCCGCCCACCTCGGCCGCGAAGGCGACCGCCCCGGCCGAATCCAGCCCGTAGCGGGCGAACGGCTGCGACGGGTCGATCGAGGCCGCCTCCACGCCGAGCCGCCGCGCCAGGCACTCGGTGAGCAGCGACGCCATCTCCGCGCGCAGGGCCGCGCCCTCGGCCTTCGCCGTCACGAGACCCCCTCGGGGGCACGGCGCTTCAGCCGGTTGAAGCTGCTCTCCCGCCTTCTCGCGCTCTCGCTCCGTTCCGCCGCCGAGGTGACGTCGAGCTCGTCGATGCCGGCGTCGGGATGCGCCACGGCGCTCGCCAGCAGCGCCTCGAAGCGGGCGGAGAGCCGCGCGATCGTGCCCGCGTCGAACAGGTCGGTGCGGTAGCTCCACCTTCCCACGATCCCGGCCGGGGCGTCCTCGACGAACAGGGCCAGGTCGAAGCGGGTCGTCTCGCCCTCCACGGGAAGGGGGCGCAGCTCGGCCCCGGGCAGCTCGAGCGCCTCCACGGGGGCGTTCTGGAGCACGAAGAGCACGTCGAAGAGCGAGGCGTCGGGGGCGCCCCAGTGGGCGCGCATCTCGCGAACCAGCAGGTCGAAGGCGAGGTCCTGGTGCGTGTACGCCCCGATCGTCACCTCGCTCACCCGCGCGAGCAGCTGCCGGAACGTGGGGCTCCCCGAAAGGTCGGTGCGAAGCACCAGGAGGTTGATGAAGAACCCGATCAGCTCCTCGATCTCGGCGACGTTGCGGTTCGCGATGTCGGTGCCGACCACGACGTCGGTCTGGCCCGTCTCGCGCGCCAGCAGCGCCTTGAAGCCGGCCAGGACCGTCATGAAGAGCGTCGTGCCCTGCGACCGGCCCAGGGCGTGGATCGAGGCGGACAGCTCGGGCGAGAGCCGGAAGGAGAGCGTGCCGCCCTCGAAGCTGCGCGCCGCCGGGCGCGGGCGGTCGAGCGGCAGCCTGAGCGGCGCGGGGCGCGCGCCGAGCTGCCGCGTCCAGTACCCGAGCTGCGCGTCCAGGCGCTCGCCCTGCAGCCACCCCCGCTGCCACTCGGCGAAGTCGGCGTACTGGGTGGGCAGCTCCGGAAGGGCGGACGGGATCCCCGCGCAGAACGCGCCGTACAGCTCCACGAGCTCCCGCACGAGCACCCCGACCGACCAGGCGTCGCTGACCACGTGGTGCATGGTGAAGAGGACCACGTGCGCCCCGTCCTCCACCCGCAGCAGCAGCGCCCGCAGCAGCGGCGCACGCCCCAGGTCGAACGCCCGCCGTGCCTCCTGTCGCGCCAGGCGGGCCACCTCCGCGTCCTTCCGCGCCTCGGGGACCCCGCGGAGGTCCACCACGTCGAGCAACCAGCGCCGGGGGGGCTCCACGAGCTGCATCGGCTGATCGTCCACCGTCACGAAGCGCGTGCGCAGCACGTGGTGGCGGCGCACGATCTCGCCGATGGCCGCCTCCAGCGCGTGGACGTTCAGGCGTCCGTCCACCCGGATCGCGCTGGGCAGGTTGTACGCGGCGCCCGCGCCCTCGATCTGCTCGGTGAGCCAGAGCCGCTGCTGCGCGAACGACACCGGGCGGGGGCCGTCCCGGTCCGCCCGCTCCAGCGGCTGGCGCCGCTCGCCGTCGCCCCACCGCGCCGCGTCGATGCGCTCGGCGAACCGCCGCACCGTGCGGGCGTCGAAGAGCGCCCGCAGCGGGATCTCGAGGCCGAAGGTCCTGCGGACGCGCGACATGACCTGCGTGGCGAGCAGCGAGTGGCCGCCGGCCTCGAAGAAGTCCGTGTCGCGGCCGATGGCCGTGCGCGGCAGCACGTCGGACCAGATGGCCGCGACGAGCTCCTCGGTGAGGGTGCCCGCCTGCTGCCGGGCGGCCAGCTCGGCCGCCGGCGCCTCGTCCGTCGCCAGCAGCGCACGGCGGTCCACCTTGCCGTTCGGCGTCAGCGGCAGCTCGTCCAGCACCGCGAACGCGTTCGGCAGCATGTAGTCGGGAAGCCGCCGCCCCAGGTGCTCGCGCAGCTCGCGCACGAGCTCCGTCCCCGCCTGCTCCCTGCCCGGCGCGTTGGCGTAGCCGCTCCAGGGCCGCGGTGCGCGGCCCGCGTCCACGGGCCACGCGCGGACGGCCTCCGCCGCGTCGCCGGCGCGGCCGATGAAGACGTCGAAGTCGCCGGCGCCGTCGCCCTCGGCCCACAGGATCTGGCACTCGTGCCCCCACTGCCGCGCCAGCGCGCGGATCGCCTCGGGGTCCACGCCGCCCTGCGTGGCGGCCGCCGCGATCCGGTCGCGCAGGCGCGCCACCGTCTCGGAGGGGTCCGCCCCCGCCAGCAGCTGGACCGCGCGCACGTCGTGCGCGATCCGCGCGTTCGGCACGCGGGCCAGGTACAGGCCCCCGGCCGCGCCCCCGGCCAGGCGCTCCGCCAGGCGCTCCAGGGTCCAGCCGTCCTCCCTCCAGCCGGCGTGCGGCACCTTCGCGGCCTCCGCCGCGGGGCCGCCGATGCTCAGCAGCGCGTCGTAGCGGAACCGGGTGAACTCGTTGACGGCGCGCCCGCCCTTGAGCAGGACCGTCACCCCCCGCAGCCCGGGAAGGTGCGACGCCAGCGCGCGGAAGAGGTCGGGCGCCACCAGGAGCTCCTTCTCCTGCGCCAGCTGGCCGCGGACGCGGCGGCGCAGGTCGCCCGCGGTGGCGGACGCGGCCGACTGGAAGAGCGCGACCGAGGTCTGGAACGCCTCGAACAGCGGGAAGCTGCGGATGCCGCCCAGGAACAGGGTTCCGCCGGGACGCACCAGCCGGGCGGCGCGCTCGATCACGGTGACCAGGTACTCCACGCTCGCGAAGTACTGGACCACCTCGTTCAGCACCACCACGTCGAAGCCGCCGGGCAGCCCCTCCAGGTCCTCGGCCGCCCGCTGCGACAGGTGCACCGGGGTGGCGATGGGATGCTCCTCGAGCCGCCGGCGCAGCCGCTCCACCGCGACCGCCGAGATGTCGGTGCCCCAGTACTCGTCGCAGTGCGGCGCCAGGCGGAGCAGGATGAGCCCGGTGCCGCACCCGATCTCGAGCACCCTGCGCGGCTCCAGCGTGCGCAGCCGCCCCACCGAGTCCTCCACCGACTCGAAGGCCTCCTCCTCGCTGAACGGCCGGCCCGTGTAGCTGTCGGTCCAGACCGGCAGGTGGAGCGCCTCGTCGCGGCCCGAAACCTGGCCGCGGCCGTAGACCTCGTCGAAGACCGCCTCCCACTGCGCCGCGCGCTCTCCGTCCGAGCCCGAGGGCTCCCTGCCCGCCGGGCCGGCGGGCGCGGGGGAGACCGGCTCGGGGACGACGTAGGCCACCACGCGGGGCCCGTCGTTCGCCTCGCCGTCGCGCACCAGCACCACCGCGGCGTGCACGCGCGGGTGCTGCTCCAGCACCGCCTCGATCTCCCCCAGCTCGATGCGGTAGCCGCGGACCTTGACCTGGAAGTCCACGCGGCCCAGGAAGTCGAGGGTGCCGTCCGGCAGGCGCCGCATGCGGTCGCCGGTGCGGTACAGCCGGCCGCCCGGCGCAGCCGCGAACGGGTCAGGCAGGAACGCCGCGGCCGTGCGCCGCGGGTCGTTCAGGTACCCGCGCCCCACGCCCACGCCCGCAACGAACAGCTCTCCCGCCGTGCCCGTCGGCAGCGGGTCGAGCCGGTCGTCCAGCACGTAGTTGCGCATGTTCGCCACCGACCGGCCCACGGGAACGCGGGGCGCCCCGGCGGGGGGCGGCCGCTCCACGAAGTGGTGCGTCACGTCGTCCGAGCACTCCGTGGGGCCGTACGCGTTCACCAGCGGCACCCCCGGGAAGCGCGCGAGCCACCGCCGGCACAGGTCGGGAGGCAGTGCCTCGCCCGTCGCCATCATGCAGGACAGCCCCAGGAGCCCGTCCCCGGCGCCGGCGCCGCCGCCCTGCGCGTCGTCCAGCAGCATGCGCAGCATCGAGGGGACGACCTCGAGGATCGTGACCCCCTCGCGCTCCACCTCGGCCGCGAGCGCCGGCGGCTCGTGCGCCACCTCGTCGCTCACCACGTGGACGCGGCCGCCCACCAGCAGGGCCGACAGGAACTGCCAGATCGAGATGTCGAAGCACTGCGACGCCGTCTCGGCCACCACGTCGCGGGCGGAGAGGCCCAGGTCCCCCACCTTCGCGTACAGGTGGTTGAGCATGCCTGCGTGCTCGACCATCGCCCCCTTGGGCACGCCGGTGGAGCCGGACGTGTAGATCACGTACGCGAGCTGCCGGGGTTCCACGGCCACGGCCGGGGGCTCGCCCCCGCCCGGCACGACGTCCTCGATGCACAGCACCCGCACACCCGGCACGGCGCCGGCGGCACGGCGCGCCGCGTCCAGGAAGGGCCGCGTGGCCAGGAGGGTCGAGCAGCCGCTGAGCGAGAGCACCTGCTGCAGCCGCGGGTCCGGGTGGCCCGGGTCCAGCGGCAGGTAGGCGGCGCCCGACTTGAAGATCCCCAGCATGGCGGCCAGCAGCGGAAGCCCGCGGTCGGCGAGCACGGCGACGATCCGCTCCGGCCGGGGCTCGCAGAGGAGCTGGTGCGCGACCGCGTCCGACTCGCGGCGCAGCTCCTCGTAGCGCAGCGACCGGGTCCCGCAGGTCGCGGCGACCGCCTCCGGCGTCCGCCGGGCCTGCTCGTCGATCAGCTCGTGCACGCAGCGCCCCAGCGGGAACGCGGCGCCGGAGTCGTTGCTCTCCACGAGCACCCGGTGGCGTTCCGCGCCGGGGAGCGCCGCGAGCTCGCCCACCGGCCGCTCCAGCCCGCGCCCCATCGCCTCCAGCACGGAACGCAGGTGCACCAGCCGCCGGTGCACGTCGTGCCGGTCGAAGCGGGCAGCGTCGAAGATGAGCCGGAGCATGAAGGGCGGCCCCTGGTCGACCATAAGCGACAGCGGGAAGTTGTTCCGGGGATCGTGGTGGACCATCCGGAGCTCCAGCTGCCGGCCCTCGACCATCGGGAACACCTTCTCCGGGACGTTCCACGCGACGATGACGCTGTCGAAGAGCGGGACGCCGCGCGGCACCTCGCTCCATTCCTGCATGCGGGACATGGGCGCCCACTGGTGCTCGCGCGACGCGAAGAGCCCCGCCTGCAGCTCCTGGAGCCACGCGCGCGCCGGCTCCCCGCCGTGCGGGCGGACGCGCACCGGCAGCGTGTTCGTGAAGAGCCCGACGATGGATTCGACGCCTTCCAGCTCGGGCGGCCGCCCCGACACGACGGTGCCGAACACGACGTCGCGCTCGTTCGCGTAGCAGCTCAGCACCAGCGACCACGCGCCGATGACGAGCGTCAGGGGCGTCAGCCCATGCTGCCTTCCGACCGCGGCGAGCGCCGCGGCGGCCGAGGGCGCCAGCTCGACCTCGACCGGTCTCTGCCGGCTCGCCTCGACGATCCCCTGCGCCGCGTCGTCGCCCCCGAGCGGCGTGGGGGTGTGGAAGCCGTCGAGCTCCTGGCGCCAGAACGCTTCGGCCCGGGTCAGGTCGCGGCCGGTGAGCCAGTCGATGTAGCTGCGGAACCGCCGCGGAGGCGTGGTCTCGACGGGCCGGTCCGCCGCACGGGCGCGGTAGGAACCCAGGAGGTCGCTGATGACCGTGGTCATCGACCACGCATCCATGACGATGTGGTGGTAGCTGAAGACGAAGTAGTAGACGTCCTCCTCCAGCCGGAGCAGCGCGATCCGCATGAGCGGCGGCCGCGAAAGGTCGTAGCCGTTCCTGCGATCCTGCTCCAGGAACGCCGCGAGGCCGGCACGGTGCTCGTCCTCCGAACGCCCGCGCCAGTCCTCCTCGGCCAGCGGGACGCGCAGCCGGCGGAGGACGACCTGGCGGGTACGGTCGCGCAGCTTCCAGGTGAACGCGGTGCGCAGCGCCTGGTGGCGGTCGATCACGTCCTGGACCGCGCCCTGGAACGCGGCCCGGTCCAGACCGCCCAGCGCGCGCATCTCGCAGACGAGATGATCGAAGTAGGCACCCTCCTCCGGCGCATAGAGGGTGTGGAAGAGCATGCCCTCCTGCAGGGGAGAGAGGGGGTAGACGTCCTCGATGTTGCCGGTGTTCATGCGCTGGGGTCCCCGTCCATGGTGTCGCCGAACTCGGCGATCAGCTGCTCGAGCTCCTCCTGCGTCAGCTCGGTGTCGCTCACCACCGGCGTGAGGGCAGCCCCGGCCGCGGCGCCCGCCGTCCCGCCCGCGTGGCCGTCCCCGCCCTGCGGCGCGACGAGCCGGGCGAGCGGCGCGATGCGCGGCTCCCGGAAGAAGTGGCGGACGTCGATCTCGTGCCCGGCCTCCCGCGCGCGGGCGAGGAACTGGATGGCCTTGACCGAATCGCCGCCCAGCGCGAAGAAGGAGTCCTCCACGCCGACGCGGGCGACACCCAGCAGCTCCTGCCAGATCTCGCTGAACCGCTCCTCGACGGGCGTCCGCGGAGCCGTCCAGACCGGCGTGTCGAAGTCTTCGATCTGCGGCAGCGCCTTGCGGTCGACCTTGCCGTTCGAGCTCAGGGGGAACGCGTCCAGCGCGACGATCCGCCTGGGGACCATGTACTCGGGAAGCTTCGCCGCGAGGAACTGCCGGACCGACTCGATCGTCCCGTCCGGACCGGCCGCGGCGTCCGCGGAAACGCTCGCCGCCCCACGCGCTCCGGCGCGCGGCGCGGGACGCGCCCTGGGCGGGATGCGCCCGCCGACGAAGGCGTGGAGGAAGACCGCGTCGCCTTCCAGTCCGAACAGGTGTCGTACGCGGTCGAACTCCAGCGACCCGATCGGGCAGAGCCCGATGCCCATCGCCGGCCCGGCGGTCATGAGCATCTGCCCCACGCCCCCGGCGAGCAGCAGCGAGCCATCGCGTTCCCGCGCGCCCTCCCCGGCGCCGCCCGACGGCGGCGCGGAGCAGAGGAGCAACGAGAACCCCGAGCGCTCGAAGACCTCGCGGTTGTGCGGCGCGTGCACGTCCGCCGGGAACCCCTCCATCGGTGCCACGAGCGAGAGCTGCCGGTCCCGGAGCGCGTACCGGTATCCTCCCGGCGTGAGCCCTTCGATCGCGCCGGGCGCGGCGTAGAGCCCAACCGCAAGCTCGTCCGCGAGCGACGCCGGCAGCTGCATGGCGAGAACGTCGAGCAGCGTCCGGAAGTCCCCGAGCGGGATCGCGTCGCGGAGGAAGTCACGGTCGCTGCTTCGATACAGCAGGTCGTCGACGGCCGCCCCGCCGGGCCCGGACGCGGAGTCGAGCTCGACGGTTGTGTCGTCCGGCCTGGGGGAGCGCAGCCCCGGCTCGCTCAGCTCGAGCTCGAGGCGCTCCACGTCGTCGAGCACGGGTTGGGCGGCGGACAGGGCATGCCCGGCCAGCAGCGACGACATCGACGCCCACGCCGTCCGCCGGGCCGTCTCCACGGGCCCCTCCGTGCCGGCCGGCGCAAGGCGCAGGCACTGGAGGGGGACGTGCCCCTCGTCGAGGCCGAGGTGCCGCTGCACGCGCTCCGGCGACGCGATCGCCGCGGGCGTCAGGGCCAGGCCCTGCGCGGCGGCGGCGGCCGTCAGGAGCGCCTGCATGTAGCCCGCCTCGATGAGGCAGAAGTCCGGAGAGAGCCCGCGGTAGATCGGCGCGATGGCGGCGAGGCGGGCGACGAGGAAGACGGCGGGCTCGTCCAACCCGGGCTGGAGATCGCCGGGGAAGGGCGGCGCCACCCGGACGAGCCGGTGGGCCCGCGGGTCGTAGTAGTACGTGCCCGCGCCGATCCGGCCGACCGGGGAGGGAACCGCGACGTAGGCCTGGACCGGATACAGGGTTCTCGCCGACGGGTAGCGGTACTTCGGCAGCGGCGACTCGGCGAGCCGCGCCTGGCGGAGGCACTCGAGCGTGCCCGCGAGCTGCGCCGCCGGCTCGGGGCACAAAGGCGCCGCCGCGGCGGCACCGGACGCGCCCTCCGCGAGCGTGACGTACGCCACGAGGCGGCGCTCGTTGCGCTCGCCGACGGCGGCGGCCACGGCGTTGCGCACGGCGGGGTGCTGCTCCAGCACCGACTCGATCTCGCCCAGCTCGATCCGGTGCCCCTGCACCTTCACCTGGAA
>JAQBQD010000003.1 GCA_028287185.1 Gemmatimonadota bacterium | reverse complement strand
GCCGCCGCGGGCCCCTCGCGGGCGCGGCCCGGCTCGCGGGTGCTCAAGCGCCCTCCCCCTCCGGCGCCGCGAGCCGCGCCTCCAGCGCCGCGATGGCATCCTCCACCCCCGGCGCGTCGCAGGCGTCCACGCGGTCCGCCTCCACCATCGCCCAGAGCGCGGCCAGCACGGCGGCGGCCTGCTCGCGGGTGATGGCCGCCTGGCGGCCCGAGCGCCCCAGGTGGAAGCAGAGCTGGTCGAGGTAGGCGTCCGTCGTGAGCGCCAGGCGCACCAGCGCCGGCAGGTAGTACGCGAACGCCATGTCGCTCGCGAAGCAGATGGGGTCCCACCCGGGGTTGCCCAGCTCCGCCAGGCCAATGGTGTCGCGCGTGTGCGACGCCAGCGTGGCCTCGTGCTCCAGGCACTCCGAGCAGCCGCAGGTGCCGCGCGCGAACGCCACGGGGCGCGGCACGTCCGCGAACGCCAGGTCCACCGCCGCGCGGGCGTCGTCGATCGCCGGCCCCGGCGTGCTCACGGCGCGATCTCCACCTCGGCCTCCACTTCCACCGGCAGGCCGAAGGGAAGCTCGGCCATGCCGACGGCCGAGCGGGAGTGCGCCCCCACCTCGGGGCCGAACACGTCCAGGATCAGCTCCGAGAAGCCGTTCACCACCTGCGGCAGGTCGCGGAAGCCGGGCGCTACGTTCACCATGCCCAGCACGCGCAGCCATGCCGTCACGCGGTCCAGGCTGCCCAGCTCGCGCCGCAGGCTGCCCAGCATGGCGAGCGCCACCATCCGCGCCGCCTCGGCCCCCTGCTGGGCCGACACCTCCGCGCCCACCTTGCCCACCAGCGCCGACGCGATGCCCCCCTCCGGCTCCATGGGCAGGTGCCCGGAGACGTACGCGCGGTTGCCCCGCACGCGCACCCAGCGGAACGGATAGGGCCGTCCGGTGGGGCTGCGGAACGGCTCCGGCAGCACCAGCCCCAGCTCCTTCAGCCTGGATTCAGCGGACACGTCGGGCTCCGTGGTGAACGTCGGTCGATGGATGGATGGATGGATGGATGGATGGCGGATCGCGGGCGGCGCACCCGTCCGGTTCAGCCGAATTTGCGCGCGTCCAGCACCTGGCCCGTCTCGCCGCCCTCCACCGCGGCCACGTAGGCGGCGGCGACCTTCGCGGCGGGCATGCCGCCGGCGGGATCCATCCCCATGGCCTGCAGCGTCTCGCTCACCCAGGGCGGGCTGACGACGTTGACGCGGACGCCGCGCGGAGCCTCCAGCGCCGCCGCCCGGCCGAAGCCCTCCAGGCCCGCGTTCACCAGGCTGATGGCGGCGGCGCCGGGCATGGGCTCCGCCGCCAGCACGCCGCTGGTGAGGGTGATGGAGCCGCCGTCGCGCACGTGGGCCAGGCCCAGGCGCACCAGGTTCACCTGGCCCATGAGCTTGTGGCCCAGGCTGAACGCGAACTGCTCGTCCGTCAGCGTCTCCAGCGGCGCGAAGGCCGCGTTGCCCGCCGCCGACACCAGCGCGTCGAAGGGACCCACCGCGTCGAACAGGGCGCGGATGGATCCGGCGCTGGCGATGTCCACCGTGTGCTCGCCGTGCGTATGGCCCACCCGCACCACCTCGTGCCGCCCGCTCAGCGCATCCACCACCGCCTTGCCGATGGTGCCCGTCGCACCCACCACCACGATCCGCATCCCGGCCTCCGTGCCTCGGTTGTCCGCGGCCGCGCGCCCGCCCGGCCCGACCGCCACGATGGAGCCCCGCGCCGCGAATGGCAAGGGGCGGAGCGCCGTCCGGCACCCCGCCCCGCATCGCCCTTCGCCCTCGACAACCCTGGATCTCCCCATCCGCCGGAGCTTCATTCCCCCGTGTCGCAGGATTCCGTGGATTCGCCGGAGTGGGTCGATTCCGACGATTCCGACGATTCCGTGGATTCCGTGGATCGGTGGATTCTGTCGCGGGATCAGGGGTCGCGCGTGACGGCCACGCGGCGGATGAGCAGGTTGGGCGGAACGGTGCCGGTACCCTCCATCTCCCGCCCGCGCAGCGTGAAGCGCCAGATGCCCCGCGCGTCGGCGTAGGACAGGACGCCTGTCGCCGCGTCGTAGTGCGCGCGCAGGGTGCCCATGAACTCCTCCTGGCCGGCGATCACCTTGTTCATGGTGAGCAGGAACACGCCCGCGCTGTCCGGCGCCGCCGCCACGTGGAGCACCACGATCTCGTCGTGGCAGATGCCCGGCCGCGCCTGGCAGATGGAGGTGCCGCGCCAAACCCCTTCCGGCGTGGCCGGCGGAGCCGCCTGCGCGTGCCCGGCAGGCGCGAACGCAAGCGTACCGGCGCAGAGGACGGAGAGACGGAGCGAACGGGCGACGCGTGGGATCATGGCGAGCCTCACGGAAGACGGGACATTCGCGTGCACGGCCGGATCGCGACCGGTGTCCGGCTGCGGCATCCATCGCGGCGCGGAGCCCGCGCGGGCGGGCTTCGTCGTCACCGCAGGCCTGGGGTTCCGACCCGAGGCGCGCGCGGCGACCGCCGCCTACGACCCGGCGGGCTCCGTCCCCGGCCCCACCGCCGCGTGGGCGGCCGGCGGCTCCAGGAGCGCGCGGTGGAAGTCCTGCGCCTCCTTCACCTCGGCCAGCTCGCCGGCCAGCCGCGCCACCTCCTCGCGAAGCTGGCGCACCTCCGCCTGCGCCTCGGCGCCGGCGAGGGCCGTGGTCTGGGCGCCGGGCAGCACGCCGCCCTCCTTCAGCCGCAGGAGCGCATCCACGATGGGCTTGATGGCGAATCGCGCCGTGATCCCCAGCGCCGGGGCGACGACGACGGAGAAGACGAGGGACAGCAGGATGATGTCTTTGGTGGGCATGTCGGGATCCCGGATGGTGCGGGGAAGAAACGTCCGTACTGCGGATACGGCCCGCGCCGACGTCGGGATTCACACCGTTCCGCGGACCCTCGGGAAGCGGGCGGAGGGGCGGCGGATCACTTCGGCCTGGGATCGCGGTCCAGCTCGGGAACCGGTCGGCCGGCGGCGGAGTGCTCGATGAGGGAGGCCAGGCGCTTGGCGCGCGTCTCCTCCTTCTTGGCGGACATCACCCTCCACAGCGCCGTCTTGCGATACCACGCCGGCCGCGCCTGGAAGTAGGCCCAGGCGTTCCCGTCGGCGCGGAACTGCGCCTCGTACTCGGGCGAAAGCTCCACCGTGCCGCGCTGCTCGTAGGCGTAGATGCCGGAGCGGTCCTCGGCGCGCGCCTCGAACGCGGCGGCGCCGGCGGCGTGCACCAGCCCCGCCTCCGCCAGCTCGCCCATGCGCTTGATGTTGACGGCGCTCCAGGTGCTGCGCGGCTTGCGCGGCGTGAAGCGGATGGAGTAGCTGTCGTCGTCGATGCGGCGCCGCACGCCGTCGATCCACCCGAAGCTGAGCGCCTGGTCCACCGACTGCGGCCAGGTGATGCTGGGCCGGCCACTGCCCACCTTGTGGAACCCCACCAGCAGCTCGCGCTCGGTGTCGTGGTGCGCCGCGAGCCAGGCGCGGAAGTCCTCCGGCGTGGCGAAGAAGGTGGGCGTCACGGGCGTTCCGCGTCCGGATCCGCCGGCCAGGCCGGTTCCGTCGGCGCATCGTACGACAGCACGGCGCCGCGGAGCGAGCCCCGGGCGGCGTCGCCACCGGTCGAGCGCGAATCCTCCCGGGTACGGAACACGACGACCTCCACCTCCGTCCCTCCGTCGAACGGCACGCCGCACGGCGCCACCGTGCCGCCCGGGCCCACGACGGCACGCGCGCGATACGCATCCACCGGCGCGTCCCGCGGAGCGTCGGCCGCCCCGCTCATATCCGCTCCAGCAGAACGTATCCGGAGAAGCGCGCCATCTCGCGGCGGCGGCGGGCGGAAGACAGGCGCAGGGCGAGGCCCCACAGCCACGCACTAGCGGGCGTGCGGCGCAGGCGGCGGGCTTCGGGCACCGTGCCGCGCCACCGCACCTCGCGCCAGCCGCGGGGCTCGAACCAGCCGGCGCTCTCGGCGGGGGCGAAGCGGAAGGGCGCGTTGCCGCCGTCCACCATCTTGCCCCACGACTTCTTCATCCACTTCAGCAGGGCCGGGCTGGCCAGGTCCGTCAGCCACCAGCGGAACGCCGGCTGTGCGTGCAGCGCCTCGGCCAGCGCGGCGACGTCCGCTTCGTCCAGGTAGACGAGCAGCCCCTCGGACACCACCAGCGCCCGCCGCGCCTCGCCCCCGATGCGGCCCAGCACCTCGTCGCGCAGCGCGGGGTCCGTGAGGTCGGCGCGGACGGCCTCGTAGCGGCAGCGGGGCGCCTCGCCGGCCAGCGTCTCCGCCTTGTAGTCCAGGATGCCGGGCAGGTCCACGTCCACCCAGCGCAGCGCCGGCGGCAGAGGGAGGCGCCAGGGGCGGGTGTCCAGCCCCGCCGCCAGGTTGACCACGGTGTCCACGCCGTGGTCGCGCACGGCGGCCAGGATCTCGTCGTCGAAGACCGCCGTGCGCACGATCATCGCCCACGCGGCCTGCTTCCCCTTCCGCATGGTGCGCACGATCTCCTCGCCCTTCTCGCCCGCCAGCCGGCGCGCCCAGGGATCGCGGAAGTGCGCATCGGCCCGCTCCGTCTCCATCGCGCGGTAGACGGCCACCCACCGCGCCGTGTCCGATACGTTCTCGATGGCCATGTGCGTCAGGGGATCGCGTGAAGGTGCCGGGGTATGGCGACGGTTCCGGAGCGAAGAGCTGGTGTCGCTCGACGAGCCGCGTCTGCGGATCGAATCGCGTTCTCCGATTCGTACGTCGCGGCCAAATTCGAGTCCTTATCGCGTCCGAAACCAATCCCCGCGGTGAACCGGGTCAGTCCGTGCGCGGACTCCGCAAGGGAGCAATTTGCGATGCGAAAGCCGGCAGGGGAAGGATGCGCGCGCCCAGCCCAGCCACGCCAGGCGGACGACGAGGGAGGCGGCGGTCGCCATGCGGATCAGGTGAACGCGCGGGCCCCAGGCGACACGGAGACGGGCCCGCCCTCGATCGCCATCGTCCGAAGCCGTTCGACGCGGCCATCCGACACGCCGCGCACGCCTTCCTCGGCACCACGAGCGCCGTCAGTGCACGGTGACGGTGATGCCTGCGTGGCCCTCGGCGACGAACACGGCGGCGACGGAGCCGGCGCGGACGGCGACACCCACGGGGCGCAGCTGGTCCACGGTGCCCGTCATCCGCACGGAGGTGCCCAGGTCGCGGTTCAGGGCACCAGCCACGTGCTCGCGGAGCTGGGCCATGCGCGCGGCGAGGGGAAAGCGGGCGGCGGCGGCCATCTGCTCGCGCAGGCTGGGGTACAGCAGCCACCCGGCGGCCGTGGTCAGCACGTTCTTCGTCTCCAGCGAGAAGTCCAGGTCGGGCACCGTGAGCACCTGCGTGGCGGGATCGAAGACGGGCGTGCCCACGAAGTACAGCGTGCCCCGCGCGTCGCCCACCACGTCCACCGCCAGCACCAGCCGCGAGCCGTGCCCGGACAGGTGCGCCGCCTTGACCTTCACGCTCTGCCCGTGCGACGACAGGCGCTTGCCCACCAGCTCGGCGGCCAGGATGCTGTCCCCCGCGGCGTAGGGCACGTCGGCCACGAGCTGCAGGCGGAAGCCGCGCCCGGGCGGCATGGGCACGCGCCGAGGCAGCGGCGTGGTGTCGGGCGCCGGCTTGTCGCCCACCACCACGCGCGGGCGCAGGATAAGCGCGACGTCGGTGGAAAGCGTGGTGCCCCGGCCGCTGGGCACGTCGGCGCTGGCGGCCTGGGGGCGCAGGGTCAGCCACACGCCGTCGGCTACCTGGATGGGCTTCTGCAGCGCCCGCCACACGCCCTCCACGCGGTCGTGCAGCGCCGCCGCCTCGCGGATGCGCTCGTCCACGCGGGGGGCGGCGCGCTGCAGCTCGGCGAGGACCTTGGCCTGCACGCGCTCGGTGACGTCCACCCGGGCGCCGGCCACGCGGCAGTGCAGGCCGCTGCGCACGGGGCGCGCGGCGGTGCGGGGGGCCACGCGCCAGTCCGGGCTCCAGCCCAGCGTGGTGCGCAGGCCGATGTCCAGCGTGGGCATGGGCCCGTCGTGGCCGCACTGCGACAGCGGCACCCATCGGCACCCCACCAGCGGCGCGCACACCTTCTTGGCGATACGCGCCCGGTAGCGCACGTGCGCCGACACGTCCACGTGGCCGCCCGTCACGGAGATGCGCAACGGATCGCGCTCCCACGCCTCCGTCACGTACACGGTGCCGATCACCGGCGCGTCGCCCGCCACGTGCCACTCGTTCTCGTCGCCGCCGCGCCTGGGCACGGCATCTTCCACCTTGTCCGCGATGCCGGCCAGCGACAGGGTGACGGGAAGGTGCACCACGCTGGCCTCGGCCTCGGGCAGCTCCACCGCCGGCGAGTCCACGTCCGGCGGCGGGATGCGCACCCGCGTTCCGCACCCGGCCGCCGCCAGCGCGAGCAGCGCCAGCGCCGGCGCGCGCCTCCACTGCCCAACGAGCCGCGTATGGGCGGTGGATGGAAGGAGGCGCGGAAGGTCCACGGTCGGACGAAGGTCGGCCGGCGGGCGAGTTCGGCGGGAGGGGGAGGCCGCGGGGTGCACGGGAATGGGGCTCCGGAACGTTTCGGGGATGGTGCTCGGTTCGATGGGTCCGGCCGCCCGGCTGGCGCACGTCGTCGTGGGCGGACCGGCGGCCGTGGACCTTCGCTCGCCCTCACTTGCAAGGTTGTGGCCGGCCCCCGGGAGCGCCAGAGCGGAGTTGCGTCCGGAGCGGAGATTATCGGCGCTCCCGTCCGCGGGTCGGATCGACGGCAGCCGTCGGCGGAGCCTTCGACAGACCGTCGACCGTATGCACGGCCCTGCCTCTCGCCCCAGCTCGACGTCGAGAGGCGCTGGCATTGGCCGGTGGGAATCGCCATGATGCTCGTACGCTGCCGGCGAGATGCGGCATCGCTGGTCGATCCGACGAACGGGAGGACGATTTGGAGGCTGACGGTGCGGGGGAGCGCGTGGACGTGGCCGTCATCGGCAGCGGCTTCGGCGGGATCGGCGCGGCCATCCGGCTGAAGGCGGCGGGAATGCACGACTTCGTGGTGCTGGAGCGCGCGGACGACGTGGGCGGCACCTGGCGCGACAACACGTATCCCGGCTGCGCCTGCGACGTGCAGTCGCACCTCTACTCCTTCTCGTTCGCGCCGAACCCCGCGTGGACGCGCAGCTTCTCGCCGCAGCCCGAGATCCAGGCGTACCTCCGGCGCTGCGCCGCAGACCACGGCGTGACGCCCCACGTCCGCCCGGGCCACGACGTCCGGGGCGCGGCGTGGGACGAGGATGCGCGGCGCTGGACGGTGGATACGTCGCGCGGGCGATTCACGGCGCGGGTGCTGGTGATGGCGGCCGGCGCGCTGAGCGATCCCATGATCCCCGCGATCCCGGGGATGGAGCGCTTCCGCGGCGCCGCCTTCCACACGTCGCGCTGGGACCACGCGTGCGACCTGGCCGGCCGGCGCGTGGCGGTGATCGGCACCGGCGCGTCGGCCATCCAGGTCGTGCCGCAGATCCAGCCGCTCGTCGCCCGGCTGCACGTCTTCCAGCGCACCGCGCCGTGGATCATGCCGCGCGACGACCGGCCGATCGAAGCGCGGCGGCAGGCGCTCTACCGGCGCTTTCCGCTGGCGCAGAAGGCGGCGCGGGCGGGCATCTACCTGGCGCGCGAGCTGTACGTGCCCGGCTTCCGGCACCCGCGCGCCATGCGCCTGGGCCAGCGGAAGGCGCTGCGCCACCTGCGCGACTCCGTGCCCGACGCCGCCCTCCGCGCGAGGCTGACGCCCGACTTCACCATGGGCTGCAAGCGCGTCCTTCTCTCCAGCGACTACCTGCCCGCCCTCACGCGGCCCAACGTGGAGCTGGTGACGGACGCCATCGCCGAGGTGCGCGAGCACTCGATCGTGACGGCGGACGGCGTGGAGCGGCCGGTGGACGCCATCGTGCTCGGCACCGGCTTCCGGCCGACGGACCCGCCGCTGGCGCCCCGCGTGCACGGACGCGGTGGACGCACGCTGGCGGACGCGTGGGCGGGAAGCCCGCAGGCGCACGCGGGGACGACGGTCGTGGGCTTCCCCAACCTCTTCATCGTGCTGGGCCCCAACACCGGGCTGGGCCACACCAGCGTGGTCTACATGATCGAGGCGCAGCTCGACCACGTGCTCGGCGCGATGCGCCACATGGCGTCGGCGGGGGTGGACGCGATCGAGCCGCGGGCCGACGCCCAGGCCGCGTTCGTGGCCGCGCTGGACCGGCGGATGCGCGGAACGGTATGGACCTCCGGCGGTTGCGCGAGCTGGTACCTCGACGCGACGGGCCGCAACTCCACGCTGTGGCCGGACTTCACCTGGCGCTTCCGGCGGCGGGTGGCGCGGTTCCGGCCCGCCGAATACGAAGTGAGCCCGCGATCGAACGGGAAAGCGTGATGGAATGCCACCGCCTTCCGCGCCGCAGGTCGCATCCGTCGCCTCTGTCGCATCCGCTGACGACGTTTCGCGTGCAATTCCCGGATCGTTGGAAGATGAGTGTCGATGGGGAATAACAGCGTTCCGCTGATCGGCCGGATCGAGCGCCTCGCGGCCGTCGGACTGGCGAAGCTGCCCGCGGCGTGGCTCGTCCGGATGTCCGGGCGCCCGGCCGTGGTGGTGGACGGCCAGACGCTCGATCCGCACGTGCAGCTCCTGCTCGCGCTCCGGCGGCGGCGCGGAACGCCGGGGCTGGTGGAGCCCACGCTTCCTCGGGCGCGGGCGCGGTACCTGCGCGAGATGCGGGCATACGCGGGGCCGAAGACGGACGTGGCGAGCGTGCGGGACTTCGCCATCGACGGAGGCGGCGGGCAGCCGATGCGGGTGCGGCACTATGCGCCGCCGTCGGGCGAGCGGCAGCCGGTGACGGTGTACCTGCACGGCGGCGGGTTCGCCATTGGCGGGGTGGACTCGCACGACGAGCCGTGCCGGCTGCTCTGCCGCCACGCGCGGGTGCACGTGCTGAGCGTGGAGTATCGCCTGGCGCCCGAGCATCCCTTCCCCGCCGCGCTGGACGACACGCGGGCGGCGCTGCGCTGGGCGCGGGCGCACGCGGCGGAACTGGGGGCCGATCCGGCGCGGGTGGCGGTGGGTGGAGACAGCGCGGGCGGAAACCTGGCCGCCGTGGCGTCGCGCCTGGACACGCGCGAAGGGCTGCCCGTCGCGGCGCAGCTCCTGGTCTATCCCGCGACCGACTCCGTCACGCCGCGGCCGTCGAAGGCGCTGTTCGACCGTGGATACTTCCTGAGCGGGGCGGACCGCGAGGCGTTCAACCGCTGGCTGGTCGACGGCACGGGCGTGCCCGACGGCGACCCGCGCGTGTCGCCGCTGCTGGCGCCGGACCTGGGCGGCCTGCCGCCGGCGCTGGTGGCGACGGCGGGCTTCGACCTGCTGCGCGACGAGGGCGAGGCGTACGCCGCCGCGCTCCAGGCGGCGGGCACGCCGGCGAGGCTGGTGCGCATCGCCAGCCAGGGCCACGGCTTCATCCACCTGACGGGCGTGAACCCCGACGCGCGCCGCGCCACCATTCGCCTGGCGCTGGACTGGCGCGCGCTGCTGGACGCCGCGGCGGGCTGAACGGCCCGCAGCTCCCGCTCTCGCATCTACCGACCGACTTCACCTCTCCAGAGGACCCGTCCCATGGCGTATTCCGTGGCAGGCAAGGTGGTGCTGGTGACCGGCGCGGCACGCGGCATCGGCGCGGAGACGGCGCGCCTGCTGGCGGCGCGTGGCGCCCGGCTGTCGCTGGTGGGCATGGAGCCCGACCGGCTGCGCGGCCTGGCGACGGAGCTGGGCGAGGGGCACGTGTGGTTCGCGTGCGACGTGACGGACCAGGCGGCGCTGGACCGCGCCGTCGCGGGGACGGTGGCGGCGCTGGGGGGCATCGACGTGGTGATCGCCAACGCGGGCATCGCCGGCAACGGCACCGTGGCCGTGGCGCCGGTGGAGGCGCTGGTGCGCGTGATCGAGGTGAACCTGATCGGCGTGGTGCGCACGGTGAAGTCGGCGCTTCCCCACGTGATCGAACGCCAGGGCTACTTCCTGCTGGTGTCGTCCGCGGCGGCGCTGGCTCCGCTGCCGGGCATCAGCACCTACGCGGCGTCCAAGATCGGGGTGGAGCACTTCGGCAGCGTGCTGCGGCTGGAGCTGGCGCATCGCGGCGTGCAGGTGGGCGTGGCGCACCCGTCGTGGATCGACACCGACCTGGTGCGCGACCAGCAGCGCGACTTCACCACCTTCAACCAGATGCTGAAGGCCACGCCCGGCCCCTTCGGCCGCGTGACGTCGCTGGCCGAGTGCGCCGAGGCGTTCGTGGAGGGCATCGAGAAGCGCCGCCGCAAGATCTACGTGCCGCGCTCCCTGGCCCCGCTGGCCGCCATCCGCCAGGTGTTCAGCAGCCCGCTCATGGAGCGCCTCACGGCCCGCACCGCCCGCAAGACCGTGCCGCGCCTGGAGGCGGAGGTGCAGGCGCTGGGCCGCGCGTTCGGGGCCAGCAGCGTGGAGACGACAGAACGCGCGGTCCGCGGCGCGGAACCGTCGGCCGAGGGGGTGAGGCCCGCACTCGGGTCGGCGTAGCGCGCGCGTCGCCCGAAAGTCTCACGGCCGGCGTCGGAGTTCGGACCACGGTGCGCCGTGGCGGGCGATTGGAAAGGACGAAGGCCCGCATCTCTCGCGAGGTGCGGGCCTTCACGTTTTCATCCAACGATGGAGCGCCGTCTACCGTTGATGGACGCCGCGGACCCGCCGCGCGAACACGTCCGCCGACACTACCCTGGCTCACGTACAGGCCGACGGCGTCGAGAGGTGGCAGTGAAGCGGCCGGACTCGATGCAGACGGACCGCGAGCAGGCGGTGTCGTCGACCCTCGGACTATGGAGAAGGATCTGGGGGAGACGGAGGGGGCGCGGCGGCGGCCGTACGCCGTGTGCGCCGCGGGGCGCACGGCTTGCAAACGGGCGCGGGCGCCGAGTGCCGGCCGCGCGCCGCTGCTGAGAGGCCGACGGTCCATCGGCGTGGACCGGCGTTCGCTTCGGCCCGGGTGTGACGCGCCCGCATTCCCGCATCCTCCCACGCAGAGGTAGACGATGAGCACTGCCCGCGAGACGCCGGCCGGCGGCAAGGACGCCGCGCCGGTGCAGGCCAAGCCGGAGAACGCCAAGACGGAGGCGCTGAAGCCCCACACCGAGGAGGGGCTGGACCAGGCGCTGACCACCAACCAGGGCGTGCGCATCAGCGACAACCAGAACTCGCTGAAGGCGGGGGCGCGCGGGCCCTCGCTGCTGGAGGACTTCATCCTCCGCGAGAAGATCACGCACTTCGACCACGAGCGCATTCCCGAGCGCATCGTGCACGCGCGCGGATCAGGCGCGCACGGATATTTCGAGAGCTACGAGTCGCTGACGGACATCACCCGCGCCGCGCCATTCAGTGAAGCAGGCAAGCGCACTCCAGTGTTCGTGCGCTTCTCCACCGTCGCCGGCGAACGCGGATCGGTCGACACCGCGCGCGACGTCCGCGGATTCGCAGTCAAGTTCTATACGGATGAGGGCAATTGGGATCTGGTCGGCAACAACATCCCGGTGTTCTTCATCCAGGACGCGATGAAGTTTCCGGACCTCGTACACGCCGTGAAGCCCGAGCCGCATCACGCCATGCCGCAGGCAGCATCGGCGCACGACACCTTCTGGGACTTCATCTCCCTGATGCCCGAGTCCACCCACATGATGATGTGGGCGATGTCCGATCGCGCCATTCCACGCAGCTATCGCACGATGCAGGGCTTCGGCGTGCACAGCTATCGCATGGTCAACGAGGAGGGCGAATCCGTCTTCGTGAAGTTCCACTGGAAGCCGAAGCAGGGCACGCACTCGCTCGTGTGGGACGAGGCAGCAAAGATCCAGGGCGCCGACGCGGACTTCCATCGCCGAGATCTGTGGGAGGCGATCGAAGCGGGCGACTACCCTGAGTGGGAGCTCGGTCTGCAGATCTTCACCGAAGAGCAGAGCGAACAGTTCAGCTTCGACATCCTCGACGCCACGAAGATCATCCCCGAAGAACTCGTACCGGTGCGCCCAGTGGGAC
>JAQBQD010000204.1 GCA_028287185.1 Gemmatimonadota bacterium | reverse complement strand
GCGCGGAGATGGGGCCGGCGGCGACCGCGCTGTCCGTCGCCGGGCGGGCGGCGGCGCGCATGGAGTCGAGGGAGGCGCGCAGGCCGGCCACCTCGCGGGCCCGCGCCTGGTCGGCGCCCTGCGCCTGCATGGCCGTCCACAGCGCGTAGGCGCCCAGAGCCAGCGCCAGCAGCGCCAGGAAGGCGGCGAACCCGGCGAGCGGGGAGCGTCCGGTGCGTGTCACGTTCGGGGGATCGGCAAAGGGGCGCCGCGCCGGCTCTTCGGGCGCGGCGGGCACCGCGGCCGCGGCGTGCGTCGGCCGGGGCGCGGTGGCGTTTTCCACGGTGAGGTCGCCGTCCGCCAGGATGCGCACCACCACCGCCGTGAAGTTGTCGTCGGGCCCGCGCTCGTCCACCTTGCGCAGGATGGCCTCGCAGGCGGCGCGGGACGAGGGGAGGGCCAGCGCCTCGCCCAGCTCGTCCAGCCGCGTGGCCTTGGTGACGCCGTCCGAGATCAGCAGGTACGACCAGCCCGGCCGCACCGGAAGCCACGCCGTGTCGGCCTCGCCGCCGTGCCCGACCGCCCGCTGCAGGCGGTTGGCGAGCGGAGAGTCGGGGATCTCGTCCAGCGCGATCTCGCCCGCCTCCCAGCGCGCGAAGGCCGGGGTGTGGTCGCGCGTCTCCAGGCGCACGGTGCCGTCGGGCCCGCGCGAGATGATGCGCACGTCCCCCACGTGGGCGCCGATCCACCCCAGCTGCCCGCCCCGGTCGGCGGAGAGGGCGACGAGGGCCAGCGCGCACCCCATGCGCATGCGCTCGCCGTCCGCGCCGGTGGCGGCGCGGGCCACGGCCTCGTCCGCGGCGCGGATTGCGTAGCGGGCGGCGTCCAGGCTGCGGATGGCGCCCGTCTCGGACAGGGTGCGGATGGCGGTCTCGGCAGCCAGCTTGCCGCCCTGCTCGCCCCCCATCCCGTCGGCCACGGCCAGCACGCCGCTCTGGCCGAAGCCGGCGACGAGATAGGCGTCCTGGTTCTCGCTGCGGGGTCCCTGCTCGCTGCCCCCGGCGACGTCGAAGACCAGGCCGTGCATGCGCAGGTGCCCCAGGCTGTCCAGGCTCATCGGACGCGTACTCCCGGCGCGGACGGCGCGACCGGCGGTGCGGCGAGTGCGTTCTGCAGACGCTCCTCCTCGGTGCGCAGGTGGCTGAGCCCCGCGATGACGCCCACGCCGAACGCCGACGCCAGGAGCTTGGCGCCGCCGTTGGCGGCGAACGCGGCCACCACGCCCGTCAGGGGGACGACCCGCATCCCCCCGAGCGCGGCCAGCCAGAACGGGACCCCGATCAGCATCGCCAGGCCGGTGATGAGGGTGCGCTCGAAGGCGCCCTCCTCGCGCGCGGCGGCGGCGAACAGGTGCATGAGAAATAGGGTGTACAGCAGCACCAGCGCCACCCCCCCCAGCAGCCCCCACTGCGCCGCGAACAGGGTGATGTACCCGTCGTCCGCCGAGTTGGGGGCCGTCTCGCCGTGGCCGCGGCCCGCGCCCGTGCCCAGCACGTCGCCCTCCAGCACGTTGGCGTCGAAGAGCTTCATCTGGTGCAGCTTTCCCGCCCACACGTTGCGGGCGCTGTCGCTGGGGAAGGCGGCCAGCGGCTTGTACGGGTGGTAGGCCAGCTCGAAGCGGATCTGCGAGCGCTGGTCGTGCTGGAACACCTCGTACGCCATCCCCGTCCACACCACCAGCAGCAGCGCGGCCCACCACCCGCGGCGGGTGCCCACCAGCAGCATGGCCGCCATCGCCAGCGCCAGCACGATGGTGAGGCCCAGCTCGTGGATGCGCAGGAACGGCACGATGGGCAGCACGCCGTACAGGAAGAGCGCCCCCAGCCGCCGCGGCGCCACCACCTGCCCAGGCCGCGCCAGGTTGTACGCGTCGTCCGCCAGCGTCGCGGCCCACACGGCGACGAACACGGGCAGGAACAGCTCCCACGGCGTGGTGTTGCCCACCTTGCCCGTGGCGGCCGAGGTGTAGACGAAGGCAAGGACACCGAAGACGCACATCAGCAGCGCGAAGGGAAGCAGGCGCTTCTCCCTGAACTTCCGCAGCCTTTCCCTCCTGCGCGCCGCCAGATACCCCAGCAGCAGCGCCAGCGGAGCGATGAACACCGAGGCGTTGGTGGCGAAGCCCGACAGCACGTCGCCCGGGCTCGTCACCTTGCCCACGGCCTGGCGGAACGGGTCCGGCAGGGGCGGCGGCGGGCCGCGGTACACCTCCTCCTGCCGCTCCGGCCCGTACGCCCGCCCGATGGTGGACAGGCGCGAGCGCGTCGCCTTGAGCTCGTTCGCCCGCGTCTTGGCGGCGCCGCGGGCCTGGTACGCGGGGTCGCTGAACACCTGGAACAGCTCGGGCCGCGCCAGGCAGAAGATGAGCACGGGAAAGACGACGATCGCCCAGCGGCCCTGGAACCTCAGCCAGCGCAGCGCCGCCAGCAGCAGCAGCCAGGCGGCCAGGGCGAAGACGTCGCGGCCCAGCAGGGCGCCGCCCCCGGGTGCGGTGCCGTGCACGGGCCATACGCCCTCCATGACGGAGACGTGCGCCATGGCGTAGAAGGCGACCGCCAGCACCAGCGCCCACCAGAGCGGACCGGGCAGCACCAGGCCCGCGCGCTGGGCGCTGGGCCGGTTGTGGGCCTTGAGCCGCACCTGCACGCCCATGGGCCCGGCGGCCGCGGTCCGCCCGCGGCGGAACAGCCCGCGGATGTCCATCATCGCGCGCCTCCCCGGCGGCGGGCCATGGTGGGCGAGCCGGCGCGCCGCACGGTGTCCGGCGGC
>JAQBQD010000191.1 GCA_028287185.1 Gemmatimonadota bacterium | reverse complement strand
CGGCGGGCGCGGAGGTGCTGCGCGCGCACCTGGGCCAGACGCTGCCGGAGCACATGGTGCCCGCCGCGTACGTGCGGCTGGAGGCGCTGCCGCTCACGCCCAACGGCAAGCTGGACCGCAAGGCGCTCCCCGCGCCCGAAGGCGATGCCTACGCCGCACGCGCGTACGAGGCCCCCGTGGGCGAGACGGAGCAGGCGCTGGCGGAGATCTGGGGGCAGGTGCTGGGCGTGGAGCGGGTGGGCCGGCACGACAACTTCTTCGCGCTGGGCGGGCACTCGCTCCTGGGCATGCAGGTGATCGCCCGCATGCGCGACGTGGGCCTGCACGCCGGGGTCAGGGCCCTGTTCGAGGCCCCCACGCCGGCGGAGCTGGCGCGGCTCCTCGGGCCGCTGCCGGACCGGGCGGGGCCAGACACGGAGCCGCAGGCGCAGGGCCGGGGCGACCGGGCCATCCCCATCCGGCCCTCGGGCTCGCGGCCGCCGCTGTTCCTGGTGCACGAGGGCGCGGGCTCCACCGCCTATGCCCAGGTGCTGCACCCGCACGTAGACCCTGAGGTCCCGGTGTACGCCTTGCCTGCACCCTCCCTGGCGGACGCCTCCCCACGGACGGTGGAGGGGATGGCGGCTCGCCTGGTGCGGATGATCCGGCAGGTGCAGCCCACCGGCCCGTACCGGGTGGCCGGGTGGTCGTTCGGCGGCACGCTGGCGTACGAGATCGCCCTGCAGCTCATCGGCGACGACGACCAGGTGGAGTTCGTGGGGCTGATCGACAGCTACCATCCCGGCCACCCCCGCCGGGCCCACCGTGACGCCGCGGACGAGAGCGGTGCCCTGCTGCACCTGGCCGGGATGGCCCCGGACGCCCGCGCCGGTGCACGCATCCCGGCAGACGTGGATGCCCCGGTGCCCGGCGAGGGCGAGCTGGAGGCGTTCGTGGCGCGGTCCCGCGCGGAGGGGCGGATCCCCGCGCACGTGACCGTGGCCCAGTTCCGCGAGATGCGGCACCACCTGCGCGCCCACGAGCGCGCGTTGCGGGAGTACCGCCCGCAGCCCATTCCCGTGGCGGTGCACCAGTTCGCCGCCGCGGGAAGCCCGGAGCCGGACCCGTCGCGCGGCTGGGCTGCCGTGCTCCCCGCGCCGCTGCTCCAGGTGGTTGCCGTGCCGGGAACGCATCTCTCCATGATGAGCGCGCCACACGCCGAGGTGCTGGGCGCCGCGCTCACCCGAGGGCTGGATGCCGCGCGGGCCGACGGCGGGGCGGGGGCGCGGGACGCCTCGCCGCTCATGAAGCTGCGTGGCGGAAAGCCGGGCGTGGCGCCCCTGCTCTGCGTGCCAGGGGCGGGCACGACCGTCGCCAGCTTCATCGATCTGAGCGGGTGCGTGGACGCGTCGTGGCCGGTGCACGGGCTGCAGCCGCGGGGGCTCAACGGCAGCACCCTGCCACACACCACCGTGGCGGCCGCCGCGGAGCACTACCTGCGCGCCGTCCACGGGGCATGGCCAGACGGACCCGTCCACCTGCTTGGCCATTCCTTCGGCGGATGGGTCGCGTTCGAGATGGCCCTGCGGCTCCGCCGCGCGGGGCGCGCCATCGCGTCGCTGACCATCGTGGACAGCGAGGTGCCCGACCCGGACGAGGGCTCGATCCGCGAATACGACGGCGTGGAGACGTTCCTCAAGCTCGTGGAGGTCCTGGAGCTCACGGCGGAGCGGCCGCTGGGGATCACCTCCACGGACGCCCGCGCCCTGGACGAAGCGGGACGGCTGGAGCTGCTGCATGGAAAGATGCTCCAGCACGGGCTGATGTCGGCCCGTTCCACCCACGAGGCGCTGTACGGTCCACTGCGGACGTTCGCCCGGTGCATGCGTACCACCTACTGCCCCTCGGGCGTGTATCCCGATCCGGTTCGCCTGGTGCTGGTGGACGACCCGCGCAGGGCCGCGGACGCCAACCGCGCGCTGTTCGCGGAGACGGTGCGCGGGTGGCGGCAGTGGGCGCCCGGGCTGGTGTTTTCCGCCGGCGCGGGAAACCACGTCACCGCGCTGAAGCTGCCTCACGTCGCGAGCCTGGCCGCCTGCCTGGCTGAGGATCGGGGATGATGTAGACCTCGCTACCTCCGTCCGCGGGGCGTAAGGGCCCTCTCGCCGGCGCGGGAGGATTCGCCCCGCCGCATCTCGGTTTGACGGCCTACACACGCCCAGCGCTCCGTCCGCCGAAAGCATGCGAGATCGCGCCCGCTCCGGAGCTCCCGGCGCGGGCGCGATCTGCGTTCCCCGATCTCCCCGGGCCCGGGGGGCACCTCCTGCGCACCCCGACCCGCCTGCGCTCCCGCTCCTCTTCTCCGGAAACGGGCCGTTCCGCTCAGAACGGGGCGAGCTGGGTAACAAAACGGGTAACAAACCGGGTAACAAACGCGGTAACATACGGTCGCCCAGCGTCGCATGCTGGACAAAAACCCCTAGAAAAATGCTAGGGTTATATCACACTGGATCGTGTGAAATCGCGTGCTGTCACCGCTTTGCAAGCGGAAGGTCGCCGGTTCGATCCCGGCACGCTCCACATACTTACGGGATTACGTGCAGCGCGCCCAGCCGGCAGTTTCGGCGTGGGCGCGCTTTGCTTACGGAACCGATCTCCGCTGCCGGTACCAAACCCGGGTAACATACGATGGTAGTTACCTCCCTGCTGCGCAGCGTGATGCCACGTCAACGAAAACACCGGATCTACTGGAAGAACGGGCGCGCATACGCCGACTTCCGCGACTACGCCCTCTGGGGGCCGTCAGGAGGCGCTGAAGGCGCCCGAGTCGTCAGGGGCGACCTTCGACGCAACCGAGGCCCTACGCCTCTGCACCTGGCGACTGGACGAACTGGAGGAAGCCAAGGCGGCCTACCCCACACGAATCCCGACCATGGAGGCGGGCCCGCTGGATCGCATCGCTCCGTTCGTCGGGTATCACCTCGCGCGGCTCGAGAAGCGCGTTAAGCGCGGGCGCATGTTCACCGCGAAGGAAATCGGCGTACGGAAGTCGCGACTCATCCATGCGACGACGTTTCTGGCAAGGCGTGGGAAGCACACTCTCCGCGGGATCACCACCGGTGACGTCCGTGCGTGGCTGGTGGAGATCGAGGCGCGCCCGCCGAAGCCGCTCACCGAGCGGCGGGGAGGCCGCACGGGCCCGCTCTCCGAGGGTACGCGCGCGAAGTACCTCGCCACGTTGAACCGGCTGCTCCGACGCGCGTGGCGTGAGGAGCGCATCGCGGAAAATCCGATCGACCGCCTCGATCCGGATGAACGCCCGTCACCGGGTCCCTCTGACGACCCCGTTTCTCGAGATCCCTGACGCGGCGCTGGCGCTGGAGGTCGGCCGTCTCTTCTCCTTTCACGGCCGAAGCGACATGCAGCACTACGTGCGCATGGCGATGCACCTGCTCACGCGGGGGCGCGGGAGCGAGGTCGAAGGCCTGGAGAAGGCCGACCTAGACTTCCTGGGCGGTTGGGTATGGTTCAGGCTGAACGCGACCCGCGCTGTGCGTTTCGGGCTTGTAGGCCCACCACTCATCGCATAGCTTCCGAGCGTGATCCGGTTCCTGCCCCGCCCGCTTGCGCTCCTGGCGCTGCTCGCCTTCGGCCTTTCCATGGCCGAAGGCTTGTGGGCGTCCACGCGCGACATGCGGATGCCCGGCGGGAATGCCCCGCCGGCCGCAATGGCCGGCATGGACATGGGCCAGCATGCACCGGCCGGTTCCCCATCGGGGAACGAGCGCCGGCCGCAGAGCACCGACTGCCCCCTGGCCGCCGCGCTGGCGTACTCGGGCGGCTGCGTCATCACCTCGCACCCCACGGCGGCGCTCCCCGCGCTCGCCGTGGCGTCCGAGCAGCGGCTCGTGCCGCACACCGCCGCCCTCGGGCTTCCGCACCTTCTCCTCTCCGCGCGCCCCTTCCACCCTCCGCGTGCGTAGCTCCCGCCGGACCTCCGTCCGGCCTGGTTTCCCGATTCACATCGACCGAACCTGATCCCGGCGGCGCCAGGCCCCCGGAAGCCTCGTGCTTCCTGGCGTCTTCCCGTCCAAGGAGAGCTACACGTGAGAGTCCCCACGCTGTCGTGGCCGGGGCTGCTCCTGCTGTCTGCCGTTCCGCTGGCGGCCCAGGCGCATCCTGCCGCACCCATACGCATCGCCCCCCTCGACTCGCTGGTGGCGCACGCCGTGGCCGTGCACCCGGCCGTCCATGCCGCGGTCGCCCGCTTGGACGCCGCGCGCGCCCGCGTCGCCCCGGCCGGCACGCGCCCCGATCCCATGCTGATGGCAGGGATCCAGAACTTCCCCGTGAGCGAGCCGGGCTTCGGCGACTTCATGACGATGAAGATGGTCGGCGTGTCCCAGTCGCTCCCGTATCCCGGCAAGCTCGCCCTCCGCAGGCGTGCCGCGGAGGGCGAGGTGCGCTCCGCCGAGGCGGCAGTGGAGGTGGCGCGCCAGGACGTCATCCGCCGCGTGCGGGAACCGTACTACGAGCTCGCCTACCTGGACCGGGCGATGGAGATCACCGCCCGTACGCAGCAGCTCCTGGTGCGCTTCGCAGGCCTTGCCGAGGCCAACTACCGGGTGGGAATGAGCTCGCAGCAGGACGTGATCCGTGCCCGGTTGGAGGCGTCGCGCCTCGCCGAGCAGGGCGCGATGCTCGCGGAGCAGCATCGCTCCGAGGCGGCCCGGCTCAACGAGGCGCTGGACCGCCCCACTGAGGCCCCGCTTCCGCCGGCGGTGATCCCCGACGCGGTGGTCCGCGCAGCCGTGGGCGCCGACCCGCGCCGGATCCGCTTCGTCTCGCCCACGCTCGGCGCGCGCGCGGCGGACTCCCCCCTGCCGCCCCTGGAGAGCGTGCAGGAGATGGCCGTCCAGAGCAGCCCCATGCTGCGCGAGCACGGCGCGATGCTGGAGGCGCAGGCCGCCCGCGTGGAGCTGGCCCGCCGCGAGCACCTGCCGGACTTCGACGTGTCGCTCCAGTACGGCCAGCGGAACCGGCTCTCCGACATGGTCTCCGCCACCGTGTCCGTTCCACTCCCCGTCCACCGCGCCGCGCGGCAGGACGCGGCGCTCGCCGAAGCGCGGGCGGAAAGCGCCGCCCTGGACGCGGAGCACCATGAGAAGCACAACGAGGTGCGCGGCGAGGTGGCCCGCCGGTACGCCGACCTGGAGCGGGAGCGCTCGCAGCTCGCCCTGTACGTCACCGCGATCCTGCCGCAGTCGCGCGCCTCGCTGGAGGCGGCCACCGCCAGCTACCCGGCCGGAAAGGTGGACTTCCTCACGCTGATGGAGAACCAGGCGGCCGTCTTCAACGCCGAACTGGCGTACCATCGCGCGCTCGCCGACTTCGCGAAGAGCCTGGCGGCGCTGGACCAGGTGGTCGGACGGGAGGTGCTGCCATGAGCGCCATGGGATGGTGGACGCGGCTCTCTCCGGGCGCGCGTCGCGCCCTGCTCGTGATCGCCGTCGCGCTCCTGGCCGCCGGGACGGCCGTCGTGCTCGTTGGACGCGGGCGGGACAGCAGTCCGCGCGGCCAGGCACGTCCGGACTCCGCAGGGAGGCAGGTGCCGGGGGGGATGGCAGGGATGGACATGGGCGCAGGTGGGGAGGTCCGCCTCACCCCGGAGCAGGTCCGGCAGTTCGGGGTCACGTTCGGCAGCGCGGAGCAACGCACGCTCTCCGACGAGGTGCGCACCGTGGGCGTGGTGGCGTTCGACGAGAGCCGGCAGGCGCAGATGGCGCCCAAGTTCGGGGGCTACGTCGAGCGGCTGTACGTGGACTTCACCGGCCAGCCCGTGCGCCGCGGGCAGCCGCTGCTGGAGATCTACTCGCCGGAGCTAGTGGCGGCCGAGCAGGAGCTGCTGGTCGCCGCGCGACTGCAGGCCACGATGGGGCAGGGCAGCGTCCCCGGCGTCCCGGCCGGACAGGCGGACCTCGTGGGCGCCGCGCGCGACCGCCTGCGCCTGTGGGACGTCTCCGACGCCGAGATCCGCGAGGTCCTGCGGACCGGCCGCGCGCGACGAACGACGACGCTGTACTCGCCCGCGTCCGGCGTGGTGGTAGAGAAGAAGGTCCTCCGCGGACAGGCCGTCCAGGCCGGGGCGCCGCTCTACACCATCGCCGACCTCTCCACCGTGTGGGTGGAGGCGGCGCTGCGCGAAGCCGACGCCGGCACGGTGCGGCCGGGATCCATGGCATCTGTCGAGCTATCCGCCTTCCCCGGCCGGCCGCTGCCGGGCGTGGTGGACTACGTCTACCCGACCCTCCAGCCGGAAGCCCGCACGCTCAAGGCCCGCATCCGCCTCCCCAACCCGGACGGGCGGCTGAAGCCGGGCATGTACGCGACCGTCCGCCTCTCCGCGCCAGGACGCACGGTCCTCACCGTGCCCGCCTCGGCCGTGGTGCGTACCGGGGAGCGGAGCCTCGTCTTCACGGACGCGGGCGGCGGACGTCTCCAGCCGCAGGAGGTCGAGGTCGGCCGCGTGTCGGGCGAGTACGCCGAGGTGCTGTCCGGCGTGGAGCCGGGGCAGCGCGTCGTCACATCCGCGCAGTTCCTCCTCGACTCGGAGAGCAACCTGGGCGAGGTGATGCGCGGCATGGCCGGGATGGGCACCCCGGGCGCGATGAAGGACATGCCGGGGATGGAGCCGGCGGCCGCGCCGGGCGGGATGCAGGACAGGGGCGCGGACATGCGGGGGATGCCGGGCATGTCCACGCCTCCGCGGCCGAGGTAGGCCGCCATGCTCAAGAGAGTCATCGAGTGGTCGGTAGGGCACCGGTTGCTGGTGCTCCTCGCCACGCTGGCGCTGGTGGTGGCCGGCACGTGGGCGATGCTGCACACCCCCGTGGACGCGATCCCGGACCTGTCCGACGCGCAGGTGATCGTGATGACGGAGTGGCCCGGCCAGGCGCCGCAGACGGTGGAGGACCAGGTCACCTACACGCTGGAAACCGAGATGCTGAAGGTCCCGCACACGAAGTACGTGCGCGGGATGAGCCAGTTCGGGCTGTCGGCAGTGTACGTCGTCTTCGAGGACGGCACGGACCTGTACTGGGCCCGCAGCCGTGTGCTGGAGTACCTGAACGGGGTGAAGTCCAAGCTGCCGCAGGGCGCGACGCCCATGCTGGGTCCGGACGCCACCGGCGTCGGCTGGGTGATGCAGTACGTGCTGGCCGACACCAGCGGGCGCCTGGGACTGGCGCGGCTGCGCGGGCTGCAGGACTGGACGGTGCGGCCCGCCCTCACGGCGGTGCCCGGCGTCTCCGAGATCGCCTCGTTCGGCGGCTTCGAGAAGCAGTACCAGGTGGAGGTGGAACCGTCGAAGCTGCAGGCCTTCGGGGTGCCCATCCAGAAGGTGGCCGCCGCCGTCCGCGCCTCCAACCAGGACGTGGGCGGGCGGGTGCTGGAGATGGGCGGCGCCGAGTACGTGGTCCGCGGGCGCGGCCGCTTCGGCTCGGCGGAGGACATCCGCGCCGTCGCACTCGGCGCCGGACCCGGCGGCGTGCCGGTTACGGTGGGCGACGTGGCCACGGTGCAGGTCGGCCCCGAGATCCGCCGCGGCATCGCGGACCTGGACGGGCGGGGCGAGATCGTCACCGGTTGGGTGGTGATGCGCTACGGAGGCAACCCGCTGGCGGTGATCCGCGGCGTCAAGGCGAAGATGGCGGAGATCCAGCGGGCGCTCCCGCCCGGCGTGGTCTTCGTGGACGGCTACGACCGCTCCGGGCTGATCGAGCGCGCCATCTCGACGCTCAAGGGGAAGCTGCTGGAGGAGTCGCTGATCGTGGCCGCGGTCACGCTGCTCTTCCTGCTGCACGCCTCCAGCGCGCTCGTCGCCATCGTGACGCTGCCCATCGGCATCCTGATGGCGTTCATCGCCATGCGCCTGCTGGGGCTGGACGCCAACATCATGAGCCTGGGTGGGATCGCCATCGCCATCGGCGCCATGATCGACGCGGCCATCGTCATGGTGGAGAACCTTCACAAGCACATGGAGCGCAACGAGCGGGATGGGCGGCCGCTGTCGCACCCCGAGCTGGTGGTGGAGGCAGCCAAGGAGGTCGGCCCCGCGCTCTTCACCTCGCTGCTCATCATCACCCTCTCGTTCATCCCCGTCTTCGCGCTGGAGGCGCAGGAAGGCCGGCTGTTCAAGCCGCTGGCGTGGACCAAGACGCTCTCGATGGCGGCGGCGGCCCTGCTCTCGATCACCCTGGTGCCGGTGCTGATGAGCGTCTTCGTCCGCCGCGGTGTGAAGCCCGAGACGGCCAACCCCGTGAACCGGACACTGATTCGTGCGTACCGTCCGCTGATCCGGTTCGTGCTGCGCCATCGCTGGCCCGTGGTGGGTGCCGCGGGGGGGGTGCTGGCGCTCACGATCCTGCCGTGGTCGCGGCTGGGGAGCGAGTTCATGCCGCCGCTGAACGAGGGCAGCGTGATGGACATGCCGTCCCTCTTCCCCGGCATCGGCACCGAGCAGGCGCGCCGGGTGCTCGTACAGCGCGACGCGGCCATCGCCCGCGTGCCCGAGGTGCAGACGGTCCTCGGCAAGATCGGCCGCGCCGAGACGGCGACCGACATGGCGCCGATGTCGATGATCGAGACCCTCGCCATCCTGAAGCCCGAGGACGAGTGGCGGAAGGGAGTCGACTACGATTCCATTGTGTCCGAGCTGAACAGCACGGTGCGGACGCCGGGCGTAGCCAACATGTGGTCCATGCCCATCAAGAACCGGCTCGACATGCTGGCCACGGGGATCAAGACGCCTGTGGGGATCAAGATCTTCGGTCCGGACCTGGCCACGCTCGATCGCATCGGGAAGCAGATCGAGGGTCTGCTGCCGGCGGTGCGCGGCACGAACAGCGTCTTCGCCGAGCGCGCGGTGGGCGGACGCTACCTGGACGTTGACGTGGACCGGCCGGCGGCGGCGCGCTACGGGATGAGCACCGACGACGTGCAGATGGCGCTCATGGCCGCGGTGGGTGGCGAGGACGCCGGGCAGGTCATCGAGGGCCGTGAGCGCTATGGCGTGCTCGTCCGCTACCCGCGGGAGCTGCGCGACAGCCCGGAGAAGATCGCGGCCACGCTGGTCGCCACGCCCGCGGGGGCGCAGGTGCCGCTCGGACAGCTCGCCCGCATCGCGATCGTGCCCGGCTCCACGCTCATCAAATCCGAGAACGCGTACCTGAACAACATCGTCTACGTGGACGTGCGGGGCCGCGACGTGGGCAGCTACGTCGCCGAGGCGAAGACGCTGCTGGAGAGCCGCCTCACGCTGCCGCCGGGGTACCGGCTGGAGTGGTCGGGCCAGTACGAGGCGATGGAGCGCGCCGGACGCCGCCTGCGCGTGGTGGTGCCCATCACGCTCACCATCATCCTTCTGCTTCTCTACTTCCAGTTCGGCAGCCTGGCCGAGAGCCTGATCGTGATGCTCTCGCTGCCGTTCGCGCTGGTGGGCGGAGTGTGGCTGATGTGGCTGCTGGGCTACAGCACCAGCGTGGCGACGGGCATCGGCTTCATCGCGCTGGCCGGCGTCGCGGCGGAGACCGGGGTGGTGATGCTGCTGTACCTGGACCACGCCTACCGCGATCATGCCGCACGCGGTGAGGTCCGGGGCCGAGCGGGCGTGGACGGAGCGGTCGCCTACGGGGCGGTGGAGCGCGTGCGTCCGAAGATGATGACCGTCACCGCCATCATTGCCGGGCTGCTGCCCATCCTGTGGAGCCATGGAACCGGCGCCGACGTGATGAAGCGCATCGCCGCGCCCATGGTGGGCGGAATGGTGAGCAGCACGCTGCTCACGCTGCTCGTGATTCCCGCGATCTACTCGCTCTGGAAGGAGCGGTCGGTGCTGCGACAGGAGGAGTCGTTGCTATCGGCCGGTGGGTCGAAAGAGCCCGGGAGACCTACGCGCGCTCCTGAACCAATGCGGCAGCGGGCAGAGACGCCAGCCGCCATCATCCACACCTGAGGGAGAGAACATCATGCGAACGATCCTCGTGCTTCCTACCCTCGCGCTGGTCGCCGCCTGCGGGTCTGCGGAGCCGAAGCGGGATGCCGCTCCCGAGTCTACGTCGACGACCGGCGCGGCGACCTCGGCGTCACCCTCGGCCGGCCAGACGGCATCCATGCCGATGCAGTCCAGTACGGGCATGGAAGAGATGCAGGCGCATTTGCAGGCGATTCGGGGCGCGAGCGGCGACAGCATGCGGGCGATGCTGCCGGCGCACCGGCAGATGACCGCCAACATGCTCGCCTCGATGGGACGCGAGATGCGGGAGATGGACATGAAGGGCGACGCCGCCTGGGACGCCACCGCCGACTCACTGCGGCAGGACCTGGTGCGGATGCCGGAGATGGACTCCGCCGAGCTGAAGGGCTTCATGCCCGCGCACCAAGCGCGGCTCGAACGGTTGATGGAGATGCACCGTCGTATGAGCGGGGGGATGAAGATGTGAAGCGTTGGCTGGGTCCGGCGTGGCCGCGGCAGCGTTCTTGGCTTGCGGCCGCCGGCGCATTCCCGACCGTAGCGGCGACCCACGGCTCCGGATCACGGTGGCACGAGCGACCTCGCCAGGCCCCTTGGCCGTCCCGATTCCAGAGTGCGCACTTCCGTTTCTCGACACCTCGCGAGGTGGAGCGCCTCCTAGACCGTGCGGACGTGGCGGGGCCGGACCGGGCTCGACTGGTGATTGGGGGCGGTCACTTTCGGCCTGGGCGGTTCGTCGTCTGCCGAGTTGCGGAACTGGCTAACCCAAGCGAGCCGCAGAATTCGTCACTTGCCGCGCGTACCTTTCCGCGTAGCCAGTAACAACCCGGGTAACAAACCGGTAACGTACAGTCGCCCAGCGTCGCGTGCCTGGAAAAATCCCGTAGAAAAATGCTAGGTTACATCTCACTGGGTCGCGTGAAACCGCGTGCTGTCACCGCTTTGCAAGCGGAAGGTCGCCGGTTCGATCCCGGCACGCTCCATATACTTCCGGAATTACGCGCAGCGCGCCCAGCCGGCAGTTTCGGCGTGGGCGCGCTTTGCTTACGGAACCGATCTTCGCTGCCGGTAACAAACCGGGGAAACAAACGATGGTTGTTACCTCCGGACTGCGCAGCTTGATGCCAGGTCCACGAATGCAACGGATCTACTGAGGAACGGCCGCGCATACGCCGACTTCCGCGACTACGCCCTGTAGGAGGGCCGCCGGGAGGCTCTGAGGGCCCCGGGATCGTCCGCCGCCACGTCCGACGCAACGAGGGCGCTACGGCCCGGAAACTGGAGGAGCTGGAGGAAGCGAAGGAGGCCAACCCGACCGGGATCCTGGTACACCCTCTCGCCGAGGGCCCCCGCACCGCGGCCCCGCGTTTCGGAATGCTGAGGACACTCGCGAGAGAGTGACCGACCTTCCGTGGGCGTTGAGCGTGCTCACGCCGGACAATGCGAACGCCGCTGCTGCCGAAGCGGGATAAGGAGTACGCGCCGCTGGAGTCCAGAGTCAGTGCGACCGGCCCGAAGTCCTGCGGGCCGTCGCTGCCGACGGCCTTACGACTTCCCCAGGGCAGGCGCGGACATTCCACCTCCCGTCCCGCGCTGGACTCTGCCTTTGGGCGACGACGGTCGGAGCCTCCGTCGGAATGCCACGAAAAGACCTTGGATCACCATTGACAATAAAAGTTGTCAAAGGTATCCTCTCCTCATGCTCGACATCCAAGTCATCGATGATCCGGCGGCGGCGACGGTGGCCCTGGAGCCGACGCGAAGCCGACTCCTCTCCGAGCTGGCCGCGCCCGCCTCGGCGGCGACGTTGGCTACGCGGGTCGGCCTGGCTCGGCAGAAGGTCAACTATCACCTGCACATGCTGGAGGCGCACGGGCTGGTGCGTCTGGCCGAGGAACGCAAGTGGGGTGGGCTGACGGAACGGCTGCTCGTCGCGACGGCCGCTTCCTACGTCGTTTCGCCGAGCGCCCTGGGCCCGATTGCCGTGGATCCCAACCGGGAAGTCGATCGGCTGTCCGCGAGCTATCTCATCGCCCTGGGCGCTCGGGTGATCCGCGAAGTGGGCGACCTGGTTCGTCGTGCGAACGAGTCGGGCAAACGCCTGGCGACGCTGGCGGTGGATACCGAGGTTCGCTTCCGGTCGGCGACGGACCGGGCGGCTTTCAGCCACGAGCTCACCGAAGCCATCGCGGGTCTCGTTTCGAAATATCACGATGAATCCGCCCCCGGAGGCCGCGCGCACCGCCTGGTGGTCGTGGCCCACCCCCTACCGCAGAAATCTGAACCCCAGGAGCCAGCATGAGCGTGAAGCAAGAAGCCAACGGACGCCGTTCCGTCCAGGTCGAAATCGAGGTCCCCGGCACGCCGGAGGAAGTCTGGCAGGCCATCGCCACCGGGCCGGGTATCTCTTCCTGGTTCGTGCCGACGGAGTTCGAGGGGCGCGACGGGAAGCCCGTCGCAGTGACCGTGAGCTTCGGTCCGGGGATGGAGGCACGCTCCGTGGTGACGGCCTGGGATGCCCCCCGGATGTTCGCCAATGAGTCCGAGTGCTGGATGCCTGGCTCGCCACCCATGGCGAGCGAGTGGAGCGTTGAAGCGCGCGAGGGAGGCATCTGCATCGTCCGCATCGTCCACAGTCTCTTCGCCAGCACGGACGATTGGGACGACCAGCTCGAAGGCACCGCATCCGCGTGGCCTGCTTTTCTCCGCACCCTGCGGCTCTATCTCACGCACTTTCGCGGCGAACGGTCCGCGATCATGCAGGTGATGACTCCCGTCGCGTGTACGGAGGCCGAGTCATGGGAAACGCTGACCTCGGCGCTGGGAGTGAAAGGCGTGAGCGTGGGGCAGCACTGGACGACGCCCGCGGGTGTCGCACCCCTCAGCGGCGTGGTGGAGTATGTCACCGAGGATCCGTACGACGCCCTGCTGAGGCTCGACAAGCCGGGGCCAGGCATCGCCGCCCTGGGCGCCATGACCTACCCCGGTGGCCAGAGCATGGTGGCGATGAACTTCTACCTCTACGGCGATCAGGCGGCCGAAACCGTCGCCCGGGAGACTCCGGTGTGGCAAGCGTGGCTCCAGGACCGCTTCCCGGTGTCGGCGGAGCTGAGCAAGAGCGAATGAGAGGTGAGACCGAAAACCCCAGAACACGGACGCTCAAATGAGAAAGCTCAAGATCATCGAACACATCTCGCTTGACGGCGTGATCCAGCACTCCGCCGATGACGGCGATGTCCCCTCCGGCGACTGGACCGCGCCGTATCGGACCCCCGCCGGCCGGGATGCGATCCTCGCCGCGCATGGCGGGCGCTTCGACCTGCTGCTTGGCCGTCGCACCTACGACAACTGGTCGGGCTTCTGGCCGAAGGCGCCGAGCGGTCCGATGGCGGACGGCCTCAATGCGGCAACGAAATATGTCGCGACCCACCGTCCGGAGAGTCTTGAATGGGGTCCGTTCGAGGCCCTTGGACCGGACATCGTCGAGGGCATTCGCCGGATCAAGTCGCAGGACGGCCCGGACCTCATCCTCTGGGGCAGCTCCACGCTGACCTCGACGCTGCTGGAACACGGGCTTGCGGATGAGGTCCTGTTGGTCGTCTATCCGGTCGTGCTGGGCACGGGGAAGCGCTTCTTTGCGGAGGGAACCCCGGCACGCTCATTCGATCTCGTCAGCACGAAAGCCATGCCGTCCGGCATCATCCTCAGCGCTTACACGGTCGCCGGGCCTTTGAAGTCTGCATAAGCTGCATGCACGTTCGTTCTGTGTCCTGGCCTTCGCCCCGCGTCGCTCGCAGCACTCGCACTTCCCCCGGGGTACACGCCGCGACGACCGTGCACGGCCGTCGCGTGCGTGCGGCCGCGGACTGCGCGGCCGCACTGCGCGTCGCGCTTCCCGAAGCCGCTTGCGCCCGTTGACCTTCTTGCCCGCGTCGTACCCACCGAGCCCCCATTTTCCGTGGTCTTCACGGTCTACGAGTCGATGATCCCGGCACTCGGCTCAGGCTCTCGCCCCGCGGCCACTCGGGTCTGCTCTCGTAGCGTGTCGCGAACACGCTCGAGCACGCGCTGCTTGCTCCAGCGGTTGAAGAACCCGTAGACGGTCTCCCACGGCGGGAATTCGAGCGGCAGCATCCGCCATTAGGCACCCGCTCGGGTGTGGTAGAATAGCCCGTTGATCACCTCGCGCAGGCTGTGTTCGCGCTGGTGATCGGGATTCGGCAGCAGGGGTTTGATTCGCTCCCACTCCGTGTCGCTTACATCCGTCGGATGGGCTCTCTCAGCTATACCTGGGATTCGTCTCGAACAGCGGCGTTCACCGCCGGGGTCGTCCCTCCCGGGTGATCGATCGGGAAGGAACGGGAGTGGTTCGTCCATCAGGACTGTGCCTGGGCCCGGTGAGGAGCGCGCGCGGTCCGTTCCGGGAACGCGGGGCCTCGAGAGTGAGGCGGCCGCACCTGTGGTATCCCCGCCCCGGAAAGCCGGTTCTGGGATGGGGGAGTACGTGTGCGATCCGGGTGCGGCGAAGGGAACCAGTGTGGGTCCGCTGTGCCTCTTGGACTGATTGCTCCCGCCTCGAGACGCCTCAAGTCGGTACCGAGCCTCGTAGAACTACAATCCATTCTGCGGGAGAGGGTGAGGGGTGTTCGTGACTTGCCCCCTTCGTCCGCACCGATGTGCCCCCGCAGTACGGGCACGCGTCTCTGTTCTCACCTTCTTTCGCCCCATACGCCCACCTCCCTCAGGAAGCCGTCTCGAACAACTCGCTTCGAGAGGTACGCTATCAACGCCCCGTGAAATTAATGGGGCACTACCCGAACCGGTTCTCTTGAAATGGTACAACAGATCGCATAGAGTCAATTTATGATGTTCAATCAACGCCGGATGAGGCGGACGAACCGACGGGTACCATCAAAGTGCCAACGGTCGGTTGTGCTATCACCGGGTCAAGTCGCGAAAGATACTTTCTAGCCTCTGCGGCAGGCCAGTCCATGCGCACTTTACGTGCCGTGGGATGGCCCTTGCCGCCAGCGGGATCCTATTTTATACTGCCTTAAGAACCCGCCATCGCCTCCGCTTTCAGGCAACGCGGCGCACCTCAGGCGATTGGGCGTGCACAAGGGCAGTCTCAAGGCGGCCACGAGGCGATGCCGCAGTTTTGTGTCGGGTAAGGCGATCTTGAAGGTGAGAACCTACAGCGAAGGCAACTGATCGAGTCACTTGCATCGCGTTCCTCAGATGGAATGGATCTACCGGGGTGAGACATCCCATCCCATTAATGTACACGTTTAGAGACGATAAAAGGGAATTGGGGCGAAGTGGCCTGCCGCGGCGGCGCAGGGCCGTTCGGTGGGGCCGGCGCAGGCGCGAACGCCCGCGCGGAACGCATCACGAAAGGTCGCAGCGATGAGTGCAGCCGGCCTGGAGTCCGGCCCCCACACGCTTCCGGCGGAAGTGGAAGCGTGCGGCCGGGTGGCAGAGGGATGGAACGGCACCGGGGCGCAGCTCCCGGCGGACGTCTGCATCCACCAGCTGTTCGAGGCGCAGGCCGCGGCGACTCCCGACGCCGAGGCGGTCCTCGACGGCGACGAGCGCCTGACCTATCGCGCGCTGAACGAGCGGGCGAACCGGCTCGCGCACCACCTGCGGCGCCTGGGCGTGGCGCCCGAAGCGCGCGTGGCCGTCTGCGTGGAGCGGAGCGCCGGGATGGTGGTCGCCACGCTCGCCGTGCTGAAGGCGGGCGGGGCGTACGTGCCGATGGATCCCGGCTATCCCGCCGAGCGGCTGGGGTTCATGCTGGCGGACTGCGGGGCGCCGGTGCTGCTGGCGAGCGGCGCTCCAGGCGAGCTGCCGCCGGTTCCGGAGGGCGTCCGCGTCGTGAGCCTGGACGACGCGTGGCCGGCGCTTGTCGGGGAGAGCGGGGAGAACCCCGAGAGCGGCGTGGGCGCCGACAACCTGGGGTACGTCATCTACACCTCCGGCTCCACCGGACGGCCCAAGGGCGTGATGAACGCGCACCGCGGCGTGGTCAACCGCCTGCGCTGGATGCAGGCGGAGTACGGGATCGCGGCGGGCGACGTGGTACTGCAGAAGACGCCGTTCTCGTTCGACGTGTCGGTCTGGGAGCTGTTCTGGCCGCTGCAGCAGGGGGCGCGACTGGTGATGGCGCGTCCGGGCGGGCATCGAGACCCCGATTACCTGCAGGAGGTGATCGAGCGCCACGGGGTGACCACGCTGCACTTCGTTCCGTCCATGCTGGGGCAGTTCGTGGAGACGGCGGACGCGGCGCGCTGCTCGTCCATCCAACGGGTGATCTGCAGTGGCGAGGCGCTTCCGGCCGAGCTCGTTCGGCGCTTCCACGCGCGCTTCCCGGAGCCCACCTCGCTGCACAACCTGTACGGCCCCACCGAGGCGGCGGTGGACGTGAGCCACTGGGCGTGCGAGCGCGGCGACCCCGCGGGCGTGGTGCCCATCGGCGGGCCCGTCTGGAATACGACGCTGTACGTGCTGGACGGGGAGATGAGGCCGGTGGTGGGCGGCGAGCCGGGAGAGCTGTTCATCGGGGGGGTGCAGGTGGCGCGGGGATACCACGGCCGGCCCGGGCTCACGGCCGAGCGGTTCGTGCCCGATCCGCTCGCTGCCGACGGCGGGGCACGGCTGTACCGCACGGGCGACCGGGCGCGGCGGCGGGCGGACGGCGCGCTGGAGTACCTGGGGCGGCTGGACGACCAGGTGAAGATCCGCGGCTTCCGCATCGAGCCGGGCGAGATCCAGGCCGTGCTGGGCGAGCACCCGGGCGTGCAGGACGTGGTGGTGGCCGACTACGAGCACGCGCCCGGCGACCGCCGCCTGGCCGCGTACGTGGTGCCCCACGCCGAGCGGGCACAGGGGCCGCGGCGCCTGCTGGAGCTGGAGGAGGCCGGGGCGCTCGCCGGGCGCCGCCTGGACACGCTGCCGGACGGCACGCGCGTGGTGTCGATCAACCGCCACGAAACCGCGTTCCTGTACGACGAGATCGTCCGCCGTGGGGCGTACCTGCGGCAGGGCGTGGGCCTGCCGGACGACGCGTGCGTGTTCGACGTGGGCGCCAACGTGGGCCTGTTCGCGTTGCGGGTGTCGTGGCTGCGGCCGGGGAGCCGGGTCTACGCCTTCGAGCCCATCCCCGAGGTGTGCGAGGTGCTGCGGCTGAACGCCCGGGTGCACGGCGCGGACGTGCGCGTGCTGGAGTGCGCGCTGGGCGAGGCGGAGGGCGAGGCCGAGCTCACCTTCTATCCCCAGGCTTCCATCCTCTCGGGACGCTTCGCCGACCACGAGCACGAGCGCGCGGTCATGCGGGCGTTCGCGGGCGCCGGCGCCGAGGCGGGGGGCGCGCTGGACGCGCTGGTGGAGGAGCGGCTGGCCGCGCGCCCGGTCGCCTGCCGGGTGCGCACCGTGTCCGAGGTCATGCGTGACGAGGGGGTGGAGCGGATCGACCTGCTGAAGGTCGACGTGGAGAAGAGCGAGCTGGAGGTGCTGGCCGGGATCGAGGCGGCGGACTGGCCCAAGATCCGCCAGGTGGCGATGGAGGTGCACGACGAGGAGCGCCTGGGCCGGGTGCGTACTCTCCTGGAGGAGCAGGGCTTCGAGGTGCGGGTGGACGAGGACCCCGCGCTGGCGGGCACCGGCCTGTACGACGTCTACGCGGTGCGGCCGGGGAGCCGCGCAGCCGAATCTCCCGAAGCCGGGACGGGGGAGGAGGGTACCGGGCAGTGGCGCTCCGCCGCGGCGCTCGTGCGCGACCTGCGGCGCCTGGCCCGGGAACGGCTGCCGGAGCACATGGTGCCGGCGGTGTTCGTGCCGCTCGCCCGGCTTCCGCTCTCGCCCAGCGGCAAGGTGGATCGCCGCGCCCTGCCCGCGCCGCCGGAGCGGCCGGAGGAGATGGAGACGCCCTTCGTGGCCCCGCGCAACGAGACGGAGGCGCGGGTGGCGGCGGCCTGGGCGGAGGTGCTCGGCGTGCGCGAGGTGGGTGTGCTGGACGACGTGTTCGAGCTGGGCGCGCACTCGCTGGCGGTGACGCAGGTGGGGGCGCGGCTGCGGTCCGGGCTGGACGTGGAGCTGCCGCTGGGCACGCTCTTCGGCGCGGCCACGGTGGAGGCACTGGCCGCGGCGGTGGAGCGGGCCCCGCGGCGTGCGCAGGCGCTGGTGCCCGCGCCGCGCGACGGACGGCTCCCGCTGGCGCTGGGGCAGGAGCGCATCTGGTTCCTGGTGCAGCTCGCCCCCGAGAACCGCTCGTACAACTTCCAGGCGGCCATCACCTTCCGCGGCGTGCTCGACTGCGCCGCCCTGCGCGGCGCGCTCACCGAGATCGTCCGCCGCCACGAGATCTTCCGGACGACCTTCCCCGAGGCGGAGGGGGAGCCGTACCAGCACGTCCATCCCCCCTTTCAGGTGGAGCTGCCGCTCGTCGACCTTTCCGCGTTTTCCCCCGGAGAGCGGGAGGACGAGGAGCGGCGCGTCGTGGCCGCCGAGCTGGCGCGGCTCTTCGACCTGGTACGGCTGCCGCTGGTGCGCTGGCTGCTGGTGCGCCGCGCGCCGGATGAGCACCTGCTGCTGCACGTGGAGCACCACATCGTGCACGACGGGTGGTCCTTCCACGTCTTCCTGCGCGAGCTGCTGGCCCTCTACGGCGCCTTCGCCGGGGGACGGCCCTCGCCCCTGCCGGAGCTGCCGGTGCAGTTCGCCGACTACGCGGCGTTCCAGCGGCGCTGGCTCGGGGGCGACGAGGCGCGCGCACAGCTGGAGTTCTGGCGGGAGCGGTTGGCGGGGAGCCCCCCCGTGCTGGAACTGGCGTTCGACCGCCCGCGCCCGCCGGAGCAGCGCTTCCGGGGCGCGGCGCCGCGGTACGAGCTGTCGGCGGAGCTGTACGGACGGCTGCGGGCCGCCAGCCGGCGCACCGGGGTGACGCTCTTCGCCACCATGATGGCCGCCTTCGACGTGCTGCTCTCGCGCTGGTCAGGGCAGACGGACCTGAAGGTGGGGACGGGGATCGCGAACCGGCGCCTGGCCGAGACGCAGGCGCTGATGGGGATGTTCGTGAACAACCTGGTGGTGCGCACGAGCCTGGACGACGACCCGCCGTTCGCCGCGCTCGCGCGCCGCGTGCATGCCGCACTGGTGGAGGCGGGCGACCGCCAGGAGCTCCCCTTCGACGTGGTCGTCGAGGCGTTGCGGCCGGAGCGGTCGCTGGCCTGGAACCCCCTCTTCCAGGTGATGTTCTCGTTCCACGACGCCCCCATCCCCGAGCTTCGGCTGCCGGGATTGGAGGTGGAGGTGCAGCCGGGGATCAGCAACGGCTCCGCGAAGTTCGACCTGAACGTGATCGCCATTCCCCGCGCCGAGCAGCGGGTGGGCCAGGGCGGCGCGAACGGGGACGACGGGATCACGCTCGTCTGGGAGTACAACGGCGACCTGTTCGACGCGGCGACCATGGACACCATGGTCGCCCAGTACCGCGCCCTGCTGGAGGCCGCGGCGTCCAACGCGGAGACGCCCGTCTCCCGCCTTCCCGCCGCCGGTCCGAGCGAACGCCGCCGAGCCGTTCCCGCCCTGCGGCTCCATCCGTCGACCGGCGCTCCGGCCGGCATGGCATCGTCTCTCTCCGAAACGGCATCGTCCCCGCCCGCGGAGGCGTCGTCCCCGATCGAAACCGAAACGCCTCCGCCCGCGACGGCACCGTCGTCGGCCGGGGCAACGGAGGCACGGGCCGGGCTCCTGTCCTTCGCCGCCCCCGCCGGCGCAGCAGGCGATCGGGACGACGCGGCCGTACGCGAGGTGATCGTCCGCCAGCTCGACGTGCTGCGCGAGCATGCCGCCGTCATGCGGGCGCAGGCCGAGGCGATGCGGGCGGATGCCGCGCTGATGCAGGCGCATCTCACGCTCCTGGGCGGCACGTCCACCGCCCGTGTGAAGCTTCCGCACCCAACTGGCGCCGACGGAGCCGGCAGCATCCTTCCCGGTGACACCATCCACCGGCTCTTCGAGGCACAGGCGGCCCGCACGCCCGACGCCGGCGCGCTGGCGTGGGAGGGCGGCACGCTCACCTACGCCGAGCTGAACGCGCGGGCGAACCGCCTGGCACACCACCTCGCCGCGCTGGGCGTGGGGCTGGAGACCCGGGTGGCGGTGTGCACGGAGCGCGGGCCGGAGCTGATCGCGGCGATCCTGGCCGTGCTGAAGGCGGGTGGTGCATACCTGCCGCTCGACCCCGCCTATCCCGCCGCCCGCCTGGGCGCCATGCTCGGCGACGCGGACGCGCGCGTGCTGCTGACGCACGAGGCAGTGCGCCCGCGGCTGCTCACGCTGCCCGCGGTGCGCGTGGTGAGCGTGGACGGGGCCGACGCGGAAGTCCTCGCCGCCCGCAATACGGCGAACCCCGCCGCGGCGGCCGGGCCGGGGACGCTGGCGTACGTGATGTTCACGTCGGGAAGCACCGGCACGCCGAAGGGCGTTGCGGTGGAGCACCGGGGCGTGGTGCGGCTGGTCCGCGGCGCCACGTACGCCGCGCTGGGGCCGGACGAGGTGATCCTGCAAGCGGCGCCGGCGTGGTTCGACGCCTCGACGTTCGAGATCTGGGGCGCGCTGCTGAACGGCGGCCGGCTGGCGCTGGCGCCGCCGCACCCCTTCGGGCTGGTGGAGCTGGGGCGCGCGCTGGCCCGCCACCGCGTGACCACGCTGTGGCTCACCGCCGGCCTCTTCCGGGCGATGGTGGACGAGCGCCTGGAGGAGCTGGGTGGGCTGCGCCAACTCCTGGCCGGTGGCGACGTGCTTCCCGAGGGCCAGGTGCGCCGGGTGCGCGAGCGCTTTCCCACGCTGCGCCTGGTCAACGGCTACGGGCCCACCGAGAACACCACCTTCACCTGCTGTTACCCGGTCGGCGAGGAGTGGAGGGGTGGTCCCGTGCCCGTGGGGCGGCCGATCGGCGGCACCCGCGTGCACGTGCTGGACGCGGCGCTCCGCCCTGTCCCCGCCGGCACCGAGGGGGAGCTGTTCGCCGGTGGACAGGGGGTGGCGCGGGGTTACCTGGACCGGCCCGCGTCGACCGCCGAGCGCTTCGTGCCCGACCCGTTCGCGTCCGAGCCCGGCGCGCGCCTGTACCGCACCGGCGACCGGGTGCGCGCGCGCGCCGACGGGACGGTGGAGTACCTGGGGCGGCTGGACGCGCAGGTGAAGATCCGCGGCTTCCGGGTGGAGCCGGGCGAGGTGGAGGCCGTGCTGCGGAGCGTGCCGGGCGTGCGCGACTGCGCCGTGGCCGCCCGCGAGGACCGCCCGGGCGAGAAGCGGCTGGTGGCCTGGGTCGCGGGCCAGGCCGGCACGGACGAGATCCGCGCGCACCTGGCGCGCCTGCTTCCCGAGCACATGCTGCCGTCCGCGCTCGTCCGTGTGGACGCGCTGCCGCTGAACGCGAACGGCAAGCTGGACCGCGCCGCGCTTCCGGCTCCCCAGGCGGCGCCCGGCGACGCGGAGCACGTGGCGCCCCTGACGCCGGCCGAGGCCCGGGTGGCCGAGATATGGGCCGCGCTGCTGGGCGTGCAGCGGGTGGGGACGGACGACTCGTTCTTCGCCTTGGGGGGGAACTCGCTGCTGGGGATGCGGATGGTGTCGCGGGTGCGCGAGGCGTTCGGGGTGGAGCTGCCGCTGCGGGCGCTCTTCGACGCGCCCACCGTGGCCGAGCTGGCGCGCCGGGTGGAGGACCAGCGCGCCGGGGATGCCGCAGCGGTGGCGGTGGAGCCGGGCGGCCGCGCGGAAGGCCCGCTGCGCTACCCCGCATCCTTCGCGCAGGAGCGCCTCTGGTTTATGGACCGGCTGAGCCCCGGCGGCTCCGTGTACAACATCTCCCGTGCTCTTCGTCTGGCGGGGCCGCTGGACGCGCCGGCCCTGGAGCGCGCGCTGGGCGAGGTGGTGCGCCGCCACGCCCCCCTGCGGGCCACGCTGCGCGAGGAGAAGGACGGCATCGTGCAGGTAGCGGCGCCCTTCGCGGGGTTCACGCTCCCCGTCGGCGACCTGTCGGCGCTTCCCGCGGCCACGCGCGAAGAGGAGGCGCTGCGCCGCGCCGGTGAGCACGCGGTGCGCCCCTTCGACCTGGCGGAGGGCCCGCTCTTCCGGGCGGCGCTGCTGCGGCTGGGCGGCGACGAGCACGTGATGCTGCTCACGATGCACCACGCGGTGAGCGACGGGTGGAGCCTGGAGGTGCTGTTCCGCGAGTTGGGGACACTCTACGCCGCGTTCTGCGCCGGCCAGCCCTCGCCTCTTCCCCCGCTTCCGCTGCAGTACGGCGAGCACGCGGCCCGCGAGCGGGAGCGGCTGGGCGGCGCGGTGCTCGCGCGGGACCTGGCTTGGTGGCGCGAGCGGCTGGCCGCCGCCCCGCCGCTGCTGGAGCTTCCCGCCGACCACCCGCGCCCGGCGGTGCAGAGCTTCCGCGGCGCGCGGGAGCCCGTGGTGCTTTCCGCCCGCGCCGTCCGGGCGGCGCGCGCCCTGGCCCGCGCCGAGGGCACGACCCTCTTCCAGGTGCTGCTCGCCGCCTTCCAGGTGCTCCTTTCCCGCTACGCCGGCACCGCCGACCTGGTGCTCGGCACACCCGTCGCCGGGCGGACGCAGGCGGATACGGAGGGGCTGGTCGGCTTCTTCGCCAACACGCTGCCGCTGCGCGCCGACCTTTCGGGCGACCCCGGCTTCCGCGAGGTGCTGCGCCGCACGCGCGAGACCCTGGTGGGCGCCTGGGAGCACCAGGACACGCCCTTCGAGAAGGTGGTGGAGGCGGTGCAGCCCGCCCGGGGCCCGGATCACGCTCCCCTCTTTCAGGTGAGCTTCGCGCTGGCGGAGGGCGCGGCCGCCCCGCCGGTGCTGGAGGGGGTGCGGGCGGAGTGGATGGAGGTGGACCGCCCCACCGCCCGCTGGGACCTGGAGGTTGCGCTCGCGGAGCACGGCGAGGACGTGCGGGGGTACGCCGCCTACGCCACCGACCTCTTCGAGCCCGCGACGGTGCGCCGGATGATGGACCACCTGGCGCGGGTGGTGGAGCAGTGCGTGGCCGAGTCGGACGTCCGTGTCTCGCGGGTGGATCTGCTCGGCGACGACGAGCGGCGCGCGGTTCTCGACCTGGCCGCGGACGTGGACGTGCCGGTGCCGGCCGGGGCGTGCATCCACCACTTGTTCGAGGCGCAGGCCGCCCGCACGCCGAACGCGGAAGCGCTGCTCTGGGAGCGCGAGGCGGTCACGTATGCCGAGCTGAACCGGCGCGCCAACCGCCTGGCGCACCACCTGGCGGCGCGCGGCGTGGGGCCGGAGGCGCGCGTGGGCGTCTGCCTGGAGCGGGGGCCGGAGCTGGTGGCCGCGCTCCTCGCCGTGCTCAAGGCGGGGGGCGCGTACGTGGCGCTGGACCCTTCATCCCCCCCGGAGCGGCTGGTGGCCATGCTCCGTGGCGCCGGCGCGCGGCTGCTGGTGACGCAGCAGACGCTGCGCGGGCTCGTGTCGGCGCCGGACGCGGCGGTGGTGTGCGTGGACGGCGCCGACCGCGCCCGGGTCGCCGCCGCAGCCGACGACGACCCGGTCGTGGCCGTGACGCCGCGCAACCTGGCGTACTTGGTCCACACCTCCGGCGGCACCGGCGGCGCGCCCAGGGGCGTGGGCGTGGAGCACGCGAGCGCGGTGGCGCTGCTGGCGTGGGGAGCCGGCGTCTGGTCCGCCGCCGAGCTGGCGGGCTCGCTGGCATCCACCTCCATCTGCTCCCACGTCTCGGTCGCCGAGCTCTTCGTGCCGCTCACGGCTGGCGGGTGCGTGATCCTGGCCCGCGACGTTCTGGAGCTGCCGCGCCTTGCCGCGGCGGACCGGGTGCGGACGGTGAGCACCCTGCCGTCCGCCGCGGCCGCGCTGCTGGAGGGCGGCGAGATCCCCGTGGGGGTGACGACGGTGAACCTGAGCGGCGAGGCACTGCGGGCAGAGCTGGTGGACGCGCTGCACGCCCGCGGCGTGGCGCGCGTGCTCGACCTCTACGGGTCCTCCGAGGCCCCCACGTACGGCACGTGGGCGGACCGGGCCGCGGGCGGAGTCGAGACCATCGGCCGGCCCGTCGCCGGCACGCGGGCGTACGTGCTCGACGAAGCGCAGGGGCTGCTGTCGCCCGGCGTGCCCGGGGAGCTGTACCTGGGCGGGCGCGGCCTGGCACGGGGCTACCCGGGCAACGCGGCTCTCACCGCGGCGCGCTTCGTTCCCGACCCCTTCGCCGGCGTGCCTGGGGCGCGGATGTACCGCACGGGCGACCGCGTATGCTGGGTGGGCGGCACGCTCCGGTACCGCGGGCGGCTGGACGAGCAGGTGAAGGTGGCCGGCGGCTTCCGGGTAGAGCCGGGCGAGGTGGAGGCGGCGCTGCGCCGCGTGGCCGGCGTGCGCGACTGCGTGGTGGTGCCGGGCGAGGGCCCCGGCGGCACGCGGCTGGTGGCGTACCTGGTGGGCGGCGGCGGGGTGGAGGGGGTGCGCGCCGCGTTGCGCAGGACGCTGCCCGAGCACATGCTGCCGGGCGCGTTCGTGCGCGTGGACGCGCTCCCGCGGAACCGCGACGGGAAGGTGGACCGGGGCGCGCTCGTTCCTCCTCCACCGGACGAGGGTGATGGCTACCAGCCGCCGCTCAGCGCGACCGAGGCGCAGCTGGCGGGGATCTGGGCCGGGCTGCTGGAGATGGAGCGCGTGGGCGTGCACGACGACTTCTTCGCGCTGGGCGGGCACTCGCTGCTGGGCGCGCGGGTGATGTCGCGGGTGCTGGACGAGATGGGGGTGGAGCTGCCGCTGCGCGACCTGTTCGACCACCCAACGGTGGCCGCGCTGGCGGAGCGCGTGGACGCGCGGCGCGGGCCGGCGGCGGAGGCTCGCCACGACGAGGCCGGGGGTGCCGGGGGAGGACCCTTCCCGCTCTCGTTCGCGCAGGAGCGCCTCTGGTTCCTGGAGCGCCTGCAGCCCGGGAGTGCCTTCTACAACGTGCCCTGGGCGCTGCGGCTTCGCGGCGAGCTGGACGCTCCGGCGCTGGAGCGTGCACTGAGCGAGCTGGTGCTCCGCCACGCCGCGCTCCGGACGGCCCTCCCCGAGGTGGGCGGCGCGCCGGCGCAGGTGGTGGCGCCGTTCGCCGGGCTCACGCTGGCCGCGGAAGAGGTCGCGGGCGGCGATTGGGCCGCGCGCGAGGCGGAGCTCGGCCGCCGGATGGCCGCCGAGGCGCAGCGCCCGTTCGATCTGGCGGCGGGGCCGCTCCTGCGCGCCCGGCTGCTGCGGGTGGACGCCCGCGACCACGTGCTGCTCGTCTGCATGCACCACGCCGTCACCGACGGGTGGAGCCTGCGCGTGATGCGCGCGGATCTGGCCGAGCTGTACGGCGCGTTTCGCGAAGGCCGCGCGCCCGCGCTTCCCCCGCTCGCCGTGCGGTACGCCGACCACGCGGCCTGGCAGCGCGACCGGCTGAGCGGGGCGTTGCTGGAGCGGGAGCTGGCGTTCTGGCGGGCGCGGCTGGCCGGGGCGCCGGCGCTGCTGGAGCTTCCCACCGACCATCCGCGCCCGGCGGTGCAGAGCTTCCGCGGCGCGACCGAGCGCATCCCGCTGCCGCCCGCGCTCCTCCGGCGGCTGCGCGAGGTGGGACGAGGCGAGCGTGCCTCGGCGTTCATGGTGCTGCTGGCGGCCTTCGAGCTGCTCCTGGCCCGGTACGCCGGCACCACGGACGTGCTGGTCGGCACGCTCGTGGCGGGGCGCACGCGGAAGGAGCTGGAGGCGCTGGCCGGCTTCTTCGTCAACACCGTGGTGCTGCGCGGCGACCTTGCCGGCGACCCGCCGTTCCGCGAGGCGCTGCGCCGGGTCCGCGCGTCCACGCTCGCGGCGTTCGAGCACCAGGAGATCCCCTTCGAGAAGGTGGTCGAGGCGGTGCAGCCGGAGCGCAGCCTGGGCCACGCCCCCCTCTTCCAGGTCGCCTTCCGCGTGAGCCAGGGCGGAAAGGAGCCCTCGCTGCCGGGGCTCGCGACGGAGACGCTGGAGGTCGACCTGCCCGTCACCAAGTTCGACCTCTCGGCCACCTTCGCGCTGGGGCCGGACCGGTTCGAGCTGGCGCTGGAGTACGCCACCGACCTCTTCGAGCGGAGCACGATCCTCCGCATGGCCGGCCACCTGCGGCGGGTGCTGGAGCAGGTGGCCGGGAACCCGGACGTCCCGCTCTCGCGGCTGGAGCTGATGGACCCCGCCGAGCGCCGCCGGGTGCTGGAGGAGTGGAACCCGCCCGCGGCACCGGCGGTCGACGCGTGCGTCCACCACCTCTTCGGGGCGCAGGCGGCACGCACGCCCCACGCGGCCGCAGTCCTCTTCCACGGCCAGCGGGTGAGCTACGCGGAGCTCGATGCGCGCGCAAACCGCCTGGCGCACCACCTGCGCGCGCTCGGCGTGGGCGCCGAGACCTGCGTGGGTGTGTGCCTGGAGCGCAATCCCGACCTGATCGCGGCCCTGCTCGCGGTGCTGAAGGCGGGGGGCGCGTACGTCCCCCTCGACCCGGCGTATCCCCGCGAGCGGCTGGAGTGGATGGCGCAGGACGCCGGCGTCCGCCTGGTGCTGACCTCCACCGTGCTCGCCCCCCGCCTCCCCGGCGGCACGGAGCCGGTGTGCGTCGACGCCCTCGCCGGCGAGCTGGCGCCGCTCCCCGAGGGCGCGCCGGAGGACGGCGCGGCGCCCGAGAACCTGTCGCACGTGATCTTCACCTCCGGCTCCACCGGGCGGCCGAAGGGGGTGATGATCCGCCACGCCGCCACGGTGGCCCGGCTCCGCTGGCTGCGCGAGGAGATGAGCGACGACGAGCGCGCGGGGGTGCTGGCATCGACCTCCGTGAGCTTCGACGTGTCGGTCGCCGAGATCTTCGGCACCCTGTGCTGGGGCGGCACGCTCGTGCTGGTGGAGAACGCGCTGGAGCTGCCGCGGGCCGCCGCGGAAGCTCCCGTCCGCTCCGCCTTCATGGTGCCCTCGGCCGCCGCCGAGCTGCTGCGCTCGGACGGCATCCCCGCCGCATTGCGCACGCTGAACCTGGCCGGCGAGGCCCTTCCCGCCGACCTGGCGCGGGGGCTCCACGCGCGCGGCACCGCTCTGCGCGTGAGGAATCTCTACGGCCCCACCGAGGACACCACCTACTCCACCGCCAGCCGTGTGGAGCCCGCCGCCGCGCGCGTGCGGATCGGCCGGCCGCTTCCCGGCGGGCGCGCCTACGTGCTGGATGCGGCGCTGGCCCCCGTCCCGGCCGGCGTGCCGGGCGAGCTGTACCTGGGCGGGGTGGGCCTGGCGCGCGGGTACGCGGCGCGGCCCGACCTCACCGCCGAGCGCTTCCTCCCCGATCCGTTCGGCCTCGCGGGGTCGCGCATGTACCGCACGATGGACCGCGCGCGGTGGACGGCCGACGGCGAGCTGGAGTACCTGGGACGCACCGACTTCCAGGTGAAGGTGCGCGGCTTCCGCATCGAGCTGGGCGAGATCGAGACGGCTCTGCGTGCCCACCCGCGGGTGCGCGACGCGGTGGCGGTGGTCCGCGACGAGGCGGGCGGAGGGCGCCGCATCGTGGCCTACGCCACCGGCGGCGTGCCGGCCGAGGCGCTCCGGGCGCACCTGCGCGAGCGGCTGCCCGAGTACATGATCCCCGCCGCCTTCGTCGCGGTCGACCGGCTCCCCCTTACCCCGAACGGAAAGGTGGACCGCGGCGCGCTCCCCCCGCCGGCGGAGGCGGCACCGGCCCACCGCCTGGAGCCCGAGACGGAGATGGAGTCGCGCGTGGCGGCCCTCTGGAGCGAGCTGCTGGAGCTTCCGGCCGTGGGCGTGGAGGAGAGCTTCTTCGACCTGGGCGGCCATTCGCTGCTGATGGCGCGGATGCAGACCCGCCTGGCGCGCGACCTGGGGAGCGGGCTGAGCCTGGTGGAGCTCTTCCAGTACCCGACCGTGCGCGCCATCGCCGCGCGGCTCCAGGGCGCGGACGCCCCGGCGGGCGCGGAGCTGGGCGTGGAGCGCGGCACCGAGCGGCAGGCGGGGCTCGCGCGGCTGGGGGGACGCAAGCGGCGTTGATGTGAGCCGCCGCGTCTCGACGGCGCCGGCCGGTCGCGCCGAGACAGGGCGGGCAGATGGCGCCGAAACGCAAGCGTCGGACGACGGCGTCGGCGCGGGGATCTCGGCTTCTCCGCTCCGGCAGGGATTCGGCAGCCGGGACGTGGCAGCGGCAGGCAGGCACTCACCACCCGAACCCTGGGAGCCAAGGATGCGGGACATGCCAGAACCCGTTCCAGGACCGGCCGCCGCGACGGGCTACGAGATCGCCGTGGTGGGCATGGCCGTGCGCGTTCCCGGCGCGGACGGCGTGCGGGCCTTCTGGCGCAACCTGCGGAGCGGGGTGGAGTCCATCGCCCGCTTCACGCGCGCCGAGCTGCACGCCGCGGGCACCGACCCCGCGTGGCTCGACGACCCCGACTTCGTCCCCGCGCTCGGCGAGCTCGCCGGCGCGGACGAGCTGGACGCGGCGCTCTTCGGGCTCACCCCGCGCGACGCGGAGATCCTGAACCCCCAGCACCGGGTGATGCTGGAGTGCGCGTGGACGGCGCTGGAGCATGCCGGCTACGACCCCGCGCGCCTCGACTTCCCCGTGGGCGTGTTCGCGGGGTCGGGGGGCAACGACTACCTGCGCCACGTCACCGCGCGGCCGGAGCTGGTGCGGGCCGTGGGCACCCTGCGCGCGGTCCTCGCCAACGACAAGGACCACCTGGCGGCGGGGATCAGCTACCGGCTGAACCTGCGCGGGCCCAGCCTGGCCGTGCAGACCGCCTGCTCCACCTCGCTGGTGGCGGTGCACCTGGCCTGCCAGAGCCTGCTGGCCGGAGAGTGCGACCTGGCACTGGCCGGCGGCGTGTCCATCTCGCTCCCGCTGCGCCGCGGCTACCCGTACACCCCGGACGGCATCGGCTCGCCAGACGGGCGCTGCCGCGCCTTCGACGCGCGGGCGCAGGGCACCGTGCGTGGAAACGGCGCCGGGATGGTGGCGCTCAGGCGCCTGGACGACGCGCTGCGCGACGGCGACACCGTGCACGCGGTGATCCGGGGCAGCGCGATCAACAACGACGGCGCGCAGAAGGTGGGATACACGGCCCCCAGCGCCGCCGGGCAGGCGCAGGTGATCGCCGAGGCGTGGACGGTGGCGGGGCTCGACCCGGCGGCCGCGGAGTACCTGGAGACGCACGGGACCGGCACCCCGCTGGGCGACGCCATCGAGCTCCAGGCCATCGGCCAGGCGCTCTCGCGCAAGGACGCGGGCGCGCACCCCTGCGCCATCGGCTCGGTGAAGCCCAACGTGGGACACCTGGACGCGGCCGCGGGAATCGCCGGCCTCGTCAAGACCGTGCTCGCGCTGGAGCACGGCGAGATCCCGCCCTCGCTCCACTGCCAGACGCCGCACCCCGGCCTGGCCGCGCTGGGCGGGCGCGTGGAAGTGAACACCGCGCTTCGTCCCTGGACGCGCAACGGAGCGCCGCGGCGCGCGGGCGTCTCCTCGTTCGGCATCGGGGGCACGAACGCGCACGTGGTGCTGGAGGAGGCGCTGCTCCGCGCTCCGGCGGGCCCCTCGCGCTCCCGTCAGCTCCTGGTGCTCTCCGCCCGCACGGACACGGCGCTCGCGGCCTCGGCCGAGCGGCTGGCCGTGCACCTGGAGGCCGAGGCGCCGCAGCTGGCCGACGCCGCGTACACGCTGCAGACCGGCCGGCGCGAGCTGGAGCACCGCCTGGCCGTGGTCTGCGCCGACGCGGGCGAGGGCGCGGCGCGGCTGCGCGAGGCTGCCGCGCGCGGCAGCCGCCCCCTGCAGCGCACCGCCCGCGCCGTCGCCTTCCTCTTCCCGGGCGTGGGGATGCACCACGTGGGGATGGCGCGCGGGGTGTACGACGCCGAGCCCGTCTTCCGCGCCGCCGTGGACGAGTGCTGCGAGCGCCTGCGCCCGGTCATGGGCGTCGACCTGCGCGACCTGCTGTATCCCACGTCGACGGAAGGGAAGGAAGGTGGGGCGGGATGGGACCTGCGGGCGCTGCTGGGGCGGGGCAGCGGGACGGCCGATCCGCTCGCCGACACGCGCGTGGCCCAGCCGGCGGTGTTCGTGGTGGAGTACGCGCTGGCCGTGCTGTGGGCGAGCTGGGGGGTGAAGCCGCGGGCGCTGCTGGGCCACTCGCTGGGCGAGTACGTGGCGGCCTGCGTGGCCGGCGTGCTGCGGCTGGAGGACGCGTTGTGCCTGGTCGCCCTCCGCGCCGAGCGCATCGCCGCGCTCCCCGCCGGGGCGATGCTCGCCGTGCCGCTGGGCGAGGCCGCGCTGCGCGAGATCCTTCCGCCGGAGCTGGACGTCGCCGCCGTGAACACGTCCGAGAGCTGCGTGGCGAGCGGCCCCGCGGCGGACGTCGATGCGTTCGAAGCGCGGCTTGCGGAGCGGGGGATCGCGAGCCGGCGCCTGGTGGCCGGGCACGCCTTCCACTCGCGGGCCATGGAGCCCGTCGCGGCCGAGCTGGAGCGGCTGGCGGCCGGCTTCGAGCTGCGCGCGCCGCGGGTGCCGTTCGTCTCCTCCGTCACCGGCACCTGGATCACCGACGACGAGGCACGCTCGCCCGCCTACTGGGCGCGCCACCTGTGCCGCACGGTGCGCTTCGCCGACGGCGTGGCCACGCTGCGCCGCGAGCCGGGATGGGCGCTGCTGGAGGTGGGCCCCGGACAGACGCTGGGTGCCTGGGCGCTCCAGCACCCCGCCGCCGGGGGCGACGATCAGGCCGTGGTCAGCTCGCTCCGTCACCCGCACCACCGCGTGGACGACCTCGCCTTCCTGCTGGAGGGCCTGGGCGGGCTTTGGGCCGCCGGGGTGGAGGTGGACTGGAGCGCCTTCAGCCGCGGCGAGCGCCGGCACCGCATTCCACTGCCCGGCTACCCGTTCGAGAGGAAGCGCTACTGGATCGATGCGCCCGCGGCCGCGCCGGCCCTCCCCGCGCCGGAGGCCGAGGTCCGCGCCGGCCGCCTCGCGCCACCGGCGACACCCGCCGTCCGCATCACGGATCGAGTGGACGCGCCCGCGGCCTCGCGCCGCGACGCCGTGCTGGGGCAGCTCCGGCAGATCGCGGCCGAGCTGACGGGGATCGACGCGGCCCGCGTGGACGCCCGCGTCGACCTCTTCCAGGCGGGGTTCGACTCGCTCCTGCTGCTGCAGGCCATCAACGCCATCGAGAAGCGGATGGGCGTGCGCCTGGCGCTCATTGAGGTGCTGGAGGAGATGGGCACGCTCGACGCCCTGGCCGGGCACATCGACCGCGTGCTCCCAGCCGATGCGACCGTGCACGACCCCGCCGCGCCGGCGCCGGCGGTCCACCATCCGGCGACCCCACCAGCGGAGGCGGCGGCGCCCGCCGCGGAGGGCGCGCTGGAGCGGATCGCCCGCCAGCTGGACGCGATCTCCGGCCGGCTCGCCCGACTGGAGGGATCGCGTCCGGCTCCGGAACCGGACGGACCGCCGGCCGCCGCGGCGCCCGCCACGCCCGATGCCGCGCCGCGGGTCCAGGTGCCCCACGTGGTGCCGCGCTCGCCCCGGGCCCGCATCCAGCCCGAGACCTTCGTCCCCTACCAGCCGGCGAACACCGACACGGGGGGCATGACGGCGGAGCAGCGCGAGTACCTGGGCGACTTCGCCGCGCGATACGTGGAGCGGACGAAGGGCTCCAGGGCGCACCAGGCGCGCTACCACGAGGCGCTGGCCGACTCACGGGTGACGGCCCGCTTCCGCCGCGCCTGGAAGGAGATCGTCTACCCCATCGTGGGACGGCGCGCGGCGGGCTCGCGCGTGTGGGACGTGGACGGCAACGCGTACATCGACACGGGGATGTCGTTCGGGTGCAACCTGTTCGGCCACGCGCCGGACTTCGTCACCCGCGCGCTGCACGAGCAGATCGAGCGCGGCTACGGCCTGGGCCCGCAGTCGGAGCAGGCCGGGCGCGCCGCTGAGCTGGTGTGTGCGCTGGGCGGCAACGAGCGCGCGGCCTTCTGCAACTCGGGCACGGAAGCGGTGATGGGCGCGGTGCGCGCGGCGCGGGCGTACACCGGGCGCACCAAGGTGGCGCTCTTCGCCGGCAGCTACCACGGGTGGAGCGACCTGGTGCTGGGACGGCTCTTCACCGCGGGCGGCCGGCGCGAGGTGCGGCCGGTGGCGCCGGGGGTGTCTCCCCTGCCGCTGGGCGACGTGCTGATGCTGGACTACGACGAGCCCGCGTCCCTCCAGCTCCTCGCCGAGCACCTGCACGAGATCGCGCTGGTGATGGTGGAGCCGGTGCAGAGCCGCCGGCCCGACGTGCACCCCTTCGCCTTCCTGCGCGAGCTGCGGCGCATGACGCGCGAGGCCGGCGTGCTGCTCCACTTCGACGAGCTGATCACCGGGTTCCGCATGGGGTCGGGCGGCGCGCAGGCCTTCTTCGGCATCGACGCAGACCTGGTCACGTACGGCAAGATCGTGGCGGGCGGGCTTCCCATGGGCGTGGTGGCGGGAAAGCGCGAGCCGATGAGCGTGCTGGACGGCGGCGCCTGGCAGTACGGCGACGATTCGTACCCCGCCGCCACGCGCACCCTCTTCGCCGGGGCTTTCTTCAAGCACCCGCTCTCCATGGCCGTCACGGTGGCGGTGATGGAGGAGATCGAGCGCCGCGGCCAGCCCATGTACGACCGGCTGAACGCGCGCACCACGGCGCTCGTGGAGCGGATGAACGCCTTCTTCGACGCGGGCGGGTACCCGGTGGCCGCGGCGCACTCCAGCTCGTGCTTCCGCTTCTTCTTCGGCCCCGAGGTGAAGTTCGCCGACCTGTTCAACCACCACCTGATTCTCGAAGGCCTGCACGTCATCCCCGAAACGGGGACGCACTTCCTTTCCGACGCGCACTCCGACGAGGACCTGGAGACGGTGTTCCGGGCCGTCGCCGCCTCGGCCGTGGCCATGCGCAGCGGCGGCTTCCTTCCCGGCGCGCCCGGTTCCCGCCCCGCCCACGCGATGCCGGTCGCCCTCGCCACCGCCGCGGCGTCGAACGGCGCGTCCTCAGACGGCGGATCGTCGAACGGCGTGTCCTCGGACGGGGTCTCCCTGGCCGGCCCGTCGTCGAACGGTGGGTCGGCAGACGGCATCCGGCGCCTGCCGCTCACCGAGGGGCAGCGGCAGCTCTGGATCGAGTCGCAGATGGGCGACGACGCCAGCCGCGCCTACGTGGAGTCCATCTCCGTCCGCCTGCACGGCGCGCTGGACGCCGATGCGCTCCGCCGCGCGCTCCAGGCGCTGGTGGACCGCCGCGACGCGCTGCGCATCACCCTCGTCCCCGAGGGCGACGCGCAGCTCGTGCACCCGGTCCTCCCGGTCAAGCTCCCACGAACCGACTTCCTCGGCGTGCCGGCGGACGAGCGGGAGGCGAAGGTGGAAGCGTGGAGGCGCGAGAGGTCGCAGCGGCCGTTCGACCTGGCGCGCGGCCCGCTGGTGCGCTTCGCGCTCGCCGCGATCGCGCGTGACGAGCACCTGCTGCTCTGGGACATGCACCACGCGGCGGTGGACGGGTGGTCCACCGGGGTGCTGTGGAAGGAGCTGGACGCGCTCTACACCGCCGAGACGGAGGGCCGGCCGGCCAGCCTGCCGCGCGCGCCCGACCACGCGGCCGCGGTACACGCGCAGGTCGCGTCGGTGCAGAACGACGAGGAGGCGCAGGCGTTCTGGCGCGCGCAGTTCGCGGACGGCATTCCGGTGCTGGACCTGCCGGCCGACCGCCCGCGCGGCGCGGCGCGCAGCTATCGGGGCGCCTCCATCCGGCGGACGCTGGGCGCCGGGCTGGGGCGGCGGCTGGCCGAGGCCGGGCGTGCGCACGGGCTTTCTCCGTACCACACCGTGCTTTCCGCCGTCGCGCTCTGGCTCTCGCGCCTGACCGGCCAGGACGACCTGGTGATCGGCACCCCATCGGCGGGGCAGGCGGCGGGTGGGGCGGCGGCGGAGCTGGTGGGCAACGCGCTGAACACCCTGCCGCTGCGCGTGCGGGTGGACCCGTCGGGCACCTTCGCCGCGCACGCGCGGCGGGTGCGGCGCTCGGCGGTAGCGGCGCTCCAGCACCAGCACTTCTCCTTCCCCCGGCTGGTGCAGTCGCTGCGACCCGCGCTCGATCCGTCGCGCCCGCCGCTCTTCGCCGTGCTGCTGAACCTGGACCGCGGCCCCGCCTCCGCACGCCTCGGCACCCTGCGCGCAGAGGCCGAAACGAGCTCGGGCGGGGGTGCGCGCGTGGAGCTAGACCTGAACCTGGTGGAGGCGGGCGACGAGCTGAGCCTGCTGTGCGACTACGCCGCCGACCTCTTCGACGCCGCGACCGTGCGGGGCTGGCTGGACGCCCTGGAGCAGCTGCTCGAACAGGTGGCGGCCGACCCCGCCATCCCGCTCGGCTCCCTCGACCTGCCCTCCGCGCCGCCGCGACGCGACGGCCCGGTGACGCGCCGCGCCCTCCCCGCGCCCGGCACCCCATCGCCGTCCGGCGCGTACGTCGCCCCGCGCACCGAGACGGAGCGCGTGCTGGCCGGGATCTGGGCCGCCGCGCTGGGCCGCGAGCGCGTGGGCGTGAACGAGCACTTCTTTGAGCTGGGGGGAGACAGCATCCGCGCCATCCGCGTGGCCACCGCCGCCCGCCGCGCCGGCGTGGAGATCACCCCGCTCAGGATCTTCGAGCACCCCACGGTGGCGGCGCTCGCCGCAGCGCTGGAGCCCGCCGCCGCGCCGGACACGGGGGACGAGCACCACGCATCGCAGGCGGACGCCGACGCGGCGGCGGAAGGTGATCCGTATCCCCTGACCCCGCTCCAGGAGGGCCTGCTCTTCCACGCGCTGTCGGGCGGCGGGGCGCAGGCGTACCAGGTGCAGACCGCGCTGCTGCTGGAGGGCGCCCTGGACGCGGGGGCCTTCCGCCGCGCCTGGGAAGCGGTGTTCGAGCGCCACCCGGCCCTGCGCACCGCCTTCCAGTGGGAGGGGCTGCCGCGCCCCATGCAGCACGTGGAGCGGGGCGTGGCGCTGCCCTGGACGGAGGAGGACTGGAGCGCGCTTCCCGCCGAAGCGCAGGAACCGCTGCTGGAGCGCCGCCTGGCCGAGGACAGCGCCCGCGGCTTCGTCCTCGATCGTGCGCCGCTGATGCGGTGTGCCCTGTTCCGCGTGGGCGGCGAAGCGCACTGGTTCCTGTGGAGCGTCCACCACCTGCTGCTGGACGGCTGGTCCACAGCGCTGGTGGTGGAGGAGGTCTTCACGCTCTACCGCGCGTGGAGCACGGGGGGCTCGGCCACGCTGGCCCCGGTGCGTCCCTGGCGCGCGTTCGTCGAATGGCTGGAGGGGCAGGACACGGCCGCCGCCGAGCAGCACTGGCGCGAGCGCCTGGCCGGCTTCATCGCGCCCACGCCGCTGGCGGTGGACCGCCACGACGGCGCGCGGGCCGGCGAGGCCGGGGCCGAGCGCCGGGTGCTGGACGAAGGGCTCTCCCGCCGGCTGGAGGCGGCGGCGCGCCGCCTTCGCGTGACGCCGGGCACCGTGGCCCTGGGTGCCTGGGCCCTGCTCCTGTCCCGCTACTCGGGCGAGGACGACGTGGTGTTCGGCACCACCGTCTCGGGGCGCCCCGCCGGGCTGGATGGGGTGGAGGAGATGGTGGGGATGTTCATCAACACCCTGCCCATGCGGGTCCGCGTGGTGGCGGGGACCCGCCTTGCGGACTGGCTGGGCGAGGTGCAGCGCGAGCACGCCCGGGCCCGCGCCTTCGAGCACGCGTCGCTGGCGCAGGTGCAGGGGTGGAGCGAGGTGCCGGCCGGGACGCCGCTCTTCGAAAGCCTCTTCGTCTTCCAGAACCACCCGGTGGGCGCCGGCGCCGTGAACGGCGCGGGGGTGCGCATCGCCCGGGTGCGCGCGCTGGACCGCGACAACTACCCGCTCAGCCTGACCGTCGTCCCGGGCAGGCGGCTGACGCTGGACCTGGCGTACGACGCCGGCCGCCTGGACGCCGACACGGCCGGCCGCGTGCTGGAGCACCTTGGCCGGCTGCTGGAGCAGATGGCGGACCGCGGCGATCCGCGCCTTTCCGACCTGTCGCTGGCCTCCGAAGGCGAGCGGCGGGCGAACGAGGAAGAGTGGCGCCGGGCCGAGCGCCCGTTCCCGCGCGACGCCTGCATCCACCACCTGATCGCCGCCCGCGCGGCCCACGCCCCCAACGCCCCGGCGGTGGTGCACGAGGAAGGGGTCCTCACCTTCGCCGAGCTGGACGCGGCCGCAAACCGGCTGGCGCACCACCTGCGCGGGCTGGGCGTTCGCCCGGAGGCGCGCGTGGCGATCTGCGTGGAGCGCGGTCCCGACATGGCGGTCGCCATCCTGGCCACGCTCAAGGCAGGCGGCGCCTACGTGCCCCTGGACCCCGCCTATCCCGCCGAGCGCCTGGCGTGGATGCTGGAGGACAGCGGCGCCGCCGTGCTCCTCACCCACGCGGCGGCGGCCGGCACTCCTGTCGTGCCCGGCGTCGCCGTGGTGCGGCTGGACGCCGATGCACCGGTGATCGCCGCGGCGCCGGTAGAGGCGCCGGAGAGCGGCGCGGGGCCCGAGAACCTGGCCTACGTCATCTACACCTCCGGCTCCACCGGGCGTCCCAAGGGCGTGGCGCTGCACCACCGCGCTCTGGTGTGCTTCGCCACCGACATGGCGGCGCGCTTGGGGCTGGCAGCGGACGACCGCTTCCTCCAGTTCGCCTCGCCCGGCTTCGACGTGGTGGTGGAGGAGATCTTCCCCGCCTGGGTGGCGGGCGCGGCGGTGGTCTTCCCGCGGGGCGGCGTGCTCTGGCCCGACGCCCTGATGGAGGTGCTGGAGCGGCAGGCCGTGACCACGGTGGAGCTTCCCACCGCGTACTGGCACGAGTGGGTGCACGCCCTGGTGGAGGAGGGCCGGCGCCTTCCCGCCTCTCTCCGGCAGGTGCTGGTGGGGGGCGAGCGCATCCTTCCCGAGCGGCTGGCCCAGTGGAGAGGGCTGGGGGTGCCGCTGGTGCACGTCTTCGGGCTGACCGAGACGGCGTGCACCTCGGCCACGCTGCGCCTGGAGGCGGGCGACGATGGCGCGCGCTGGCCCAACCTTCCCATCGGCACGCCCTGCGGCAACGTGCGCCTGTACGTGCTCGACCCCTGCCTGCACCCCGCGCCGGCCGGCGTTCCCGGCGAGCTATCGATCGGCGGCGAGGGGGTGGCGCGCGCCTACCTGGGGCGCCCCGCGCTCACCGCCGAGCGCTTCGTGCCCGATCCCTTCTCTCCCGCTCCCGGCGCGCGCGCCTACCGCACGGGCGACCGCGTCCGTCCGCTCCCCGACGGCAACCTGGAGTTCATCGGCCGGCTGGACCACCAGGAGAAGATCCGCGGCTTCCGCGTGGAGCCGGGCGAGGTGGAGGCGGCGCTGGCCGCGCTCCCGGGGGTACGCGAGGCGCGCGTGCTGGTGCGCCGCGATCCCCCCGGCGACCCGCGCCTGGTGGCCTACGTGGTGGGCGACGCGGACGCCGAGGCGCTCCGCGCCGCGCTCGGCGGCTCGCTCCCCGCGCACATGGTGCCCTCCGCCTTCGTGCCGCTCGCGCGGCTGCCGCTGACCACGCACGGCAAGCTGGACCGCGCCGCCCTGCCCGCGCCCGGCGCCACCGGCCGGCACCGGCGGGCCGACCTGCCGCGCGACTACCTGGAGGTGCGCCTGATCCAGCTCTGGGAGCAGGTGCTGGGGGTGGAGGGGATCGCCGCCACGCAGGGCTTCTTCGCGGTGGGCGGCAACTCGCTCCTGGCGCTGCGGCTCTTCACGCGGGTGAACCGGGCGCTGGAGTGCGACCTTCCCCTGTCCACCCTGCTCTCGGGCGCCACCGTCCGGCAGATGGCGGCGGCGATCGCCGAGCAGCGGCGCGCGCCGGCCGCGCCCGCGTCCGTCGTGGCGCTGCAGCCCCAGGGCCCGCTGCCCCCGCTCTTCATGGTCCACGCGTCCGACCGCAACGTGATGGGCTACGTGAACCTGGTCCGCTACCTGGGCACGGACCAGCCGGCGTACGGCATCCGGGACGTGGGCGAGGACGCGGCCCGCCCGCTGGCGCGGATCGCCGCGGACCACGTGGCCGCCATGCGCGCCGTCCAGCCCCAGGGGCCCTACCACCTGCTCGGGTGGTCGTTCGGCGGGCTGGTGGTGTTCGAGATGGCGGTGCAGTTGGAGCGCGCGGGCCAGCGGGCCGCCTTCGTGGGGTTCATGGACGCGATGTCGCCCGAGCTGTACCGCGCCTGGCCGTGGGACCGCGACACGGACCTGGTGATGAACCTGGCCGGCGACATCGCCGCCCGCGCCCGCCGCCCCTTCACCCTTCGCGCCGAGGAGCTGGAGGGGCTGGAGGTGGACGAGCAGGTGCGGCGGGCGATGGCCGCGCTGGAGGCGGAGGACGCCGTTCCCGAAGGGTTCGACGCCGACGCACTGCTCGAGCAGTGCCGGCTGGTCCGCGACCGCGACCGGAGCTTCGCCGACTACGTGCCGGAGCGCTTCCACGGCACGCTCACCCTCTTCCGCGCGGAGGACGCGAACGAGCAGATGCGCGCGTTCCTGGACGGGTACGCCCCCGAGGAGCGGCGCACCTACGCCTGGTGCCGCCACGCCGCCCAGGTGGAGGTGCGGCCGGTGCCGGGCGAGCACGCCACCCTGGGCAGCGAGCCCCACGCCCGCGAGCTCGCCCGCGAGATGCAGGCGGCGCTGGCCGCGTCTCGCGAGCGCACCGCCGCGGACGCGGAGCCGGCGGAAGAGCCTGGAGAGGTGCCGGCGGC
>JAQBQD010000190.1 GCA_028287185.1 Gemmatimonadota bacterium | reverse complement strand
AGCCAGTGGAAGCGGCCCCTCAGCTTCCATCCCGTCTCGTCCACACACATGCCGAGGGGCTCGCCTGCACCGCTCGCTTCACCTCCTGGTAGCTCGCCTCCACGGCCTCGCTCACCTCCTCCGCCATCGCCTGCATGCTCCCCAGCGACGGCGGCGCCACGTCCAGCAGCTCCCCCAGCACCTGCACCGTCTCCCGACGGCTCACCCGGTACCGCCCCATCAGCAGCACGGCCATCGCGCCCAGCCGCGGCCCGAAGCTCCGCCCCTCCACCTCCACCGGCAACGCCGCCCGCGTCAGCCGACGGCACCCGGGACACCGCACGCACACCGCCTGGTGCTCCGTCACCCACGCGTGAAGCGGCGGCAGCTCCACCACCTAGTGGCGCCGCCGCCGCTTTCCCTCCACTGCGCCCGACAGGCTCTCCCCGCAGTGCCGGCACGCCGCCGGCCAGTGCTCCACCACCTCGTCCACCCGCTCCGGCTCCAGCAGCTTCCGGTGGTGCCCACGGTGACCCGGCTGCCCCCCTGGCTTCCGGCCCGTCGGCTTCTTCTTCCGGCGCTTCACCCCCGGTGGATCCGACGACGGCGGTCGCGACGAGTTCTGCGAGTTCTGCCCCAGCCGCGCTTCCAGCTCCCGTATCCGTGCCTCCAGCACCGGAATCACGGCCTCCAGCCGCTCCAGGGCCGCACGCACCAACGGCGAAAGGACTTCTCCCGACAGTCCGAGTTCCTCCACGATGCTCATGACCCTATGCTACTTCCCACACCGCTCCCACGCCACAACTTTCTTCTGGGGGCTGAACGGTTACGATCGCTCGAAACTCGTATCGACACAATGTCTCCGCCTGAGGAGCGCATTCGCGATTTTCCGGCTTCGCTCCCACATTCTCTCGCACCACCACACCGCTACGCAAACCGCCGTGCGCGGAAGCAGAAATACGAAAAACCCCTACCGTAAAGCTACGGCAGGGGTTCAACTTGGCCATGCGCCCGACAGGATTCGAACCTGTGACCTTCGGCTCCGGAGGCCGACGCTCTATCCAGCTGAGCTACGAGCGCGCACGTGGGAGGCGGAATAAGCCGAGTTCTGTCATCCGCTTGCGCGGAGGAGGATCATTTCTCTGGGACCGCCGTTGCCGGACGGCCTCGTGCAGCCTACCCGGAGCTTCCGAGTGCCGAAACACCCATCGGGGCGGGCCGCCCCTTCGCCCCTGTTCGGCCTTGCTCCAGGTGGGGTTTACCATGCCGCTCCCGTTGCCGGCAGCGCGGTGCGCTCTTACCGCACCGTTTCACCCTTGCCTGTGCTCCCCGAGGGGAGCCATCGGCGGTCTGCTCTCTGCTGCACTTTCCGTCGCCTTGCGACGCCCGGCCGTTAGCCGGCACCCTGCCCTGTGGAGCTCGGACTTTCCTCGACACGCCGAAGCGCGCCGCGATCCTCACTCGCCTCCCATGTTTTCAAATGGAGTGCCCAGGAGAGGACTCGAACCTCCACGCCGGTTAAGGCACCAGATCCTTAGTCTGGCCTGTCTACCAGTTTCAGCACCTGGGCATCCGCAGTCACGAAGCGAGGCTATGCTCCCGAGAGGACTCGAACCTCCACGGGCTTGCGCCCACTAGATCCTGAATCTAGCGCGTCTACCAATTCCGCCACAGGAGCGTCAATGGCCTCGCAACTGCGAACGGCGTGGGATCCTTGCGGCCCACGCCGCCAAACACATGCGCCCGGAGAGATTCGAACTCCCGGCCTTCTGATCCGTAGTCAGACGCTCTATCCAGCTGAGCTACGGGCGCACAAGCAAACCGACCTCTCAAGTGCACCGAGTAGGAATCGAACCTACAACCTTGGGATTAAGAGTCCCCTGCTCTGCCAGTTGAGCTATCGGTGCGTGTCTGCCAGAGAGCCTAAACCTAGTTTTTTCCTGCCCTCCTGTCAACCCGCAGCCGCTCGCCTCCGCCTTCCGTTTGGCCCGGCCGGACACGAGCGGGCGCCAAGTATAGCCGGCACCCCACCGGCCGTCAACCCCCGCCGCGCGCCCGTACATCCGGCCGTCCGGGCGCGCGGCGAAGGGCGTCAGTACGCGGCGATCCCGGTGACGTCCTGGCCCAGGATCAGGCCGTGCACGTCGTGGGTTCCCTCGTAGGTGTAGACCGACTCCAGGTTCGCCATGTGGCGCATGGCGGAGTACTCCACCAGGATGCCGTTGCCGCCCAGCAGGCGGCGCGCCTCGCGGGCCACGTCGCAGGCCATGCTCACGTTGTGGCGCTTGGCCAGCGACACCTGCTCGGGCCGCATGGTGCCCTCGTCCTTCAGCCGGCCCAGGCGCCACGACAGGAGCTGGCCGTTGGTGATGCCGGTGAGCATCTCGGCCAGGCGCACCTGCTGGATCTGCTTGCCGCCGATGGGCCCGCCGAACATCACCCGCTGCTTGCTGTAGCTGAGCGCCTCGTCGTAGCACGCCATGGCCGCGCCCACCGCGCCCCAGGCGATGCCGAAGCGGGCCTGCGTCAGGCACATGAGCGGGCTCTTCAGCCCGCCGGACTTGGGCAGCAGCGCGTCGTCCGGGACGTGCACGTCCTGCAGCACCAGCTCGCTGGTGTCCGAAGCCAGAAGCGACAGCTTGCCCTTCTGGTCCTTGGCGCTGAACCCCGGCGTGTCGGTGGGGACGATGAAGCCGCGGATGGACTTGGTGTCGCTCAGCTCGCCCGTCTTGGCCCAGATGATGGCGATGTCGGCGGTGGATCCGTTGGTGATCCACATCTTGGCCCCGTTCAGCACCCACCCGTCCTCCGTCTTCACGGCGCGGGTGATCATCCCGCCGGGGTTGCTGCCGTAGTCGGGCTCGGTAAGGCCGAAGCAGCCGATCACCTCGCCGGCGGCCATGCGCGGCAGGTACGCCTGCTTCTGCTCCTCGCTGCCGAAGGCGTAGATGGGGTACATGCAGAGCGCGCCCTGCACCGAGGCGAACGAGCGGATGCCCGAGTCGCCCCGCTCCAGCTCCTGCATGATGAGGCCGTACGCCACGTTGTTCAGCCCGGCGCAGCCGTACTCCTCGGGCAGGTTGGCGCCGAACACGCCCAGCTCGGCCATGCGCGGGATGAGCTGCTTGGGCAGGTAGCGCCCGATGTAGGCGTCCTCGATCACCGGCAGCAGCTCGTCGTCCACCCACTGGCGGACGGTATCGCGGATCATCCGCTCCTCTTCGGAAAGGAGCGAGTCGATGTCGTAGTAGTCGACGCCCTGGAACCTGGCCATTCGCGCGGTCGGGGGAGAAGGGGATCACAGGAAACGGCGAAGCCCCGGAATATAGACCGGGGCCTCGCGGGGCGGCAACCCGAAACGGGCGCCTATTCGACGGTGTGCGAGCCGTCCGCCTCGCTCTCGGGCGCGTCGCGGTCGAACTTGCGGCGGTCGTCGAACGCCCACCACAGCAGCACCAGCCCCACCGCCAGCGCGGCGGCGCCGGCGGCGGCCTGCCCCGCCAGCAGCCGCCCGATCCCGAAGCCCGCGCAGCCGCCCCCCGCCACGGCGGCGGCCACGTTGATCCACCCCGTGCGCGGCAGAGGCATCAGGCGCCTCCCTGCGTCGGAAGCGTCACGCCCCGCGAACGCACCACCTCGAACGCCACGCGGCGGGCCACCTTGAAGGCGGCGAAGCCCAGCAGCGCCGCCACGGCCACCCACATCACCAGGAAGCGCGACGAGAAGGCGCCGGCCCACACCAGCAGCGCCACCTCCAGCGCGGCGAAAGCGCCCGTCGCCAGGCGCGCGGGCGTGGTGGCGCGGCGCACGACCTCGGCGCGGCAGGCAGTGCACCAGCCGCCCGCGTCCGGCTTCTCGCCGGTCCGCCTGCGGCCGCAGCTGCGGCAGTCGAAGCCGGGCTCGACGGAGCTCACAGCCGGCGCAGGACGGCGTCCGTGAACGAGTCCGTGGTGCCGGCGCCTCCCAGGTCGGGCGTGAGCGCGTCGCCCTCGCGGATGGTGGCCTCCAGCGCCAGGCGGATGCGCTCGGCCTGCTCGCGCATCCCCATGTGCTGCAGCATCATCACCGCGGCCAGCAGCAGCGCGGCGGGGTTGGCGACGTTCTTCCCCGCGATGTCGGGCGCGGAGCCGTGCACGGCCTCGAAGATGGCGGCGTCCTTGCCGATGTTGGCGCCGGGCGCCAGGCCCAGCCCGCCCACGAGCCCGGCGATCTGGTCGGACAGGATGTCGCCGAACATGTTCTCGCAGACGATCACGTCGAAGCGGTAGGGGTCCATCACCAGCATCATGGCCGTGGCGTCGATGATCCGGTCCTCGAACTCCACGCGCCCCTCGTACTCGCGGGCGATCTCCTTCCCCATGTCCAGGAAGAGGCCCTGCGTGTACTTGAGGATGTTGGCCTTGTGCGCCAGCGTCACCTTCCTCCGCCCGTGCGCCACGGCGTACTCGAAGGCGTAGCGCAGGATGCGGTTCACGCCGAAGCGGGTCACCAGCATCACCGACTCGGCCGCCGCGCGCGGGTCGTCGCCGATGCCGATGTAGTGCTCCACGCCGCTGTACAGCCCTTCCGTGTTCTCGCGGATGAGCACCAGGTCGATGCCCTCGTAGCGCCCGCCCGGCACCAGCGTGCGCGCGGGGCGAACGTTGCTGTACAGGTCGAACTCCTTGCGCAGCGCCACGTTGATGGATCGGAAGCCGACGCCCACCGGGGTGGTGAGCGGCCCCTTCAGCGCCAGCCGCGTGCGGCGGATGGAGTCGATGGTCTCCTGCGGGAGCGGGGTGCTGCTGCTCTCCAGCGCGGCGACGCCGGCCTGGTGCGTCTCCCACGCGATGTCGGCCCCCGTGGCCTCGATGACGCGGACGACGGCCTGGGTGATGTCGGGCCCGATCCCGTCTCCGGGGATCAGCGTGACGGTCTGCGGCATTCTCTTCCTGTATCCGGTTCCGGGACGCCCGTGGGCGCCCGATGGGTCGATTCGTCGTCGCCTGCAACGAGCGCGCCCCCGCGGCGGGCGGGGGCGCGCAGGGGCTAGGGGGTGGGCGCCGAGGCCAGCATCCGCGCGGCGAGCGCCGCCGCCGCGGAGGCCAGCCCC
>JAQBQD010000173.1 GCA_028287185.1 Gemmatimonadota bacterium | reverse complement strand
GCGCCGCGAGGTGGCGGGCGGCGGTGCAGCGGGCGCCGGCCGGCAGGCGCGGCAGCGCGGCGAGCAGCCCCGGGACGGCATCGCCGCTCAACCCCGCGGCATAGCTCGCGTCGAAGTGCGTCGACAGGTCTGCGCGGGCGGTGTTGACGCGCAGGATGAGGGCGTCGGGATCGGCCACGTGCAGCGCGGCGGCGGCGAGCAGGCCGGCGGTGAGCGCACCGAAGGCGAAGCGGTCGCGAAGCCCGCGCAGCACCGTGAGCGCGAACCAGGCGAAGACGGCGGCCAGCCACGCCATGAACGCGGTGGTGTAGACCCGCATCTCGGTGAGGCCGTACGCCTGCTGGTACAGCCACATCCGCCGCATGGCGGAGGCCATGATCACGTACAGCAGCGCCACCTGCACGCCGGCCAGCACGCGGAACAGGCGCTCGGAGCCGCCCGAGTCCGCCCGCAGCATCCAGTGCAGCACCAGGAGCATGGGAAGGACGAGGCCGGCCACCGTCACCAACTCGAAGAACCCGCGCCGCGCGTACTCCGCGTAGCCTAGCGAAGGCGACGCGGCGACCACGGCGGCGCCCCCGAACAGCCAGCGCACCTGCACCGCCACGAAGGCCAGGAAGAGCAGGTTCAGCGTTCCCAGCACGATGCACACCTCCGTCGGCCCCACGGACAGCGCCGCCGGCCGGCCGGGCAGGCGCGCCAAGCGGTCTCCGTCCACCAGGTGCAGGGCGCGGAACGCCCCGGCGGCCATCCACGCGAACACCAGCGTCATCGCCACGTGCGCCACGGTGAGCTCCGCGTCCAGGCGGAAGATCCCGTCCACCAGCCGCTCGAAGCCCGCGTCCGCCGACACCAGCAGCGTGCCGAACAGGAGCAGCGCCGGCACGGCGAGAAGAAGCCCCCGCAGCACCGCCGGCACGTGGCGGGACAGGCCGCGCCGCGGCAGCTCGCTCCAGCGCGTGCCCACCAGCAGCGCCAGCGCGCCGAACGCCGCGTCCGTCCACGCGAGCAGGGTGGCGACGGCGTAGCGGCCGATACCCGCTAGGCGCACGCTTCCGCCCTGCGCGTGGTGGGCCGCGAGCGCTAGGATCACGGCCAGGGCGAGCAGGTCGATGCCCTTCAGCACCGGCGAGTCGCGCCAGGCGGCGAGCGCGCCGAACGCCAGAACGGGCGCCATCCACGCCGCCCGCGCCCGGCTCGCCCCCGCCCAGCGGTCCAGTCCCACGGCGAGCGCGCAGAACACGGCCGCGTAGAGCGCCAGGTTGAGGCCCCACGGGATCGCGCGCAGCAGCGCGTCCGCGGCCAGGCCGGCGACGGCGGAGGCGCCCAGCACGCCCAAGGCCGTGCGCGTGCGGGGAGACATCGGTACGGCGGGCGCGGCCTCGTCCAGCAGTGCGGCGTCGAAGGTTTCGGTGCTCATGCCGTGGGAGTGGGATGGGGATGGAGGGCGTTGGACGCGGACGATCCGCGGATGTCCACTCGCGGCTCCACGTCGGGAAAGGAGCCGCGGCCGAAGAAGATGCCGCTGGCCAGCGGGCGCAGCAGCGGCGAGCGGAGCGCCGCGCACGCCGCCTCCAGCAGCAGCGGGCTGCGCACGCCGGAGAGCGCCCGCCGCAGGGCGATGCGCGTGCGGAAGTGCGCCCGGAAGCGGGCGCCGTCGTACGGGGCCAGCGCGGCGGGGTCGCCGGTGGAGAGGAAGTCCTCCGCGACGCGGGCGGCCAGGGCGGACAGGCGCAGGCACGGGTCCAGGCCGCCGGCGGTGAGGGGAGACACCGCGCCGGCCGCATCGCCCGCCAGCAATCCGCGCGGCTGCGCGATGCGCCGCAGCACGCCGCCCACGGGAATCCGTCCGCCGCGCCGGTCGTCCACCGTGCGACCCTCCAGGCCGAAGCGGGCGGCGACTTGGGCGCGGAAGCGGCGCAGGGCGTCCGTCGGGCGGAAGTGCGACGCGTGGCCGCCCACGCCCACGTGCATCTCCTCGCCGTCGCTCACCACCCACGCGATGTACCCGGGCGCCAGCTCGGGCGTCAGCCAGCAGTGGAAGCAGGGCGCGCCGTCGCCCGGGGCGCCGCGGAACACGTCCTCCACGCCCACGATCCACTCGCGGTTCTCGTCCAGCCCCAGCCCCCGGGCCACGCGCGACGTGGCGCCGTCCGCGCCCACCACGAAGCGCGCGCGCACCCACCGCCGCACGCCCGCGCGCTCCAGCGCGATGCGCGATCCCGCCCCGTCCGCCTCCATGCCCGCGTACCGCGTGGAGGGCATCCACTCCACGCCGGCGGCGACGGCGTCGTCCAGCCAGCGGCGGTAGAGCGCGCCCATCTTCCCCACGCGGAACTCGTCCTGCGCGCTCGCCAGCGGCAGCGCGCGGCCGGCGGGCGAGTACAGCACCACGTCGCGCACGGGCGGGCCCAGGCAGTCCTCCGGCAGCGCGAAGTCCTCCAGCGTTCGCCGCACGAAGATGCCCGTGGTGTGCACGCCTCGGTCGACCTTCTCCTTCGCATCCGCCAGCAGCACGCGAAGGCCGCGGGCGGCCAGCAGCCGAGCGCACTGCAGGCCGGCGAGCCCGGCGCCCACCACCACCACGTCGTACTCGGCCGAGCTCATCGGCGCGCACCCAGCGTGGCGGCCGGCAGCAGGAAGCCCGCCTTGCCGTGCCAGGGACTGTTCTCGTGGCCGATCAGCACGCGCGTCACGGGGTCCCCCTCCGTCACCAGCACCCGTCCGCCGGACACGCCCGGGGGAAGGTCGAACACGATGGGCGCCACGTACGACTCACCGGGGCGCAGCTGCCGGTCCAGCGACGGCTGCGGACCCGGTGCGATGGTGAGGTCGCGGAGTCCGGCCTCCGACGGCGGATACTCCCGCCCGTCCGAGCCGAGCAGGGCGACGTGGCGTGGATTGGGAGTCAGCAAAGAATCGCCGCGATGCGCGGAGATGGTGCTGGGATCGAAGCGCACGCGCACCCGGACGACCACGCGCACTGTACCGTCCGATCGAGCGGCTTCGGACGATGCCGGGCCGGTGGGGGGCAGGGTCTCCGCGCCGGCGACGGAGTAGGCGAGGTGGCAGTCGATCCCGCAGAAGTACTTCTCGTCGCCCACGGGAAGGTCGACGCTCCGGCTGGTGAGGGAGAAGAGCGCGAGCGCGGCCGCGTACCCCGCGACCACGATCCCCGCGGACCGTGCGACCCGGCGCGCGGCGGGCCGCCGGCGGGTGGCGCGCAGGACGACCCACGATACGGCGCATGCGGCCAGCACGGCCGCGGTGCCGAGAAACGCCAGCACGCCGAGCGCTGCACTGCCCTGGACGTTGAACGCATGCTGCATCATCGCCGCCTTCGTTGGATGTGACTTGTTCGATTCCCGGCGACTTCTCCGCTCCGTCCGAGCGGTAACGTCCGCGTCTCGACATCACCTATCTACTGATCAGTAGATATGAGCCATCCAACTCGTACGAATCCCATCTCAACCGAAACCTGCCGGATCCGCTGAGGCTTATCCCGCCGCGGCGGCCTCGGGCACCAGGCCGAAGCGCCGGTCGCGGCGGCGGAACTCGGCGACGGCGGCGGCCAGGTCGTCCGCGCCGAAGTCCGGCCACATGCGCGGGGTGAAGAGCAGCTCGGCGTAGGCGCACTCCCAGAGCAGGAAGTCGCTCAGGCGCTGCTCGCCCCCTGTACGTACCAGCAGGTCCACGTCGGGTGCGGGCTCGGTGGCACCCATGGCCCGGCCCAGCAGCCGCCCGAACTCCTCGCGGTCCACCTCGCGCCCGGCCGCCAGCTCCGCTGCCCGCACCAGCGCGTCGCGGGCGGAGTAGTCGATGGCCAGCCGCAGGTGCAGCCGGCGCCCCCGTGCGGTCGCGGCCTCCGCGCCTTCGATGGCGCGCACCAGCGCGGGCGACAGGCGGTCGCGCCGGCCCACGATGCTCATCCGCACGCCGTTCTCGATGCAGCGCGCCGTCTCCGCGGCCAGGTACGCGCGGAACAGCCGCATCAGCGCCCCCACCTCGCGCGAGGGGCGGCCCCAGTTGTCGGCCGAGAAGGCATAGAGCGTGAGCGTTCCCACGCCCGCGTCCGGGGCCGCCTCCACCACGCGCCGCACGGCCTGCACACCGGCGCGGTGTCCCATCGTCCGCGGCCGCCCCCGCATGCGCGCCCAGCGCCCGTTGCCGTCCATGATGATGGCCACGTGGATACCGGCGGGGATGACGTTTTGGAAAGCTCTTTGCATTGCAAAGTCTCCGGACAAAAAAAGAGAGGGGCTCGTCCCTAGCGCGGGCGAACCGCTTGGATCAGCGCTTCCATGTGGTCCAGGTACGCCCCCAGCGCGCGGCGCCCCTCGGGCGTCAGGCGGAAGCGCGTGCGGGGGATGCGGCCCTCGAAAGACTTGGCGCACTCCACGTAGCCCGCCTCCTCCAGCTTGCGCGCGTGCACGCTCAGGTTGCCGTCGGTGAGGCCCAGCATGTCCTTCACCTCGCTGAACGCCAGCGACTCGTTCACCGCCAGCGCGCTCACGATGCCAAGGCGCACCCGCTCGTGGATGATGCGGTCCAGCTCGTGCGCGCCGCCCTCCGCACCGCCCGCAAGGCTGCCCAGCGCGGGGGCCGCATCGCGACGGCGGGCTCGTCCCGTGTCAGCCACCGTGCCTCCGTGCGATCAGGGTTCCGAACACCACGTGCAGCCCGCCGAAGCCGGCTGCCATGAACGCGTCGCCCCACCCCGCCGGGGCGAAGAGCGCGGCCGTGCCCAGCAGCATGAAGCTCAGCCCCATCACCGGCACCACCCGCGTGCTGAACGCGCCGCCGGTGACGATACCCACGCCGAACAGCAGCAGCCAGGTTCCGGGCAGCGCGGCCGTCATCCCCGCCTGGAACAGAACGCCGGTGAGCACCGCGCCCGCGGCCAGAGGCGGCGCCAGCGCCAGCACGAACTTGCGCCCGGGCCCCGAGAGCAGGGGCATGTGCGCGCCGCGCGCCTTCACCACCGTGCTGCCCACGCCCAGCGCCGCGGCAAGGACCGCCGCGCCCATCCACACCCCCAGCCACCCGTTCGCGCTGCGCGTGGTGGATGCCAGCCACCCCGCTCCCATCGCCAGCGCCCCGATCACCACCAGCCCCCACCCCGACACGGCGGTGAAGCTCCCCGCGCGCTCCATCGTCTCGCGGATGAAGCGCAGGTTGTCCATGGCCCGGGCGTGAAGCTCGAGCGGCTCGTCCTGCGGCACGGGGCGGATGGGATGCACGTTTGCCATGGGATCAACATGCCTGGATGCGATGCGGTCTGTCAAGTGCTTTGCGATACAAAGCAAAGCGCGTGCCGCCACCGGCCCGCCACGAAGCGCGCGCGTGCGAGTGAGTCGGAATCCCAAAGGGCGTCACCCGATCCGCGATCCTGATGCGGAGGGAGTTCGGAGGATGGAAAGGCGCGGTGGCCTCCCCGCCGAAGGATGTCCCGCCGGCCATCGTCCGAGACGCCCGCGCGTCTATCGCCGCAGGATGGGCCGCATGGGCGCCAGAGTGCCGTCGATGCCGTCGGCGGGGTGCAGGCCGAGGAGGTGGGCGACCAGCGGATACACGTTGACGTTCTCCACCTCGCCCAGCCGCGATCCCGGCTGGATGCCCCGGCCGGCGGCGAAGAGGATGCCCCACATGTCGGGGACGGCGGGATCGTAGCCGTGGTTGCCCATCACCTTCTGCTCGTCCTGCGGCGTGCGCGCCAGGTGATGGCGCTCGATCTGGTACGGCGGGTCCATCAGGACCAGCACGTCGCCGGCGCGCGGGGCGCCGCGCAGGTGCAGGCGCGGGGGGATGTCGCCGCGCCGCCACACGTGCGAGTGGGGCAGGCGCTGCAGGGCGCGCCACGCACGGTTCGCGTTCGCCGCGTCGCCGCCGAAGAAGAGCTGGGCGTACGGGCCGGCGGTGACCACCGCGACGGTGTCGGCCAGCGATGCGTAGCCGTCCAGCGCCTCCACGTCGCCCAGGCGCACGGCGGCCAGGCCGTGGTCAGATACGACGAGCATCGTTACGCTGTCGGCCAGCGGCAGGCGGGCGATGCCGGCGCGCAGGCGGGCCAGCGCATCGTCCACCGTGTGCGCGGCGCGCTCGGTGGCGGGGGATTCGGGGCCGGAGCTGTGCGCGGCCTCGTCCACGTCGGACAGGTACGCCACCAGCAGGTGCGGGCGCCGCTCCGCGGGAAGCGCCAGCCACGCCAGCAGCCCGTCCACTCGCACGGAGTCGGGCACGGTGACGTCGTAGGGTCGATTGTACGTCGGCAGCACGCCCCCGATGGGCGCTTCCGATCCCGGCCAGAAGTACGCGGCGGACAGCATCCCCTGCTTCTCGGCCGTCACCCAGATGGGCTCGCCGCCGAACCAGCGCGGGTCGCTGGTGTCCGCCGGCCGCGACGTGAGGAAGCGCCGGCCCCACGCCGGATCCCACATCTCGTTGCCCACCAGGCCGTGGTGCCCGGCGTACATGCCGCTGGCGATGGCGTAGTGGTTGGGAAAGGTCTTGCTGGGGAAGGTGGAGACCAGCGCCTTCGCCCGCGCGCCCTCGCGTTCCATGCGCGTCAGCGCCGGCAGGTTCCAGCGGTCGGTGTAGTCGTGCCGGAACCCGTCGAACGACACCATCACCACGTACGGCTTGCCCTGCTGCGCCGGCAGGTTGCGCCGCGCCGCCGCCGCCGGCAGCGCCTGGTCCGCCGTCGAACCCGCGCCCGTGCATCCCCCGAACGCGAGAAGCGAGGCGATGCACGCAAGGCGGCGCATCCCGCGTGCGATCCGCCGAATCGACCGAATCCCCATCAGCGGAGCACCCCGGCGGTGGCGATCAGGCCCGTGCGCGGGCTGGTGCGCTCATAGCCGTGGACCGCCTCCACCCGCATCCACCGGCGCGTCCCCGTCCGCAGCCCGACGCGGACCTCACCCAGGTCTTCGTTCCCGCGGATCTCCCGGTGCCCGGAGCCGTGCTTCTGGCCGACGAAGGTGATGGACGGTATCAAAGCGTTGGATTCGTAGGAGACGCCGGCCGAGTACAGCAGAAGGTCGTCCTGCTCGAACCGCGGCTCGCGCGTGCCGAAGATGCCCAGTCCTGCGTCGCCCGTGAATGCGAGCGCGCCGGAAGTCGTGCGTCCGCCGACCGTGACGAAGAAGTCCGTGGCGTCACGATCGAGTCCCATGGTATTGTCCGTGGTCGGCAGCCGCGTGCCGAAACGAAGCGCGCCGACCGACCTCCACGCGTCCGGCGTGAGGCGCACGACGGTCTGGATGCGGTAGTCGCCCGAGTCGTGCCGCCTGGGCCCTGTCGCGGACACATCTCCGAGCACGTCCACCGGCGCGAAGCGCGAGCGGTCGTGGAAGAACCGCTGCAGCGTGCCCGCACCCTCCAGCGCCACGCGGCCCGTGCGCCATGCGACACGGAAGGTGCCGGCCTCCACCAGGTCACCCTGCGTGCCCGCCAGCGAGGCGCGCTGCCCGCGCAGGACCGAGCCGCCGATCTCCGCCTCCAGCGCGCGGCCCGACGTGAAGACGCGCCATTCCACCGGCTCCACGGGCCGGAGCTGCGCGCGCGCCGCGGCAGGCACGCCCAGCGCCAGCCAGGCCGCGATCCCGCGTGCGAGGGCGGCGGAGCGGAGCGCGGGCCGGCGACGGTTCGGGTGGAGGGTCGGCGGCAAGGGTCCGGGGATGGTACGGGATTGGGACGCCGGAACTTGCGCGCCCGACAAAAAGGGCGCGAAAGCTCGCGGCGGGCGGGGCTCAGGGCAAGTCCCCGTCCGCCGGGCGGGCCAGCCGGGACAGGGTGGGGAGCACCTCCGACGCCCGGGTGAGCGTGGCGTCCGGAAAGCCGAGCGCGCGCTTCAGCTCCACGTCGCGACGCAGCGGGTTGCGCTCGCGCTCCAGCGTGGCCACGCGGACGGGGCCCAGCCGGTGCACATACCAGACGGCGTTGGAGGGCACGGGATAGTCGCTGCCGTAGAGCGTCCGCTCCAGCATCTCCGCGTCTTCCGCCAGCGTCGGCAGATGGGGAAAGCGGCTGGGGTTGGCAATGCCGCTGTTGTCGACCCACAGGTGCCGGTGGCGGCGCAGCATGGCACGCAGCAGCGGGCGCTGGTCCTCATCCCCGGAAAGCAGCACGGGCACGCCGGCGTGGGCGACCACCACGGGAACGCCCTCCGCCAGCGGAAGCTCCAGCAGGCGCAGGTCCTTGAGCCGGCTGTCCACCTCCGCGAAGGTGCGCTCGCTGCCGCCGGAGTGCACCAGCAGCGGCAGCCCCGCGTCCGCCATGCGCCGGTAGAAGGGGCGGATGCGCGGGTCCGAGGGGTCGATGCCCATCGCGGAAGGCAGCCATTTGACCAACACGGCGCCGCGCGCGATGCACTCGTCCAGCACTTCCAGCGCGTCGCGGCGATGCGGGTTCACGGCGGGACCCGGCAGCAGCTCCGGGTGGCGGCGGCACACCTCGAAGACCCATGCGGGTGGCACCACCATCTGCGAGCGCGCCTGGTCCAGCGTTCCGTCCGCCGCGTACACGCCGTCGAAGCCCAGCGCCACCGCCGCATCCAGGCCACTGCCGCGCACGCGCTCGGCCAGCGCCGCCGCCCAGTCCGCGTCGGCCGTGGCCCGCATCTGCACGTCCGTCACGCCCAGCCAGCGCCGCAGGAATCGGAACGTCCACCGCCGCGCGAACGCCGGCGACAGCCAGCACCCCGAGCCCCCCGCGCCGACGCCCGCCAGGTGCGCGTGCACGTCCACCTTCATCGCCGCGCATCCCTCCGTGCATCCACCGCGTCCACGGGTTCGGCCGCGTCCGTCGGCTCCGGCGATCCGCCCGATGCGGTCGAGGCTCGTGAATCGATCGGTGCCGTCGTCTCGGTGGATGGACTCCGGTGGATCAAAGGATCCCGGCTGGAGACCGGCCGCGTGCCCGCGTCCGTGTGGGCGACGATCCAGTCCAGCGCGGCCCGGGCGGTGCGGGGATGGATCGGGACCGTCCAGTGGCTCGCGCGCGGCAGGCGGACCAGGGTGGAGCGTGGGATGAGCTCGGCAAGACGTTCGCCCTGCGAGGGAGGGACGAGCGCGTCTCCCTCGCCGTAGACGAGCAGGACCGGCACCTGCGCGCGCGCCGCCGCCCGCTCGGGGTCGGCGGCGCGGAGGGTCTCCTGCACCGCGTCCACGTAGCCGAACGCGCCGGTGTGCGCCGCCGACAGGCGGTACGGGAATGCCCGCCTCTTCAGCCCGCCCGCCGCCGGCAGCACACCCCATGGGCCGTACCGGCGGATCTCGCGCAGCGTGTGCACGGTCAGGAAGCCCAGCATCTCGGCGATGGACGAGCGCACGCCGAAGCAGACGCGGAGCGGCGCGGACAGCAGGATGGCGGAGCGGACGTACGGCGGCGGGCTGGCGATGGTGTCCAGGAGCAGCGTGCCGCCCAGGCTGTAGCCCAGCAGGTGGGTGGGCAGCTCCGGCTCGCCGCGCATCGCCCGGGCCAGCGCGGCGGCCGTGGAGGAGCGCGCGGCGGCGGGGTCGAGGCGCGTGGTGCAGTCCCACCCGCTCCCGTCCGCGTCGAAGGCGAACACCTCGAATCCGGCGTGCACCAGCGGGGCGAAGATGCCCAGCAGGGGAAACAGCGCGTCGCTGCCCGCCCCGTGCGCGGCCACGATGCGCCCGCGCGGCGCGCCGGCCGGACGCAGGCGGTAGGCACCCGCGTCGCCGCCCGCCTCCGGGCGCGGGTAGCGCACGCGCTGCCACGTAATGCCCTGCCGCGCCATCCACGCCTCGGACCAGCGACGGTGGGCGGGGGGCCTCATCGCCCGCCGGCCTTTGCGTCGTGCCGATCCGCGCCGTCCCGTCCGGGCACCTCGTCCTCCGCGGGGGCATCGCTTCCGGCGGAGGCCGTCGCCGTCGTCGCGTGCGAAGGGGACGGGCGGCCGCGGGTGCCCAGGGGTGCGCCGGGTGGGTCCAGCTCGTCGCCGACCTCGCCCGTGATCAGGCGGGCGCCGCGCTGCCAGGTCAGGTAGCTCCACGCCCACTGCACGAACACGGTGGCGCGGTTGCGGAAGCCGATCAGCGAGAAGATGTGGACGAAGAGCCACATCATCCACGCCGTCCACCCGAACAGCTTGGCCCCGCCGCGCTGGAACACGGCCGCGCGCCGGCCGATGGTGGCCAGGTTTCCCTTGTCGAAGTAGTGGAAGGGCTCGCGCTTCGCCCCCTCCATCGTCGCGAGGACGTTCGCGGCGGCGCGCCGGCCCATCTGCATGGCGACCTGCGCGACGCCGGGCAGCGGCCTGCCGCCGCCGCTGGCCAGCGAGGCCAGGTCGCCGATCACGAACACCTCGGGGTGCCCGGGCACCGACAGGTCGGGCAGCACCGGAACGCGTCCCACGCGATCCACCGGCGCGCCCAGCATGGCGCCGATGGGCGAGGCCGTGACGCCCGCCGCCCACACCACGTTGCGCGCGGGGATGCGCTCGTCGCCCACGAACACTGCGTCGGGCTCGATGCGGGTCACGATGGCGCCCGTGCGCACCTCCACGCCCTTGTCGCGCAGTGCGGCCTGCGCCTTCGCGGACAGGTCGGCGTCGTAGGCCGCGAGCACGCGGGGGCCGCCCTCCAGCAGGATGATGCGGGCCGTGGTGGGGTCGACGTGGCGGAAGTCGCGCGAGATGGCGTGGCGCGCCACCTCGGCCATGGCGCCGGCCATCTCCACACCCGTGGGGCCGGCGCCCACCACGGCGAAGGTGAGCAGAGCGCGGCGGCGGTCGGGGTCCTCCTCCTGCTCCGCCGCCTCGAACGCCACCAGGAATCGTTTGCGGATCTCGGTGGCATCCTCCACCGTCTTCAGCCCGGGCGCCATCGGCTCCCACTCGGGGTGCCCGAAGTAGGCGTGCGTGGCGCCCGTGGCCACGATCAGGTAGTCGTACGCCAGGTCGCGCCCGCCGGACAGGTGCACGCTGCGCCCGGCCGCGTCCACGCCCGTCACCTCGGCCAGGAGCACCTCCGCGTTCCGCTGTGCGCGCAGGATGCTGCGGATGGGGGTGGCGATGTCCGCCGGCGACAGCGCCGCGGTGGCCACCTGGTACAGCAGGGGCTGGAAGAGGTGGTGGTTGCGCCGGTCCACCAGCGTCACGTCCACCGGCACGCCGGCCAGCGCCCGCGCCGCCCACAGCCCCCCGAAGCCGCCGCCCACGATCACCACGCGGGGCCGTCCGCTGCGCCCGTTGGTCACGATCCATCCCTCCATCCACGGGTCCGCGTCCCGCCGTCAGCGTCGAGCGGGCCGCCTCACATGATACCCGGATGCGCCGTGGCGGGCGAGGGGCACCCGCGGCTCGGCGGCAGCTCGTGCTACATCGGATTCATCCAGACGGAGCCGGTCGATGGATGGCGACCGAGCACATCGACAGGCCGGGAACAGTCGATCGACCCTCGTCCACGCCGTCTCGGTCGAGGAGGCGCGGTCGACGAACGGGAGGAAGGTGGCTGCGAGGAGGCTCCTCCGGGACGATGCGACCGGTATTCGGGTGGATGGAACGGGACGGGCGGGAGATCGGCGAGGCGACGAAGATGCGGCGCGGCTTACTCGATCAAGACGAGCACCGCGGTGATGTTGTCGGGCCCGCCCGCGGCGTTGGCGGCGGCGATCAGCGCGGCGGCGCGCTCGCCGAGCGGTGCGGGCGATGCCAGGATGCGGGCGATGGCATCGTCGTCCAGGGGCCCGGACAGGCCGTCCGTGGCGAGGAGAAGGACGTCGCCCGGCGCCACGGGGAAGGCGAGCAGGTCGGGCGCGTCGGGGCTGTCGGCGCCCAGCGCGCGGGTGATGATGTGGGCCAGCCGGTGCGTGCGGGCGCCGCGGGGGGACAGGCGTCCCGCGTCCACCTCGCGCTGCACCCAGGTGTGGTCGCGCGTCACCTGCGTCAGCACGCCCCCGCGCAACAGGTACGCGCGGCTGTCGCCCACGTGGCCCATGCGCGCCTCGCCGGCGGCCGAGACGGCGCAGGCGGTGAGCGTGGTGCCCATCCCCCGCGTCTCCGGGTCGTCGGCGGAGCGCGCCTCGATGGCCAGGTGCGCGGATCGGAAGGAGTCCACCAGCACCGCGTCCAGCGCCTTGCCCGTCGAGCCGCCGTCCACCGCGTGCGCCAGTGCGCCGCCCACGGTGGCGGCAGCCATGGCGCTGGCCACCTCGCCCGCCGCGTGGCCGCCCATTCCGTCGGCCACCAGGAACACGCCCCGCGCGGCATCCACCAGGAAGCTGTCCTCGTTGCCCTGGCGAACGCGCCCCACGTCCGAGAGGCCGACGGCCTGCCAGCGCAGGCTCACGGAGCGGCGCGCGCGAGCGGAGGAGCGTGCGCCGCCGGAGCGGGCGCGGGGTGCGGCTGGGCCGTCATCGCGCCGCGGAAGACGAAGAGCGCGACCAGCACGGCCACGATCACGATCACCAGCGCCACCAGCCACACGGGGAAGCGGGCGCGCGAGCGCTCCTCCCTCAGCGTGGTGGCGGGCGCCGCGGGCACGTACGCCGCGCGGGCCGCCTCGGGGTCGGCCTCGTCCACCTCGCGGAACAGCAGCGTCACCCCGCCGAAGCGCATGCTCACGCCGTAGTGCACGGGCGTGGGCACGTTGGCCGCCAGCTTCACCCCCTCCACCGTGGTGCCGTTGGTGGACTCCAGGTCCGTGAGCCGCCAGCGCCCCGCGTCGAACTCCAGCCGGGCGTGCACCGCCGACACCGAGTCGTCCGCCAGCACCACGTCGCACTGCGCGCCGCGGCCGATGGTGACCACCGGCGAGGGAACGGGCAGCTCCTCGCGGTAGCGGGGGCCGCCCTGGAACGCCAGGATGGCGAGCGCCTGCGGACGGTCGCCCTGCGGAAGGGTGGACATGGGCTCGGTCGGCTCCTGCCGATAGGGGTTCGGGCGGCGGGGTGTCGCGCGGCAACGTAGCGCCGGCACCGCACGTCCGGCAAGGAGCGTTCCGCGGCCTAGCGCCTTGACCGTAGCGGGGTTGCAGGGTAAGATATGCTGCCCCCCAACCCCCCTTGCGCAAGCAAAAAGTGCTCACCCCCGTTCTGCTCGGCCTGGCCCTTCTCACCGCACAGGCGCCCGCTCCGCCCCCGCCGCCGCACCCGGTGGCCCTGAACGGCGCGTGGAAGCTGCGCACGGGCGACTCTGCGTCGTGGGCCGACCCCCGCCTGGACGACCGGGGCTGGCGCGACGTGCAGGTGCCGGGCACCTGGGAGAAGACGCTGGGACGGTACGACGGCGTGGGCTGGTACCGCCGGACGATTCGGATCCCCCCGGCGCTGCACGAGGGGCCCCTGGGCCTCAAGTTCGCCACCGTGGGCGACGCCTTCGAGGTGTACTGGGACGGGCGGAGGATCGGTGGCAGCGGCAGCTTTCCGCCCGACTTCCAGGAGGCGGTGGACCCCACGCTGGTGATCGTTCCCGCCTCGCTCCTGGCCGGCGACCCAGGGCGGCCGCACGTGCTGGCGGTGCGCGTCTACAACGACTACGCGTACGGCGGGCTGATGGGACCCGTGCGGCTGGGGCGGTACGACGTGCTGGCCGGCCAGCGCTCCCCCGCCGAGATCATCGTGGGGGGGCTGGCGTCGTTCTTCCTGGCCATCGGCGTCTACCACCTGGCTTTCTTCGCGCGGCGGCGAACCGCGCGCGAGAACCTGTGGTTCGCCATCCTGTGCGTGCTGATGTCGCTCTACGGCGCCACCTGGTCCGCCGTGTTCAGCGCCGCCGTGAACCCGTACGTCAACGAGTACCGGGTGGGCGCGCTGGCCCTGTCGGCGGCGGCGCCCTTCTTCCTGGCGCTGGTGTACAGCCTGTTCGACCTGCGCTTCGGGAAGGCGGAGTGGGCGGCCGTGGGGTGGTTCGCGCTGGCCTTCGTGGCGGCGGCCGTGCTCCCCCTGGGCACCCTGGCCGAGTTCACCCGGTGGGTGGACACGGGCAACGTGCTGGGGCTGGTGGCGGTGGTGGGGCGCACGGCGGCGGTGGCGCTGCGCTCGCGCAACACGCCGCACACGCGCCTGCTCATGGCGGGCACCGCCACCTTCGCGGGCACGCTGTCGTACGACGTGCTGAGCGAGTACGGGTGGCTGCCCATCGCCCACGTGCTGCCGGGCGTGAGCTGCGTGTTCTGGATCGGCTTCCTGGTCTTCGTCATCACCGTGGGCATCGCCACGGCGGGCAAGTGGGCGCTCACCGAGGTGACGGCGCTCACCGACCCGCTCACCGGCCTGGCCCGCCGCCACGTGCTGGAGGACGCGCTGCGGCGCGAGGCGGCCCGGCTGCGCCGCACGGGCGGCAGCATCGCGCTGGTGATGATCGACCTGGACCACTTCAAGCAGGTGAACGACACCTGGGGCCACCGCGTGGGCGACCAGGTGCTGGCCCGCGTGGGCCGGCTGCTGCGCCACTCGGCCCGCAACATCGACCTGGCCGCGCGGCTGGGCGGCGAGGAGATGGGGGTGCTGCTCTTCGACACGGGCCTGGAGGGCGCCAGCGCCTTCACCGAGCGCTTCTGCGCCCACCTGCGCGAGATGGAGGTGCTGGCCCCCGGCGGCGGCATGGTGCGCGTCACCGCGAGCTGCGGCATCGCCGTGGCGGCCGATCTGGTGAGCCCCGAGGAGCTGATGGACGCCGCGGACCGCGCACTGTACCAGGCCAAGGCCGCCGGCCGCGACCGCCGTGTGGAGGTGCTGCTCTCCGTCCCCGCCCGCGTCGAGGGCGCCCCGCAGCTCAGCCGCCGCCGCGCTTAGCCGACCGCTACGGCGTCATCGGGGGTCGGACCAGGCTCAGGTGAATGGTCGACGGATGACAGGCGGTCCCTCGATCAACAGATGCGATCGATGACGCTGTCGGCGGGACGCGTCGGCGGATACGCATGCAAGCAGAGGAGCCCCGACCGATCATCGGCCGGGGCCCCTCTCCGCATGTGTGGACCTGCTGTCGGGCCGTTGATCCTCCCGTGCCCCCATGCCCGTCAGGGTCGGCGTGTGCTCCGTCTCGCGCGATCGACGAAGGCTCATCGGTCGAGGGGAGCCGCCGATCAGTGCATCTCCAGCACGGTCGGCGCGCGGGCGAGCAGGGACATCAGGCGGCGGCGCTGGCCCATCCACCCGGCGTCGTATCCCACGTCCATGGACGGGCCGCCGAGGGCGGAGGCGAAGGCGGGGTCCACGGGCAGTCCCTTCCGGCGAACCTCGTAGTGCAGGTGCGGGCCGGTGGCCAGTCCCGTCATCCCCACGTACCCGATCACGTCGCCCTGCCGCACCGGCGAGCCCGGCACCAGCCCCGGCGCGATGCGCGACAGATGGCCGTAGCGTGTGGCGTACCCGTTGGGGTGCTCCAGCTCCACCAGGTTCCCGTAGCCCCCTCGGGCGGCGGCGTACGAGACGCTGCCGTCGGCCGTGGCCCGCACCGGCGAGCCGAACGCCGCGCCCAGGTCCAGCCCCAGGTGCGGCAGCACGCGGTGCAGGATGGGATGCATGCGCGCGGACCCGAACGGCGAGGTGATGCGCATGCTTTCCAGCGGCTGCGCCCAGCCGCTGGGATCGAGCGAGCGGCCCAGGTCGTCGAAGTACCCCGGCGCCGCGCCCCGCTCGAACAGGAAGACCGTGTGCAGCTCGCCCGAGACCGCCGCCTCGGCCGCCAGCACCTGCACCGAACGCGTGGTGCCGTCGGGCCGCCGGGTGCGCTCGTACGCCACGCGCAGCCGCCCGCCCTCGCCCAGCCCGCCCTGCTTCAGCACCGGCAGGAAGATCTTGTCCAGGTAGCGCCCGATCATGCCCCGCTCGCCGTCGGACAGGTCGCTGGCCAGCACGGGAAGCGCCTGGCTGAAGCTGCCGCGCGAGTAGCCGCCCAGGAACAGCGTGTCCACCCGCATGGGCACGGCGGCTATGGCAGGCAGCGACGGCGGCGGCCCTTCGGACGTGGTGGAGCTGGCGCCCGCCCACGCCGCGGCCAGGCCGATGCCGAGCACGGCGGCGGCGAGCGCGGCGATCTGCGGAATGCCCTGGCGGCCTCCGCGGTACGGGCTTCGGTGGCTCATCGGAAGGGATCGGGGCTGCGCCCCGGCGGAGAAGCGGTCGGAAGACCAACCTGCCGGGACGTGGAAGATATGTGGAAAAGCGGCGAAGTGGAAGCTGCGCGAATAGTTGGCGTACTTGAATCCGAATTTTCCACGTCGAAGGCGGTCGGCGTCGAGCACGGTTCGTCGGCCGGTTCGCGATCTACCCCACGAAAGCCGGACGAGCCGCCGCGGGGACGCGGGACGGCTCGTCTCGGGATCTCGGTCGATGCAGTCGCCGCCGGCGCTCAGGGTCCGCGGTAGATCACCCCGCCCTTCATCACCATGCGCACGTGGCGCAGGGCCGCGACGTCGCGCGTGGGATCGCCGTCGACGGCGACGAGGTCGGCGAGCAGGCCCGGGCGGATGGTGCCCAGCCGGCCGTCCACGCCGAAGACGCGGGCGTTGACGGCAGTGGCGGCCAGCAGCGCCTGCACGGGCGGCATGCCCCATTCCACCATCAGCTCCATCTCGCGCACGTTCTCGCCGTGGGGGAACACGCCGGAGTCGCCGCCCATCAGGATGGTGACGCCGGACGCCAGCGCCAGGCGGAAGCTTGCTCGCTTGTCGCGGATGGCGGGGGGCTCGGGATCGACGCCGGGGCGCCAGCCGGCGTAGCGGGTGGTGGCGTCCGTGGCGGCCAGCGTCGGACAGAGCGCGACGCCGCGCTCCTTCATGAGCGCCAGGATCTCCGTCGTGACCCCCTGCCCGTGCTCGATGGTGCTCACCCCGGCGAGCACGGCGCGGCGGATGCCCTCCGTGGTGTTGGCGTGCGCCACCACGGGCCGCCCCGCGCTGTTCGCCACCTCCACGATGTGGTGCAGCTCGTCCTGCGTGAAGGTGGGGCGCGACGGCTCTCCGGGGGCCCAGCGGTAGTCGGCGTACACCTTCACCAGGTCCACCCCGCGGCGGATCTGCCCGCGGGCCACGCGGGCCACGTCGTCGCCGCTGGCCTCCTCTGCGCCTTGCGGCACCTCGGCCGCCCACTCCGGCGCGAAGCCCTTGGGTCCGTAGGCGCCGGTGGCCACCATCGCCGGCCCGGCCACGATCATCCGCGGTCCGGGCACGATGCCCTGGTCGATGGCCTGCTTGAGCCCCACGTCCGCGTAGCCCGCCCCCTCGCTGCCCAGGTCGCGCGTGGTGGTGAAGCCCGCCATCAGCGCGCTACGCGCCGCGACGGTGGCCCGCGCCACCCGCAACGCCAGCGGCTCGCGCAGCACCTGGTCGTCCCACTTGGCCTCGTCGTAGGGATGCAGCAGCAGGTGCGAGTGCCCCTCGATCATCCCCGGGATCAGTGTCGTGCCGGGAAGCTCCACCACCCGCGCGTCCGCCGGCGCACGGACGGACGCGGCCGGCCCCACCGCTTCGATCCGCTCGCCGGCCACCAGCACCACCCATCCCTCGTGCGCCGTGGACGAGGTGGCGTCGAACACGCGCGCGGGCCGCAGCAGCAGGCGCGGCGCCGGAGCCGGCGCGGCGGGAGCCTGCGCCACGCCAGGGGAGGCCGTCGTCAGCGCGGCGGCAAGAAGTAGCGGGGCGAATCGCATGGAGAGCTCGGTGCGGGTGGGAGCGGGGTGCGGCGGCAAAGTGCGCACCGCCGCCGCGCGACGCCAGGGTTTGCGCGAACGGCCGGGCGCGGGCCCACGGGAGTGTTGCCCCAGGGCCGCCTGCCGGCTATCATACCGTAGATATTCCGAAGATGGCGCGCCTCCTGCATTGCCGCTTTCCAGAACCGTGCGTGTGTCCGGCGCGCCGCCCCGCACCACCCAACGCGAACCCGCACCGCACGCCATGTCCCCGCTCCGCACGCGCCGCGCACCCGCGGCCCCCGCGCCCCGGCCCTCCGCCCTGCGCGACGGGATCGCCGGTGCGCGCGAGCGGCTGCTGGCGTGGTACGACGCCCACCGGCGCGAGCTTCCGTGGCGGGCCGCCGCGGGAGAGACGGCCGACCCGTACCGCGTGTGGCTGTCGGAGGTGATGCTGCAGCAGACGCGCGTGGAGACGGTGCGCCGCTACTACGAGCGCTGGCTGGAGCGCTTCCCCACCCTCGAAGCCCTGGCCGAGGCGTCGCTGGACGACGTGCTGAAGCAGTGGGAGGGCCTGGGGTACTACTCCCGCGCCCGCAACTTCCACCGCGCGGTGCGCGAGGTGGCGTACGCCTACAACGGCGAGGTACCCACCCAGCCCGATGCCTTCCGCGCGCTGCCCGGCGTCGGTCGCTACACGGCGGGCGCCGTGATGTCCATCGCATTCGGCCGCCCGGAGCCGCTGGTGGACGGCAACGTGCGCCGCGTGTTCGCCCGCCTTACCGACGATCCCGACCCCGCCGACGGCCAGCTCTGGGAACTGGCCGAGACGCTGGTGCCCGGTTCGCGGCCGGGCGACCTGAACCAGGCGCTGATGGAGCTGGGCGCCACCGTCTGCACCCCGCGCTCGCCCCGCTGTGCCGAGTGCCCCGTGGCCGACGTGTGCGCCGCCCGCGCCGCCGGCACCCAGGACGACCGCCCCGCCCGCAAGCCCACGCGCCCGGTGCCGCACGAGGACACCGCCGTGGGCGTCGTGGACCGCGGCGGCAAGCTGCTGCTGGTGCGCCGCCCCGTCGACGCACGGCTGGGGGGCATGTGGTCGTTTCCCGGCGTGGTGCGCCGCCGCGGCGAGGCCACCGTCCGCGCCGCCGAGCGCTCCGTGCTCATCGCCCTGGACGTGGAGGTGCGTGCCTGCGAGCGCATCGGCGTGGTGCCGCACGCCTTTACCCACGTGCGCGCCACCTACCACGCGGTCCGGTGCACCCTCGTCTCGGGCGAGCCGCGCGAGGTGGGGTGCGACGGCTGGGCCTGGGTGGCCCCCCACGAGGTGGACGCCTACGCCCTGCCGGTCGCCCAGAAGAAGATCTTCGCCCTCGCCGTCGCCTCCGCGCTCCCCGCCCCCAGTGGCTGAACGCCGACCTTCGCGATGAACGCCCGAGGGCACCGCCGACCCTCCCCGGTTCGACGCCCGAGAGGTGTAGATGCCGAAACCCCGCGATCGCGTGATCGGCGGGGTTCGTCGTTTCCGCGGAGGGCGGTCGACGCCGTTGCCGCTACCCCTACGCCGCCGTGCTGGCCTGCTCCGCCGCGTCGTCGGGATAGACGAACCTGACGTCCTTCTCGATCTCCGGCAGCAGGCTGCGGTAGACGGGACAGGTGAGCGCCGTGTGCTCCAGCTTGCGGCGCTGCTCGGGCGTGATGCCGGCCGCCATGCGCAGCGTGACGGGAATGCGGTCGATGCGGCGCGGGTCGGCGCGCATGTTCTTCTCCAGCACGAAGGCCGTGCCGGCGAAGGGAATGCCGTCGCGCTCGGCCACGATGGCCATCACGGTCACCATGCAGGCGCCCAGCGACGCGGCGCACAGGTCGGTGGGCGAGAACGAACTGCCGTCGCCGTGGTTGTCCACGGGCGCGGCGGTGGAGATCTCCGCGCCGGACGGCCCGTGCCGCAGCCGCACCTTCAGCCCGCCCTCGTACGTGCCCGTCATCTCCACGCCCATGTTCCGCCTCGCCGCTGCTCGTGTCCGGTGTCGCCCGTGCCGTCCTGGAATCCGTCGGGACCGGCGGTTCTCGGCTGGAATCTACGCCGGTTTCCGCCGTCCCGCATCCCGCGGAGAGAACGTCCCCTGCGGTGGACACACGCTCCTCGACGACCCGTTCGGTAAACAGATTAAGTCGATACGCACCAATTTGCTGCGTGAACGGCTCCGGACGGTCCCGCCATTGCCTCTTCGGTCGGGCGACACCGGGGCAGCCCGCCCCGTCCCCATACATCAGCAGCCAGCCCCCAGAGGTCACCATGCGTACCCGCTCCGCCGCCCTGCTCCTCGGCCTCGCCGCCCTGGCCTCCGCGCCCGCCGCACGCGCCCAGTACGAGCCCTCCACGCGCGAGCCGACGCCCTGGTACGTGGGCGGTAGCCTCTCGTACGCCCGGCCGCAGGGGCAGTTCTCGCGCAACGTGAAGGAAGGCTTCGGTGCCGACGGTCACGTCATCTACCGGCTGAGCGAGAGCGGCGTGGTGGGGCTGCGGCTGGACGGCGGGTTCCTGGTGTACGGCGACGAGCACCAGCGCGTGCCGCTCAGCTCCACGGTGGGTGGCCGGGTCAACGTGGACCTCAACACCACCAACAACATCGCCTTCGTGGGCATCGGCCCGCAGATCGGCATGCCCACCGGGCGGCTGCGGCCGTACGTCAACGGCTACGCCGGCGTGTCGTACCTCTTCACCGAGTCGTCGCTCAAGGGCACCGGCAGCGGCGACGCCTTCGCCAGCAGCACCAACTATGACGACGCGACGTTCTCGTACGGCGGCGGGGCGGGGCTGTACGTCCCCTTCCGCGGCGGGCCGTCGCCCATCTCGCTGGACGTCGGCGTGCGCTACCACAACAACGGCCACGCGCGCTACCTGCGCGAGGGCGACATCACCGACAACGCGGACGACACCATCACCCTGCACCCGCACTACAGCGACACCGACCTGCTCTCGTTCCACGTGGGCGTGTCGGTGGGCATCTCGCGGTAGGCTTGATTCGACGGGCAACGTACCGAAGCGCGGCGGGAGGCTCCGGCCGCTGAAGTGATCGATCGAAGGTGGAAGCAGAACGGGCTCCGTCGCGTGTTCAACCGCGGCGGGGCCCGTCCTGTTGCGTCGGCGGACCGCGCCGTGGGCCGCTCCGGAGCCCGGCGATACTGCTGCCGGTCTCCTCCGCGGGGCCGGGGAGCCTCCTCCTCCGGGCGCGATACCCCCTGCGCCCTCCGTCCGGGGTCTCCCCGGCCCGGCGTGAGCCTCACGCGCAAACCCCCGCGCGAGTCTCCCGCCGAACCTCCGTCTTCGGATACGGGCGTGCGGCATTCCGCTCCGGTCCGGTCAGCCGAATCCAGCGCCGTGGACCATCTTGTCGGGCGCGGGATCCCGTCTCCACGCGACCGCGGACAACCTCCTGCGAAACCGAAGGCGGCGCCACGGACCATTCGCGACGCCGCCTTCGCCATCCATCAACCTGCATCGACCAACCGGCGAAGCTTCCGCGTCGGGTCTACCGGCGGACCCAGGTCAGGCCCAGGCGGAAGGTGCGGGGCAGGCCCACGCGGCTCAGGGGGCCGGTCTGGTCCACCAGGTAGTCGGTGCCGGTCAGGTTCTCCACCGCCGCGAAGAGGGTGGCGCCGGCCGGCAGCTCGCGGCGCAGGGTGGCGTCCACCACGTCGTAGGCCTTGAGCGGCGCGGCGCTCAGCGACAGCGACGGGCCCTCGTGGCGGTAGATGGCCGTCAGCTCGCCCACGCGCGCGGTGCCGAGCTGGGCGCGGGCCACGTAGCGGTTCAGCGGCACGCGGTGCACGCGGGCGCCGGCCTCGGTCTTCGCGTCGTCGTAGTTGTAGGTGGCCGACAGGCGCAGCCACTCGGCGGCGGTGACCGCGGCCTCGGCCTCCACGCCGCGCGAGTGCGCCTTGCCCAGGTTCTGCCGCATCAGGTAGCCGGGCTTCAGGAACTCGAAGTCCGTCAGCCCGCGCATGCGGTTGGCGAAGCCCGTCACCCGCAGCTCCACCGGGCCCGCCGGCTGCCAGTCGAAGCCCAGGTCCGCGCCCGACAGGTGCTCCGGGCCAAGGTCCGGGTTGGGCAGAAAGCGCGTGTTGCCCGAGATGAACGAGCGGTACTGCTCGCTGAGCGACGGCGCGCGGAAGGCGCGGAACACCGAGCCGCGCACGGCGAAGCCACGGGCCGCCTGCACCCGCACCCCCAGCCGCGGCGAGAGCGAGCGGTCCGTGCGCGCATCGAACGTGGTGGCCGCGGCCGAGTCGCTCACGGCGCGGCGGCCGGCGTAGTTGTGCCACACGTCGCCGCGCAGGCTCGCCTCGATGCGCAGCGGCGCCGCGGGCGTGAGCACCCCCTGCACGAAGGCGCCGCCCACCACCTGCGAGCCGCCGCTGGCCGTGGTGCGCGCCAGGGCGCCCGCCCCGTCGTACACGTCCTCGTCCAGCGTGCCGTGCATCCAGCGGAAGTCGCCGCCGGCGGAGAGCTGCACCGGGCCCACGGCATCGCGGGCCCACTGCACCGAGCCGCCCAGGTCGCGCGCGGGAATGCTCTGCAGCATGGCCGGCGTCTCGGTGGCGCGGCCGGCGCCCGCGACGGCCTGGTGGCTCACCTCGCGCTGCAGGGTGCCGAACAGGTCCGCGTCCACGCGTCCGCCCGCCACGCCGCCCAGGCTGGCTCCGAGCGCCGCCGCTCCGATGCGCCGGCTCATGGGCGTCAGCTCGGTGCCGCCGCTGCGGTCCTCGTCCAGCACGCTGACGCGCGCCGACACGGTGCGGTCCGAGCGCAGCGCGTACTCGGCGCGCAGTCCGGCGTTGCGGCGCGTGGACGAGTTGTCAACGTCGATGGCGCCGCGCTGGCCGGGCGCCACCGCCACGTATCCGCCGCCGTCCGCCAGCGTGCCGTCCACCGCGAAGGCCAGGCGGCCCGCCACGTCGCTGCCGAACACCGACGCCTCGCGCAGCCCGCGGCTGCCGGCGCTGAAGGTGCCCTGCGCCGTGTGCGGCGCCATGGGTCGGCTCACGAGCTGGATCACGCCGCCCATGGCGTAGTTGCCGTACAGGCTCGATCCCCCGCCCTCCGTCAGCTCCACGCGGTCGATGCCGTACACCGGCGCGCGCTGCCAATCCACCCACTCGCCCCACGGGTCGTTCAGCGGCACGCGGTCCAGCAGCACCAGCGTGCGGCCCTCGTCCATGCCGCGGATGGAGACGATCTGCGCGTTGCCGGCCACGGAGCCGCTGGTGCGCGGCAGCTCCACGCCGGGCAGCTCGCGCACCAGGTCGTCCACCGTGCGCGCCGGGCTGCGCTCCACCTGCTCGTGGGCCAGCACGTTGACGGTCGCCGTCACCCGCCGGGCCAGGGTGGGCGTGCGGTTGGCGGTCACCACCAGGCCGCTCAGCAGCACCGAGCCCGGCGCCAGCGCGAAGTCCGCCGCGGCCGTCTCGCCCGCCGCCACCTGCACCGCGCGGCGCGAGGGCTCGCGCCCCATGGCGGCCACCGTGAGGGTGTACCCGCCCGGCACCAGCCGCGCGATGCGGAAGCGGCCGCGCGCGTCCGTGGGCACGCCCAGCGAGGTGCCCTCGACCGTGACCACCGCGCCGGCCACGGGTGCCGCGTTCTCGGCCGCCGTGACGGTGCCCGCCACGGCGCCCGCAGACTGCGCCGCGGCGAGCGTGGGGAGCGCCAGGATCGCGGCCGCGAGCGCGAGGCGGAGGCGCTGGACGAGCGTCGGCCGGGTGGATGCGAACGGAGGTTTCATCGGACGTGGGATGGAGAAGGAGCGAGTCGGCCGTCGAGGTGATGGGGCCGATGGAGATGGACACCGCCGCCGGGCGCCGGGTTGGCCGCGCGGCCGCCTGCTTCGAACGCTGTCTGCCGATCGCCAGGGATCGACGTCCAGGTCCGCCGCCGAAGCTACAGCGCGAAGCGCCAGAACGAGCCGCCGTCCTCCGGATCGCGCACGCGATGGGCGCGCACGCGGAACACGCGCTCGATCAGCTCGCGCGGCACGTCGTCCGCGCCGGCGGCGACGTGGGCCAGGCGGCCGTCCTCCAGCACGAAGAAGCGGTCGCCGTACTGGAAGGCCACGTTCAGGTCGTGCAGCACGGCCACCACCGTGCAGCCGCGGCCCAGCAGCCCGCGCGCCAGGTCCAGGATGTGGATCTGGAAGTGCACGTCCAGGCTCGTCGTCGGCTCGTCCAGGAACAGGCAGCGACCTCCGCCCGCCTCCGTGCCGTCCCCGCCGTCCTCCGGCCAGATCTGGGCGAGCACGCGGGCCATCTGCACCTTCTGGCGCTCGCCGCCGGAAAGGGTAGGGTACGCGCGCGCGTGCAGCGGCGCCATCCCCACCATCTCCAGCGCATGCTGCACCACGTCGCGGTCGTGCGCGGTGGGTGCGCGGGCGAAGTGCGGAAAGCGGCCCATCGCCACCACGTCGCGCACGCTGAGCGCGAACGCGAGCTCCACGTGCTGCGACAGCACCGCCCGCCGCCGCGCCAGTTCCAGCGTGGTGAAGTCCGCGACGTCCACGCCGCCGTACGCGACGCTTCCCGACGACGGCCTCAGCAGCCCCGTCGCCAGCTTGAGCAGCGTGGACTTGCCGGCGCCGTTGGGGCCCAGGACGACATTGAAACGCCCGGGCTCGAACGCCAGCGAGACGTCCCGCAGGATGGGCATGCCGCCCACGGCGTACGACACGCCGCGCAGCTCAACCATCCAGCCCCGCGCCCGCCAGGCGCTGCCGCCGCACCAGTATCCACAGGAACACCGGCGCGCCCGCCAGCGCGGTGATGATGCCCACGGGCAGCTCGGCCGGCGGCACCGCCACCCGCGCCAGCACGTCCACCACCTCCATCAGCAGCGCGCCGAGAAGGGCGGAGGCGGGCACCAGGAAGGCGTGGTTGGACGAGCGCAGCATGCGCAGCGCGTGCGGCACCACCAGGCCCACGAAGGCGATCACCCCCACCATGGCCGTCGCGGCGGACACCATCACCGTGTTGGCGACGATCACGCGGCGGACGAGCGCGCGCGTGTCCACGCCCAGGTACGCCGCCTCGTCCTCGCCCAGCATCAGCGCGTCCAGGGCCCGCGCGCTGCGGAGCGACCAGGCGAAGCAGGCTGTGAAGGAGAGGGCGATGAGGCCGGCGGCCGGCCAGTCCGCGGTGGTGAAGGTGCCCAGGTTCCAGAAGGTGATGTTGCGCGCCTGCGGGTCGCGCGCCACGTACGACAGGATGCCCGTGCCCGCGCCGCACACCGCGTTCACCGCGATGCCGGCCAGCAGCAGCGTGTACACGTTCACCTTGCCCAGCGACGACGACACGCGGTACACCAGCATGGTGGCCGCGAAGCCCCCCGCGAAGGCCAGCAGCGGCACCGCCACCGCGCCCAGCGGGGCCGCGAAGGAAAGCGTCGCGCCGCCCAGCACGAACACCATCGCGGCACCCAGCGCGGCGCCGGCGGAGGTGCCCGCCAGCCCCGGCTCCACGATGGGGTTGCGGAAAAGGCCCTGCATGAGCGTGCCGGAGACGCCCAGCACCGCCCCCGTCAGCCCGCTCACCAGCACGCGCGGCAGGCGCAGCGAGAGGAAGACGTTCCGCCCCAGCGCGTCCGCGTCCGCCGCGGGCGTCCAGCCGAGCCCCTGCGCCGCATAGCGCGCCATCTCGGCCGGCGTGAACGAGAAGGCGCCGATGCCCGCCGATGCAAGCATCGCGACGGCGAGCAGAACGCCCAGAAGCGCGAACGCCTGCCGGTCCGAGAGGCGCCTCAGCATCTCACGCCGCCGGCCCTCCACGTCCGATCTGCGCGGAAGGCGTCACGGGTGCAGCATCCCCGAGATCCTGTGCACCGCGGCGGGCGTGCGGGGGCCGAAGTACATCACCTCCGTCTCGTCCACGCGGAAGATGCGGCCGGCACGGGCGGCGGGGGTGAGCGCCACGCCCGGCAGCGCCGCGAAGCTCTGCGCGCTGCCCACGCGGTCGAAGCCCACGTCGGTGGCGATGATGACGTCCGGCGCCGCCTTGGCGATCAGCTCGGGCGTGAGCCGCGTCATGCCGCCGATGGAATCGATGGCGTTCACGCCGCCGGCCCAGCGGATCACCTGGTCGGCCGAGCTTCCGCGGTTCACGGCCAGGTAGTTGTTGATCACCTGCCCGAAATGCATCACCAGCACGCGCGGCCTGCGCCCCGCGCTCCACCGCGCCGTGTCGGCCAGCACGCTGTCCATCCCCGCCTTCCAGCGCGCCAGCACCGCCTCCGCCGCCTGCTCGTGGTGAAAGCGCCGGCCGAGGGCGGAAAGCAGGAGCTGCGCGCTGTCCGGCGTGCCGCCCGGGGTCATCACCAGCACCGGGATACCGACCTTGCGCAGCTGTCCGAGCACGGCGTCGGGCCCCACGTTGCCGTCCGTGAGAAAGAGCGTCGGCTTCGCGGAGATGATGCCCTCCGCGCTCAGCGCCCGGTGGTAGCCGACGGACGGAAGCTTTTGGATGGCCGGGGGATACATGGAGGTCAGGTCGCGCGCCACCAGCACGCCCTGCGCGCCGATGGCATACAGGAGCTCGTTGATCTGCTTGGATACGCAGACCACGCGTTCGGCCTGCGCGGCGCGGTCGTCCTTCCCCCGGCTGCAGCCGGCGAGCGCGGTGAGGAGGGCGGCGGTGGCTGCGCGGGTGATTCGTCCCAAGGCTCGTCCGTCGCGGAAGGGGGTTGGGGAGACGACGGTCGGACCGCCGTGCGGAAGCCAGGGGCCTGCAGGCCCGCGCCGAAGGGAGACACGGAAGCGCGGCGGAAGGTTGGGTTCGGCGACCTGCCGCCACCCGCCGACCGATGGACGTACGGGGTTTCCGCGGACGGCGCCGCGGTTACGAGACGCGGCCGAAGAAGGCCTTCAGGTACGCCGTCTCCGGGATCGCCGGGTGCACGGGATGGTCGGGACCCTGGTGGCCTTCCTCGGTGATCTGCAGGTCGCGCTTCACGTGGCGCGAGGCGCGCAGCATGGCGTCCTGCAGCGCCTCGCGGCTCATGTGGAACGAGCACGACGCGGAGATCAGGACGCCGTCCGGCCGCAGCACCTCCATGCCGAGCTGCGCGATGCGGCGGTAGGCCTCCTCGCCCGCCTTCTGGTCCTTCTTGCGCTTGATGAAGGCGGGGGGATCGAGCACCACCACGTCGAAGCGCTCCCCGTCCGCCGCCAGCGCGCGCAGGGCGTCGAAGGCGTCGGCCTTCATCGTCCGGACGCGGTCGGCCACGCCGTTCAGCGCCGCGTTGTGGTGCAGCGCGTCCAGCGCCGCCGCGGAGCCATCCACGCAGAGCACCGATTCCGCGCCGGCGGCGGCGGCCTGTACGCCCCATCCGCCCACGTAGCTGAACACGTCCAGCACGCGGCGGCCGGGCACGTAGGCCTGCATGCGCGCGCGGTTCATCCGGTGGTCGTAGAACCACCCCGTCTTCTGTCCGCTCACGGGGACCTCGAAGCGCGCTCCGTTCTCCTCGACGGTAAGCTGATCCGGCATCTCGCCCGCGGCCGTCTCCACGTACGCGTCCAGCCCCTCCAGCGCGCGCCCGGGCACGTCGTTGCGCAGCAGGATGCCTGCCGGGCGCAGCGCCTCGTCCAGCGCGGCCACGACCTCGGCCTTCACTCGCTCCATCCCCGCCGTGCCGATCTGCGCCACCACCACGTCGCCGAAGCGGTCGACGACCAGGCCGGGCAGCCCGTCGCTCTCGCCGAAGACCAGGCGGTAGAAGGGGCGGGGGAAGAGGCGCTCGCGCAGGGCAAGGGCGTGGGCGATGCGCTCGCGCAGCAGGGCGCCGTCCAGCGCGCGGCCGCGGCCGCGGGTGACCAGGCGCGCGGCGATGAGCGAGCGGGGGTTCACGTATCCCGTGCCCAGCGGCCCTCCACGGTGGTCCACGACCTCCACCGCGTCGCCCGGCGCGAAGGCGGTGAGCGGCGTGGCGGCGACGTCCACCTCGTTGCTGAACACCCACAGGTGGCCGGCACGCAGCCTGCGTTCTTCGTTCTTCCGGAGGCGCAGCGGGGGAAGGCTCATGGGGGCTCGCGCTCGGTGCGGGTCGGGGTGCGTCGCGCCCGGCGGGCGGCGGGGCAAAGATACCACCCTGCGGCGCGTCCGTCATCCGCCGCGCCCGCCGGAACCGTCCCTGCCGCACGCGTGTATCCCCGGCCACCCGACCGTCGCACCGCGCCCGGAGACTCCATGCCCCACGGACACGCACCCCCGTCCACCCCGCACGAGGCGCTGGTGAACGCGCTTCCCGCGGCGCTGGTGGCCGTGGACGCGGACGGCGCCGTGACCGCGTGGAACCCCGCCGCCGAGGCGTGGTTCGCGGTGCCCGCCGCGCGCGCGCTGGGCAGCCCCGCCGCGGAGGCGGGCATCCCCGGGGCGGAGCTGTGGATGCCGCTGGTGCGGGCGGCGCGCGAGCAGGGAAAGGCCGGGAAGACCGAGGCCTTCCGCGCGGGCGAGCGCTGGTTGAAGCTCGTGGTCTCTCCCCTGGGGAGCGGCGGCGCGCTGCTGCTGGGCAAGGACGTGACGGCCGAAGTGCTGGCGAAGGTGGAGGCCGAGTCGCTGCGCGAGGTGGCCGTCGCCACGGCGTCCACCCTGGACGCGGACGAGATCGTGGCGGTGGTGTGCGCCCGCGCGCGCGAGCTGATGGGCGCAGACTACGCCCGCGTGGACCTTCCGCTCCTGGACGGCCGCGTCGGCGCCTGCGGCGACGAGGCGGCGTGGGATGCCCTGCGCGCGGCGCACCCCGGCGTGCTGCGCCGCGTGCGCGACACGGGCGAGCCGCTGCTGCTGGGCGCCGCC
>JAQBQD010000172.1 GCA_028287185.1 Gemmatimonadota bacterium | reverse complement strand
GTACCTGGCGGGCGCCGGCGGCGAGCTGCGCGGCGCCCCGGCGCCGGCGGGTCCCCCGGCCTACGCGGCGGGCGTGGTGTTCGCGAGCGACACGCTGCGCGAGCCCCGCTCCGTGTACAGCGACCCTGTGACTCACCTGCTGGACGTGCGCATGCAGGTGGTGCAGGCGCGCCTGGGCGTGCCGCTGGACTCGCCGGCCACGGCGCAGTACCTGCGCGCCTACAACCTGGTGTGGGCCAACGGGCGGGCGATCACGGACGGGCCCAGCTACCCCGGCCCCAGCTTCCACGTGCGGCCGGGCGACCGGGTGCGCCTGCGGCTCGTCAACAAGCTGTCCACCAGCGCCGACTCGGTGTGCATGCCGTATCCCGCGGCGGACACCTCGCCCCCGGTGGACACCTTCCCGGACTGCTTCCACGGGCCCAACTACACCAACATCCATTACCACGGCTTCCACGTGACGCCCGGCGGCACGGGCGACAACGTGCTGATCCAGATCGCGCCGGGCGACTCGTTCCAGTACGACTTCCGCATCCCGCCCACGCAGTCGTCGGGCACCATGTGGTACCACCCGCACAAGCACGGCTCGGTGGCGCTGCAGGTGAACAACGCCATGGCCGGCGCCTTCATCGTGGAGGGCGGCGGGCTGGACTCGCTGACCCGGGCGTACGGGATGCGGGATCGCCTGGTGGCGGTGGAGCAGGTGGACTCGCAGGTGAACCTGGTGGACAACGTCAGCGGCTTCAAGACGCTGGTGAACGGCCAGTCCAGCCCCGTGATCCCCATGCGGCCGGGCGAGGTGATGCGCCTGCGCATCGTGAACGAGAACATCTCCAGGGCCGCCGGCTTCTCGGTGTTCTTCCCCAGCGGATCGACGCAGCCGCAGCTCTACGACGTGGCCCGCGACGGGGTGCAGTACGCGCCGGCCAACTACGACACCATCCAGTCCGACACGGTGCTCAACATCTTCCCCGGCAACCGCCTGGACGTGTTCGTCCGCGCGCCCGCGGCGGCCACCTCGGGCACATTCGAGCTGCGCGCCCGCCGGGTGCAGCCGCTGGGCCGCTCGCGCAAGGTGGAGCTTCGGGCGGATGCCAGGGGGCCGGGCGGCGGGGGCAACATCTCGCTGGTGCGCTTCCAGGTGGTGGCGGCGGGCGCGGCGGCGTACAACACGCGGCTTCCCGGCCGGCTGCCGGTGCTTCCGTACTTCCTGCGCAACGTGGGGCGCATCACCAGCGACACGGCCGTGGTTGTCTTCACGGACCAGAACTACGACCAGCGCAACCCCACGCCGTTCCCCACCAGCTTCTACCTGGGCACGGCGGCCAACCACTACATGAAGTACGATCCGGACACCGTCTACATCCCCCGCAGCGCGACCAACCGGATGCTGCCCATGGTGGTGGGCGACAGCCAGGTGTGGAAGGTGATGAACTACGGGATCTCGGCCAACCACCCGTTCCACATCCACATCAACCCGTTCCAGGTGGTGCGCGTGGTGGCGCCCAACGCGGCCGACCCGTACGCGGCGTACTACCGCTTCCTGAACCAGGCGGCGGCCGGGGGCAACCCCATCTGGTCGGACGTGCTGCCGCTGCCGCTGGCGGACACCACCTCCGGCGGGACGGTGACGACGCCGGGGTACATCGTCATCAAGCAGCGCTACCTGACCTTCTCCGGCGAGTTCGTGATGCACTGCCACATCCTGGGGCACGAGGAGCGGGGGATGATGCAGAACCTCTACATCTTCCCCACCCTCGCCGCCGCCCGCGCGGGCCGCACGAACCGGGTGAAGGGCGCGCACATGGCGCACTGACGCCCGCACCCGCGGTGAACGCCACGACGGCCCGGAAGCGAACCGCTTCCGGGCCGTCGTGCGTCGGGCCATCGCCTTCGGCCGATGAGCCGCCTCGCCGCCGTGCCGATCCGCCGGCCGCGGCGCGAGGCGCTATCCCGCGGAAGCCGCCGGAGCCGCTCCGTCCTCGGAGGCGGCGGAGGCGGGCTGCGGATCGGCCGCCGCGTCCTCGTACAGCGTGATCGCGCTCGTCTTCAGCAGCAGGTAGAGGTCCGTGCCCTCGCCGATCCCCAGATCCACCAGCGCGTCCGCCGTCACCTCGGCGACCAGGGGCGGCGCGCCGGGGGCGATGCGCGCGGTGACGAGGTGGAAGGCGCCCGCGGCCGCCACGCTCTCGACGCGCGCCGGCACGGCGTTGCGGGCGGAGATGCCGGCGGGGGGCTCCAGCGCGAGCATCACCTCGTCCGCGGGGATCCCCACCATCAGCCGCCCGCCCACGGGCAGCGCGCTGCGCGGAACGGTGAGCGCGGGGCCGCGCGTGCCGTCGCCCAGGCGCACCCGGCTGGTCTCGGCGCGCGTCTCCACCACCACGGCGGGCAGCAGGTTCTGATAGCCCTCGTGCTCGGCCATGGGGAACACGTCCGGCCGGCGCAGCACGGCGCGGGGCTCGCCGCGGGCGGCGACCCGGCCGTCGCGCAGCACGATCAGGTCGTCGCAGAGCGCCTGCACCTCCACGGGGTCGTGTGAGACCAGGAGGATGGGGAGCGCGAACTCGGCCTGGACGCGGCCCAGGAAGGGCAGCACCCTGCGGCGCAGGGCGGCGTCCAGCGAGGCCATCGGCTCGTCCAGCAGCAGCAGGCGCGGCCCGGAGCAGAGCGCGCGCCCCAGCGCCACCCGCTGCCGCTCGCCGCCCGAGAGCGTGCGCACGGAGCGCGCGAGGAGGGGTGCCAGGTCGAGCACGCGGACGACGTTTTGAACCGCGGCGTCGAAGTCGTGCCCGCCCGCTACTGCGCGTCCGCGGCCCGCCTTGAGGTTCCCGGCCACGTCCAGGTGCGGAAAGAGCAGCGAGTCCTGCGGCACGTAGCCGATCCCGCGGCGCTCCGGCGGCACGCGCATGCGGGCGTCGGTGTCCAGCCACGTTTCGCCGCCGAAGCGCACGCTTCCGCGGGCGCCGCGGCGCAGGCCGGCCACCGTCTCCAGCAGCGTGGTCTTGCCGGAGCCGGAGGTGCCGAAGATGCCCGTGACCCGGTGCGTGGTCGCGAAGTCCACGGCCAGCTCGAAGCGGTCCAGCGGCAGGCGCACCTGCACCGCAAGCGGCTCGGCGTCGCTCATCCGCGGTCCGCGGTAATGGGCGATCGTCCGCCGGTCGATGTTCCGCGTCGAGGATCGACCGATCGCCCACCATCCGACGAAACCGCGGAAGGATTCCGCGTCATCGGCGCGCCGTCGCGGCGTCGGCCTGCCGGTGCGACAGCGTCTCCGTGGCGAAGACGGCGGCGAACCCGGCGGCGAGCGCCACCAGCAGCAGCACGTCCGCCTCGCGGTCGCGGCCCGCCTGCTGCGCGCTGAAGATGGCGGTGGCCAGCGTCTGCGTGCGGCCGGGAATGTTGCCCGCCAGGATGATGGTGGCGCCGAACTCGCCCAGCGCCCGCGTGAAGCCCAGGATGAGCGCCGCCGCCAGCCCGCGCGCCGCCAGCGGCAGCGTGAAGCGCACGAAGGTGGCGGCGCGTCCGTGCCCCAGCGTGCGGGCGATGTCCTCGTAGCGCGGGTCCACGCCCTCGAAGCTGACGCGGGCGGTGCGCACGACCAGCGGCGTCGCCATCACGGCGCAGGCGATCACCACGGCCTTCCAGGTGAGGATGACGTCCAGGTCCACGCCCAGCGCGTCGCGGCCCAGCAGCCCGTCCACCGCGAACAGGCGCAGCAGCAGGTACCCCACGGCCGTCGGGGGCAGCACCAGCGGCAGGCTGATGAGCGTGGCGACGGCCCGCTTGCCGACGAACTCGCGGCGGGCCAGCACGTACGCGGCGAGCGTCGCCGGCGCCATCACCAGCAGCATGGCGAGCCCGGCCCACGCCACGCTGCTCCACAGCGCCTGCCACGCGGCGTGGCTCACCGGACGGCGGGCGCGGCCAGCGGCGTGAATCCGTGCCGGGCGAAGACGCGCGCGGCGTCAGGGCCGGCCAGGAAGTCCAGGAAGCGCCGTCCTTCCGCCGCGTGCGCGCCCTCCGCCACCTGGGCCAGCGCGTAGCGGATGGGCGGGCCGCTCGCCACCTCGTACAGCACGCGCGTGCGGCCGGCGAAGGCGAGCTGGTCGGTGCGGTACACCATCCCGAGCACGCCCGGGTCCGCCAGCACCAGCCCCATCGCGGAGCGCACGTCCGGCGTGGGCGCCACGCGGTCTCCGACGCCCGTCCACAGGGTCCCGCCTCCGCAGCGCACGCCCTCCATCCACCTGCGCGCGTAGATGCCTGCGGGCACGGCCTGGGGGTCGCCCACGGCCAGGTGCTTGAACGGCAGCGCGGCGATGGCGCACGGCTCGCCGACCTTCCACGGGCTGCGCGCGCTGGCGACGACGACGAGGGTGTTGGACAGCAGGTCGCGGCGCGTGCCGGGCAGCAGGCGGCGGCGGTTCTGCACGGTGTCCATCCACGCCTCGCTGGCGCTCAGGTACACGTCCATCCCCCGCGCCGCGCCGATCTGGTGCGCCAGGTCGTTCGATCCCGCGAAGTTGAACGCCACGGCGGTGCCCGTCTGCTTCTGGAACGCCTCCCCCAGCTCCTCCAGCGCCTCGCGCAGGCTGGCCGCCGCGAACACCGTTACCTCCTTCGGCGCGTCCGCGGGCTTCCGCGCGCCGGCCGAGCAGGCGCCGGTGGCGGCGAGGGCGATGGTCGATACGGACAGCAGCAGCAGTCGGGGGATGGACTTCATCGAGACGGTGGATGGGGATGGCGGGAGGATGGGCGGGCGCCTCGACGCGCGCCCGGCGGTCGAGGCGGAAGACGGTTCGCCGGCGGCACGTCTCGATGGAAGGAAGCGGATGCGGACCGACGACCGCGCCGCGCCGTCAGCCGCCGCTGACGGCGGCGACGATCATGATGGTGCTGTCGTCGCCGACGGGGGTGGCGAGGCCTTCCGTGAAGCGGATGTTCTCGCCGTCCACGAAGACGTTGACGTGCTGGCGAACCTCGCCGCGCTCGTCCATCACCCGGTCCACGATGCCCGCGTGGCTGGCGGCCAGGGCGCCCAGCGCGTCGCCCACGGTCCGGCAGCGGTCCTGCAGCATCACCTTCGTCCGCCCGCCGGAGTACGGGACGAGTGCGTTGGGGAGCGCGAACGTGATCGCCATCGGTGAATCACCTGGGAAAGCGGTTCTGCGGCAGCGGCGCCGGGCCGATCAGGCGCTGCCGACGACGGCGGCCCTCACGCAGACGATGGGCGGCAGCGCGTCGCTGATCTCCATCCACGTGTCGCCCGCGTTCGACGAGCCGAAGAGCTTGCCGCTGCGCGTGCCGAAGTAGAGGCCGGCGGACGGGTGTCCGTCGGCGGACATGGCGTCGCGCAGCACCGTCTCGTACGCGTCGTGCTGCGGAAGGCCCTCGCCCAGCGGCTCCCAGCTCCCGCCCGCGTCGCGGGTGCGGAAGACGCGGAGCTTGGCCTCGGGCACCACGCGGAACTCGTCCGACTCCAGCGGCACGATGTAGACCGTGTCGGGCTCGTGCGGGTGCACCTGCATGGCGAAGCCGAAGTCCGACGGGACGCCGTTGGCGATGTCGTGCCAGGTGTCGCCCCAGTCGTCGCTGCGGTACAGGCCCCAATGGTTCTGCAGGTACAGCCGCTCGGGCCGCGAGGGGTGGTTCACCACCTTGTGCACGCACTGGCCGAACTCCGGGTACTTGTCCGGCAGGAACTGCGCGCGCACGCCCTGGTTGCGCGGCTGCCAGCTCTGCCCCCCGTCATCCGTGCGGTAGAAGCCGGCGGTGGAGATGGCGACGCCCATGCGTTGCGGATCGGCCTCGTCCAGCACGATCGTGTGCATGCACAGGCCGCCTCCGCCGGGCACCCACCGCGGCCGCTGCTCGTGGTTCAGCAGGCCCTCCACGGGGCTCCACGTGTCCCCCGCGTCGCGGGACTCGAAGAGCGCCGCGGGCTCCACGCCGCAGTACAGCAGGTCCGGGTCCGTGGACGGGCCGGGGCGGATCTGCCAGATGTTCTTGAGCGCCAGCCCGGAATCCTCCGGGAAGCGCACGTTCTGCCGCTCGGGCGAGGTCCACGTGGCGCCGAAGTCGTCGCTCGTGCGCACCACGCTGCCCCAGTGGAAGCTCTGCGTGCCCGCCAGCATGCGCCGCCGCCCGCCGCGCTGGTCGAACGCCAGCGAGTAGACCGTCTCGCCGCGGAAGTGCGGCTCGCCCACGTGCCACTCCTTCCGTTCCGCGTCGGACGAAACCACGAACGCGCCCTTCATGGTGCCGACCAGCAGCACGGTGCCGCCGTCGGCAGGTACGGTGGAGGTGTCGGGGGCCATCGCGGTTCTCCGGCGGAAGGGCATAAGGCGCGGAGCCGCGTCGTCGCATGGACGCCGGTCCGCTTCGGGTCTGATCCCAGGCTGTCGGTCGATCCACCGCGACGTGGGCGGTGGTGATGCTCCGCTCCACGCGCGGCGCCGGATCCGATCGGGTCGGGCGCGCGTGCTCCGGATCGGATGCGAGCGCCCGTGGAGCATACATCGCGGGGCTGCGCGAATCAACCGGCCGGCGCGAGCTGCCGTCTCGGAAGGCCCTCATCGACCGAAACCGCGCCTACTCGTCGCCCGCGCGTGCCATCTCGCGGCGAGCGAGGGCGAACAGCAGGGTGGCGAGAATGACGAGCGGGACCAGCAGTGCGGCGGCGTCCGGCATGTTCGAAAGAAGAAGCGCCTGCCGGAGGCCGTCGGCAACTCGAGTGAGCGGGTTCCAGCGCGCCGCCGTCTCTAGCCACGCGGGCATCTGCTTCGCGGGCACGAGCGCGGTGCTGGTGAAGAGCAGCGGCAGGTTCACCACGTGTACGAACACCGCCATGCTCTCCGGCGCCCGGGTCTTGAGCGCGATCCAGCACGACAGGCTGGCGTAGGCGACCGCGAAGGCCGCGAGCCCAACGACCGCGACCGCGAGTGCCGCCACATCGACCGAGAGCCGCGCCCCCAGCGCGACGCCGAGCACCGCGACGACCGTCGCCTGCGCGAGAAAGCGCGTCACGTCGCCCGCCAGCTTGCCGCCGAGCATGCAGCCGGGGTGGGCGGTGGCGCGCGCCATCCGCTGCGCGAAGCCGGTCTGCAGGTCGCGCACGACGTCGATGCCGGCCTGCGACGCGCCGAACAGCACCGTCATGGCGCAGACGCCCGGCAGCAGGAACGACAGGTACGAGATGCCCGCGTACGCCGGCCCGAGCGAGAAGCGGTGGAACAGGAAGCCGAAGATCAGCATCCAGAACATCGGCTGCACGAACGAGAACGACAGCGGCACGGGCCGCCGCAGCGCCTTCAGCCAGCTTCGCCGCGCCGTCTGCTGGATGATCCGCAATCCCGCCGCGTTCACGCCCGCCTCCGCCCGCCGCCCGTCCCACCGCCCGAGCCTCGACCGCCGGCTCGACCGAATCCGCTGCCTCCACCGGAGCCGCGCCCACCGGCGAAACCATGCCCGCCACCGCCTCCGCTGATTCCTCCGGCCTGTCGGCCGTCCCTGGCTCCACCGCCTTCATCCGATGCGGCGGCCGACGGGCGCGCGGGGCCGGACCACGGGCTGCCGGTCAGCCGGAAGTAGGCGCCGGCGAGGTCGGGCTCCACGCGTTCGTAGGCGCGCACGGCCAGACCCCGCGCGGCGAGAAGCTCCAGCGCGGGGTCCGGCCCGTCGGGGTGGCGGGCGCGCCAGAGCGTGATGGTGGCGCCGCGCACCTCCGCCGTGGGTGCGTCCGGCAGCGCGGCCAGAGCGCCGCGGAGCGCATCCGCCGCCTCCATCGACTCCAGTGGCCGAAGGAGCGTGACCGTCGCGCGGGCCGGCGCATGGGCATCCACCAGCGCCGCGGGGGAGTCTGCCGCGAGCAGGCGGCCGTCCTTCATCAGCAGAACGCGGTCGCAGTGCGCGGCCACGTCGGCCAGATCGTGCGTGGCCGCCAGCACCGTGCGCCCCTCCGCGCCCCAGGCGGAAAGCCGGCGCCACAGGTCCAGCCGGCCGTCGGGGTCCAGGCCGGCGGTGGGCTCGTCCAGCATCAGCAGGCGCGGCGCGTGCAGCGTCGCCAGCGCCAGGTGCAGCCGCTGCCGCTGGCCGCCGGAGAAGGTGCCGAGGGCCCGCGTGCAGATCTCCGCGATGCCATGCTCCGCGGCGGCCGCCTCCAACGTCCGCGCGCGGTCGGACGACGGGAGGCCGCGCAGGGCGTGGAACAGGCGCAGCGTCTCCCACCCCGTCATCTCGGGATCGAGCGCGGCGTCCTGGCCCGCGTATCCAGCGTTGGAGCGCAGCGCGGCGCGGTCGCGGCGGGGATCGAGCCCCAGCACCGCGGCCGATCCCCCGTCCGCGTCCACGATCCCGAAGAGCAGCTTGAGCAGCGTGCTCTTGCCCGAGCCGTTGGCGCCCACCAGGCCCACCAGCTCGCCGGGCGGGACCTCGAACGACACGCCGTCCAGCGCGCGGACGCGGCCCGGGTACGTCTTCGCCAGCCCGTCCGCGTGGACGGCGGCGTGGGGGTCAGTCCGCGTAGACGATGGTGCCGGCATGCTCGCCCCGGACGGCGGCCGCGATGCGGTCGGGATCGCGGCCGTTCACCACCTGGAACTGCGTCACCAGCCGCGCGTTCAGCAGCACGTCGGGCAGCACCTCGTCGAAGGGCAGCGTCTTCAGCTTGCGGCGCTTCAGCTCGCGCGCGCCGATGCTGTCGATGAAGGTGGCCTTCGGGTTCTGCAGCGGGTCCTCGTCGTACAGCCCGTCCACGTCCTTCACCAGCGTCACCGACTTGCAGCCGAAGCACTCTCCCAGGATCAGGCACCCCGCGTCGGTGCGGTGCGGCGGGATGCGGCCCACTGCGGGCGGGTGCTCCCACAGCGAGTACGGGGGCACGCCGTTGAAGATGACGCCCGGCGCGGAGTGGATGAAGAGCGGGAGCAGGTGCCCGAAGATCTCCGGCGGGATGGCGACCACGCCGTACGGCGAGAGCAGCGTGCCCAGGATGTGCGCGTTGCCCAGCGCGTCGGCCACGGAGATCTGCGCCAGCACGCCCGTCGGCAGGCCCAGGTCCAGGCCGATGGAGAAGACGTGCCGGCTGCGCACGCCGCCGCCCACGCCCAGGATCAGCTTCTCCGTCTTGAGCAGCCCCGCGATGGCGTCCACCACGGGGTAGGTGACGGCCTTGCCGGCGTCCAGGATGGAGCGGCCGCCCACCTTCACCACGTGCACGTTGGGCAGCATGCGCACCACGGGCGACTCCGTGGCGGCCATCACGTGTTTGTCGATCAGGCTCTCGCGCATGAGCAGCGAATGCACGTGGTGGCGCTTGTCCACGGGCGTCGTCGTCGTATCGGTCATGGGGATCGGCGGTTCGGTCGAAGGAGGATGGGAGGGAGGAGACGGCGGTCAGTCCGCGGTGATGACGGTGCCGACGTCCTCGCCGGCCAGCGCGCGCGTGAGGTTGCCGGGCTTCAGGCCGTTGATGATGCGGATGGAGCGGCTGTTCTCGGCGTTGGCCATCATCTCCAGCACCGCGCGCTCCACCACCACGTCCTGCAGGTCCAGCTCGGCCAGCTCGCCCAGGGTGATGCGGGGGATGAAGCGCGCGTGCTTCTCCTTCTTGGGGTCGGCCGTGTACAGGCCGTCCTCGTCCTTCACGAAGATCATGGACCGCGTGCCGAACACCTCGCTCACCAGGTAGCATCCCGTGTCCGTGCGGTGCGGCGGGATGCGGCCCACGGCGGGGTTCTGCTGCCAGAAGGTGTAGGGCGGCATGCCGAAGAAGATGCAGGCACCCCGCTCCTCCAGGTACAGCGGGAGCTGGGGGAACTGCGCGGGCTCGATGAAGGGGATGCCGTGCTTGGCCAGCAGGTAGTGCAGCATGCGCGCGTTCTGCATGCTCACGAAGGTGCCCAGCACGCTCAGCACACCCGTGGGCATCCCCAGGTCGATGCCCACGCTGTACGCGTGCCGCGCCCGGGTGCCGGCGCCGGTGCCGATGATCATCTGGTGGCGGCCCAGGTTCTCCACGATCTCGTCGATCAGCGGAAACACCGCCGCGCGCCCGCGGTCGATGAAGCTCTGGCCGCCCACCTTCACCACGTTGGCCTCGGGAAGGATCTGCACCACCGGGTGCGCGCTGGTGCGCTCCAGCAGCGCCACGTCGGTCAGGCTGCCGCTCACCAGCGACCGGCCCAGTTCCGTCAGGAGCTCGTTCTGCATGCGGGGTCGTGTGGATGGGAATCGGGTGGGGGATCGGGCCTCCGCGCCAGGGACGCGAGGAGGTGTGAAGGCTACGGCGGGCGCGCGAGTCGGTCTTCGGGTTCGGATGGCGGAAGATTTGGTCAGGCAGGTCGGTGGATCGGTGGATCGGTGGATCGGTGGATCGGTGGATCGGCGGTGTGGATCACGGGAGAGCCGACCCGGCCACCCGCCTCGGGTTGAAACCCGGGGCTGCAACGGCAATCCGCCCACCTGCGTGGGCTGGCTCCGCGCGGGAACCGGCGTCCTCGCGTCGCGCGGGCATCTCCCGGGTGGAATTCGGCGCCTTCGCCGGACCCGGAGACGGCGCGGCGGCCAGTCCGCCGAGCGACCATTTCCGATGTGCCGCCCGTCCGTCTCAAGCCCGCGTCAAGCCACGGGAACGCGGATCGCGGCGATCTCGAAGGCCTCGTCCTGCGGGAGCGGCGCGTCGAGGTCGCCGTAGTGGGCCAGCGCCCAGGCGCGGACCTCGGCGAGCACGCGGGCCTTCACGTCGGCGGGGACCTCCATCCCGGCGAGGCCCGTCTTGCCGGCCCAGGAGGCGAGCGAGTCGGCCGGGCGATGCGTGTGCGTCCAGCGCGCGGCCGTCACCGGGGGGATGCGGACGCCGCCGCGCTGCTCCAGCGCCGTGAAGACCGCCTCCGCGCCGGCCTCGTGGTTCCGGCCGTGGAATCCCTGCTCCTCCAGCGTGCGCCGCATCCGCCGGCGGAGCGTGGACTTCACCGAATCCGGCGGCCGCCGTACGCGTCCCAGGGCGAGCACGCCGCCGGGCGCGCGGAGCACGCGCATCGTCTCCGCGACCACGTGATCGGCCGACAGGTGGTGCAGCGCGCGGGCGCCGAAGACGGCGGCCACGCTCCCGTCATCCACCGGCCACCGCTCGTCGCCGTCGGCCACGTGAAGCTCGGCGGTCGAGCCTGAATCGGCCACGCGCCGCCGGAACTCGTCCAGCATCGCCGGCGAGCGGTCGAACCCGACGTAGCGCAGCGGGAGGCGCAGCAGCGGCAGGCTCAGGCTTCCCGTGCCGGCGCCGACCTCCAGCAGCGCATCGCCCTCGCGCAGCCCCGCCAGCGCGTACAGCGCCCGCGCCGCGGCGTCCGCGGCGGCCGGAGGCACACCCGCGCGCTCGTCGAAACGGGCCGCTTGGTCCTCGTAGAGCATGGCTGGGCGTGGAGCGTGGGGTGCGGCGGAAGGGGCCGCGTGCCTCGGGAAGCGACGGCGTCCATTGCGGCCGCGGCCGGCCTTCGCACGCACGATCGGCGCGGAGGGCGATCGGCAGCGGGTGGGTCCGGCCGGCCATGGAGTCGTCTTGCACAGGAGATATAGAAGCCGCCAGTGCTTGACACAATACCCCTGTTTCCGACGAAGGCGGAAGTTGGATCGACGGCCGCGCGTGGGATGCGATGGGGCCGCCGCGTCGAGCGCGATCGGCGGCGCCTGGGGGACCCCGGGACGACGCGTGGCGATCTGCGGGAGGCGTGAAGGTGCAGGGACGGACGGAGGCGGAGAGGCAGGCGTGGGCGTCCCGTGACGGGCTGGTTGCACAAGACCGTTTCCAGCCGTCATTCGTACGTGTATGTTGCTCGGCTTCCCCTCCAGCGCGCGCCAGGAGCCCGGGTGCCATCCGGATGGGAACGTCGTTTCCCCGTTTTCCAGTCCACCCATGCAAACGCTGGAGTCGCACCGGATGAGAAGCATTCGCCACACGCTGGGCGCGCTCGCGCTCGGCTCGCTGTTCACGCTGGCGGCCGCGGGCTGCGAGTCGCCCGCCGCCGTGTCGCCGCGGGGGTTCCACGGCGCGCCGTCGGCCACGGTGATCCCGTCGCAGGGCTCGGCCTCGGCGCTGGACGTGGGGAACTGGAACCTGGAGTGGTTCGGCGACGCCAGCAACGGCCCCACGAACGACGCGCTGCAGCTCACCAACGTGAAGGACGTGATCACGGGCGCCGACATCGACGTCTGGGGGCTGGAGGAGGTGGTGTCGGGATCGGAGTGGAGCACGCTGAAGTCCATCCCGGGCTACGCGGGCGTGCTGGCGAACGACGCGAACGTGACCAACGGGTCGGCCTACTACACGGCCAGCGAGCAGAAGGTGGGCGTGCTCTACAAGACCTCCGTGGCGTCGCTGGTGAGCGCCAAGGTGATCCTCACGGCCAACGACAACGACTTCGCCGGGCGCCCGCCGCTGGAGGTGAAGCTGAACGTCACGCTCAACGGCACCACCGAGCCGCTGGTGATCATCGTGCTGCACATGAAGGCGTTCAACGACGTGGCGAGCTGGCAGCGCCGCCAGAACGCGGCCGTGGCACTCAAGTCGTACCTGGACAGCACCTATCCCACGCAGAAGGTCATGGTGGTGGGCGACTGGAACGACGACGTGGACACCTCCATCACCTCGGGCCAGCCCACGCCTTTCGCCAACTTCGTGGGCGACGCGGCGCGCTACCGGTATCCGACGAAGGCGCTCACGGACGCGGGCATCGCGTCGACGGTGAGCTACCCGGACTTCATCGACCACCAGCTCGACACGAACGAGATGTACGCCACGTACGTCCCGGGCTCGGCCAAGGTGTACCGCGTGGACAGCTACATCGCCAGCTACGGCACCACCACCACCGACCACTACCCGGTGCTCAGCCGCTACACCTTCGGCGGCGGCGGCACGACCCCCTCGGTGACGGTGACGTCGCCCAACGGCGGCGAGTCGTGGGTGGTGGGCAGCAGCCACGCCATCACGTGGACCTCCGCGAACGTCGCCAACGTGAAGCTGGACTACACGCTGAACGGCGGCACGAGCTGGACGGCCATCACCGCCAGCACGCCGGCCGCCGCGGGCACGTACACCTGGACGGTGCCGGCCACGGCCAGCACCAGCGCCCTGGTGCGCGTGACGGACGCCGCCTCCAGTGCGACGGACGCGAGCAACACGGCGTTCTCCGTCACCACCTCGGGCGGCGGCGCGGCGCAGGTGGTCATCAACGAGATCCTGGCCAACGAGCCGGGAAGCTCCACCACGGGCGAGTTCGTGGAGCTGGTGAACGTGGGCGGCACCTCCGCCTCCATCGGCGGCTGGACGATCTCGGACGGAACGGCGGTGCGGCACACCTTCGCCGCGGGCACCACGCTGGCGGCGGGCAAGGCCATCGTGGTCTACGGCGGGTCGGCCGCCATCCCCGCCGGCCTGACGAACGCCGTGGCCGCCTCCACGGGCGACCTGAACCTCGCCAACGGCGGCGACCAGGTGATCCTCAAGAACGGCGCGACCGTGGTCAACAGCTTCACCTACACCTCGTCGCTCGCGGGCACGGACGGCGTGTCGATGAACCGCAACCCGGACGCCACCGCCACCGGCACGTTCGTGCTGCACACCACCATCAGCACGCTCAGCTCCTCGGGCGGCAAGCGCGCGAACGGCACGGCGTTCTGACCGGGGGATGAACGGCGGCGGGCCCGGCGGTGGAGTCGGGCCCGCCGCTGGCTGTCGATCGAAGATCGTCGCCGTCGAATCGGGCCGCTGCCGTTGGAACCAAGCACGGAAGCGGTCGAACGAAACAAGGCCGGCTCCCGTGACGGGGGCCGGCCTCGCTCGTGCTTCCCGGCGTGCGGCCGCGGGCCGCCGGCCGTCAGTGCGCCGTGACGGCGATGGCGCCCTGGTCGTGGCCGGGGCCGAACTGCGACGAGGCGGCGATGCCGTCGTAGTACTGCATGGTCACGATCTGCTCCACGGGCATGTCCCGCAGCGCGTTCACGCCGCCGATCTCGCGGCCCTCGTAGAAGACGGCGACCCCCGAGGCGCCTCCGCGGCTGGTGGCCTCCGTCGCGTGCTGCCGCAGCCAGTTGGGATGCAGGCGCTCCACCACCTCGTAGGCGTTGCGGGCGACCACGGCGTGCGCCTGCTCGGCGGTGATCAGGTCGCGGCGCGGGCGGGCGGGCCGCGCGGCACGGGCCGCCA
>JAQBQD010000135.1 GCA_028287185.1 Gemmatimonadota bacterium | reverse complement strand
GCGGCGCCCGCGGCGGCGAGCAGCTCCGCCGCGCGCGGGCTCCCGTCGCCGCCGGCCACCAGAACGCGGATCGGGCTGCTTTCCTTCATCGAGCTCCTGGACCGGGCCGGCACGGCGCTCCGCGCGGCGGCCGGCCGCCTGCGAGGGCGTGATAGGGCTGTGGGCGCAGGCGCAATCTACAGGCGAACGCGGCGCGGGCAAGGAGGTCCGCGCCGCCGTCCGCATCCCCGTAACCCGTTGCGCCCGGGGTGCCTGCCCCATTCTCCCCTCCAGTTGGGGACAAATGCCGGCACGGCCCTGGCTTACCGTTTTGCCAGGTCGCGCCAGGCGGCTTCGGAACGCAGTGCGGCGCGGGCGGCGGCGGTGTCGCCGCGCACCCGCTCGGCCTGGGCCAGGGCGTGCCAGGCGTAGGCGTAGTGCACGGGCATGTTGCGCGTGGCGTCGTCGGACCAGTGCGCGCGGCCCAGCAGCCCGTGCCAGCTGAAGCCTGCGCGCAGCAGCGCCCGCGTGCGCGCCGCGTCCACCCAGGCGCCCAGCACGGGCGAGGCATCCGCGCCGCCGGGCATGGGCACCATCCCGGCCGCCCGCGCCTCGGCCGGCGTGGTGAGCCGGAACGCCATCCCCTGCCGCGCCAGGTAGGGCCCGAGCCCCAGGCGCCGGCCCGCGCCCGTGGTGGAGGCGAAGTAGACGGGGCGGTCGCCGCGCGTGCCGGCCACCATGCGCAGGAGGAAGCGGTCCGCCGGGTCCAGCCGCGTCCCGCCCCGGACCATCGCCTCCACGCCTTCGGCGCGGAAGACGGCGTCCCCGTCCACCACGCCGTATCCCTCCTCCACGTTGGCGCGGATCTCCCCGTCGGTCAGCGCGAACACGGGGCGGGACGGCGCCCGCGCGGCGTGGAACGGCGTCGGCCCGCCCGGGACGAAGGGGCGCTGGCAGACGATGGTGGTGCGGTCCGCCGCCGCGGCGCCCGGGGTGGGGCAGGGGCGCGTGACGTCGCGGAGCTGGCGCACGTACCAGTCGGTGTTCAGGTACGAGGTCACCATCACCGTCACGTCCTTCCGCACGCCCTCCACCTCCTGCACGTACCACAGGGGGAAGGTGTCGTTGTCCCCCCCCGTCACCACCACGCCGTACGGCTCCACGGACTGCAGCAGGTTGTACGCCCAGTCCCGCGCCGCGTAGTCGCCCGCCCGCGAGGCGTACGGCCCGTTGAGCGCGAGCGGGACCAGCGCCGGCAGCAGCACGGGCGCGGCCCTCACGAGCTTCCGCCGCCCGGCCGCCGGGCCCGCCAGCCGCAGCCACAGCGCCGTCAGGCCCATGCCGCACCACAGGCCCCACAGCGAGAAGGACACGAGGAAGAAGTAGTCCCGCTCGCGCACCTCCGAGAGCGCGTCGGCCATGCCCAGCACGCGCACCTGCGTGTAGCCGTACTTGAAGTTCAGGTAGAAGGCGAGCCCCGCCGACACCATGGCGAAGAGCGCGGCCAGGTAGGCGAAGCTCTTCCGCTCGCGCCGCCGGTGCTCGGCCGCGCCGTGGATGCCGAGCGCCAGGAAGACGAGCGTGAACGGCATCCGCGCCGGAGCGAAGTAGCCCACGTCGCCCTGCAGCGAGCGCGACCACTGCCAGTCGAAGTACTGCAGCCAGTTCAGCACCTGCGCCCCCATCAGCCTCAGCCCCCGCGGCGCCCGCTTCCGCGGGTAGAGCGTGGGGTCCAGCAGCATCGACGGCTTGTCGTACTGCTTGCGCGCCAGCGCCTGCGACAGGTTGGGGCATCCGGCGCCGCCCATGGTGACGATGCTGGCCAGCGCGGAGGGCACGGAGGCGCAGGTGGGCGACGCCTCGTCGATCACCGGCCCGCGCCCGGCGCGCAGCGGCAGGTACAGGTGCACCGACAGGCCCAGCAGCCCGAACGCCGCCCCGCACGCGTAGAGCTTCCAGTCCGCGAAGACGCGGGGCCGCACCCGAGCCAGGAAGAGCACCAGGGCGGGCGCGGCCAGGAAGGCCATCAGGTGGTTGCCCACCGAGAGCGCCAGCACGAACACCATCAGCACGATGGCGTTGTCCCCGTGCCGGCGGCGGCGCGGGCCCACCGCGCGGGCCTCGGCGTGGTCGCGCCACAGGAAGGCCAGCCACGACAGCCCGGCGATGGTGAACAGGCTCACGGTGTAGACCTTCTCGTTCACGTTGCTCTGGTTCCACACCGTGAACGCGGTGGCCGAGAGGAGCACCGACGCGCCCGCGCCGATGCGGCGGACCCCTTCCGACGGGGTGAAGGCGACCAGGACGCGCCACACGACCAGGTACCAGAAGAACGCCGCGCCCGCGCTCATCGTCGCGGAGAACAGGTTGATGCGGACCGCCACGGGCAGTCCCGTGGGCGACAGCAGCAGGTCCCAGGCGCGCGCCATGACCACGAACAGCGGGTTGCCGGGGGGATGGGGGATGCCCAGCACGTGCGCCGTGGCGATGTACTCGCTGGTGTCCCACCACGCCGTGCTGGGCGCCAGCGTCAGCGCGTACAGCCCCAGCACCAGCGCCGCGGCGATCCCGGCGGCCAGATACGGCGGCGCCGCGTCCAGGGGGGATGGAGGCGGGGCAGCGGTCGTCGTACGGTCGCGGGGCTGCGGCTTCGCGGCGGGCTTCATGGTGCGTGCGGGGGGCGCGGTCCGGTGCTCGGCCGCGGGCGGGCGGCGTGAGGGGACGAAGATACCGGCCGCCGTGCGGCGTGTCGATGCGGGCCGCGTCGGATGGCGGGCGGTGGGCCGGCATTCGCCGGGAGGGACGGGGAGTGGCGCGCGGATGCCGGTCGGCGGCCGGGCTAACGATCCGGCGGCGTGGAGCGTCAGTAGAGGGGTCGGTGGGTCGTGGCGGTCGAGCCGGGCCGCCGCCGTCCACCCCGCCGGCGCAGCGGAGGCGCTTCGCCGGCGATGCGGGCCGGGCGAGGTGTCTTCGAGGAGGACGGGTTCGCGGTCCTCGACGCCGGCGCTGCAACCCGCGGGCGGGCTCGGGCGTCCAAGCCTGCGTACGTCGCGTGCGGCGGCCTTGCGCGGGGATCCGTCCGCGCGCGACACTGATTCCGCGGCCCGCCCACGGCGGCGGGCCGCTCCGGCTTCTCGTCACCAGGGCTTTGGTCTTCTCGCATGCCTACCACGAACACGCTCCGCGCCCCGTTAGCGACCCTCGCCGCCCTTCTCCTGGCCGGGTCCGGCTGCGCGCAGCAGGGCACCGCCGGCGAGGCCGTCTCGCGTGCCGACCTCCAGGGCGAGCTGGCCCCCGTCGCGAGTGCCGCCCCGGCGCGCATCGCCGTGCAGGACACCGTGGCGGCGTCGCGGCGCACGGCCATCGTCACGGCGGCCCAGCGCGTGGCGCCGGCGGTGGTGAGCGTCAACGTGCGGCGGCGCGAGCGGGTGCAGCCGTCCAACCCCTTCGAGCAGATGATGCTTCCCCCCGGCTACGAGCGCGAGAGCGCGGGCCTGGGGTCGGGCTTCGTGTTCAGCCGCGAGGGGCTGGTGCTCACCAACGAGCACGTGGTGCGCGGCGCCACCGAGGTGGTGGTGACGCTGGCCGACGGCCGCGAGCTGGACGCCGAGGTGCGGGGCGTGGACGAGGTGAACGACCTGGCGGTGCTGCGGCTGAAGCTGCCGGCCGGGTCCACCGTGCCCGTGGCGCCGCTGGGCAGCTCGGGCGGGCTGATGATCGGCGAGTGGGTGGTGGCCATCGGAAACCCGTTCGGCTTCTACCTGTCCAACCCCGAGCCCTCCGTCACGGCGGGCGTGGTGAGCGCCGTGGGCCGCAACATCATCCCCAGCGGCGGCGAGCAGCACAGCTACTACCTGGACATGATCCAGACGGACGCCTCCATCAACCCCGGCAACAGCGGCGGCCCGCTGGTGAACGCCCTGGGCGAGGTGGTGGGTGTCAACTCGTCCATCCTTTCCAGCAGCGGCGGCAGCGAGGGGCTGGGATTCGCCATCCCCATCGACCGCGCCCGGCGGGTGGCGCTGGACCTGGCGGCGAACGGCCGCGTGCGCCGCCCGTGGATCGGGGCGCAGGTGGAGCAAGTGCGCACGGGCGCCGGCGAGGTGCGCACGCGCGAGGTGCGCGTCTCGTCGGTGGTGCCCGGCTCGCCGGCCGAGCGCGGGGGGCTGCGGGCGGGGATGACGGTGGAGTCCATCGCCGGGCGGCGGGTGCGCTCGCCGCTGGACTGGGACGCGGGGCTGCTGCTGTCGCGGCCCGGCGAGCGCCTCCAGGTGCGCGTGGCCGGCGACCGCGCCCTCACCGTCACCGCGGGCGACCTGCCTTCCGTGGGTGCCCAGCGGGTGCAGGCGCTGCGCGACTTCCAGCTCGTCACCCTCACCCCCGCCATCCGTGCCGAGCGGGGCCTTTCCAGCGAGCGCGGGGCCCTCATCGTCTCGCTGTCCGAGCCCGCGCGGCGCATCGGCCTGCAGGAGGGCGACCTCATCCTCCAGGTCAACCGCGTGCGCGTCGGCGGCGCGGAAGAGGCCGCACAGGCGCTCCAGGCGCTCTCCGGCCGCAGCGTCGTCGTCTACTTCGAGCGCGGCGGCCAGGTCGGCGCCACGGAGTTCGTCATCGGCGGCTGATCGACCGCCCACCGCATCCCTCGCGGCGCCGTCGATGGAGCCAGGTTTCGGATGACGCCGAAACGCGCATGGACGACATCGGATCGGGTGCGATTCTGCCGGATGTCCAAGGATCTTCCGTGGGGTCGGTGGATGCGGGAGCCGGGGAAGGTCGCCATCGGCGCGCCGGCGGATGACGTAGCAGTTCCGCGTTCCATCCAGAAAGTGAGTGCTGGCAATGCTTTCGCCCGCTTGACGGCGTGCGCCGCGGGCGTTAACATCACCCTCGGGCCCGCGCCGTCCGTCCACGCGCGCGCCCGTCCCCTCCCGGCATCCGCCGACCCGTACTTCCGCAGTCACATCAGCGCGTGGTGCTTGCCATGACGTCGCGAAACCTCCTCCTCGCCCTTCTCGGCGCCGCGTCGCTCTCCGCCCGGCCGGCGCTCTCGCAGCAGCAGCCGTCCGGCCCGGCGCGCCGTTCCATCGAGATCCAGGAGCCGTCCGAGGCCGTGTGCCGCGCGGGCCGCTCCGCGCGCGAGCGCCAGCAGACGGCGCTCTGCGTCATCGGCGTGGCGTCCGATCCCGCGGGGGTGGGCCGCGTGCTGCTGAACGGGCTGCCGCTGCGCCTGACGGTGGACTCCGCGGGCGCCGCGCACTTCGTGGGCTTCGTGCCGCCGGACAGCGGCCAGACGCGCATCGAGGTGGCGATGGAGTCGAAGGGGGGCGGCGAAGCGCTGGTGCAGCGCTACGCGCTGACCCCCGATCGAAGCGCCGGCGCCGGCCACGACGTGACCGCGTACACCGTGCTCAACCTCACGCCACGGGTGCTGGGCGGCTCCCCGTCCACCGTCGCGCAGGCATCCCCGGCCCCGCAGCCGCCCGCCTCGCCTCCGGCGCAGGTGGCGGCGCAGGCCGCTCCGGCGATCGAACCCGCCGGGCCCGGCGCGTCCGCGGGCGCATCGGCCGATCCGCAGGGCGCGTCCGCATCCCCGACCGCATCCTCGGCTGCGGCCCCCGCGCCGGGCTCGATCGCCGCCGAGCCGGCCGGCGCCCCGGCATCGCCCACGGCGGCGGCGGAAGCGGCGGCGGTGGAGGACAGCCACACCTACGTGCGGGTGCTGGAGCCGGCCGAGTGGTCGGGCGTCACCACCCGCGGCATCCGCATCGCGCCCCGCTCGTCGCTGCGGGTGACGGGGATCGCGCAGCACGCCTCGGGCGTGGCGCGCATCGACGTGAACGGCGTGCGCGCCTCGTTCACGCCCGACCCCTCGGGGGGGCAGCGCTTCGTGGCCTACGTCCCCGCGGACCCCGACCGGCACGACGTGGAGCTGGTGGTGCGCGGCAACAGCGGGCCGCCGCTGGTGAAGCACTACGAGGTGCAGACCTCCGCCGCCACGCTGGCGGCCGGCGCGGGAGACGCACCGCGCGCCATGAGCGGGCGCTTCCACGGGCGGCGCTGGGCCGTGGTGGTGGGCGTCAGCCAGTACGCCGACCGCGGGATCAACGCCCTGCGCTACGCCGACGCGGACGCGCGGGCCTTCTACGACTTCCTGCGCTCGCCGCGCGCCGGCCTGGGCGGCTTTCCCGACGAGAACGTCAAGCTGCTGCTGAACGAGCGCGCCACCTACCGCGAGATCCGCTCGGCGCTCTTCACCTTCCTGAAGGGCGCCACGGAGGACGACGAGGTGGTCGTGTACTTCGCCGGCCACGGCGCGCCCGACCCGCAGCGCCTCCAGAACCTGTACCTGCTGACCTACGACACGGACCTGGCCGACATCTCGGGCACGGCGTTCCCCATGGACGACGTGAGCAAGGCCATCCACGGCCTGTACGCGCATGACATCGTGGTGATCACCGACGCCTGCCACAGCGCCGGCATCGGCGGGCAGCAGGTGGCCACGCGCGACCTGGGCGCCAACGCCATCAACGACAGCTTCCTGCAGGCGCTCAGCGGCAGCACGGGCGGCCTGGCCATCTTCACGGCCAGCGGCGCCAACCAGCTTTCGCAGGAGGACGCGCGCTGGGGCGGCGGGCACGGCGTGTTCACGCACTACCTGCTGGAGGGGCTGAACGGGGCGGCGGACGACGACCGCGACCACATCGTCTCGCTCACCGAGATGATGGAGTACGCCCGCGGCCACGTGCGCCAGGACACCCGCAACGCCCAGATCCCCACCATCAGCCAGACGACGTACGACGCGTACCTGCCCATGTCGGTGGTGCTGGACTCGGCCGCGCAGGCGCTCGCCGCCGCCGCGGCGCCCGCGCCCGATCCGGGCGCACAGGCCG
>JAQBQD010000130.1 GCA_028287185.1 Gemmatimonadota bacterium | reverse complement strand
CTGCCAGGCGGCGAGCCGCGCCCGCTCGGCCGGCGACAGCGGCGACACCTCGCCCAGCGGCCGGTCGGGGCTGGCGGCCAGCTCGGAGAGCAGCGTCACCAGGGCGTCGGCCACCCCGCCGGCCTCGCCGGCCCGGTAGCGGTGCGGGTCGTAGGTAAGGCGCAGCACCAGCGTGTCGGTGGGCACCACCACCAGCGAGAGCGGGAAGCTGGTGCGCTCCACGCGGTCGACGGCCGACACCTGGAGGCCGTTGGAGGCCTCGTCGCCGTGGTCTCCGGTGCGCTCCCACGGGTAGTTCTCGAACACCATCATCGTCTCGAAGAGCGGCCGGCCGCGGGGCAGCGCGGTCCAGCCGTGGATGGCGGTGAGCGTCACGTAGCCGTGCTGGCGCATGTCGGCGGTCTGCTGCTGCAGCCGCGCCAGCCACTCGCGCACCGGCCGGCCCGGGGGCACGGCCACGCGCGCGGGCAGCGTGTTGCCGAACATCCCCACCATGCGGTCCACCCCCGGCACCTCGGCGGGCCGTCCGGACACGGTGACGCCGCACAGCGCCTCTTCCTCGCCCGCGTAGCGCGCCAGCAGCAGGGCCCACGCCCCCAGCACCAGGGTGGCGGGGGTGACGGCGCAGGCCCGCCCGAAGGCGTGCACCCGCTCCCACAGCGCGGGCGGCAGCGTCCGCTCCTCCAGCGCGAAGGCGAGGGGCCCGTCGTGCTCGGGCGGGGCCAGGGGAAGCGCCGTGGGCCCGGCGACCCCGGCCAGCTCGGCGCGCCAGAACGCCTCGGACGCCGAGGCGTCGCGGCGGAGCATCCACGCCACGTAGTCGCGGAAGCGCGGCGCGGGGGGAAGGTCGGCGGGGGCGCCGCCCGCCTCCTCGTGGTACAGCGTCCACCAGTCGCCCCACACCAGCGGGAGCGACCACCCGTCCACGATGGCGTGGTGGCAGGTGAAGAGGAGGAGGTGGTCGTCCGCGGCCAGCCGCACGGTGGTCATGCGCAGGAGCGGCGCGCGCTGCATGTCGAAGGCGCGGCGGTGGTCGTCCTCCATCAGCGCGGCGAAGGGGGCGCGCCACGCCTCGCCGCGCAGGTGCGGCCAGTCGAGGCGCCCGCACTCGGGCTCCGCGTTCCGGAACACCACCTGCATGGGCCGCGGCGCGTTCTCCCAGGCGAAGCCGGTGCGCAGCGCCGCGTGCCGCGCCACGAGCCGCCCGAGGGCCCGCTCCATGGCCGGCACGTCGAGCGGCCCGCGCAGGCGGATGGGGTACTGCTCGGCGTACAGCCCCGGGGTCAGGAGGGAGTGGAACAGCACCCCCTCCTGGAGCAGGGGGAGCGGGTACAGGTCTTCGATCAGCTCGCGGTTCATCGCCTTCCGTCGCCTGGGTGGTGCGCTTGGGGAGGCGCGGCCTCCATCCCCGATCCCGCGGTCGGACGCATCGCTCACCCCCGCAGCCCGCCGAGGAGCGCGTCCAGCTCGTCCTGGTCCAGCCCCGCCAGGTCGAAGTCGGACGGGGTGAAGCCGCCCGCCTGCGGGTGGCGGCAGTGCGCCACGATCTCGCGCAGCGCGGCCAGGTAGCCGGCGGCCAGGCGCTCCACCGTCCCGCGCTCGTACGCCCCGGCACCGAAGCTCCACGTCACCTGCAGCCGCCCGCCGGTGACCGCGGCGTCCACCGAGATGCGGTGCGCCCGGCGGGCGGACGGCGCGCGCTGCGGCCCGGGGTCCGCGCCGCTGTCGGCGAAGAGTCCCCGCTCCGACCGGCCGGCGCGCGCGTCGAGCTGGCCCAGGTAGTTGAAGGACACCTGCGGCCGGGGCATGCCGCGGAGCCGCTCCGCCACCGCGCCGTCCGCCATCCAGCGCAGGGCGCCGTAGCCCACTCCCCGGTCCGGCACCGCGCGCAGCTGCTCCTTCACCGCGCGCAGGGCGGCGCCGGGCTCGCCGCCCTCGGGAACCTCCAGCCGCAGCGGGTGGATGGCCGTGAACCACCCCACCGTGCGCGACACGTCCACGCCGTCGAACAGGTCCTCGCGGCCGTGCCCCTCCAGGTCGATCAGCAGCGCGCGCTCCTCCGTCCAGCGGCCGAACGCGAGCGCCAGCGCGGCGAGCAGCGCGTCGTTGACCTGCGTGTTGTAGACGGGCGGCACCTCGCGCAGCAGCGCCCGCGTGTCGCCGGCGTCCAGCGCCACGGTCAGCGACGCGGCCTGGCCCTCGGTGTCGTCCGCCTCCGGGTGGTCCACGGGAAGGGCGGGCGCGCCGGCCTGGGCCAGCCAGAACGCGGCCTCGCCCCGCGCCCCGTCCGAGCGCGCGTGCTCCTCCAGCCGCACGGCCCACTGGCGGAACGAGGCCGTCTTGGCCGGCAGGGTCGGGGTCTCGCCACGCGCCGCCTGCCGGTACGCCGTCTCCAGGTCCTCGGCCACCACCGACCACGACACCACGTCCATCACCAGGTGGTGCGCCGCGAGCAGCAGGCGCTGCGGCCGGCCGGCGCCCAGGTCGAAGAGGGCGAAGCGGACCAGGGGCCCCCGCTCCAGGTCCAGCCCCGCCTGCACCCGCGCCGCCCGCCGGGTGAACTCGGCCTCGCGCCCGCCCTCGGCGACGGCGCCCAGGTCGACGAGATCGAAGGCGGCGGGGTCGGAAGCGTCCGCGTGCTCCTGCGCCCATCCGTCCGCCGTGCGGCGGAAGCGCAGGCGGAGCGCGTCGTGGTGCGCCACCACGGCCGCGGCCGCGGCCCGGAGCGCCGCCGGGTCCAGGGCCTCGCGCGGCTCCATCACCAGGGACAGGTCGAAGTGGTGCGGGTCCGGGCGCTCCTGCTCCAGGAACCAGCGCTGCGCGGGCGCAAGCGGCACCGCGCCGGTGACCGGGCCCTGCTCGGCGGCGGCCCGATCGGTCGCGCGGGCCGCCTGGGCCACGGTGGCCAGCTCGGCCACCGTCTGGTGGCTGAACATCTGCCGCGGCGCGATGCGAAGCCCCTCCTGGCCCGCGCGCATGACGATCCGGATGGACAGGATGGAGTCGCCGCCCAGGCTGAAGAAGTTGTCGTGGATGCCCACCCGCGGAAGCCCCAGCGCCTCGGCCCAGAGCCCGGCCAGGGTGCGTTCGGCGCCGTTTCGCGGCTCGGCGCTCCCGGCACGCTCGGCGAGGGCGGGCGCCGGCGCGGGAAGGCGCCGGCGATCCACCTTGCCGCTGGAGGTGAGCGGGAGCGCGTCGATCGAGACCACGGCGGAGGGGACCATGTAGTCCGGGAACCGCTCCTTGAGCCAGAGCCGCAGCGCCTCGCCGTCCACCCCGGCCGCGGGGAGGGCGGGGACCACCCAGGCCGCGAGCTGCGCGCCGTGGCCGCCCGCCCACGCGGCGACGGCCGCTTCGCGCACCGCGGGGTGCGCGCGCAGCGCCTGCTCCACCTCGCCCGGCTCCACGCGGAAGCCGCGGACCTTCACCTGCTCGTCCACCCGGCCCAGGTACTCCAGGTCGCCGTCCGCCAGCCGGCGCGCGCGGTCCCCGGTGCGGTACATCCGCGCGCCGGGCTCGCCGCCGAACGGGCAGGGAGCGAAGCGCTCGGCGGTGAGGGCGGGGCGGTCCAGGTAGCCGCGCGCCAGCCCCGCCCCCGCCAGCCACAGCTCGCCCGGCACGCCGGCGGGCACCGGCTCCAGCCGCGCGTCCAGCACGTACGCCGCACCGCCGCCCACCGGCCGGCCGATCGCCACCCGCGCCGCGTCGCGGGGCACCTCGGCCCAGGTGGAGTAGGTGGTGTCCTCCGTGGGCCCGTAGGCGTTCACCAGCCGCCGCACCCCGGTGCGCGCGTGCACCTCGCGCGCGAGCGGCGGCGGGAGCGCCTCGCCGGCCAGCACCAGGGTCCGGAGCGTGTCCGGCATGGCGCCCAGGCGCACCAGCTCGGCGGCGGCCACGGGGACCATGGTGGCGTGCACCACGCCCTCGCCGGCGCCCGGCTCGGCCAGCGAGAGCGCGTTCTCCACCAGCACCAGCGTGGCGCCGCAGGACAGCGCGAAATGCAGGTCTGCCGCGTGCACGTCGAACGACACCGAGGTCGCGCCCAGCACGCGGTCGCCGGGGGCCAGCGGGAACTCCTCCCGCATCCACGCCAGGAACGCCGCCGCCGCCGCGTGCCGCACCATCACGCCCTTGGGCCGGCCCGTGGAGCCGGACGTGTAGATGACCCACGCCAGGTTCTCCGGCGCCGCGAGCGGGGCGGGATCGGCCGACGGGAAACCCGCGAGCGACGGATCGTCCACGCGCACCACGGGCACGCCGGGCGGAAGGCGTGCGGCGGTCTCCTCGTCCGCCAGCACCGCGCGGGCCCCGGAGTCGCGCAGCAGGAGGGCGATGCGCTCCGGCGGGTAGGCGGGGTCCACCGGCACGTACGCGCCGCCGGACTTGAGCACGCCGTACAGCGCCGCGACCAGCGCCGGGGTGCGCGGCAGGCAGACGGCGACGCGGTCCTCGGGCCCCACGCCTAGGGCGCGGAGGCGGTGGGCGATGCGGTTGGCGCCCTCGTTCAGCGCGCGGTAGGAGAGCGAACCGGCTCCGTGGACCACCGCCGCGGCGTCCGGGGTCTTCGCCGCCTGCCGCTCGAAGCGGGCGACCACGGTCTCGGCCGGGTACGCCCTTCCGTCCGCCGCATCCACCAGGATGGCCTGGCCCTCACCGTCCCGGAGCATGGAGAGCCGCGAGACGGGCAGGTCGGGGCCTTCCGCCGCGGACTGGAGCAGCGCCACCAGGTGGTCCATCATTCGCGCGACCGTGGCCTCGTCGAACAGGTCGGTGGAGTACTCCAGGTGCGAGGGAAATGTGTCGCCGTGCTCGATGGTGGCCAGCATCAGGTCGAACTTGGTGGTGCCCATGTCGATGACGGACACCCCGGTCTCCTCGAAGAGCGAGCGGTGGTTCAGCTCGGTCTTGAAGGCGTCCTCCTCGCGGTGGTGCACGTTCTTCACGAAGGTGTGGTGGAAGTACATCGCCTGGAAGACGGGGTGGCGGGACAGGTCTCGCTCCACCTTCAGCGCGTCCACCACCATGTCGAAGGGCACCTCCTGGTGCGCGTCGGCCTCCAGCACCGTGGTGCGGGTCCGGCGCAGGAGCACGCGGAAGGTGGGGTCGTCCTCCAGCCGGGTGCGCACGGCCAGGGTGTTGACGAAGAAGCCCACCACCGGCTCCAGCTCCACCCGGTTGCGGTTGCCGAGCAGCGCACCCACCACCACGTCGTCCTGCCCGCCGTAGCGCTGCAGGAGCAGGTTGAAGCCGGCCAGGATCGCCATGTTCAGGCTGGCCCCCTCGCCGCGCGCCAGCTCGCGCAGCCGCCCGCCCAGCGCCGTGGGAAAGAAGAAGCGGTGGATGGCGCCCCGGTGCGTCTGCACCGCCGGGCGGGGGCGGTCGGTGGGAAGCTCCAGCAGGGCGGGCGCGCCCTCCAGGTGGCGCGTCCAGTAGGCCAGCTGCCGCTCCAGCGTCGGCCCCTGGAGGTATTCGCGCTGCCAGAGGGCGTAGTCGGGATAGTGGATGTCCAGCTCGGGATAGGGCGAGGGAAGCCCCTGGCGGAAGGCCTCATACAGCTCCTCCATCTCGCGGGTCACGATCGGCATCGACCACCCGTCGGTGACGATGTGGTGCACGTTCAGGAAGAGGACGAAGTCGGCCTCGGAGACGCGGAAGAGCCGCGCCCGCACCAGCGGCCCCTCCGCCAGCGGGAAGGGGATGGACGCCTCCTCGCCGGCGCGGCGGCGGATGAGCTCCTCGGGCGCCGGCTCGCCGCTGGGGCCGCGCAGCTCCTCGACGGGGACGGGCACCGGGTGCGGCGGCACCACCACCTGCATCGGCCGGCCGTCCATCATGCGGAAGACGGTGCGCAGCCCCTCGTGGCGCCGCACGACCTCGCCCAGGGCGCGCTCCAGCGTGGCGACGTCGATCCGCGCGGAGACCAGCTCGGCCAGGGCGATGTTGTACATCGGGTTCCCGGGCTCCAGCTGGTCCAGGAACCAGAGCCGCTCCTGTGTGAACGACATGGGATACGCCGGCCCCCCGCCCCGCCGGACGATGGCGGGCACCCTGGGCGCGGGCCTCGCCTCGCCGCGAATCCGCTTCTCCAGCAGGCGCCGCTTGGCGGCGGCCAGCGCGTCCGGGTCGGGCGTCGTGTTCGTCTCCATCGCTCCCCCGCTCTGAATGTCGCTCACGCCAGGCTCAGGATCTCGTCCGCGCTCATGGCGTCGATCTCGGCCATCATGGCATCCTCCACCAGCCGGGCGTAGCGCGCCACGGTGGGTGCCTCGAACACCGTCTTCAGCGGCAGCTCCAGCGCGAAGAGCGCGGGCATCCGGGAGACGATCTGCGTGGCCAGGAGCGAGTGCCCGCCCAGGGTGAAGAAGTCGTCGTGCACGCCGACGCGGTCGATGCCCAGCAGCTCCTGCCAGAGCGCGGCGATGCGCTCCTCCGTCTCGGTGGCCGGCGGGAAGTAGTCGGTGGCGATCTCCGGGCGTGCGTAGCTCCCCAGGGCCGAGGCGGGCGGCGGGGTGGCGGCCGCCTCCACCCGCGCGTTCAGCTCGCCCGTGGAGACCGCCACGCGCGGCTCGCCCAGCGACAGCGCGTGCTCGAACGCGGTGCCCGTCTCCGCCGGGCCCAGGCCGAAGCCCTCCACCGCCTCGCCCGCCGGGAAGCCGCGGTCCCACGCGATCGCCGTCCACGGCGTTCCCTCCGCCCCGCCCTGCCGCCCGGCGAAGGCGTCCACCAGCGCCTGCGCCCCGGCCAGCCGCGCGCGCCCCACACCGCCCAGCAGCGGAGTGAGCGACGATTCCAGCGCCACGAAGTCGAGCGCGCGGCCCTCCGCCGCCCCCTCCAGCGCGCGGAGGCGCCCCTCCAGCCGCTCCAGCCGGTTGGCCCAGCGCGAGGGGCCGAGGTCCGCCCCGGCTTCGATCTCCAGCAGCTCGCCCAGGTCCCAGGCGGCGATCACCCCGTCCAGCCGCCCCAGCCGCCGTTCGGCCTCGGCGAGCGCCTCGCGCACCTGCACGGGCTCGGTCAGCACCGCCTGCAGGGTGGCGATCTCCGCCCCCCGCGCCTCCCGCGCCCGCACCCACTCGATGGTGCGCCGGACCGGGTCGTCGGCCGTGCGCGCGGCGAGCGACTCGTTCCACGCGCCGCGGTGCGGAAGGCGCTGGTCGAGCAGCGCCAGCCGTGCGTCCCATCGCTCGAGGAGATGATCCGCCAGGACCTCGTTGCGCCCCTCCAGCCCGCCGACCAGGAGGTATCCCCCGCCCCGCTTGATCCCGCCTCCACCGGCGGCGGGCCGCGCCTCCTCGAACGCGCGCACCCACCGCCGCCCGCCGCGGTAGGCGACGGCCGGCTCGCGCGCATCCGCCATCGCCTCGTCCGCGATCCGCCGCGCCAGCTCCCGCACCGCCGCGTCCGAGGCCGGGACCGCGACATCCACCGAACGCGGATGAAGCCCCGGGTGCTCCACGGCGGCCACCGCACACGCGGCCGCCACGGTCGCCTTCGCCGCGTCGACCGGTTCACCGCCGGCGACGTCCTGCGCCCTGGACGTGACCGCGAGCAGCCGCGCCGCGCCGCCACGGGCAAGCGCCGACGCCAGCAGCGAAACGCTGGTGAACCCCGCGTCCTGCCGCCGCTCCGCGTCTCCATCTCCCGATGCCCAAAGGTGCACGGCCGCGAGCGGAACGCCGCCCGTCCCGCGGGCCGCGGCGGCCAGGGCGTCGTAGTCGCCGCGGTCGTCCGGCCGCAGGGTGAAGCCGCCGCCGGCCGCCGCGAAGCGCTCGCCGGCGTGGACGGGGTGGACGGTTCCACCGCGGGCGCGCAGCTCGTCGGCGACCGCGTCCGACAGCGCGGACCCGTCGTGGAAGACGAGCCACCGTGCTTCGGCCGGTTCCGCCGGGGGGAAGGCGGGGCCCGCGCGGCGCCACGCGGGGATGTACAGCCAGTCGGACGGATCGGGACGCCGCGCGCTGCGCTGGACGGACGCGGCGCGGAGCGCGGAGGGAGGGTCGATCCAGTAGCGCTGCTTCTCCCACGGATAGGTGGGGAGGACGACGGCGTGCAGCCGCTCGCCCTCGTGGAAGGCGTGCCAGTCCGGGGTGATGCCGGCCAGCCACAGCCGCCCCAGGGCTCCCAGGAGGAAGGCGGCGTCCGGGGTGCCGTCGAAGGGGTAGCGGACGGTGGGGATGATGGGGACCGGCGCGCCGCCGCCGGCCGGGCCGTGCTGGCGCGCGAAGGTGGAGAGCGTCTGTCCGGGACCCACCTCCAGCAGCACGCGCCCCGGCTCGCGCAGCAGCTCGGCCACTCCCTCGGAGAAGCGCACCGGCGCGCGCAGGTGGCGCGCCCAGTAGCGCGGGTCCGTCGCTTCCGCCGCGGTGAGCCAGGTGCCGGTGACGTTCGAGAGCATGGGGATGGCGGGCGCGCGCAGCCGCATCCGCGCCACCAGCGCCTCCACGGGCGCCACCAGCGGCTCCATCGCCGGCGAGTGGAAGGCGTGGCCCGCCGCCAGCGGCCGCGCCACGTGTCCGTCCGCCTGCACGCGCGCGCGGAACGCCTCCACCGCGCCGGCCGACCCGGCGACGGCGCACATGCCCGGCGCGTTGATCGTCGCGACCGAGACGCCGGCCGCCAGATAGGGAGCGACCTCGTCCGCGGAAAGCGGGACGGCCAGCATGGCGCCCGCGGGGAGCGCACCCACCATCCGCGCGCGGGCCGCCACCAGCGCCAGCGCGTCCTCCAGCTCGAAGACGCCGGCCATGCACGCGGCGGCGTACTCGCCCAGCGAGTGCCCGATCAGCGCCTCGGGCTCGACGCCGAGGCTCATCCAGAGGCGGGCGAGCGCGTACTCGACCACGAAGACGGCGGGTTGCGCCAGCTCGGTGCGGTTCAGCCGCTCGGCCTCGGGCGACGGGACCGGCTTCGCCAGCATCCGCCGCAGGTCCGTCCCCGGCCCTTCCGCGGACGGCGCATCGCCGGGGAAGAGGACGTCGCGCAGGTCGAGGCCGAGATGGGGCCGCAGGATCTCGGCGCAGCGGTCCACCTCGGCGCGGAAGACGGGCTCGGCGTCGTACAGCCCGCGCGCCATCTGGGGATACTGGTCGCCCACGCCGGGGAACATGAAGGCGGCGGAGCGGTGCCCCTCGCCCACCGATCCCGTCGGCACCCGGTCGGGATGGCGCGCCTCCAGCAGCGCGGCGGCGTCCTCCCCCTCGCGCACGGCCAGGGCCCTGCGATGCGCGAACTGGTGCCGCCCCGCCTGGAGCGTCCAGGCGACGTCCGCCAGCGGCTGCCCCGGGTGCGCGCGGAGATGGTCGGCGAGCCGCGTCGTGGCCGCGTCGAGGGCGGCCGGGGTGCGGGCCGAGAGCAGCAGGAGGTGCCGGTCGCGGCGCGGGTCCGAGGCGGCCCGCTCCGGCGCCTCCTCCACCACCACGTGCGCGTTGGTGCCGCCGATGCCGAACGAGGAGACGCCCGCGCGGCGCGGCGCACCGTTCCGCTCCCACGGCTCCGCCTTCGCGGAGACGTAGAAGGGGGAGGACGCGAAGTCGATGGCCGGGTTGGGCGCGGTGAAGTTGGCGGTGGGCGGGATCTCGCGATTCTCCAGCGCCAGCACCGTCTTCACCAGCCCCGCCGTGCCGGCCGCCGCGTCCAGGTGGCCGAGGTTGGACTTGACGGAGCCGAGTGCGCAGAAGCCGCGCGCGTCGGTGTGGGCGCGGAACGCCTCGGTGAGCGCCTCCACCTCGATGGGGTCGCCCAGGTCGGTGCCGCTGCCGTGGCCCTCCACGAAGCGGATGGTGTCGGCGCGCACGCCGGCCACGGAGAGCGCCTCGCCGATCACGGCGGCCTGGCCCTCCACGCTGGGCGCGGTGAAGGCCACCTTGGCCGCGCCGTCGTTGTTGATGGCGCTGCCGCGGATGACAGCGCGCACCGGGTCGCCGTCGCGCAGCGCGTCGCCCAGCCGCTTGAGGCAGACCACCGCGACGCCGCTCCCCACCTGCGTGCCGGCCGAGCGCGCGTCGTACGAGCGGCAGTGCCCGTCGGGCGACATGATGCCGCCGGGCGCGTACAGGTAGCCGGCCTGCTGGGGGACCTGGACCGTGGCGCCGCCCGCCAGCGCCACGTCGCACTCGCGCCCCAGCAGCGCCTGCACGGCCAGGTGCACGGCCACCAGCCCGGCCGAGCAACCGGTCTGCACGCTGAGCGCGGGGCCGCGCAGGTCCAGCTTGTACGCGGCCCGGGTGGCGAAGAAGTCCTTGCTGCTGGCCAGCGAGGCGCCGGCCTCGCCGAGCGCCGCCAGCACGGCGGGGTTGTCGCGCAGGGCGTGGTTGAAGTAGTGCGACTCGCCCACGCCCGCGTACACGCCCACGGCGCCGCCGGCGCGCGCGGGGTCGATGCCGGCCGTCTCCAGCGCCTCCCAGGCGCACTCCAAAAAGAGGCGGTGCGCGGGGTCGAGCGCCTCGGCCTCGCGCGGCGCGTAGCCGAAGAAGGCGGCGTCGAAGCGCTCCACGTCGTGCAGGCACGCCATGCCCTTCACGTACGCCGGGTTCGCGACGAGCTCGGCGGGCACGCCGGCGGCCAGCACCTCTTCGTCCGTGAAGAAGGTGACCGACTCCACGCCGCCGCGGAGGTTGCTCCAGAGCCCGTCCAGCGTGTCGGCGCCGGGAAAGCGGCCGGCCAGCCCCACGATCGCCACCTCGGCCCCGCTCCACTGCGTTTCGCTCTCGCCCTGCAGGCTCATCTCGCTCATCTCGTTCGAAGACGCTGCAATCGCCGGCCAACCCGCTCCGGCGCCGGACTGCTACCGCCCGCGCCGCGTCAGCACCTCGAGGCGCGCGGCGCCCCGGTCGATGCCGCGCTTCGGTGCCGCCTGCGGGGCCGCGGCGGGCGACTGGCCCAGGAACGCGGCGAAGGCGCCCACCGTCGGGTAGCGGAACAGGTCCACCATCCGCACCGGCCGCGCGAGCCGGGCCTCCAGCCGCTCCTGCAGCCGCGCCAGCAGCAGCGAGTGCCCGCCGATCTCGAAGAAGTTGTCGTGCACGCCCACCGCGGACGCACCCAGCACCTCCTGCCACACCGCCACCACCACGCGCTCCAGCTCGCCCCGCGGCGCCACCGCCGGCTCCGCCGCACGGGCCAGGTCCGGCGCGGGAAGGGCGCGAAGGTCCACGCGCCCGGCCGAGGTCAGCGAAAGCTCCGCCAGGACCACGACCGCGGCGGGGACCATCGCCTCCTCCACCCGGTCCTTCAGCGCCTCGCGCAACGCCTCGGGCCGCAGGTCGGCACCGTCCAGCGCGGTGACGTAGCCGATCAGCCGCCCGGCGCCGGACGCGTCGGGACGCACCACGGCGACGGCGTGCCGCACCCCGGGCAGCGCCGCCAGCGCGCCGGCCACGTCGCGCCCGGGCGCCGG
>JAQBQD010000124.1 GCA_028287185.1 Gemmatimonadota bacterium | reverse complement strand
CCGCCGCGCGGTCTACCTCGCTGCGGAGGTTTCAACCCACGCTCCCGCGCGGGGAGCGACCGCCTTTCCGAGCTGCCGCGGGGCGGCGCATCAGGTTTCAACCCACGCTCCCGCGCGGGGAGCGACGCGAGCGGCGAGCGCGCCTTGGGCGCTGCCGCGTCGTTTCAACCCACGCTCCCGCGCGGGGAGCGACCGCAGCCGACGTACGCCAGCGGGTTCAGCACGTCGTTTCAACCCACGCTCCCGCGCGGGGAGCGACACGTGTCGGTCCATCTCACGGCCAACAACATCCCGGTTTCAACCCACGCTCCCGCGCGGGGAGCGACCCCTGGAGAACGATGGCACGCGCACGGTAAGCCAGTTTCAACCCACGCTCCCGCGCGGGGAGCGACAGCGCGGCAGGTCAGCCGTCCGCATCCGCCCCCACGTTTCAACCCACGCTCCCGCGCGGGGAGCGACGGATGCGCGGATCGTCTCCACGTCCGCCGCGCTGTTTCAACCCACGCTCCCGCGCGGGGAGCGACCGACGCGTCCAGCTCTCGGAGGCGGCCGGAGCCGTTTCAACCCACGCTCCCGCGCGGGGAGCGACCTCCTTCGCTTTCGTAGCCATCAGTATTCCCGTCGGTTTCAACCCACGCTCCCGCGCGGGGAGCGACTGTAGCGGCGATCGTCCGAGCTTGGGCCCGGGAGAGGTTTCAACCCACGCTCCCGCGCGGGGAGCGACCGGCTTCGGGCTCATGCGACCGAGCGCTCAACCAGGGTTTCAACCCACGCTCCCGCGCGGGGAGCGACGCGATCACGGCCGAGGCGGAGCGCGCGGAGATCGTTTCAACCCACGCTCCCGCGCGGGGAGCGACACCAGGCCGCCGCTCCGGTGCCCGGGTCCGACGACGTTTCAACCCACGCTCCCGCGCGGGGAGCGACACGAACCCCCGAGCGCGCTCCGCCTCCGACAGGACGTTTCAACCCACGCTCCCGCGCGGGGAGCGACACTCCGCACCCGCGGTCTTCCCGGCCGCCAGGGCGGTTCAACCCACGCTCCCGCGCGGGGAGCGACGCCCTCGACCCGTCCAAGGCGGAGTCCATCGCCCTGTTTCAACCCACGCTCCCGCGCGGGGAGCGACACAGGATGTTGCCCCACCCTTCCAGGGTCTTCTTGTTTCAACCCACGCTCCCGCGCGGGGAGCGACGCAGCTGCCGCTGGAGATCGAGGGGGCCGAGTCCGTTTCAACCCACGCTCCCGCGCGGGGAGCGACCTCCGTAGACGGACGCGTAGTCTGCGAGTACGAGGTTTCAACCCACGCTCCCGCGCGGGGAGCGACGTGCCCGAGGGCGTGCCGTTGCAGGTTGAAACCTGTTTCAACCCACGCTCCCGCGCGGGGAGCGACACAGGCGGCGGATGAGCACGGCCTTGTCCTCCACGTTTCAACCCACGCTCCCGCGCGGGGAGCGACACACACCCAAGCGAGGGGACTACGTATGAGCGTCGTTTCAACCCACGCTCCCGCGCGGGGAGCGACGGGTGGCGTATGAGATCGGCGCGGGGGAGAGCGACGTCGTTTCAACCCACGCTCCCGCGCGGGGAGCGACGATCCCGCTTGGCGACGAGGCGGTTCCACTTCCGGTTTCAACCCACGCTCCCGCGCGGGGAGCGACCGTCCACGAACGTCTCCGCGTCGCCGCGGGTGGTGTTTCAACCCACGCTCCCGCGCGGGGAGCGACACCCCCACGGACACCCCATGACCGTGCCGGAGGCGTTTCAACCCACGCTCCCGCGCGGGGAGCGACAGGCGAGCCCGCTGCCGCCCGTGAGCAGCTTCGCGTTTCAACCCACGCTCCCGCGCGGGGAGCGACGGCGTGCGCGGCGGGGTCGGGGTTCACGTCCGGGTGTTTCAACCCACGCTCCCGCGCGGGGAGCGACGATCTTGCGGTTGGCGAGGTCGTCCATGTAGTCGAGGTTTCAACCCACGCTCCCGCGCGGGGAGCGACCTCCCCTACGCGCCGTTCGACCAGCGCGTGATGGCGTTTCAACCCACGCTCCCGCGCGGGGAGCGACACTACCGGCTGAACGATCCGCGGTACAACAAGCTGGTTTCAACCCACGCTCCCGCGCGGGGAGCGACGGCCGCCCGCGAAGGTGCGCGCGGTGTGGTTCGGGTTTCAACCCACGCTCCCGCGCGGGGAGCGACGTGGCGCAGCCGGTGTCCCCGTTCCTGCTGCGCGTGTTTCAACCCACGCTCCCGCGCGGGGAGCGACACCCCCAAGTCCGGCTCGCGCCTGGTGTGGGAGTTGTTTCAACCCACGCTCCCGCGCGGGGAGCGACAGTTTCCTGTATGCCAGCATCTGAGTTGGGTGCGGTGGTTTCAACCCACGCTCCCGCGCGGGGAGCGACGGGACTGGTATTGTGCGCCCGGCTGGTACGAGACGTTTCAACCCACGCTCCCGCGCGGGGAGCGACCCACGCAGACGCTCCACGCACTCGACCTTAGTGCCGTTTCAACCCACGCTCCCGCGCGGGGAGCGACGCGACGCCCTGCCGAACCCTCCTGCACCTCGTAGTTTCAACCCACGCTCCCGCGCGGGGAGCGACGCTCACGCTTGCGGCGGCCGATGCCCAACTCGATGTTTCAACCCACGCTCCCGCGCGGGGAGCGACGACCAGGTGAGGGTTCATGGCTTCATCCAAAGGGGTTTCAACCCACGCTCCCGCGCGGGGAGCGACGGCATTGGCGGAAAGCCTTTGCCGGTCCATCACTTACGAGCCTGGTTCCGCGAACCTGCGGCGATGGGCAGGCTTCGCGGGAGCTTCCGAGCTTTCCTTCGTGCCGAAGTGGCGGTGAGAGGTGGAGTTACGCGGAGCGCGAACCTCCCGGGGAAATCATGTGCGCTCGGGGTTCGCGGAGAGCCGGATGGGTCAGGCGATCAGGGGGCCGTCAAGGTCCACGCTGGGCTTGGCTCCGTGGTGCTCGACCTTGCGCGCCCAGTTGCTGCCGAGCAGGTAGAAGCGCAGGCTGTCCTCCTGCGGGTTGCACTCGTCCATGAGGCGCAGGCGAAGGCGGGCCCACTGCTCGGGATCGACCTGGCACTCGAAGACCGAGTTCTGCACGCGCTGGCCGAAATCCAGGCAGGCGCGCGCCACGCGGCGGAGGCGGCGCCGGCCTTCCTTGGTGGTCGTCGACACGTCATAGCTCACCAGCACGAGCACGGGAGCCTCCTTGGCCTGTGGACCGGCGGGCGTCAGCGCCAGATGAACGCGGGGTAGCCGTCCAGGTCCCCGCGCAGGAAGCGCGCGAGCAGCCGCGCCTGCAGGTGCGGCAGAAGGCCCACCGTGGTGCCCTCGCCCAGGAAGGGATGGCGGAGCTCCTCCAGCTTCCGCTTCTGATAGGCCACCAGCACCGTCTTGCGCGTGTCATCGTCCATCCGGATGCCGCCGGACGCCGTGCGCGTGAAGCCGGATGCCTTCACCTGCTGGCGGTTGATGAGGGACAGCGCCAGGCGGTCGGCGATGAACGCGCGGAACTCCTCCATCAGGTCCAGCGCCAGCCCGGGCCGCCCCGCGCGGTCGCGGTGCAGGAAGCCCACGGCCGGATCGAGCCCCGCGGCCTCGCAGGCCGAGCGTGCGTCGTGGGCAAGCATCACGTACAGGAACGAGAGCAGCGCGTTCAGGTTGTCCAGCGGCGGACGGCGGCTGCGGTCGTGGAACGCGAAGTCCTCCTTCTGCGCCGTCAGCAGGTGGTCGAAGACGCCGAAGTACACGCGGGCGGCGTCGCCCTCCACGCCGCGAAGGTGGTCCAGCCCGGGCGAGCGCTGCGCGTCGCCGATGCTCCGGTCCAGCACGGCGGCGGCGGTCTGTACGGCGGCGGGGTCGCCCTTGCCGGGGTGGTCGCGAAGGGCGCGGAGCAGCACCGTGCGCGAGTTCGCGAGCTTGGCCGAGACCATCGCGCGGGCCACGGCGGTGGCGCCTTCGGGATCGTCGGCGCGCCGGTACTGGGCGCGGCGCAGCAGCACGTTGCCCTGCGTGAAGCCGTGCACCCGCGCCAGGAATCGGCCGTTCTCGCTCAGCAGCGACACCGCCACGCCCCGCTCGCCGCACAGGCCCAGCAGGAAGGGGCTGCACGTCACCTGCCCGAAGCAGACGATGCCGCCCAGCGTGTGGATCGGGACCCGCAGCTTCGTCTCCTTGCCTACCATGACCCGCACGGCCTCGCCCTCCTTGGACAGGTAGGAGCCCTGCGTGGTGACGAACAGCGTGTTCAGGTGGTGCTTCATGCGCTGCCTCCCTCCTCGGCCGGGCCGGCGTCGCGGCCGGCGAGCATCCGCTCCAGCCAGCGCACGGCGGAGCGGCCGGGGGCCACGGCGTCGGGCAGGCACAGGTTCAGCAGCGAGCAGCGGTCGCACTTGGGCTCGCGGCGGGCGCGCGGGGTGACCCCGCCGTCCATCAGCGCCCGCAGCCGCGCCGCCGCGTCTTCCGTCTCGCCGCGCAGCGCGTCGTCGAACGGCACGTCCATCCGCCGCCGCGTGGTGCCGTAGAAGAGCGCGCCGCCGGGTACGGTCGTATCCAGCATCTCCTCCAGGCAAAGCCCCTGCGCGCAGAGCTGCACCGCGTCGCAATGGTCGCGCTTGGGCTGGCCGCGCTTGTACTCCACCGGAAACGGCAGCCACCGCCCCCCGTCCGAGCCGAAGGCCGCAGCGCCGCCCTCGCCCGTGCGCCGGAACTCCACCGCGTCGGCTATGCCCACCAGGCCCAGCCGCAGCGAGCGCAGCGGAAGGCCGCGGGTGATGCGCAGGTCGCCGCGGCTCTCCTCCGTTCCGCTGTCCGCCTTCCGGTGCATGTGCGTGCCCTGCACCGTCAGCTCGTTGTCCGCCCACACCCCTTCCAGGTGGATGAGCGCGCACTGCCGCTCGCAGAACATCAGGTGCTGGAGGGCGGAGATGGGCAGCAGGTCGTCCTCGGCGTGCACGGGCGCTCAGCCGCGCGCGTGGAGATGGACGCCGGCGGGAAGCGACGCGTCGTCCACGGTCACGGCGTAGTCCGAGAATGCGCGCGGCGGCCGGTCCTGGTCCTTTCGCGCGATGGCGATGCGTTCGAACAGCCGGTGGGCCGGCGCGCTTCCCAGGGCGCTGTCGTGCTCGAAGACGTAGAGCGCCCGCGTGGACATCTCGCCCCGCGCGGCGGAGCGGTCCGTCTCGAACATCCGCTCCAGCGCCATCCACAGCAACTCCAGGTCGTCGCCCGAGAAGCCCGTCTGCGCGGCCAGGTGCGGCGAGACGAAGCCGTGGGCGCGATAGAGCGCGTACGGCACGATCTCCTTGCGGCCCATCGTCCGGTTGCCGCCGTCCTGCTTCTCGGCCTCTTCCGGCGTGGTGACGGCCATGCGGGTGATGGACTGCTCCAGCGACGAGATGCGGTCCTCCGAGCGCGCGAAGGCGATCTGCACCGGCCCGCGCACCTGGCCGGCGTTCACGCCCGTGCTCATCACAGCGCCGAACATCCGCACGTCGAAGAAGTGCTGGCACATCCACTGGCGGGCCTTGTCCGCGTTGGAGGCTTTCTCCCCCTTCGCATCGGTCTTGAGCCCCAGGGCGGTGTACGCGAGCTGGTGCTGGTTGTTCAGGATCGCGCGCTCCTTCACGTAGATGTCGTACCCGTCCTCCGGCGTGCCGGTGGCGGCGTCCGTCTTCACCAGCGAGACGAAGTTGCGGATCTTGCGCTTCAGGCAGACGTCCGAGACCAGGCCGTGGCCCGTCTCGGGGTCCATCCGCGGCGCGTTGCCGGCGTCGGGATCGCCGTTGGGGTTGCCGTTGATTACGTCGAAGAGAAGGACGAAGTCGTAGCGACGACCGACGGGGGCGGCGGTGGTGGTGGCCATGCGATGGTGGCTCCGTTCTGGAGTGATTGGTCGATGCGGATGGTCGATGATGTCGGCGCGGCGGACAGTCAGGCTTCGGCTGCGGCCGGCACAGCGGCGTCGGGCGTGGCGCCCTCGCGGTCTTCCTTCTTCTGCCACAGGCGGTGGCGCTGCTGGTGGTATCCCAGCACGAACAGCCCCTGCTCCTCCAGCTTCAGGTACGCGGGGAACCCCAGGTGGATGCCGCCGCGGTCCGGCTTGGCAACGCCCACTTTCGAGAGGATGTCGTCGATCTGGTTGTCCAGCCAGAATCCCATTCCCGACGTGTTGCCCTCCTTCGCCTTGCGCGCGTGGTTCCGCGCGTTGCGCAGCAGGCGGGGGAAGACGGCCTGTGGCGTGGCGGACGCGGCGCCGAAGAAGCGGTCCACCACGCTGGCGTTCACGTTGCCCAGCGCGATCTGCTGCAGGCGCTCCAGCACGGCGAGCAGCCGGCCGAGCAGGTACGCGGTGTCGTGGTTGGTCTCGTCCATGGCGGGTTTCAGATCCTTGTTGAAGTTGCGGCTGAGGACCGCCTTGATCATCGCGGCGCGGGCGTCGCGGCGCTCCGTGTCCTGCCACGTGGTGCGACCCATCTCGGCGCGCATCCGCTCCAGCGCGCGCTGGAGCGCAGCCAACGGATACGTCACATCGCGGCGGAACGCGGCCCGCATCCAGCGCGCGAACAACACCCCTGGAACGTCGTCGGCCTTCCCGAGCGGGGCCAGCGAGCCCATCAGCGCGCGCAGGGGGATGGCCGGCGTCCATTCCTTTCCCGCCGCGGGCGTCGCGTTGCGCACCACGTCCAGGTCGGCGAAGTACGCCGCGAGGCTCGCGTCCACCTCGGCGACGGTGGTCTCCAGCCAGTCGCGGATCATGGCCCGTCCCTGCGCGCCGCCCAGCGTGAGCGCGTAGAAGGCCGAGGGGCTCTCGATGCCGCTGGGCTGGCCCTTCCAGATGGACTGGTAGGCCTCGCCCACCTTCCGCGGGTCGTCGCCGGCTAGCACGTCCGCCATCGCGTCCACGAACCCGTCCGCGTCCTCCTGCGCGGCCCAGTAGCAGACGACGGTGTCCGGGCCCAGGCGCACGTTCCACTGCGGCAGCGGGCTGCCCAGCGACTCCGGCCGCGGATCGGGATAGGCGGGGTGCAGCAGGCGGTTCAGCGCGGTGCCCGCCGCCTCGGCCGCGCCGCGCGAGATGGGGGCGTTGTCGTTGCCCTTCCACCCGTACGACTCGAAGGCGCCCGCGTTGAACGACACCAGCGCCGCGCCGCTGCTGGTACCGCCCGGTACGCCCTTGAGAGCCGGGAATAACCCGACTTCGGCCACCGGCTCGCCTGTCACGAGGCACCGAGGCGTTCCTTCGTCGTGCGAGAAAGTTTGGGTACGCAGCGTCTGCCAGTACTTCCTTATTTCAGGGCGCTGATGCACCAGGATATCAACGTCAGGGGCATAGACGAAGGCAAACATTTCATTAGACAAACACGTTTCAGGAAGGTCCAGCAGCTGTTCGCCCGAGTGAATTCGATCCAAGAACGCTCTCACGGCCACAATCCCCGGATCGCCGGTTTCCTGGGCACACCGAACAACTAACTCTCGGAACCACCCAGATTTCTCTTGGCCTTCCGCCTCGGAGAAGGTCTTGTCCTTCGTGGTTTTGCCAAACACATACTTTGCATTATCGACGAGGAATGCGGCAGGCGCTTTTATCCCGGCACGTCCTGATTGCTTGGGAATGCTAAAGTTCTTGGCTCGCACTTTTGGTTTCTTCTTGCCAACCGCTTCATCTGTTGTGTGAGTTCCTTCGATGCCGATCAGCCGCCCGCCGTCGTCCACGCGCACCAGCCACGCGACAGGCTTCATCTCGAAGTCGGGATCGGCGACCAGGCCCTCGCGCTCGGCCAGGCGGGTCAGCGCTTCCAGGATCATGCGCCACCTCCCGCCGCGCGGCTTCCCTCGGGCGCGGCCGGCACCTCCATCACGCCCTTCACCAGCTCGGCATCGAAGAAGACGGCGCGGTTGCCGTGGGGGCCATCGTACTCCACGTCCCACAGCATCCGCCCCAGCGGCCGCGTCTCGTCGATCGCGTCCGGCGCGCCGTCGGCCGGCATCACGTCCGCGACGAACTCGCGGCAACCGAAGTACGGCTGGTGGAAATGCTGTCCCGCCGCTATCCGCCGCGTGAACATCTTCACGAATTTGGTCACATTGTCCTCAGGTCCCGCCCGCTCGGTGAGAGTGAAGTGAGCCTCCACCACGTAGTCCACTTCGCGCAGCGCCACCGTGTTGCGCTGCGCGCGGTCCTCGTCCGAGAAGAACGGCGTGTACTCGCCACCGTCGCGCACCGTCGCCAGCGAGGGAAGCGAGGCCCGGCTGTTCACCTCGTTTCGCCGGAAGGCGGTGAAGCTGATGGGCTTCAGCACGCGGATCCGCTCCACGTGCCAGCGGATGGCCGGCTTCCAGAGCACCGCCTCGATCAGCCCGCGCGCGGCCGAGGGCGTCATCACCGGAGTGGACACGCGCTCCGTCTTCAACGCGGGATGCGTGAACACGGCGAGCGGCCCGCAGGCGCGGAGGAAGAGCGTGGGACTGCGGAGAGGGGGCATGGCCACCGGCGGTAGAGGGGGATCGACGAAGCCTGCGCGGCCGGCAGCTACGGTTCTGGGTCGATCGACGGATCGAGCGAAAGCCCGTAGCGCACGTCGTACCGGTCACGAGCCTGCGGGAGCAGCGCGTAGACGGATTCCTGCACCATCTCCAGTGCGCCGAGCTTCTGGAGGGCATCCAGCTCGTGCTTGCGCACCTGCACGATGAACGGCTGGAGCGCACGCTGCGTGGCGAGGCCGGGGTTCGCACGAAAGGCATCGAGCCGCCGCGCGGAGTCGCCGTACGGCACGACGAGCGAGTGCGTGGATTCGTCCGCGATCAGCTTTACCTTGTCGGCCACGGTCGCGAAGTTTAGCGCGGCACGTTCGGCCTGGACGCGATTGGGATCCAGCTCACAGCGTGCATACAGCCCGCGGAAGTACTCGTCGAGGTAGGTGGCGTCGACGAAGTTGAGGCGGTCGCCGTGGCGGCGCAGCATGCCGCGGGTGGCCTCCATCCCCATGCGCAGGATGCCCGCGGGCGGCTCCGTCTCGGCGCGGAACACCACCACGCGGCCCTGCTCGTGCTTGCCGTTGCGGTTGCACCTTCCGGCCGCCTGGGCAACGCTGTCCAGGCCCGCCAGCGCCCGGTACACGACCGGGAAGTCGATGTCGACGCCGGCCTCCACCAGCTGCGTGGACACCAGGCGACAGCGCCGGCCCGCGTCCAGCCGGCGCTTCACGTCCGCGAGCACGTCCGTGCGGTGCGCGGCGCACATCAACGCGGACAGGTGCAGCATGTCGCCGCCTGCCACGGCCTGCGCCAGAGTCCGCGCGTCGCGCCGCCGGTGGACGACGGCGAGCACCTGGTCGTGCCCGTCGATCTCCTCCGCAAGCTCCGCGTAGAGCGTAGGCGGGCCGTCCGGCGCCGGCCACTCCACGCGTACCCGCTCCAGCGTGGCAGCAAGCTCCCCGGGCAGGTGGATGATCTCCGTCACGGGATCCAGGCCGATGGGGAAGGTGTCGCGCCGGCGGAGCGCCGGCTGCGTGGCGGTGGAGAGCACGACGGTGCACCCGTACGCGCGCACCAGCTCGCGCAGGGCGTCCAGGATGCAGGCCAGGAAGTCGGTCGAAAGGCTCTGCACCTCGTCCAGCACGATCACGCTGCGCGCCACGTTGTGCAGCTTGCGGCAGCGCGAAGGGCGCGCGGCGAACAGCGACTCGAAGAACTGCACGCTGGTGGTGACGACCACGCGCGCGTCCCAGTTCTCCGCCGCCAGCCGGCGCCGCGCCTCCAGCGCCGAGTCCTCCTCCCACCGCCCTTCCTCGTCCACCGCGCTGTGGTGCTCCACCACGTTGCGGGCGCCCAGGTGGCCGGCGTACACGGCCGCGCTCTGCTCGATGATGCTGGTGTACGGGATCACCACGATCACCCGCTCCATCCCGTGCGCCGCCGCGTGGCGCAGCGCGAACGACATCCCCGAAAGCGTCTTTCCCCCACCCGTCGGCACCGTGAGGCTGTAGAAGCCCGGGGGATCCACGGCACGGGTCCGGCAGTCTGCCAGCACACGGGCGCGGGCGCGGTTCACCGGCGTGTCCTCGCGCGGCACGTCCAGCCGCGCATCCAGCCGGTCGCGCAGCATCTCGATCGTATCCTGCTCCGCGACCGCGTCCCGCAGGCCGGGCGTGTAGAACTCGCCCGTCGCGACGAAGTCCGCGTCCACCAGCGCGGAGAACAGGAACCGCGTCCACATCTCCAGCGACCGCCGTGCAGCCTCCGCTTCCGGCCCTTTCCTCACGGGCCCCGCGAGGAAGGATGGACGCTCGGGCAGCGCCCGCCCCACGATCTCGGGAGGCAGCGCCGGCCTTATCCCCCCGAGCAGGGCCGCGTTCCTGGCGATTCGCTCCTTGAGGGGCAGGACGGCCGTCTTGTCCTGAATCCCGAGGTTTGCCAGGCCCGTGTGGTGCCCCGCGATCGCGAACGCAAGCGGATAGCCCGCGGACCCGAACCCGGCGGCGAGCGCCGCGCCCAGGCCGGCGTGCTCGACCCTCTCACCTTCTCCGTGGATTCGTCGTTGGACCGCCGGAAGGTACTTCCCCAGGTCGTGCCACAGGCCCGCCAGCTCGCCCCATTGCTCCGACTGGAACGCCGCCGCGAACCGCGCCGCCAACTCGGCGGTGCGGCGAAGGTGCACGTCCAGGGGCTCCCAGAGATCCTCGGGCTGCCCGGGAAGGCTGTGTCCGTAGACGGTCGGGTTCAGTGGCGGGCGGTAGTTCGGTGGAAGGAACAACCTGCGAGGGGCCAATGCTTGATATAGTAGGCTACATCCGTCGCGATCCGCAAGCGTCTACTTTGGCGAAACCCCCAGTTCGATGTTGGCGTCGTGGTCAGCGGCCGCAAGATCGCCGATCTGCACCTCAGAACGACCTCTCCCCCGAACGCCGGCAGCACCGGAACATGCTGCCCCGTGCGTTGGCGTCGGCCGGTCGTAATGGTAGATGTACAACAGCACGTTCGGGTGCTCTGCTCGCCACATAAGGAACCACACGTACGTCTACGAACTCCCCGCCCGGCCGCGGCCCTACCTGCGCGGGAAGAAGCTTAGGGTGCGGGCAAAGACACTTGGCTTGGACGCGGACCCACTCCGGGTAGGACACGACCCCTTTATCGAACGCAAACAACATTGGGGCTTCCGCACCCGCGAAAGGCAGGAGTACAAGGTGGCGGGATCGGTAGCGCGGAACGGAGTCGGTAACGTGTCTTCTCGGCAAGCGAATGCGGGGGGTACCCGCAGGCACCCCCCGCACCGCGCGTGGTGGTCTCATCGAGTGAGCCGATCTGCTCCCGCAGAGCCGTTGACGGCGCGACCGGCTCTGCGTAGACCGCCCGTGGGTCGGCCGATCCGGCGCCGCACCTCGGCGTCCACAACCCGATGGCCGGGAGTTCCGCGGCGAGAAACCGGGCTGGCCCGCCACCACACGACCTGCACGGTCGACCTCGGCCTGGGTCGCGAACCAACCTGCGTCAGGTCTGGTTCTGGCAGTAGTATTCGGAGTCCAGATAGTCCCAGGTCGACCCGCCGTCGTAGCTGATCTCCCATTCGATCCAGTAGCAGGTCTGGCCGCCGCCGCCGCCGCCGCCACCACCACCGCCGCCGCTAGGCGGCGCAGCGTAGCACTGGTCAAGGTTGATCTGCGCTACGGACAGGTTCCAGACGGCCATGTCGTACGCGGCCTGTGCGTCGAGAAGAGGCTGGTCGCACGGGTCGGGATAGGGCCTGGGGACCACGCTGAGCGAGGCATTGCACCTCTGATAGGCCTGCTGCAGCGCCCAGTCCGCCTGGGGAACCGCATCGTGGGCCTGCGCCCACGCGAGCTGCTCCGCGTCGCAGTTGGCCTGCGCGCACAGCGGGGTGGGCCCCAGGAGGCTCGCGAGGCCACCCGCCAGGCGCCCGGCTCGGTTGAGCACGCCGTCCAGCGCGCCGACGTGCTGCACCCTCGCGCCCGCCCTCCCACGGAAGTCGCTCGCGATCACCTTCTCCGGCCTGCCGTCGGCGCCGAAAAAGGTGGACTGCGCCGATGTGGGGCGCCACCGCTCCCCGTCACGCGCATAGTGGTACTGGATCAGCGCGCTCGGTCGGCCGTCGATCGAGACGAGGGCTGCCGCCGCCGGGCTGCCGGCACGCGGGTCACCGAGCAGTTGCGTCTGCAGCACCTTCCCGTCGGGCGTCCGCGTGGTGAACGTGCGCGCGCCGCGGAGCGCCATCCGCAGGGTGGGGGAGCCGCCTCGGGCGGGAGCCGCCTTCGGAAGGGTGGGCACCCGCAGGAGCGAGCCCTGGAGCTCCGCCCGGCGCGCCACGAGGTCGGCCGCGGACGGGGAGAGAGGGCGCACGCTCTCATGCGCCAGTGCGAGCCGCTTGCCGCCGTCGGTCGTCCAGGCGCGGCCGGTGACACCGCCGGAGTACGTCAGCCCCGAAGGACCGATCGACCACACCGTGCTCGTCCACTGCCGACTCGCCTGAACCTCGGTCTGGGCGTCAGGTGCGGTGGTGGCGGGCTGGCGCTCGCTACACGCGTAGAGGCTCGCCAACGTGAGGCAGCACGCCAGTCCCGCGGCGCGGCCGTAGGCGAGGGATCGTGCCAAAGGCATGGCATCCTCCTGTGGGGGGTGGGGGCACGATGCGCGCGCGAAACGTGACGCGCATCGTCGTCGCCGCCTAGTGCGGCGGGTGTGACGTCGGAACACCACCGTCTCGGCCTATTGTAGCGATGGCGGAAAACAATCGCTACAGCCTTCGTGCGTCTCGCGATTCCACGAAGAATCCGGGGCATGAATCCGAACGCAAGGACTGGGCATCCTGTTGCGCAAGCGGCGCATGGAACCCTCCGAGCGGTTCGGAGAAAAGGAGGATGCGCGCGTTGGAGATCATCCGATGGTCATCCAATGATCGTCCAATACTGCGTCTCCGCGCGGATTCCGCAATATCCCTGTTGGATCGCCTCCGGAGGCGAGACTGCTGGACCGGCTTTCGCCGGAATGACGAGCGCGACCTGTCCCTCAGCGCTTCCACCTCGGCCGCTCCGGCACTGGATGGGCGCAGGGGTTTCGGACGCAGGGATGCCGCGAGGACGCGCGAGTACGACGAGCACGCGCCCAAGCAGCTGTTCGAGGTTCGGCATCACACCACGCCGGCAGAGGGAGCGCGGAGTGTGACGGAAGCACGGACGTTCGTACCCGTCTGCATCATCAGCCTCAGAACGACCCCTCCACCCCGAACGCAGGCAGCACCGGGAACATGCTGACGCCCGCCCGCGTCGGCGTCGGGCGGTCGTATCGATAGAAGTAGAACAGCACGTTCCTCCGGTTGTACGCGTTCAGCACCTGCACGTACGGGGTGAGCGTACCCCAGCGCCGCTTCATGGGCTTGCGGAAGGTGAGGTCCAGGCGGTGGTAGGCGGGGTAGCGCTCGGCGTTTCGGCGGCCGGGCACGATCCAGCGCGGCAGGTCGGGGTCGTCGTCGGTGGGCGGCGGGGTGCGGTAGCCGCCGCCGAACAGGTTGGTCTCCCACACCAGCACGTCGCCCACGGGGCGAGAGTAGGGCACGCCGGAGCCGTACGCCCAGCGCGCGCCGGCCTCCACGCCGCGCGGCAGGCGGTACAGCAGCACCACGTTCACGTCCACGTGCCGGTCGAAGACGGGGGCGAAGCTCACCTCCTGCGGCACGCCGTCCAGCCCGGCGGCCGTGGGATCGGGAAAGGTGCGGCGGGCCCGGAGCAGCGACACCGTCGTCCATCCCGTCAGCGCGCCCGCCGACCGGCGCACCATGGCGTCCAGCCCGTACGAGAGGCCGCGGCCCGCCAGCACGTCGTCCGCGGTCGTGTTCGGATCGTCCGCCACGTTGAAGTCGGTGACGCCCCGGAAGCGGTGCCAGTACGCCTCCAGCGACGCGGACCAGCGCTGGCCCCAGTACTTCTCCGCGCCCAGGTGCACCTGGTCCGAGACCGTCGCCGGCACGTCGCGGCCGGCGGTGACCCAGGTGTCGTTGGATACGGGAAGCTGCTCGTCGCGCAGCGAGTGCACGAACTGGCCGTAGCGCCCCAGCGACAGCTTGAGCGCCGCGTCCCGCTCCGCGCCCAGGAAGCGCTTCACGGCCAGCCGCGGCTCGGGCACGGAGCGAATGCCGTCGCGGGCGCGCCACACCTCCGCGCGCAGGCCGGGCTCCACCAGCCAGGGGCCGCGCCGCCAGCGGAGCTGCCCGTACCCCGCCGTCAGCACCCCCGCGTTCTGGGATCCAAAGAAGGTGGTGCCGCCCGCCACCGCGTCGTTCAGGTACGCCGTGCGCGACGCCTCCAGGCCCGCCTTCACCGTCAGCCCCTCGCCCAGCGCGCCGCCCACGCTCCCGCCGAACGTGATCTGGCTGATGCGCGATCGGAAGTCCGTGTCGCCGAAGTCCGCGAAGCCCAGGCGCTCGTCGTAGCGCGACCATCCCAGCCGCGCGTCCGACACCCACCCGCCGGGCAGCGGCTGGCTCCACGCCACGCCCGCCACGTCGTTGCCCCAGCTCCAGCGGATGCGCAGCACGCTCCTGTCCGCGCCGGGATCGAAGTTCGACAGGTCCAGCACGTCGCGCCCGGTGTAGGCCGTCACCTTCACCCAGCCGCCGCCGCGCGTGCCCAGCCTGGCCGCGCCCTGCAGGTCCGCCAGGTGATACGGAAACGACGTCACGGGCCGCAGCACCACGTCGAAGTACGAGCGGCGCGCCGACACGAACCAGCTCCCGCCGTCGCCGCCCAGCGCCCGCCCGATCCTCACCGGCAGGTCCGAGTGCAGCGAAAGGCGCGACGCCAGCAGCGACACGCCGGCGTCCCCGTGCAGCCCCGCGCCAGCGCCGCTCTTCGTCTCCACGTTCAGCACCGACGACACGCGCCCGCCGTACTCCGCGCCGAAGCCGCCCGAAAGCAGCTCCGCCTGCGACACCACGTCGGCGTTGAAGACGCTGAACAGGCCGCCCAGGTGAAAGGGGTTGAAGATGGGGAACCCGTCCAGCAGGATGAGGTTCTCGTCCGCCGATCCCCCGTGCACGTTGTAGGCGCTGGAGAAGTCCGACGTCGACACTACCCCCGGCAGCAGCTCCACCGCCCGCAGCACGTCCGCCTCGCCCAGCCCCGGCAGCAGCTTCAGCTCGCCGCCGCCGATGACGCGCGCCGTCACGCCGGCCTCCGTCTGGAAGCGGCTGCGCACGCGCTCGTGCCCGCGCTCCGCCCGCACCTCCACGCCGGCGATGGCGAACGCGCTGTCGGCCAGCCGCAGGTCCACCCGCGCCGAGGTTCCGGCGGACAGCACCACCTGGCGCCCCGCCGGCGCCAGGCCGAAGCGCGCCGCCGTCACCTTCCACCTCCCCGGCGCCAGCCCGGCCATGCGGTACCCCCCGGCGGAGTCCGTCAGCGCCCGCTTCCCCTCCCCGCCGCGCGCGACCGACACCGGCTCGGCGACGACGGAGGCGCCGGCCACGGGAGCGCCGGACGCGGCGGAGACGGTGCCCGAAACCGACGCCGTCCGCTGCGCCGCGAGGGCACCCGCGTCGAGGACGGACGCAGCCCCTGTGGCCAGCACCCACGCGAGCGCGGCGGCCGCGGCGCGAGCCATGGCAGCGCAGGCGACGGCGGCGCGCGGGTGGACGGGGGATGCGGTGCGGAGCGCGTGCGGTGCCACGGGCATGCGGCGGCGTGTGGCGGAGGGGGAGTCGGATGATGCGGATGCGCGGGCGGCACGATCCGCGCCGGGGACGGGAGCGCGCGTCTCGTGCGATGCCGGAAGGGGCCCAGAAGGCAGCGCGGCGGCGGGGCTTTCGCGGGCCTTGACGTGCAACGGAGGCGGGGAGAGCTTTCCTCCGCCCGCCGCCCGGCGGGGCCCACCCGGCGCGGAGCGGCGATGAAGGCGGACACGTTCGCCAGGCTGGTGATCCTGGAGACGCTGGTCGAGGCCGAGGTCGGCTACCTGCTGGAGCACCGGCCGCCCGACGCCGAGCGCTTCCGCGAGGGCCTGGTGGCGCGCGTCAGCGACCTGGTGGACGAGATCGACGCGCTGGACGCCGTGGCCGCCGCGCGCGCCTACGACGGCATCGTGGACTTCCTGGCCGGGCTGCCGGACGACGACGAGGGCGTGGTGGAGGCCGCCGTGCGCTTCCGCCGCTCCATGCGCCGCGTGGCCGAGCGGGCGATGGATCCGGGCGAGCTGGCGCTGGCGTCCACCTGGGCGGTGGTGCTCGATGACCTGCTGGGCGTCCTGGCCGACGAGTACCACGAGGCCGTGCGCCCAAACGGGGAGGTGCGCCCGCGCGAGCACCGCCGCGCCCTGGCCCTGCTGGCCCGCGCCCGCCAGGCGGCCGAGTCCATGCAGCGCGCCCTGCCCCCGGACGCGCGCGCCGAGCTGGGCGCCGAGATGGACCGCCTGGCCTTCGCGGTGGACGCGCGCCGCCTGCGGCCCGTGGCGGTGGACCAGCTCCTGCGCGCGCCGCAGCGCATCGCCCGGCGGCACCGGCCGTCCTCCCTTACCCGCATCGGAGCCTTCGTGATCGGACAGCTCATGCGCCGCCGCCCGCGCGGCGCCCCCGAAGCATGACCCTCGAGCGCCGCCTCATCAGCATCCGCCGCCTCGTGCCGGCGGAGCGCCGCGCCGAGTACGACGACACCTGGCGCGGCCTTCACGCCGCCGTCACCGCCGTGGGCGCGCACGCCTGGCGCTTCCGGTCCGACGAGGTGGAGGGGCTGTTCCTGGAGTTCCTGGAGTTCGGCACCGACGCCGACATCCGCGCCGAGCTGGACGTGCTGAACGGCATCAAGGCGCTGCACGAGGGCTTCCACGACCCGTATCCCATGCCGCGCACCATCGAGGAGTGGATCGAGGTGCCCACCCTGCCGCTGGGCGTGCCCGAGTGAGCGCCGGCGACCGCGCGCGCCTGGCCGCGCTGCTGGTGGAGCGATCCATCCGCCTGGGCGACTTCGTCCTCGCATCCGGCGCGCGCAGCGGCTACTACGTGGACTGCCGCGTCACCACCACACACGCCGAGGGCCAGCACCTGGTCGGCGCGCTGGCCCTGGCCGCCATCCGCGAGGCCGGCCTGGACCCGGCGGCGGTGGGCGGGCTGACGATGGGCGCCGACCCCGTGGCCTACGCCATCGCGCACGAGTCGTGGCACCACGGGCCCCCCATCCACGCCTTCTCCGTGCGCAAGGAGGCCAAGGCCCACGGCACCGGCAAGCGCGTGGAGGGATCGTTCGCGCCCGGCGACCGCGTGGTGGTCATCGAGGACGTGGTGACCACCGGTGAAAGCGCATTGAAGGCCTGCGCCGCCGTGGAGGCCGAGGGGGGCACGGTGCTCGCCGTGCTCACCCTCGTTGAACGCGAGCCCGCCGGCCGCGCCAGGGTGGAGGCCGCCGGGTACCCGGTGATCGCCCTCTTCCCCGTCGCCGAGCTCCTCGACCTGGCAAAGTCGTCGTAGCCCAGGGGATTCGGTCGATGGACGGCTCCCTCGCGAGGGCCCGCGGCCACACCGGCGGCGGGCCCTTCGCCGTCCGTCCATCGAACGATCCCGGGAACCGCATCGTGACGCGTCCGCCGTCGACCGTTCCCCCGCCGTCTCCACCTTCGATGGCGACGGCTACTTGAGCGTGTCCGTGAACATCCGGATGGCGACGAGCACCAGAAAGGCGGAGAAGAGGCGCTTGAGGGTGATGGGGGACAGGCCCTGCACGTACTTGGCACCGAAGAACGCGCCCACGAACAGGCCGCAGGCGATCATCGCCGACGCGAGCACGTTGATGTGGCCGGCCTTGTAGTACTCGTACGCCCCCAGCGCGCCCACGGGCAGCAGCAGCGCGCCCAGCGAGGTGCCGGTGGCGGTGGTGGGCTCCATCTTGGCCAGCAGCATGAGGGCCGGCACGATCAGGATGCCGCCGCCGATGCCGAACAGCCCGGAGAGCACGCCGGCACAGAGGCCGACGAGCAGGTACATGACGACCATCATACGCGGGTACGGGGAGCGGGGTGGACGGGGGCGCGAACGGGACCGGAAGATACCGCGCGGGGGCGGATTTCGCGCGGGGCGCGCGCGGCGGGCCCTCACCCGGCGGGCTGAGACCCGCCACCCTCACCCGCAAGCGGGAGAAGGCAAGTACGGCAGACGTTCCGCGGTGGATTTTGATCCCGCGATTGCTCCGGAGATTCCGCGAAGGCGCGATCGTGGTTCCAGCCGGGGGCTTCATGCCCCTGGACACTCCGGCGCAACCCGCCGCATACCGACCGGACTCCACCGGCCCAGTGGACGCTCCCCGCCGAGTTGCCGCTCCGCGCGACCTCGTGCACAAAAGGCCGGACGCCCCCGCAATCCGTCCACCGGTCGCGCTCCGTCCATCCACCGAACCTGCGGAAACCCCGCTCCCACCTTGCCGCTCGCGCGCCCGCGCTACATGTTGCGCGCCCCGCGCCGCACGCGGCCATCGCCGCAGCGAGCTTGCCGCTCGCGCGCCCGCGCTACATGTTGCGGGCTTCACCCCGCACGCAAACGAGGCCATGATCGCGACTTCCCTCCTCGCACTCGCCGCCGCGCTCCAGGCGGGCCCGGTGCAGGCGCCGACGGACACGGGCTACTTCCAGCAGGGCGTGGACTACCGCATCGAGGCGCGGCTGGATGAGGACGCGCACGTGCTGCACGGGCGGGCGCGGCTGCGCTACACCAACCGCTCGCCGGCCGCGCTCACGCACCTGTACCTGCACCAGCACCTGAACGCCTTCCGCCCCAACAGCGCGTGGGCGCGGCGCGAGCTGGAGCTGGGCGTGCGGCGCTTCCAGGACCTGGGGCCGGACGACCACGCCTTCGAGCGCTTCACGGCGGTGCAGGTGGACGGGCAGCCCGTGTCGGTGTCGTACCCGGCGGCGCCGGACAGCACGGTGGTGCTGCTGCCGCTGGCGCACCCGCTGGCGCCCGGCGCGTCGGTGACGGTGCGGATGGACTGGGACGCGCGGCCCTCCACCGTGCCGCGGCGGCAGGGGCGGGCGGGGCGGCACTACGACTTCGCGCAGTGGTATCCCCGCATCGCCGTGTACGACCGCGACGGGTGGGAGCAGCACGTGCTGATGCCGCAAGGCGAGTTCTACGGCGAGTTCGCGCGCTATGACGTGACGCTGGACCTGCCGGCCGACCAGGTGGTCGGCAGCACGGGCGTGGTGGTGGACGGCGACCCCGGGTGGACGCCGGGCCCCGAGGCGCAGGCCTACCCCGCCGCGCCGGCCGAGGCGCTGGGGCTGCTGGCCGGGCAGGCGGCGGAGGGCCGCAAGCGCGTCCGCATCCGCGCGGACAGCGTGCACCACTTCGCGTGGTCGGTGGACCCCACGTTCCGGCACGACGTGGTGCTGCGCAGCGAGAGCAACGACGCGGGCGAGAACCGCGCGCTTCCCACCATCCACGTGCTGTACCTGGCGGCGGACACGGGATGGGCCAACAGCGCCGTCTCGCACCGCGCCTACAACGCGCTGGCGTGGCTGCAGGGCATGTTCGGGCCGTATCCCTGGCCGCAGTTCACCGTTCTGCACCGGCTGGACGGCGGCGGCACCGAGTTCCCCATGCTGGTGATGAACGGCGGACCGGGCGAGGGGCTGATCGTGCACGAGACCAGCCACCAGTACACGCACGGCGCGCTGGCCAACAACGAGTGGAAGGAGGGATGGCTGGACGAAGGCTTCGCCAGCTTCCTCACCAACTGGTACTGGGAGGAGCACGGCAACCCGGCGGTGTGGGACCGCACCATCCAGGGCCTCACCGCGGTGGAGCGCGCCGGCAGGTCCGAGCCCGTCGGCTGGGAGGGCGCCCGATTCCGGGACCCCGCCAGCTACAGCACCATGACGTACGGCAAAGGCTCCGTCGTCCTGCGGATGCTGCGCGACATGCTGGGCCGCGACGTCATGCGCCGGGTGCTGCGCGAGTACTACGCACAGTACCGCCTGAAGCACGTGCGCGGGGTGGACTTCCAGCGGGTGGCCGAGCGGGTGAGCGGCCGCGACCTGGGCTGGTTCTTCGCGCAGTGGATCGACCGCACCGACAAGCTGGACTACGCGGTGTCGCACGTCTCTTCCGAGCCGCTGGGCCGTGGCCGCTGGCGCACCACGGTGGAGGTGTCGCGCCTGGGCGCCGCGTGGATGCCGGTACAGCTCCAGGTGGGCGATGTGGTCCGCACGCTGGGCTCGCACGACGCGCGGCAGACCGTCACCCTCGTCACCACCGGCAAGCCGGCCGAGGTGGTGCTGGACCCCGGCTCGCTGATCCTGGACCTGGACCGCAGCAACAACCGCGCGCAGGTACCGTGACCGTCCCTCCGCGCCCTTGCCGGTCGGACTCCGTCGTGACGATCGACGGGGCCCGGTCGCGGACGATCTCCACCGCCGGGGCGCGGTGATCTACCTGTACGTCGCGGCGGGCGGGGCGATCGGGGCGATCCTGCGCTGGCTGGAGGGGCCGTGGGTGGCCGGGTGGGCGGGCGGCGCGTTCCCGTGGGGCACGCTGTTCATCAACGCCGGTGGATCGCTGCTGATCGGCTTCCTGCTGCGCTGGCTGCCCGCCCGCGGCGCCCGGCTGGAGGTCCGCGCCTTCTTCGCCGTCGGCATCTGCGGCGGCTACACCACGTTCAGCACCTACGCGTTCGAGACGGTTTCCCTCGCCGCGTCGGGACGCCTGCCCGCGGCGCTCGCGTACGCTGCGGCCAGCGTTGTCCTGTGCCTCGCAGCGACCTTCGCCGGCTTCGCGCTGGGAGGCGCCGCGGCCCAAGAAGAGCGAGCGGCGGCGGCGGGTTCGCCCTGACGCGCCTGGTCCACACGGAAGATGGATGAGTCAGGACGGCGATCGGTCCACGCACGTTCGCATCTGTCGATCGGGACTCGAGGCGCCGTGCGACGACGCTCGTGGCTCGCCGTTCGATCAGCGGGCGAGCAGCGCCGACGCGAACCACCATCCCGCGAACGAGGCGGCCAGGCCGAGCACGACCGTCGCGCCCACGTACTCCGCGGCGCGGCGCCAGTCCCGGTCGTGGACCAGGAGCGCGGCCTCCGCGCTGAAGGTGCTGAACGTGGTGTAGGCGCCCAGGAAGCCCGTCGCCACGAGCGCCTTCAGCACGGGATGCGCGGCCAGCATCGGCAGCAGCAGCCCCAGCGCGAAGGCGCCCGTCACGTTGACGACGAGCGTGCCCCACGGAAACCGCGGCCGCCGCGCCTGCACCCATGCGCCCAACGCGTACCTCGCCACGGCCCCCGCCGCCCCGCCCACCACCACGCACAGAAAGACCATCGTCCTCCATCGTCGTCGATAGAACCGCCGCCCGCGGACCGCATCGTAGACCGGCGCGGCCCCACGGTCAACCACCCGCTCCGCGAGGGACGAGCCCACGCAGGTGGGCGGATCTGCCGTTGCAGCCACGGGTTTCAACCCGTGGTGCCCCGCCGGGGCGCCGCCACCGACCGTGGACGTTCGCGCCGCCGCCCCCGACCTTCGATCGGCGGACGCGGGAACCATCGTGGGACCACGGCGCTCAACCACTTCGCCGACCCGACGCCGCCTTCCCGACGGCGCCGACCCAGTGCCGACCGACGGCGTTGTCGTCCCACACCGCGTGATCGCCGACGTCGGATCGTCCGTGCGGTCGACGTCGCGGCGCCGCCGGTTCCGGGGCGATGAACCCGCCGGCTGGAGCTACCATCGCAGCCTCGTGTGTCTCCGGGCCCCATCCCACCGAGGGGCCGGCGGATCGTGGCGCGACTGCCCGCGGTCGATCGACGGACCCGAATCACGACGAACGTACGCATCGCGAGGACAGCCATGAGGATCGACGATTTCGCGCTGGAGCGGTTCTTCGCGCGGTGGGAGTTCTCGGCGCCGTACGTGCTCTGCGCGTCGGACGTGGAGGGCTGGGCGATGAAGGACGTGCTGGCGCTGGCGGACGACGAGACGCGGGCGATGTGGGATGGGCTGGCGCTGGGCTACACCGAGGCCGCCGGCCACCCGCTGCTGCGCGCGGAGATCGCGTCCACGTACCAGGGGCTGACGGCGGACGACGTGCTGGTGTTCTCGGGCGCAGAGGAGGCCATCTTCGCCTGCATGAACGTGCTGGCCGCGCCGGGCGACCACGTGCTGGCCGCCTTCCCCGCGTACCAGTCGCTCTACCAGGTGGCCGCCGCCACCGGCGCCGAGGTGGAGCTGCTTCCCATGATGCACCAGCTCGGCTGGCGCTTCGATAGGGAGCTGCTTCGGAAGAGCCTGCGCCCGCAAACCCGCGCCGTCGCCGTCAACTTCCCGCACAATCCCACGGGCGCGCTGCCCACGCCGGACGAGTTCCGCGAGATCGCACGCACGGTCGAGGAGAGCGGCGCGTGGCTGTTCTCGGACGAGGTCTACCGCGGGCTGGAGCGCGACGAGGCCGACCGGCTGCCCGCCGCCGCCGAGATCAGCGCGCACGGCATCTCGCTGGGCGTCATGTCCAAGTCGTTCGCCATGGCCGGCCTGCGCATCGGCTGGATCGCGTGCCGCGACCGCGACCTGCTGGCCCGCCTGGCCGCGTACAAGGACTACCTCACCATCTGCGCCTCCGGCCCGGCGGAGGTGCTGGCGCTCATCGCCCTCCGTGCCCGCGGGCCGGTGCTGGAGCGAAGCCGCGCCATCGTGCGCGGCAACATGGCGCGGCTGGACGCCTTCTTCGCCGAGTGGGCCGGCACGCTGGAGTGGGTGCCCCCGCGCGCAGGCAGCACCGCGTTCCCCCGCATCGTGCCCCCCGTGGACATCGACGCGTTCGCCGGCGAGCTGCGCGAGCGCAAGGGCGTGCTCATCCTTCCCGGAACGCTGTTCGGCTACCCCGGCACGCACTTCCGCCTGGGTTTCGGCCGCCTCAACATGCCCGAGGCGCTGGGCCGATTCGAGGAATTCCTCGTCGAGCGCTTCGGCCGCCCCTGACGCTGCGCGCCCTCTCTCGCCGCGACGAATCCCGCGTTGCCCACCGCCGAACGCGCCTCGTCCGGAGGGCGGTCGTCGTTCCAGCCATGGGAGTCCATCCCCACGCGGGGGCTTATCCCCAACGAGGCCATCCGCCGGATTCATCCGCCTGGGTGCATCCACTTGCGAGCATCCAGCTCGAATCCCGTGGAATCATCCCGCAGCCGCATCCCACACGCTCATCACCCGCCCGGAGGCGCCTTCGGAAGTGGCGGCGTGCACTGGCGGAAGGAGTTGGGTGGGGCGTCGCGGCGCTCGCGCGAGCCCTCGGCCTCGATGCGGGCCAGGGCGGCGTTCGGGAAGAACGGCTCGCGGAACACGCAAAACTCGTCGCGGCGGGCCAGCAGGATGGGCTGCAGGTACATGGGCGCCAGGTCGGCGATCTGGTCCACCACCACGTAGCGGGCGCGGGCGGCGCGGGCCACGCGGAAGAACGAGTCGGGGTCGGCCGTGAGCGGGTAGGTGCGCGACGGGTAGCCCGACTGCGCGAAGAACAGCGTCGGCTTGCGCGACAGCACCACCGATCCCGCCGGAAGCCGCCCCCGGAGCGCGGCCGCCATGCTCATGAAGTCGACGAACTCCGCGTCCATGCAGGGATACGCCTCGCCCGCCGCGTACCTGGCCGCGCACGACGCGCCCACCCGCACCACGCCCGCCACCCCCGGCAGCATCCCCAGCAGCAGCGCGGCGATGGCCACCCACGCCGCCGCCGCGGGCAGCCGCTTTCGGCCCGCGACCATGGCCAGCACGTCGCGCAGCGCCTCGCCGGCGTAGAGCAGCAGCAGGGGCAGGATGGGCAGCACCAGGCGCTCGCCCGACCAGGTTACGGGCCACATGAGCAGCACGCCCATGTACAGCGGCAGCCAGATCTCGGGCAGGCCCGGCCGGCGAAGGCGGCGCGCCCAGCCCACGAGCGCCAGCGCCGCGACGGCCATCCCCACGGCCACGCCCAGCACCAGGCCCACCTCCACGCCGGCCAGCAGCATCGGCAGGTGCTCGGTCGCGTAGCGGGTGGTGTTCTCCCAGATCCGCTGCAGCATTCCCAGCCCGGTCACCATCCCCATCGCCGGCCGATACGGGTCGGCGTACCACAGGAAGCCCGTGTAGCCCCCGCCCAGCGCCCGCCCGCGCAGCCACCACGCAGCGATGCCAGGCCCCGCCACCGCCGCGTAGAGCGCCGCGCGCCGCCATCCGTGCCGCAGCAGCAGCCACACGCCCGCCGCCAGCACCAGCGGCAGCCCCGCCGCACGCGTCAGGTCCGCCACCGCCACCGCCGCCGCCGCCAGCACCAGCCAGCGCGTGGGATGCCCGGCCTGCGCCTCCTCGCGGACGGACGGCGCCGCGGACGGCTCCGGCGATGCTTCGCTCTTCGCGCCCCTCGGGCGGGCGGCCTTCCCACCAGCCACGCCCGTGTCCGCAACGGGCGGCGAAGGCGGGCGACGCTTCCCGCGGCCACCCGCCGCGACGGAAGCCGGCGGTCCGACGGCCCCGGTCGAAGCGGCGGCATTCGAAGCGGCGGCATTCGAATCGACGGGACCCGACGCGGATGACGTGCTTGATGCGGCAGACGGGGTCCGACCGGCCGCCGGCAGCTCCCGAGCGTGGCGCCCGGCGGCGTCGAACCGGGCGAAGGCCCAGAGCGCCAGCGCGGTGAAGAACCAGAACGGGACGTCGGACAGCTCCCAGTGGCTCAGGTCCAGCACGCCGGGCGCCGCCGCCATCACCAGCCCCACCGCCAGCGCCAGCTTCGGCGCCGTGACCTGCCGCAGCCACAGCCAGCTCGCCGCCACCGCCGCGCACGAGAAGAGCAGCACCAGCACCTTCATCCCCGTCCACGATCCGAACCCCAGCGCCGTCCAGCCCGCCACCAGCAGGGGAAACACGGGGGGATACTGGGTGTGGGGTGGCAGGGCGGGATCCCACAGGTCCACGTAGGCGTGCCGCTCCAGGAGCGACCGGGCCAGCGCGCGGTAGGTGCCGCTGTCGCCGCCCACGTGGGGCGTGGGGTTGAACGCGGCCGCCGCCAGCAGCAGGTGCAGCAGCGCGAGCCCGCAGGCGATCACCGCCGGGCGCGCGGGCGGAGACGGCGGGACGGCGGATGGCTTCGGCGGCGAGGTCTTGGGCACGGTGCGGCAGTCGGCGGGCGTGTACCGGACGGGAGCGCCGCGAGGCGGACGGCGCCGGGCAAGGTACCGCCGCGCGCCGCCCGCGAAAAGGCTCGCCGCGGCCGTGGCCTTGTCCCCGCGCCGGGAGCGGCCCATTGTTCCGGTCGCCGATGACACACCCCAGTTCCGCCGCCCGCCCGCGAGGACGCCATCCATCCCGACGCCCTGCCCAGTGCCGCGCACCCCGCGGCGGAGCCCAGCACCTACGTAGGCCGCGACCTGGCCGCCATGGCGCACGCCGTCCGCTACCACCGCTGGATCGTCGGCGAGCTGGCGCCGTACCTGGGCCGCGACGTGCTGGAGGTGGGCGCCGGCTCCGGCAACGTGGCCGAGCTGCTGCTGGAGCATGGGGTGGGAAGCCTGACCGCCGTCGAGCCCTCGGGCGGCATGTTCCGGCTGCTGCGCGAGCGCATCGGCGGCGACCCGCGCGCCACCGTGCTGCGCGGGCGGCTGGCGGAGGTGGCGGGGGGGATGCAGGGCGGCTTCGACTCCGCCGTCTACCTGAACGTGCTGGAGCACGTGGACGACGACCGTGCCGAGCTGCGCCAGGCGTTCAGCGCGCTGCGGCCCGGCGGCCACCTGTGCATCTTCGTGCCCGCGCTCCAGTGGCTCTACGGGAGGCTGGACGAGGAGGTGGGGCACCTGCGGCGGTACGGGCGCGGCGAGCTGCGCGGCGCCGTGCAGTCCGCCGGCTTCCGCGTGGTGCGGCTGCGCTACTTCGACGCCGCCGGCGTGCTGCCGTGGCTGCTGTACGTGCGCCTGCTGCGCCGCGAGCTCACCGCCCCCGCCGTCTCGCTCTACGACCGCTGGATCGTGCCCTTCACCCGCGCCGTGGAGCGCCGCGTGCCCCCGCCCATCGGCAAGAACCTGCTCTGCATCGCCCGCCGCGACTGAGCTTTCGGCATCGACAGTCCACCTCTCCGATCCCGGCCTCCTGCCCCCGCGGAGCACCTCCGGTGGGGACTGGAAACGGGGTAGGCGGACGAGCCTTTCCGCTCGCCGCCGTCGGTGCAGCCCCGGCGACCCTGGATCGCGCGCCCGTGGCTTGCGAGCCTTCTCGCCGGACCCTCGCACCCGCCCCTCCGCTCACACTCCATCCGGCGTCCCCCATGCCCATCCATCGACCGAAGGATGTTCGTCCGAGCGCCGCCGGACGTCTGGCGCTGGGACTGTTCGCGGGGCTGCTGGCCTTCGGGCCGCCGGCGTGCCTGCGCGCGCAGGACGGCGGTGGATACGTGCCGCACCGCGTGTACGACGTGCGGCGGCACCGGTTCACCGACTTCGAGGCGATGGCCGCCCAGGTGGCGCGGGCGGACGCGGCGTTCTTCGGCGAGCAGCACGACGACCCGGCCACGCACCGGCTGGAGCGCGCGCTGTTGGAGGCCCTGGCCCGCCGCCGCGGCAAGGTGAGCGTGGCGATGGAGATGTGGGAGCGCGACGTGCAGCCGCTGCTTTCCGCGTACCTGGCGGGGACGCTTTCGGAGGATTCGCTCCGCGCCGGCGGCCGTCCGTGGCCGCGCTACGCGACGGACTACCGGCCGCTGGTGGAGTGGGCGCGCGCCGGCCGGTGGCCCGTGATTGCCTCCAACGTCCCCCGCCCGTACGCCGCCGCCGTCGCGCGCGGCGGCCTGGCCTCGCTCGACTCCCTGCCCGCCGGCCACCGCGCCTTCGCCGCCCGCGAGGTGGTCTGCCCCGGCGGCGCGTACCGTCGGCGCTTCGCGGAGGCGATGGCCGGAATGTCCGCGCACGGCTTGCACGGTGCCGAAGGCGACGCCGCGATCCAACGCTTCTACCTGGCGCAGTGCCTGAAGGACGAGACGATGGCCGAGAGCGTCGCCGCCGAGCTGGAGCGCTCCGGCCCCGGCACGCTGGTGGTGCACTTCAACGGCGCCTTCCACACCGACTTCCACCAGGGCCTCGCCGCCGCACTGCACCGCCGCGCACCGCACGCCCGCATCGTCACCATCACCGCGCTCCCCGTCGCCGACCTGGACCGCGCCGACCCCCGCCACGACCGCCGCCGCGCCGACTTCCTCCTCTACACCCTCGCCCCGCCCGACACCCCCGCCAAACAGTGAGAAAACCGGCGATCCACATCATCGACGGTTAGAACGTCTGTCCCTGCATCGCCCGAAACCGCGCTTATGGAATCACGAAAGCCCGCCATCGCGGGCTCATTGTTCATCAACCAAACGCTCGCCTTGCTTCCCCCCGCCCCTCCGCCCTCCAAACCGCACCGCCACCCGGCGCCTGCGAGGGAAGACCTCAAGCCCTTGGCTCGGAGAAGTCGTTCGCCTGTCCGCGAATCTCCCCTCACCACACCGGATTCCGCACGCAGAGCCGCTCGATGTCGTGCTCGTCCAGCGGGCGCGAGAAGAAGAAACCCTGGGCGTACTCGCAGCGCAGCGTGCGCATCTCCTCCAGCAGCTCGGCCGACTCGACGCCCTCGGTGACCACCACCACATCCAGCGCGTGCGCCATGGCCACGATGGCGCGCACGAGCTGAAGGTTGGGGCCACCCGCGTGCTCGCTCAGGAACGACCGGTCGATCTTCAGGGCGTCCAGGGGCAGGCGGTGCAGGTAGTGCAGCGACGAGTATCCGGTGCCGAAGTCGTCGATGTGGAGCTGGATGCCCAGCGCCTTCAGGCGGTGCAGCATGCCGGTGATGGCCTCCGGGTCGTGCATGATCACGCTCTCGGTGATCTCCAGCTTCAGGCGGCGGGGGTCGATTCCCGTCTCGGCCAGCACCTCGGCCACGCGCTCCACCAGGTCGGGCTGCGCCACCTGCTTCACCGACAGGTTCACCGCCACCGTCACGTCCTGATCGCGGCACACCCCGGTCTGCAAGCGCGTGAGCTGCAGGCACGCCTCGCGCAGCACCCACAGGCCGATGGGCACGATCAGCCCCGTCTCCTCGGCCAGGGGGATGAAGTCGTCGGGCAGCACCAGCCCCAGCTCGGGGTGCATCCACCGCACCAGCGCCTCGAAGCCGGCGATGCGCCCCGTCTGCAGCATCACGATGGGCTGGTAGTGCACGCGAAGCTCGCCGCGCTCCACGGCCCGGCGCAGGTCGGTCTCCATGCGCAGCCGGGCCAGCGCCTGCGCGTGCATGGCGTGGTCGAACACCTCGTACTGCCCCTTTCCCGCATCGCGCGAGCGGTACATGGCGATTACGGCGTCGCGCACCGCCTCCTCGGCGTGGGCGTAGCGGGTGGAGCTGTGCGCGATGCCCACGCTGGCCGCGCTGAACACCTCCACGCCCCCCACCTCGAACGGCGCCGCCACCGCCTCCTGCACCCGCTCGGCCAGCCGCGTGGCCTCCACCACCCCGTCCGCGTCGTCCAGCAGCACCGCCAGCTCGTCGGCGCCCAGGCGCGCCAGCATGGCGTCCGCGCGCACGACGGTCTGCACGCGCGCGGCCGCGGCCGCCACCAGCTCGTCCCCCGCCTGCGGCCCCAGCGAGTCGCACACGCGCTTGAAGGCGTCCATCCCCACCGCCAGCACCGCGAAGCTGGCCCCGCCGCGCCGCGCCGCCTCCACGGCGCGCTCCAGCCGGTGGGTGAGCAGCACGCGGTTGGGCAGCCCGGTGAGCGGGTCGTAGAAGGCGCTGCGCAGGAGCTGGCGCTCCAGCTGCCTGCGCTGCGACACGTCCTCGCAGCAGGTGACGATGCCCACCGTGCGACCGCGCCGGTCGGTGACCACGTCCGAGCGCAGCACCACGGGAAAGACGCTGCCGTCCTTGCGCACGTTGGTGGTCTCGCGGCTCCAGCTGGTGACGCCCGCCATGGCGTCCGCGCCGATGGGCCGCGCGTGCTCGGCCGGCGCGAATACGCGGGCGTGCATGCCGGGCAGCTCGTCCATGCCGTAGCCGTGCATGCGGGCCTCGGCCGCGTTGGTGTAGATGATGCGCCCCGCCACGTCGGTGATGGTGACCCCGAGCTGCATCGTCTCCACGGCCTTCTCCAGCATCCGCGCCGAGACGCGGCGCCCCCGCCCCCGCGCCGACTCCCGGGCGCGCTCGCCCGCGCCCGCCGCCAGCGCCGCGGACGCGAAGCCCGCCAGGTGCACCAGCGTCTCCACCTGCGCCTCCGTCCACGCGTGCGGCCGGTCGTGCACGCAGCTCAGGCACCCCGCCACGTCGCCCTGCGGCCCCCGCACCGGCACGCCCAGGTACGCCGTCTCGCCCATCCACAGCAGGGGATGCTCGGCCACGAGCGCGTCCGTGCGCGCGTCGTCGATGGCCAGCGGCCGGCCGGAGCGCATGGCCAGGTGGCAGAGCGTGTCGGCCACGGGCGCGTCCAGCCGCGCCCGCCACGCGTCGCCGTCGCCCGCGAACGCGCGGGTGCCGTCGCGCAGCGCCACGATGCCGACGGGCGCGTCCAGCAGCCGCACCGCGAAACCCGCGATGCGCTCCAGCACGGCGCGCGTGGACGGCGAGACGGCGGGCTCGGGCAGGGAGGACGCGGACGGCGCCGCCGCCGCATCGTCCCGGATGGATGGCACCATGGAGAACACCACTTCGGGGAGCCGCCCGGGAACCACGCGGGCGGACAAGTCCAGCGGAGGCCGGGCGACGGGCGGAGGGTCGTGCAGACCTCCCCGCCGGTGTCCGGCATCTACTACGGAATCCGGTTGCAGACGATAACCGCTGGGGCGGGGTCACGCCAGAGAGTTCGCGTCACGCACCCGCTCCGGACCCTTGCGAACGTCGTCCGGAACGGCTGCGTCTGATAACAGATGGTGAGAGGCCGGCCCGCCCCTCACGGCATCGAGAGCAGGCCGGTCTTCGTGCATACGACTGCGGACGGTGAAACGCGGCGCCGTCCATCCACCTCGTACGCCCTCTGCGGACGCCCTTCGGCCGCCGGCGGGCGATCCGTCAGCCGCCGGCCAGCACCCGCCGGGCGGCGCGCTCCAGCACGTCCACAGCCGTCGGCAGGCAGTCCTCGCACAGGTCGAAGCGCGGCGAGTGGTGCGGGTGCACCATCCCGCGCCGCTCGTCGCGTGCGCCCACGAAGAAGTAGCAGCCGGGCACGCGCGCCAGCATCTCGCCGAAGTCCTCGGCGGCCATGGTGCGCACCCCGGGGTCGGTGCGCACGCGGTCGCGGCCCACCACCTCTTCGGCGGCCAGGCGCACCGTCTCGGCCAGCTCCGGGTCGTTCACGGTGGGCGGGCAGTCCTGCTGGTAGTGGAAGTCGTGCGTGGCGCCCATCGAGTCGCAGACGCCCTTCACGATGCGGTCGATGCGGCGCGGCAGGTCGGCGCAGAGCGCGGGGTCGAAGGCGCGGACGGTGCCCTTGAGGACGGCCGTGTCGGCGATGATGTTCTGCGCCGTGCCCGCATGGAAGACGCCCACCGACACCACCGCCGACTCCAGCGGAGACACCGAGCGCGACACCACCGTCTGCAGCGCGACGACGATCTGGCTGGCGACCAGGATCGCATCCACCGTCTCGTCGGGAATGGCCCCGTGCCCACCGCGGCCCTGAACGGTGATCTCGAACTCGCCCGCCGACGCCATGAAGGGGCCGGGAACGACGCCGACGACACCGCTCGGCATCCCCAGCCACACGTGCAGCCCCAGCGCCGCGTCCACGCCCTCCAGGATGCCGCCCTCCTCGATCATCCGCAGCGCCCCGCCGCCGCCCTCCTCCGCGGGCTGGAAGACGTAGCGCACGGTGCCGCCCCACTCGCCGCGCGAGGCCGCCAGCCGCTCCGCCACCGCCAGCCCGATCGCCACGTGCGCGTCGTGCCCGCAGGCGTGCATGCGCCCCTGGTGCGTGCTCACGAAGCCGTGCGTGCACTCCTCCGCGATGGGCAGCGCGTCCATGTCCGCGCGCAGCAGCAGCGTGGGCCCGGCGCCCGCGCCGCCGCGCATCTCGCCGACGACGCCCGTCTCCGCGATGCCCGTGCGCACGTCGTACCCGGCCGCCCGCAGCCGCTCCGCGACGACGGCGGCCGTACGCACCTCCTCGAACCCCAGCTCGGGGTGCCGGTGCAGGTCGCGGCGGGTGTCGATCAGGGTGTCCAGCTCGGTCTGCGTGGCGGGCATGGTCGGGTCCGGGGCCGCGGGAACGTCGGTGAACGCAATCGCCCGCGCCGGACACAGGCGCGGGCGGTGGTTGATACGAAGCAGAAGGCCGGGCGTTCCGCTCGCCGGGGCGGCGCTGCCTTCCTCAGCCCATCCCGGCCGAGCGAACGGCGGCGTCCCACTGCTGCGCCAGGCCCAGCTCGCGAACCCACCGTTCGACGTAGGCGCGGTCGAGCCGATCGCCACGGACCTTCAGGATGTTGGCGGCATCCTCGATCTGGCGGGATGACTCGCCGAGCTTCGCCCACTCCAGCTTCGCGAGAAGGACGTCCTCGGCCGTCGCGACGCTGACCTCCACCCCGTACAGCACACCCGGCTCACGGCGGTCGAACTCGGTCCGGCTGAACGCGCGGGGCTTGCGGATGATGAAGTCGGCCTTCCAGCCGGAGTCCAGGCCGATCGCGTTGAACTGGCCGTGCGTGTCCAGCGCCTCGTCCGCCGCACGGTCGTCGACGTAGCAGCCGGCCGCCTTGAGGTTCTGAACCAGGCGGCGAATTTCTTCACGGGACGGGGCAACCACAAAGTCCACGTCGAGGGTGGCGCGCGGCATCCCGTGGATGGAGCTGGCGTGCGACCCCGTCAGCATGTACGGGAGAGCCGCGTCTTGGAGCGCGTCCACGAACTGCTGCAGGACCTCCGCGGGCGTCATGGCAGGCCCGAGGGGAGCGGATGGGGCAGGAAGGTGAGGCGCAGCAGCTCCCGCTTCACCTGCCAGTCCGTCCACTCCGGGTGCTCGGAGCGGATGCGGGACAGCATCATCTCGCGCGTCGCCTGGCTCATCGCCATCGCCGCATCCAGCCGTTGCTGCGGGCTCATGCGGCGCACGATCTCCACCTGCACCCGGTCGGCGTCCCGGCTCGTGTCGCTGATGCTCATCTCCCGTTCCCGACGCAGGTTGCTCGACTCCGGATGGAAGGCCGGCGGCTGGCACAGTCGTTCCAGCCGCCGCCCGTTCGCGTGCTATCGGTCCCGCTCCAGCATGTGCGGCGCGTGGCCGGCGTGGCCGCGGGCGGTCTCCTGGGCGGCCTCGTTGCGCTCGGACTTCTCGTACTCGGCGCGGATGCGGTCCATCATCTGCTCGCGCCGGTCGAACAGGCGCCGGGGCTTGCGCGGGGCGTGCTGGTCCAGCGAGTACGCGGCCAAAATCGGCAGCGCCACGGTGCTGTCCAGGTAGCAGACCACCGCGTCGGGCAGGCGGTCGGGGTCGATCTTGCCCCAGCTCACCGCCTCGGCGGGCGTGGCGCCGCTCAGGCCGCCCGTGTCGGGGCGCGCGTCGGTGATCTGCAAAAAGTAGTCGTGGCCGCGCTCGTCGATGCCCATCACCTCCTGGATCTGCGGCTCCGTCTGCAGCGCGAAGTTCTTGGGGCTGCCGCCGCCCAGGATCCAGATGGCGCTCTTTCCGCCGCCGCGCTTGGCGTCCAGCACGATGGCCGCCGTCTCGTTCACGTCCGCGTTCACGTCGAACGACAGCTTGTTCCCCTGCAGCGCCTTGGCTGCCACGTTCATCCCGATGGACGAGTCGCCCGGCGACGAGGTGTAGATGGGCACCGCGTGCTCGTACGCCGCCGCGAGCAGCGACTTGCGCCCGATCCCCAGCTCCTCCTCGCGCGCCGCCACGTACCTGCCGCACAGGTAGTGGAACTCCGCCGTCGACATCGGGCGCTGGAACTCGGGCCCGGTGATGATGGTGCGGAAGAAGGCGTCCGTGTCCAGCAGCACGCTGTAGTCGAAGAAGATGTCGTAGATGCGCACGACCTCCTCCTCGCGCAGCACCGTGTCGCTGATGGTGGCGCTTCCCTGCCGAAGCTCCAGCCCGATGCCGAAGTGCGTGTCGTGATAGAGGTTGGCGCCCGTGGAGATGATCCAGTCCACGAACCCCGCCTCGATCAGCGGGATGATGGAGCTCATCCCCAGCCCCGCCGGCGTCAGCGCGCCCGTCATGGTCAGGCCCACCGTGACGTCGTCCTCCAGCATCTTGCGCGTCAGCAGGTGGCAGCCCTCGCGCAGCCGCGCCGCGTTGTACGCCTGGAAGGTGCCGTCCACCAGCGCCGAGACGCTCATCCCGCCCCCGATGCGCGTGGGCTCGATGCGCTTGCCGCTCAGGTACTTGCTCTGTGCCATTCTCCGGGCCTTCCTCGTCGGTCGTCTGATGGTGAGGACCACTGCTTGGGCGAATGCCCGCTTCGCGGCCACCGCGCTCTATCTTGCAGGGAACGAAACGACCGTTCCCAGCAAGACGGAGCCCCACGAAACCGCCCGTGGGTCTCCGCCCTCCGGGTCACGATCGCTTTCGCGCCGCCGCCGCGACCTGCGCGGGAAAGCGCCGATCGCGCGGAACACCTGCCGTCCTTCCTCTCTCCCGCGTGCGGGAAAGGGTGGCGGGTCTCAGCCCGCCGGGTGAGGGCCTACTGCGCGTCGTGCTTCTCCGGCTCGGGCGGCGTCTCTCCGGCGTTCGGCGGCTCGGGCTTTCGGCCGTGGGCCAGGTCGGTGGCGGCCTCCCGTGCCTTCTCGTGGCGTTCCAGCACCACGCGCACCGCCTCGGCGGGCGAATCCGTCACCACCAGCAGGTTCAGGTCGTCGGGCGACACCTTGCCCTCGGCCAGCAGCGTGTCGCGGATCCACCCGATCAGGCCGCTCCAGTACGCGGTGCCGAACAGCACCACGGGGAAGTGGCGGATCTTGCCCGTCTGGATCAGCGTCAGCGACTCGAACAGCTCGTCCAGCGTGCCGAACCCGCCGGGAAAGATCACGAACGCCTCGGCGTACTTCACGAACATCGTCTTGCGGACGAAGAAGTAGCGGAAGTTGATGGCGATGTCGACGTAGGGGTTGATCCCCTGCTCGAAGGGCAGCTCGATGTTGGCGCCGATGGAAAGCCCCCCCGCCTCGCGCGCCCCCTTGTTGGCCGCCTCCATGATCCCCGGCCCGCCGCCGGTGATGATGCTGAACCCCGCCTGTGCCAGCAGCCGCGCGGTCTCGGTGGCCGCCAGGTACTCCGGGTGCCCCGGCGGCACGCGCGCCGAGCCGAAGATGGTGACCGCCCGCCCCACCTTGGCCAGCGCGTCGAACCCCTCCACGAACTCGCCCATGATGCGGAACACCCGCCACGGGTCCGAGCTGGTGAAGTTCGCGCGCTGCCCGTCGGCGGCGGCGGGGCTCACCAGCAGCCGCTCGTCCTCGGTGGGGGTTCCGGCGCGGGCGGCGCGGTTCAGCGACGGGTTGGGCTGCTGCCGGGGCTCGGTCATGGACGGCGTTCGCGGTGGCGGAGATCCCGGGCTGCCCTGGGCGGCGCCGGGGGTGACAAGATAGGTCCCCGCGCCGCCACGCAAAAGCGGGGCTCGCCAGGGCTCTCTGCCGATCGCCGCACATCCCCGCCCGGCACCGGAGCTCGGGCTGCACGTCCGGAGATGCGCCGTCGGCGCGGACCCGGTGTCCGAACGGCGCCGCCGCGTCGTTGCACGTCCGCCCCGCGACACGCAGGTTTGTGCTTCGCAGAAACGACGTCCGGGGCCGAACCCTCCGCGGCACCGATCCGGACGAGGAAACCCGGCTCGTTCGATCTCCATTCGACCGCCGGGACGGACAGGCTCGACAGGACTTTTCGACGGTCGTTCGGTCGACGGTCGATCATGCGCGGGACGAACGGTGGTTTCGACGACGGGGACTGGATGCGGAGAGCGGAGGTGATGACCACGCGGATTCGGAGGGCGGCGGCCATGGCGGCTTGCGTCGCCACCCTCGCCGCGTGCGGAAAGGACGGCGCGGACGCGGGCTCCGGAGCGGCCACCCCGCCGCCGGTGACGGTGCAGGCGGCGGAGGGCGTGCAGATCGACCTTCACGTGCCCGACTCGCTGGCGTTCGGGCGCGCGGCGGACGTGGGCGCCACGGTGGCGAACCGCTCGCGGGCACCCGTGTCCGGCGCGCGGCTGCAGGTGTTCATCCAGTCGCCGATCGAGCCGGCGCCGGACTCCACGCCGGCTGCACCCGGAGCGCCGCCGGCGGCCGCTCCCACCCGGACGGCGGCGGCGGGCGGCACGCTGCTCACGTGGGCGCTGGGCATGCTCGCGCCCGGACAGTCGGCCGCGTTCACGCAGCGCGTGCGCCTGCCGGCATCCGCGCGCCCGGCGGACACCTCCGCCGTCGCGCTCGTCGTCCGGGCCACCGTGGTGGGTGCGGACGGACGCGCGCTGGGGCCGGCGGTGGAAGACACGCTGCATCCCCCGACGCCCACCGCCGCGGCGTGCGGTGCGGGCGACGCGCACGTCATGCGCTACGGCGTGGGCGGCGTGCGGCTGGGCATGCCGGCCGAGGAGCTGCGCGCGCTCTGCCCGGGCGCCCGGGACACCGCGTGGACGGCGGAGGGAACGCGCGAGAAGGGCATCGCCTTCCCGCTGGCCGGGCACGTCCTGCTCGCCACGCTCTCGGGCGACACGGTGGCACGCGTCATGGTGCGGGACAGCGGCCTTTCCACGCCGGCGGGTGTGGGCGTGGGGAGCGCGCTGGGCGACCTGCGCGCCCGCTACGGCGGCCCCTGCGCCGCCATGGCCACGGGGGACGTGGTGGTGTGGTTCCCCGCCGCGCCCGGCATCCGCTTCGCGCTGGGAGCCAAGCCCCCGGAGGAATGGGGCGGGGGGCACGACGACCCGGCGCTGCTGCCGGACACCACCCGCGTCACGCGCCTCTGGGTGCGGAAGGGACCGGACGACTGCCCGGCGCCCTCCGCCGGACCCACATCGCAGGAAGGAGCAGGAAGATGAAGATCCCCATGGCCTTCGTGGCCGATGAAGCCAACGTGTCGCAGGAAGGCAAGCTCAACGTGCTGGGCATCTTCGACCGCATCGGCGCGAACGACTTTCCCGTGGTGCACCCGCGCCTGGTGTTCTGCTTCCGCGTGCTGGCCGAGGCGGGCGACGCGGGCCGCTCGCTGCCGGTGCAGGTGCGCTTGGTGGACGACGCCGGCGACCCCCTGTTCGAGGCCGCGGGCGAGATGATGATCCCCCACCTGCCACCGGCCGAGGTGTTCTCGGCCAACCAGGTGTTCTCCCTCGTGGGCATCCAGTTCCCCCGCCCGGGCACCTACCGCTTCGTCATCACCATCGGCGACTCCCCGCCGCACGAGACCACGCTCATGGTCAGCGGCCCTCCGCCCGCCGCCAGCGGGCTCAACTGACGGGGCCGGAGGACAGGGACCCGGCGTGCATCCGTCCGCATCCCGTCGACCGACGTTCCCCATCCCCGCGGCGCGCCACGTGCGGAACGCGCGGAGGGTACCGCGGACAACGGGCGGGTGGCGCATCGCGCACCTCCCGGCATCCACTCGCGACCACGCCCCATCGGCCGGAGCGCAGCATCCCATGACCGCCATCTCCCGAATCGCCCTCCCGGCGCTCCTGCTCGCCGCGGCCGCATGCTCCCGCGCGGGCGGCGACGCACAGGCGAAGGAAGCGCCGCCCGCCACCTCCGCAGCTCCGTCCGCGCCCGCCGCGTCTGCCGAGGCGCCGTCGACCGCAGCCGAGGCGTCGAAGCCGCCCGCGTGCGACCCCGGGAACGGCGGCATCGCCCTTCCTGCGGGCTTCTGCGCCACGGTGTTCGCGGACGGGCTCGCCTCGCCGCGGCACGTGGCGGTGGCGGCGAACGGCGACGTGTACGTGGCGCTGGACGGCGGGCGCACGGGCGGTGGCGGCGTGATGGCCCTGCGCGACACCAACGGCGACGGCAAGGCGGACGTGAAGCAGCGCTTCGGGGCGGACAAGGGAACCGGCATCGCCCTGTCCGGCCGCGACCTGTACTTCGCGCCCGACGACCGCGTGCTGCGCTACACCCTGGCGCCGGGCACCCTCGTCCCCGCGGGCGCGCCGGCGACGGTCGTCTCCGGGCTGCCCACGGGCGGGCACACGGCGAAGACGATCGCGATGGATGGGCGCGGCGGGCTGTTCGTGAACGTGGGCTCGGGCACCAACGTCTGCCAGCAGCGCGACCGCCAAGGCCAGTCCCCGGGCATGGACCCCTGCCCCGAGCTGTCGTCCCGCGCGGGCATCTGGCGTTTCGATGCGGGGCGGGCGGGCCAGCGGCAGGACGCGGCGGGGCGCTTCGCCACCGGCATCCGCAACGCCGTGGCGATCACCGTCGCGCCCGACGGCCGCCTCTTCGCGCTGCAGCACGGCCGCGACCAGCTCGGCGACTGGCCCGCGCACTTCTCGCCGCAGGACAACGCCGAGAAGCCCGGCGAGGAGCTGATCCAGGTCAACCGCGGCGACGACTTCGGCTGGCCGTACTGCTTCTACGATCCCATCGCGAAGCGAAAGGTGCTGGGCCCCGAGTACGGCGGAGACGGCCGGCAGATGGGGCGGTGCACGGCCAGGAAGGACCCGCTGATGGCGTTTCCCGGGCACTGGGCGCCGGAGAGCATCGTCTTCTACACCGGCGGGCAGTTCCCCGCGCGCTACCGCGGCGGCGCGTTCGTGGCCTTCCACGGCTCCTGGAACCGCGCGCCGCTGCCGCAGGCGGGCTACCGCGTGGTGTTCGTGCCCTTCGCGGGCGGGCGGCCCGGCGGTCGGTACGAGGACTTCGCCACCGGCTTCGCGGGCGCCCAGCCCAATCCGGGCTCCGCGCACCGCCCCATGGGCCTGGCCGCGGCGCCCGACGGCTCGCTGTACGTCACCGACGACTCCGGCGGCCGCGTCTGGCGCATCGTCTACCGCGGCGCACGGTAGGCGCGTGGAGACGCTGCTGCTGCGCACCACGCGCCGGGCGCAGATGCTGGAGGTCACCGGCCGCGTGCGCGAGGTGGTGCGCCGCAGCGGCGTGGCGGAGGGCCTGGCGGTGGTGCAGAGCACGCACACCACCGCCGGCGTCACGGTGAACGAGAACGCCGATCCCGACGTCGTGCACGACCTGCTGGCCAAGCTGGAGCGCCTCGTTCCACGCGACGAGGCGTACTACCGGCACGCCGAAGGCAACAGCGACAGCCATCTCAAGTCCAGCTTCTTCGGCCCCTCCGTCACCGTCGTGGTCACCGGCGGCGACCTGCTGCTGGGCCGGTGGCAGGGCATCTGGCTCTGCGAGTTCGACGGCCCCCGCGAGCGCCGCCTCGCCGTCCAGGTGATCGGCTCGCCCCGGTGAACGCCCCGCGGACCTGACGGCGATCGGATCGACGGATGCCGGGTCGACCGGTTGCATGCGTCGGGATCGCAGCAGGGCCGGAGGTCCGCGGTCCCGGAGATCTCGACCGATCCGGCCTTTGGGGATTCGTGGGATTCCGGAGATCCGGCGGCGTGGTCGTTCGATGACCGGCGGGATGGCCGATTGGAAGGCCGTCGGACGGTGACGAGGGCCGGGATCAGCGACGGAGGAGGGGGATGCGACGAGGCGGACGGGAGGCGGCGGCGTGAGCGGCATCGACCACCTGCGGGCGATGGCGCGGCTTGCCGTGCGCGGCATGCGGGCGCGGGGGGCGGATGCGGCGTCCCCCGCGCCACGCCGGCGCGTGGCCGTGGAGAAGTCCGGCGTGCGGGTGGACGGCGCGCGGGTGCTGCGCTACCTGGCCGCCACGGACGGCGGCGGCATCGAGGCCTTCCGCGGGCCGGACGCCATCGTGCCGGCGTTGTTCGGCGCCACCTGGGCCGCCACCGGCGCGCTGGAGTTGCTGGCCCTGCTGGACGCGCCGCTGCCGCTGGGGGGCGTGGTGCACCTGGAAGAGGAGGTGCTGCCCATCCGCCCGCTGCGGGCCGGCGACACCGTGCGGTTCCGCCTGGAGCTGGACGGCGCCGAGCCCGTGCGCGGCGGCACGCGCCTGACGCTGGTGTCGCGCACCTGGAACGCGGCCGGCGTGCTCTGCTCCCAGAGCACCAGCGTCATGCTCGCCCGCTCGCGCCGGCCCGAGCCGAGAGCTCCGAGCGAGACGATGCACCGCGGCAAAGGGGCCGCTCCTTCCGAGCCCCATGTGCAGTGGGGCGAGATTGCGCGCTGGACGCTTCCCGGCGGCGAGGGACGGCGCTACGCGCGGGCCTCGGGCGACTACAACCCCATCCACCTGTGGGGGCTCACCGCCCGCGCCTTCGGGTTCCGGCGGCCCATCCTGCACGGCTACGCCACCGCCGCGCGTGTGTCGCACGCCCTCATCCGCCGTCATTTCGGGGGAGATCCGTGCGCCCTGCGCCGGCTGCGGATCGCCTTCCGTGCCCCCCTGCTGCTGCCCGCCCGCGTGCGCCTGCTCACGGGCGAGCACGACGGCCACGGGCACTTCCGCGTGGTGGACGAGGCCGGGGACAGGGTGTACGCCGAGGGCAGCTTCAACGCCACCCACGCGCCGCGGGATGAACGGACGGGCAGTCTTCCATCCACCCGCGACGGCACGTAAAGAACTGTCAAAGACGTACGGGATCGGACGCTTCGCATGCGGGCCGGGAACAGCCGCCCACCGTGTCCATATTGACTAACGGCGCGAAATGGTGCATTGTGGTGGACTCGTTGCATGTCCTGTCTTGAAACGATCCCACCCGTCCCCGTCCAATGCAGCGTCGCTCCCGCCCCCTGCTCCTGCTTCACTCCGACCTTCAGTTCCACGACCGCGTGCGCAGGGCCGTGGGCGGCCGCCGCGAGGTCGTGGACCTGGACGGGTGGGAGGCGCTGCGCAGCTCGCTCCGCACCTCGCCGCCGGGAACGGTGGCCCTGGTGGACCCGTACGTGGCCGACGCCGAGGTGCTCGCCCCCTCCCTGCGCGACGTCCTGCGCGACTTCCGCTCGGCCACGGTGGTGGCCGCGTACCCCTTCGGCGCGGCCCAGTACGGCGACCTGCGCACCCTGGGCCAGTGGGGCGTGGCCGAGCTGGTGTGCATCGGCAAGGAGGACTCGCGCGCCGCCCTGCTGCGCCGCCTGCGCGCGCTGGAGAGCCGGCCCGTGGAGCGCGTGCTGGCCGGCCTGGTCCACCGCTCGCTGCACGCCCGTGCGCGGGCCCTGCTGGCCGCCGCGGGCGAGACGGTGGCCACCGGCGGGCAGACGCCCGAGATGGCGGCGGCGCTGGAGCTTACCGAGCGCACGCTGCTGCGCTGGTGCGCCCGCGCCGACCTTCCGCCGCCACGCCGGCTGCTGGCGTGGCTGCGCGTGCTGCTCGCCTGCGACCTGCTGGACGACCCCGGGCACTCGCTGTCGTCCGCGTCGCGCGCCTGCGGCTACGCGGCGGACATGCCGCTCCGCCGCGCCATCCGCAACCTGGTGGGCCTGGAGCCGCGCGAGCTGCGGCAGGCTGGCGCCCTGAGCTCGGCCACGCACATGCTGGCGCAGGAGCTGGCGGAGCTGCGCGTGCAGGGGCGCGAGCGGCGGCGGGCGGAGCGGTCGCTGGTGGCGTGACGCGCCCGGCTTGACACTCCGGGGCCGGCGGACGTACCTGCAGCGGCGCGGCGGACCTTCCGCCGCGCCGCCTGCCGCTTCCACGCGTCCGCCGCTGACCCGCCCGCCCCTCCGCCGCCTGCTCGCCGCGCTCGCG
>JAQBQD010000104.1 GCA_028287185.1 Gemmatimonadota bacterium | reverse complement strand
CGGAGGCCGCGCTGGGCCGCGCCGCCCTGGCCGGCGGCGGCGACCGCGCGCACGAGGCGCACATCCTCCGCGCCTGGACGGCCTGGTACCGCGACGCCGTCCGCGCCGCGACGGACGTGGAGGTGGGCGGCCCGTCCCCCGCCACGCGCGCCGCCATCGACGCGGCGGCCGCGCGGGTGGAGGCGGCAGGCCGGCGCGCCGAGGCGTCGCTGGACGCGCGCTGATCTCCCGGACGCCTGCATCCTTCTGCACCGCCGGCGCGTCCACCGACGTGCCGGCGCCGTGATCCGAACACTCCGCTGGAGCTTTGCTTGATGCGCTCGATCGTCCGCGTGGGACTCCTCGCCGCCGCCTGCCTCGCGCTGGCCGCCACCGGCGCAGGCGCGCAGGGCCGCAACGTTCCCGGCACGGTGCACAGCGACGTCACGGGCGAGCTGTCCGACTACAGGAAGGAGGTGCGGCAGCACGCGGACGAGATCATCGGCCAGTGGCGCGACGCGTGGGGCAACCGCGACGCCGGCGTGCTCGCCGCCCTGTACGCCCGCGACGCGGTGCTGGTGCCGCTGGCCGGCCAGCCGCTGCACGGCCAGCGCGAGATCCGCGCGGGGCTGCCGGCGGTGCTGGGCAGGGCGGGCCCCATCTCCACCACGCGCCTGGACTTCGGCACCAGCGGCGACCTGGCCTACGACGTGGAGCAGTTCACCTTCGCCGTGGAGGAGGCCGGGCGCACCACCGCCGTCCACACCGGCATCCTGGTGAACGTCCTCAAGCGCCGGTGGGACGGCCGGTGGGAGATCCAGTCCCAGTCCCTGGCCCTGAGCCCCGACGCGACGGACTGATCCCGTCCGGCCTGCGGTTGACGGACCCATGGCGCGCTCGACGGCCCATCATCGGATCGATCGAAACCCAGCGCGGACGATCCTCCTGCCGACGGGAAGGACCGGACGACGGCGCCCGCCCCGGTTGGCGATAAAGCACCAACGGGGATCGACGGCACGCTCCATCGATAGTCCGCGCCCGGCTCGAATCCACCCCACAACGCACCCGCGGGCCTCCGCCATCCACACGCTCCGCGCCCTGGCATCCGACCTGTTCCCGGACCCGCGACGTCCGCTGCTGCGCCGGCTTCTGGCGGGCGCGGCGCGGCCGTCTATCGTACCGTGGCGCTGGCGATGATCGGCGTGACGACCTGGTTCAAGCTCGGCATCCGGCACGATCCGCAGTCGTGGGGCCTGGGCATCGCCGCGGGCCTCGCGTCCGCGGGCGCGTACCTGACCACCGGCCACGCGCCCGCCGCCGCGCGCGCATCCGCTTCACCTTCGGCGGGATGATGGGCCTCCACCGCTTGCCCCGCGCCTTCGCCCGCGCCGCGTTCCTCGCCGCCGCCGCGGCCCTCGCCCCGCCTGGGCAGGCGGCCGCGCAGGCCGTGCGCGGGTGGGAGGTGGCGTCGGACAACGACGCGTACGACTTCTGGATTCCCAGGCACCGCCGGCCGGACCACGACTACACGCACGGCATGTGGCTGGCGGCGGAGCTGGGCCGCGCGCCCGTGTGGGGCCGCCGGCTGGGCGGCGGCGCGCCCGCGTGCACCGGCCGCGAGACGGGCGAGGCGCGCTGCCTGACCACCCGGGTGGAGCTGGCGCAGAAGCTCTTCACGCCGCGCCTGGACGACGTGGAGCCCGTGCCGGGCGAGCGGGCGTACGCCGGCTGGCTGTCGCTGAGCGCCCGCGGCCGCCGCGAAGGTCCGCGCTCGCGCACCTCCGCCGGGCTGGAGGTGGGCGTCACGGGCGACGCGTCGCTGGGCCGCCTGGTCTACCAGCGGTTCCACCGCGCGGCCGGCTTCCACTCCGTGGACGGGTGGGGCAACCAGCTCGCCTTCGAGCCCGGAATCGTGGCCCGGCTGTCGCGCGAGGTGCTGGCGTACGAAGGAGTGCGCGGGGGCGAACGGGTGGCGGCCGTGGTGCCCGAGGCGGGGCTGGCGCTGGGGAACGTGCTGACGGGGGCCCACGCCGGCGTGGGCGTGCGCCTGGGCCGCGGCGTGCCGCACCCGTGGCGCGCCGTCCACGGCGCCGCGCATCCCCGCCTCGCCGTCTTCGGCATCGGCGCCGCGCGCGGCGAGTGGGTGGGCCACGACCTGTTCCTGGACGGCAACACCTTCCGCGAGAGCGTGCACGTGCGGCGGCGGCCGTTCGTCTACCAGTACGAGCTGGGCGGCGGGGTGCGCTGGCGGTCGTTCGGCGCCGAGTACCGCGCCACCACCCGCGGCCGCGACTACCAGACCCAGCTCCGCCCCCACCAGTGGAGCACCATCGCGCTGACGCTGGATCGGGTGAAGTAGAGACGGTGGAGGGGGGGTGAACCGACGAACGGCGGGCCGCCCCGGTGGACGGTGCGGCAGCAGGCCTCGTCCCAGGCGGTCGAAACCGCGGCTGGAACGGCACGTCCCTGCGGAGGCTGGTCCGCGCGGAGGAAGGCTCCGCGCGAAAGGCCGTGGATGAGACAGCCGCTCGCCCGTTGCGGGATGGCGGCCGCGGGGTGAGGGCCTACCGCGGCATCGTCACGTCGCGCAGGTCGCGGTGGTAGCGCTGGCGGTCGCGGGCGGCGTCCACCAGGTCGGTGCGGCCGGCGCGGAGCAGGATCTGGATCAGGCGCTCGTAGTCCTCGGCCAGCAGGCGGTGGTTGGGCGTGGGAGAGGCCTCCTCCACGTCGATGCCCTCGCGGAACGCATCGGCCGCGTCGTTCAGCCGCGTCTGGTTGAGCAGCGCGGCGGACAGGGCGAAGTGGTAGGTGGGGTCGGCCCCGTAGGCCACCACCGCCCGGCGGTAGCTGGCCTCCGCCTCGGCCCACCGGCCCTGGCGCCCCAGGCGGGTGCCCGCGTCGAACCAGCGCTGGGCCTCCGCGCGGGCCTGGCGGGCCAGCTCCAGGCTGTCCACCGGCACCGCCACGGGCGCGGGCGGAGGGGGCGGCGGAGGCGGGCGCCCCCCGCACGCGGCCAGCGCGGGAAGGGCGACCAGGGCAAGGAGCGTGGCGCGAAGATGCATCACCGGGCGGGGCAGAAGGTGGCGCGGCCGCATGCGGAACCATCGCATGCGGCCGCGCTCCGTACGCCACGGGACCGCCGGGAGTTCCCGCGGGCGGCCGGGCGCCCGCGGGAACGCACCGGGGGTCCGGGTCGATCAGGCGGGCAGGGCGACGTGGTTGGTGCAGGTGGCGCCGCCCGCGTGCTTGCACTCGACCGCGCCGTCGTGGTTCACCACCACGCGCGCCGACAGGAGCTTGCTGAAGAAGCCCTGGATCACCCCGCGGTCGAAGTCGCAGGGGTACGCCGTGCCCGATACGATGGTGGCGTGCCGGTCGTCGTGCATGCGGTAGCTGATCACGCCGTGGGGCGTGCCCGCGTGGTTCATGTCGTAGGCCATCCCGAACGAGGCCAGCACCTTCTCGAAGGTGTCCAGCCCCGGGGGCAGCGGGACGTGGTTGGGAATCTGCTTGCCGATCTGGAACAGCGTGTTGGGCCCCATCTTGTCGCGGATGGTGCCCAGCGCCGCGACGTACGCCGGGAACGGATACCACTGGTCGGGATGGACGCCGCGGATGCCGTGCTCCTCCAGGATCTGCTCGCCGCGCTTCCGGAAGGGGCCCATTGCGGCCAGCATGGAAAGGATGTTGCCCCCCGTCACCGTGGCGTCGGCGGGAACGGATAGCGAAGGCATGGGCGGGGCTCCGGGCGTGGACGGGTGGACACGGGCCCGGCCCGCGAGTGCGCGCGGGCCGGGGAGGCAGCCCGTCGCGATCCGTTTCGGCCGCGGCGGGAGCAGGTTGCATTTGATGCGCCAAATAACGCGTCTCGCCCGTCCAGTGTCAAGACGAACTGTGTCCAAATCCCGCAGCAGATGCAGACCTCACCCGGGAAATTGACCGCTCTTGATACCCCGCTGCCGCGTCGACGATCTGCCGGAAACGAAAGCCCCGGCGGCGCTCCAACGTCAGGAGGGCCAGCCGGGGCTCGCGGCGTGAGCCGCACATCGTGCCGGAAACTCCGTTCCGGCCATCCTTCATCCACCTGGCGGCCGCGCCCTCCGTTCGTGCGGCGGACGCGGCCGGCCGCGGGACGTTCGCCCCGTCAGACCGCTTCGGCGAAGATCGACTCCACGACCTCCACCCCGGTGCCGGCGGGCACGCTGGCCGTGGCGCAGAGGATGGCGACCAGCGTCTCGTCCTGGTAGTCCAGGCCCACGTAGCCCTCGCGCGCCGCGACGCGCACGGGGCCGGCGGCGTCCGCAAAGGCGTCCGGAAGGTCGGCGGCGGGCGCGAAGCCGGCGTCGGCCATGCGCGCCATCCACGTGGCGTACGGCTCGTGGCGCTCGAAGCGGTGCTCCTCGGACGAGGCCAGGATGTCCTCGATCTCACGCGCGAAGAACATCTTCATGGCCCCCGCCTCCTCGGCCGTCACGCCCAGCGAGTCGATGAGGCGGAAGGTGGTGCCGAAGTGGTGCCAGCAGTTGGCGAAGCGCTCGCGCAACGACTCGGTGAAGTGGTCCGAGCTGGGCTCGCACAGCACCACTGCCTCGGCGCCCACGGCACGCAGCCGGTGGAACACCTCGTCGCGGCAGCGGTCCGCGTCGGTGTTGCGCACGTGGTGCAGCGCGAAGGCGGCGTTCACCACGATGGGGCCGGGGAAGCTGGCGAACCACGCCCAGTCCTCGCCGTCCAGGTCCTCCACCAGCTTGTGCACGGGGTTGAAGTCCAGCGCCACCCCCAGCGCGTCCGCGGCCACGGCCAGGTCGCACCCGGCCTGGATCAGGCTGCCCGCGTCGGGTTCCACCGCCACCACGTACAGCATGCGCGGAAGCTGGCCGCGGGCCGCCAGCAGCTCCAGCAGCGCGACCTCCTGCCGCCCGCTGCCGATGCCGATGTCCAGCAGCGTCACCACCTCCTGGTCGGCCAGGAAGCCCGCCAGCACCTCGTTGCCCACCTGCCCCGCCAGCGCCACCGTGGGCAGGTGCTGCGCGACCAGGTTGAAGAGCGAGATCTGCGACTCGCCGAACTGGCGCAGGTACAGGTTGATCTCCTCGTGCCGGTCCCACGCCACCCGCTTCGCCAGCGCCGAGGCGAAGATGTAGTACTGCAGGTCCTCGCCCGTCGCGTCCGCGCCGCACTCCTCCAGCAGGTGCGCCAGCAGCCGGCGCGCCACGTCGTCGCGGCCCGCGGCCAGCTCGTCCACCACCGATGCCAGGATCCCGAACTTCTTGGTGTTCATTCGACCGTCTCCGTCGAAAGGTTTGGCGCCGGCGCCGCGGGGCGGAGGGCGAGGCTCGCCGTCCACACCGTCCACGGGGCGGGCGTGAGGAACACCGGCCGGCAGCGAGCCGGACCGGAGGAACGAAACCAGGGTTGTGCTGAGGGCCGGGAGCAGACCTGCCTGGCTCCGGCCAATGGACGGGTGGGAAGCCTCGAAGACCCGGCGAGGCGAACGCTGTCCAGATATTACGCACTCTTCGTGCCTGTATGATCAGAAAAGAAACATGTTGCGACGCGATCGAATTGTAAAGGGGTGGAGTGGACCGGTAACAGGCTGCTGCCAAGTGGGTTCGGCCAGGCGGGGCGGAATCGCCGGCGGTCCGCGGCGGCCGGTTTCGCGACTCCGATGGCGGAAGACGCTTCATTTCTGGACACAATGTGCAGCGTTCTGTGCAATCCGCCGGTCCCCGCCAGGACGCGTTTCCAGGTTCGGATGGACACCCGGTGGGTGGCAGGGGGGATGTGGTCCGGCTATCCTTCCTTCCGAAATCCGCCCCGTGTCCCGCGCCTGCCTCCCCGCCGTGCCGTTCACCATCGAAGAGCTGGAGCCGGGGAGCACGGCGGACGCCGCCTTCGCGGAGCTCGCGCCGGGGGCGGCGACGGTGCCCGCGGACGCACGCCGGCTGCTGGCGCACGACGGCGGACGCCCGCTCGCGCGGCTCTCCGTCGTCACGGTGGACGGGCTGGCGAGCCTGTCGGGGCGAACGGGGATGGTGGGGCACTACGAGGGGGGAGATTCCGACGCGGGGGTCGCGCTGCTGCGGCACGCATGCGCCCTGCTGCGCGCGGACGGGGCGGCGCGGGTGATCGGCCCGATGGACGGCAGCACCTGGGCGCGCTACCGCTTCGTGCTGCCGCCGGAGCCGGGGGACGGGCCCGCGGAGGCGCCGTTCCTGGGCGAGCCGTGGAACCCGCCGAGCTATCCCGCGCACTTCCTGGCCGCCGGCTTCCGCGAGGCGGCGCGCTACGTGAGCGCGGTGTCGCTGGACCCGGCCGCGCCCGACCCGCGGGCGCCGCAGATCGAGCGCCGCCTGTCCACCGACGGCATCACCACGCGGGCGCTGGACCCGGCACGCTGGGACGCGGACCTGGACGCGGCGTACGGTCTCTGCTCGCGGGCGTTCGCGCACAACGCCTTCTTCTCCCCCATCTCCCACACCGCCTTCCGCGCGCTGTACGACCCGTTCCGCGGCCGGCTCGATCCCGCCCTGGTGCGGCTGGCGGAGGACGCGTCCGGCGCGCTGGCGGCGTTCCTCTTCGCCTATCCCGATCCCCTGTCGCTCTCCGCGGAGGGGCGGCCGACCCGCTGCGTCTTCAAGACGATGGCGGCGGCGCCGGAGATGCGGGGGCGCGGGCTGGGCACGCTGCTGGCCGAGCAGGTGCGCGCCGCCGCCCACGCGCGCGGCTACGGCACGCTGATCCACGCGCTCATGCGCGACGACAACGAGTCGCTCCGCATCTCACGCCACTCGGCCCGCGTGTTCCGCCGGTACGCGCTCTACCAGTGGACGCCTTGAGCGCGAACCTGGCCTGCTGGCTGGTCGACCGTGCCGCCGCGCATCCGCACCGCACCGCGCTGGTCGAGGGCGTCGGAGAGCGTCGCCGGGCCGTCACCTACGGCCAGCTGGCGGGGCGCGTCGCCGCCCTCGCCGCCGGGTTTCGACGGAGGGGGATCGGAGCGGGGGACCGCGTGCTGCTGTTCGTGCCGATGTCCATCCCGCTGTACGAGACGCTGCTGGCGACGCTGCACGCGGGCGCCACGGCGGTGTTCGTGGATGCGTGGGCGGATCGCAGACGGCTGGACGCAGCGATCGCGGCGGCGCATCCGCGCGCGTTCGTCGGCACGCCGCGCGCGCACCTGCTGCGGCTCGTCAGCCCGTCCATCCGCCGCATCCCCATCCACCTGCTGGCCGGCCGTGGACGGCTGTCCATCGACCGATACGCACGTCCGGGCGAGACGAGCCCGCCCGCCGACGTCGACGGCTCCGCACCGGCGCTGGTGACGCTCACGACGGGAAGCACCGGTCGGCCGCGCGCCGCCGCCCGCTCCCACGACTTCCTGCGCGCGCAGCACGCGGCGCTCCGTGCGCTCATGGGCATCCGCGAGGGCGACGTGGACTTTCCCGCGCTGCCCGTGTTCGCGCTGAACGGCCTGGCGAGCGGCGCCACCGTCGTCATCCCCGAGCTGGACCCGCGCCGCCCGGCGGACGCGGACCCGGAGAGGCTGTTCGCGCAGATGCGGGCGGAGGGTGTGACCGTCGCGTCCGGCTCGCCCGCCCTGTTCGAGCGTCTGGCGCACTGGTGCATGGCGAGGGATCGCCGGATCGCCGTCCGCGCCCTCTTCACCGGCGGCGCACCCGTGACGCCGAAGCTCGCGCGCCTGCTCGCGGACCACGTCGAAGGCAGCGTCCACGTCGTCTACGGAAGCACGGAGGTGGAGCCCGTCGCCTCCGTCGGCGCTCGGGTGATGCTGGATGCGATGGCTTCCGTGGAGGGCGGGGCGGAGGGCGGGCGCGGGCTCTGCGCCGGTCCGCCGGTCGAGGGCCTGGAGGTGCGGCTGGTCCGCGCGCACGACGCTCCCGTGGAGTTGGGCGCGGGCGGATGGGCGGAATGGGTGGTGGCGCCGGGCGAGGTGGGCGAGATCGTCGCGGCGGGGGCGCACGTGCTGCCCGGCTACGACGGCGACGCGGCGGCGGACCGCGCATCCAAGATCCACGATGGCGACCGGGTGTGGCACCGCACGGGGGATGCCGCGTGGCGCGACGCGGAGGGACGGCTCTGGCTGATGGGACGCGTGTCGGCCCGCATCGTCCGCCGCGGCGAGACGATCTGGCCGCTGCCGGTGGAGGCCGTCGCGGCGGGGCTGCCGGGCTTCACGCACGCGGCCCTGGTCGGCGTGGCGGACGCGGAGCTCGGCCAGCGCGCGGTGCTGTGCGTGGAAACGCCGATGCCTGCGAATCGCCTGCTGCCGGCCTTCTTCGATCCGCTGCGTGCCGCCGTCGCGCCCACGCCGGTGGACGAGATCCGCGGCTTCACCCGCATCCCCCGCGACCCACGGCACGCGTCGAAGACGGACCTGGCCGCGCTTCGGAAGATGCTGGAAGATCCCGCGGCCGGGCGGATTCGGGGATAGGGAGGTAGATTCACGGCGGAGGACGTGATCGACCTGGCGGACAAGCGAAGGGCCCGCAGCCGTGTTGGCCGCGGGCCCCGCAGTATCCGCCGGACAAAGGGGCGGAGAGCTACTCGCCGTCCTCCACCACGTAGGCGGAGACGAGGCGGTTCAGGTCCACGTACATCTGCCGGGTCACGCTCTCCTCCTCGCGGAGCAGGTCGATCAGGCGGTCGTACTCGGCCATGGCGCCCTCGGGCACGTGCACCGTCTCGGCGTGGAAGGTGCCCTGGTCGGCGAAGACGAGGCGGACCGCGACGGTACGGCCGGCGGTGTCGGACATCGGTCCTCCGGGTGGTGCGGGATGGTCGCTCACCGGGCCCTGCGCAGGCCCGGGATGGAGCACACGAAGATCAGCGCGATGATGGCGGCCGAGCCCAGGCACCAGCGGCACCACGCGTGGATCACCGCGGCCTCCAGGTAGGTGAGCCAGGCCGTGAACGCCACCCCCGCCAGGCTGGCCAGGAAGATGAGCACCGCGATGCCCCGCGAGCGGGCGAAGCGCGGCTGCAGGCCCACCACCGCCAGCACCAGCAGCGCCAGGTAGCCGGCGACGCCCCACGCCGCCACGGGAAGGCCCAGGAAGTACGCCCAGGGCGAGTCCTGCACGCGCTCGCAGGCGCCCGTGCCGCACACCAGGTCGCCCACCAGGCCCAGCTTGTACAGCGTCAGGTACGTGGAGAGCAGCACCCCCGCCAGCGCCAGCAGCGCCACCCCCATGCGCGAGGCGGGCAGGCGCGGCTCGATCTCCAGCGCAAGGCGGCGGCCGGGATCGCCGGGGCCGGGACCGCGGACGGTGGGGCTCACCGCTTCGCCGTGTCCGCGGGAGCCGGCGCGGCCGGGGCGGGGGCCGCGGGGCCGCCGCCGGGGGCCTGCGAGGGCAGTCGCATGCCGCCGCCGGTCAGCTCCATGTTGAGGAGCGGCTCGAGCTGGTTGTAGGCTTCCGGCGTCTGCGGGACCCGCTTTCCGTTGATGAACAGCGTGGGCGTGCCTCCCACCTGCAGCAGCTCGCCGAAGGCGCGGGACTGCGAAACCTCCTGCGCGTACTTGCTGGAACGCACGCACGTCTCGAACTTGCCCCGGTCGGCGCCCACCTGCTGGGCGTAGTCCAGGAAGTGCTCGATGACCTTGTCCTGGTCCGCCTCGTAGCTCCAGTCCGACTGCTTGCCGAACACCCAGTCGTGGAACTCCCAGAACTTGCCCTGCTCGTTGGCGCAGCGGCCGGCCCGCGCGGCGATGAAGCTCCAGGGGAAGGCGCCGCCCAGGGGGAACTCGTAGAAGACGAAGCGCACCTTGCCGGTGCTGATCATGCGCTCGCGCAGCACCGGCTCCACCATGGTGGCGAACTGGGCGCAGTGCGGGCACTGGAAGTCGGCGAACTCGAAGATGGTGACGGGCGCGTTCGGCTGCCCCTGGGCGATGCCGGGGGTGGAGTTCAGCTGCTGCGGCGTCAGGTTCACCGGCACCGGTGCGTTGGCCTTGGGATCGGTGGTCTTGCGCGACAGCTGCCGCGCGATGAGCACGGCACCGAGCAGGGCCACCAGCGCGAGGACCACGTACAGCGGCAGCAGCGGAGACCGCCGCGAAGACGACGGCGCGGGAGCGGGCACGAGCTTCCTCCGGGAACGCGTTGGAAGGGCGCGCCGACGGCGCGCCCGAGAGGGACCACATACTAACCCGCGCGAGCGCGGACCGGCAAGATTGGCGCGGCTTTGCCCCCCGCGCGGGGAACGCTCCTTGCTACCCCGCCGCTGCGCCCGCCAACGATCCCGAACACTCAGGCAATGGTAGACATCCGGCTCGTCCGCCCCCGCGGCGGCAAGGTCTGGCTCTGGACCGGCTCCCTGGCCGCGCTGGCGCTGCTGGCGCTGGCGCTCAGCATGCTGCTGGGCGACCCCACCGCCACGCGCTCCACCCGCAAGCGCATGGCCGTCTTCCCCACCGAGCGCTCGCCCGTCACGCCGCTACGCGCCGTGGCGTTCGAGGCCGTGCGGCCGCTGGAGTCGCGCGCGCTGGGCCGCCTGCTGCACCTGTCGGGCACGGCGCAGTCGGGCGTGATGCACAACGCCGTGTGGGTCAAGTCGGGCGGCGGGCGGCGCATCCTGGTGCGCTTCGAGCCGGCGCCGGCGCCGGGAGCGCTCCGCGCGGTGTCGGGCGGCCAGGTGGAGGTGGACGGCTACGTCACCAAGATCGCCCGCGCCGAGTTCCTGTCGTGGATGGACAGCCTGGGCGTCACCATCCCCCGCCCCGAGCCTGGCGTCAAGTTCGGCGACCTTCCCGACAGCAACTTCGTGCGCGTGGACTCGCTCTTCGTCAAGGACTACTACCTGTCCGTGCGCCCCGACGGCATCGGCGCGCACGCCGCGCAGCAGACGGTGCTCCCCGCCGCCCCTCCGCGGGACACGGCGGTGGCGCCGTGAGCTGGAACCCGCGCGGCCTCGACCGCCTGGAGCGCGCCATCAGCGACGGCACCCGCGTGCAGATCTACCGGCGCGGCACGGAGTTCATCGTCGTCCCGCGCTCGCTGCGCACCGTCTACGGCGCCGAGATCCTCGTCGCCCGCCACCCCAACACGGGCGACGAGATGGAGTTCCGCCTGGACGAGGTGGACCACCTGGAGATCCTGCGCTGACGCTCCACGCCGGCTGACGGTCCTCGACATCCGCCTCGGAAGAGTTCGTCGGCGCCGCGGGATCGGATCGACAGGAAGCGGCCCGGTGCATACCCGCACCGGGCCGCCTTTGGTTCCATCCACCCGCATTTCTCGAGATCCTTCGACGCCGCCGCTCGGCCGAAGCTCAGCGTGCGGCTCGACGGGCGGCCAGCGGCAGCACGTCGGGATCGTCGGACAGCGTGCCGCGCTCCATGAAGCGGCGGGCGGCGTCGATGAAGGCCCAGAGCAGGCGGCGGTCGGGGTCGCGCTCGTCGCCGGCGGCCTCGGCCTCGCCGCGCTCGGGGTGCCACTGCACGCCGTACAGCCAGGGATGGTCCGTTCCCTCCACGCCCTCCACCAGCCCGTCCTCGGCCCGGACGGTGGCCTCCAGCCCCGGCGCCAGGCGGTCTATGCCCTGGTGGTGGAAGGAGTTGATGAACAGCTCGCCCGTCCCGAAGATGTGGCGCAGCCCCGATCCCTCGGCCACCGTCGCGCCATGCCAGCGGTGCGCGACGGGCGCCTCCTGCTCGTGCACGATGGGGCCGGGCCGCTGCGCCGGAAGGTCCTGGTACAGCGTGCCCCCCAGCGCCGCGTTCACGAGCTGGATCCCGCGGCAGATGGCCAGGATGGGGATGCCGCGGCGCATGGCCTCGCGCAGGGCGGCCAGCTCGGTGGCGTCGCGGGCGGGGGTCACGTGGCCCAGCCCGGGATGCGGCTCCTGCCCGTACAGCCGGGGCTCCACGTCCTCGCCGCCCGTCAGCAGCAGCCCGTGCGCCATGCCTACGATGCCGGCCACGGAGTCGGCGTCGTGGGCGGGCGTCACCAGCACCGCCGTGCCCCCCGGCTCCTCCACCGCGGTCACGTACTGCACGTTGAGCTTCACCGCGGGAAGCTGGTGAGACCCGCCGCTGCCAAGCGTGGTGGTGACCGCGATCAGGGGACGCACCACAACCTCCTTGCTGCGAGACGTTTGCGCGCCACCCGCGGTCGCAGGATCCGGGCCTTCTGCGGGTCGGCGGAGCCTTGGTAGCGGTCGGCGACGGGGCTGAGAGCGATCAACCGGCAGTCTTCGATTGAGGGATCGCGCGCAAAGCTATCGCTGCGCTCGGCGGAGGGGAACGGCGTCGGCGCGTGGAGAAGGCTTTGAGGAGACGCGACGGCCTCCCTCGGCCACCGCCCCCGCGATCGATCCCAGGGCTGCAACGGCGATCCGCCCGCCTGCGCGGGCTGGTGCGGCGCGGGGGCGGGCGGATGGTGTGGGCGCCGTCGCCGCTGACGCAGCGCGGGGGACGGCGTGGAGGGCGGACGGCAGCGGCGCCACCTGAGCCGCCGGGGTCGCGGCAACGGACGGTGGGGGGTCAGGCGGCGGGCGTGATGGCGCGGGCGGGGTCGGGGGTGCGGGCGGCGGAGGCCAGGGAGACGCGGTCGCGGCCGAGCTGCTTGGCCTGGTAGAGGGCGGCGTCGGCGCAGGAGATCAGCTCCTCGCCGGTGGTGACCTCCACCTGCGGCCAGCAGGCGATGCCGGCGCTCAGGCTGGTGTCCACGCGGCGCCCGTCGAAGGAGAAGGCGGTGGCGGCGAAGCCGGCGCGGGCGCGTTCCGCGAAGCCCAGGGCGCCCGCGGCGTCGGTGCCGGGCAGCACCACCACGAACTCGTCGCCGCCGTAGCGCCCCGCGCGGTCGTTGGCGCGCAGGGCCCCCTCGCTGCGCAGCCACTCGCCGAAGGCGCGAAGCACGGCGTCGCCGGCCAGGTGCCCGTGGGTGTCGTTGATCTCCTTGAAGTGGTCCAGGTCCAGCACCACGATGCCCAGCGGCTCGCCCCGCTGGCGGGCAAGGGCCAGCGCGTCCTCCAGGTACAGGAAGAGGGCGCGGCGGGTGGCGACGCCCGTCAGCGAGTCGGTGTGCGCCATGTCGTGCAGGCGGCGGCGCTGCTCCATCAGGTCCTGGAACACCTGCACGCGCCCGCAGGCCTGGACGATGGCCTCCACGACGCGCTCGCCCAGGTCCGCCGCCTCCTCGCCGAGCGCCGGCTCGTTCGGCCCGGAGCGCTCCAGGAAGAAGCCGGAAAGGGTGGGCGAGATGGGGAACGGCACCACCACCACCGAGCGCAGCGGCGCCGGCACGCCGCTGGCGGCCCACGCCTCGCGCTGCGCGTCGAAGAGGCTGGAGGTGGCGACATCCTCCACCGCCACCCGCGCCCCGGTTTCCATGCAGGCGCGGATCTCGGGGTAGCGGTCCAGGTCCAGCGTCAGCTCCTCGCCCGCCGAGCCGTCCGACGAGGCGGCCACCCGCGCCACGCGGGCGGCGTGGTCCACCACCACCACCGAGCAGCGCGCCACGCCCAGGATCTGCGCCGTGCGCGTGGTCACCAGGTGGAACATCTCGTCCGACGTCACCACGCGGTTCAGCTCGCGGATCAGGTCGATGGCCTCCAGGCGCATGCGGGCCTGCTCGCGGGCGCGGCGCAGGTCGCGGTGCCGGCGCACGTGGGATGCGACCCGCGCCATCAGCTCGTCCAGGCGGAAGGGCTTCGCCAGGAAGTCCACGGCCCCGTCGCGCAGGGCCGAGACGGGCAGGTCGCCGTCGTTGTTGGCGGTGATGAGCACCACCGGAACGTCGCTGAAGCGCGCCTCGGCGCGGATGGCGTGCAGGACCTCGATGCCGCTCATCTCGGGCATCATCACGTCCAGCAGCACCAGGTCTGGCGCGTGCGCCGACGCGTGCAGCAGGCGCAGCACCTCGGCGCCGTTGCGGGCCGTGTGCACCTCGTACCCGCTGTTGTTCAGCGCGCGGTCTATGCCCAGCAGGATGGCGGGGTTGTCGTCGGCGACGAAGACCTTGGCGGCGGGCTCGCTCATTCGGATTGCAGCGTGGGTTTCTCCGGACCGGGGCCGCGCGCCGCCACGCGCCCGCCGCGGGTGCGTTGATACGCGGGCGCCGCCGCACGCCTCGGGCGCCGGGGCGTGTCGCGGTCGTCTGGGATTGGGGAGCGGACGGACGCAGGTGGGGCGTCGCCCGCTGCCGCGGCGGCCCCGGAACTACGGGAAGGAACGACGAAGGATCGACGGAACCCGCATACCAGGACACGGTTTTGCCGGCAAATGCCGGACCACCGCCCGCGGCCGGCGCACCTCCCGCCCCTCCTCGCTTCCTTCGCCCGCGTATCCGTTGAATTGGGGCGGCTTCGCCCCAATCATGACCCTCGCACGCCCCACACGTTTCCTCCGGTCCGCATCGTGCTTCTCGCCCGGCCGGCCGCTTTCGTCCCGATCGACCCGTTCCCGCATCCCGTGAGATCCACCGTCCGAACCCCGTCCAGCTCTCTGCCTCCAAGCCGCTCGCCGAGGCTTCTCGCCGCCGCCGCCGCCGTCGTGGTTGCGGTGTCCGCGGCGGCGTGCGGCCCCGGCGCGCCCGAGGGCCCGTGGACGGAGCGCACGCTGGCGGGCATGACGCTGCGCGACCGCGCGGCCCAGCTCGTCGCTCCCGCGGTCCCCGACCCGCGCGACACCGTGTTCCGCGCGGCGCTGCTGCGCGAGCGGGTGGGCGGCGTGCTGCTCACCGGCGGCGGCGCGCGGGACGCGGCGGCGCTGCTGGACACCCTGGCGCGCGCGCAGACGCTGCCTCCGCTTGCGTTCCTGTCGATGGACCGCGGCGCGGGCGAATCTCTCTCCGGCGCCGCGGAGTTCCCGCTCGCGGGCGCGATGGGCGCCGCCGCCGACTCCGCGGCGG
>JAQBQD010000088.1 GCA_028287185.1 Gemmatimonadota bacterium | reverse complement strand
CCGCCGCGGGCCGGGCGCCCGCTGGCGCCCCCGACGCCGGCGCGCCGCAGGGCCAGGCTTCCGGCGGATCCGTCGCCAGGGCGCAGGGCCCCACCGTGAACGCCCCCGCCAACGAGCTGGGCCAGATCATGGTGCTCGAGTACCACCGCATTGGGCCGCACGAGGGCGAGTGGTACCGCAGCGAGGCCAACTTCCGCAAGGACCTGCAGAGCCTGTACGACAAGGGCTACCGGCCCATCACCATGCGCGACGTGCTGGCGGGCAACATCAACGTCCCCGCCGGCACCACCCCCGTCGTCTTCACCTTCGACGACTCGTCGCAGGGCCAGTTCTACTACCTGCCCGACGGCAGCATCGACCCGCACACCATGGTGGGGATGTGGACGGCCTTCAAGCAGCGGCACCCCGACTGGTCCAACGGGGCCACGTGGTGCGTGCTTCCCGGCGCCGTGCATCCCTCCAACTTCTGGGGCGAGAAGCCGGACAAGCAGATCCCCAGGGCGCAGCGCGAGGCCACCATCCACAAGAAGGTGGACTTCCTGGTCCAGAACGGCCACGAGCTCTGCGACCACACCATGTGGCACGCCAAGCTCAGCAACTATCCCGACGCCTTCGTGCAGGACCAGCTCGGTAGCTGGATCGACTCCACCGGCGTCTACCTGCCCAGGGACTACCGGGTGGTCACCATGGCGCTGCCGCTGGGGCTGTGGCCCAAGAACCGGCCGCTCGCCTGGCACGGCACCTACCGCAACGGCAAGACGTACCACTTCCAGGGCGTGCTCGAGGTGTCCGGCGGCCCCAACGTCTCGCCCTTCGACGCGCGCTGGAACCCGCACTCCATCAAGCGCGTGATCGCCGCGCCCAACGCGCTGGAGCGGCAGCTCGCCTATTACGACACGCACCCCGGCGAGCGCTACGTCTCCGACGGCGACCCGTCCACGGTCACGTTCCCGGCGGCCATGGCGTCGCACCTCGATCGCGGCAAGCTCGGCGGCCGCACCGCGAAGCCCGCCCCCTGACGCGCCCGGCGGTGGACGAATGACGAACGCCGGCCCTTTCCTCCGCGGAAGGGCCGGCGTTCCTTTCGGCGGCGGGCCGCTCCGGAGCCCGGCGGTACCGCTGCCGGTCTCCTCCGCGGGGCCGGTGAGCCTCCTCCTCCGGGCGCCAAACTGCCGGCGCCCTCCGTCCGGGGTCTCCCCGGCCGCTCCGCGAGCCCCGCGATACCCCTGCGGGTCTCGCTCCGCACACGCTTCGTTGGATACCGCGCCCCCGCCCCGCCACCCGTACCGTCCCCGCCGTCCCCTCACCCGACCCTCCGCCGCCCACGCGCGCCACCCCTTCCCCGCTCGGAGCGAGCCCCGCGAAGGCGGGACGGATACGTCGTTGCAGCCCCGGGTCTCAACCCGCGGACGGACCCCGACGCGGCGCCGCTCCTCGCACCCTACGACGATCGTCGGCTGATCTCGCGCATCCGGCGAACACAGAAAGGGCTCCCCGCACAAAGCAGGGAGCCCCATCTCATCCACCGAACAAGCGTCGCGAGCGAACCTTGGACCATCGCCGACGCGTTGTTCCGCGCCCGGCGAGCAGCCGGATCAGCCCAGGCGCTTCGGCTCCTCCGGGGTCGGCACGGCCGGCGTGGCGGCGGCCGGCGGCACCTTCGCGGCCTGCACCGAGTCCTCGTCCACGCCGCTCAGCGCGCGGCGGAAGTCGCGGATGCCCTTGCCCATCCCCGACGCCACCTCGGGCAGCCGCTTGCCGCCGAAGAACAGCACCACCACGCCGAACACCAGCAGAAGCTCCGAAAATCCGAGACCGAAAGGCATGGCAGCCTCCTTGGGGCCAGAGGTAAGGCGCGTCGTCCGCACCGGGACCGGCATCCGCGTCACCACGCCTCCCACCCCTTCCGTCCAGCCGCGCAAGCGGGTGCGGAGAGCGACGTTGCTGCAGGTCCTGAGTACACGGCAAGATAAACGTGGGTCCCATTCTCCACAACTTGCATGCCCACCACCGCGCACACGCTCCTCCGGACGCGCCGTCCGTCTCAGCTCGATGACGTCTGCGGATTCCGCGCAGGTCCACCCGTGTCCCGCCCCGTCGGCGGAGATCGCGAACCCCTTCACTTCGAGCCCGTGACGCAGCTGAATAACGCAACGCGCGCGCACGCGAGGGCATCCGCGGACGGGACAGCCAAGGGGCGGGAACGCACCTGCGACTCCGGATCCACCGGGCGCGCGACCCAGCGGCCGTCGTTCACGCCGCTCGCGATCTTTCCATCCGCGCGATTCCCTCGCGCACCGCCTGCGGCAGCGGAGCCTTGCCCAGTGCGCGGTAGTCGTACGCCACCAGCACGCCGCCGCCCTCGGCCGCCACGTCGTTCAGCGCGTGGCTCACCAGTCGATACTCCATCGTGAAGCGGTCTTCCCCCACCTCCGTCACCCGCGCGCCGACCGTCACCGTATCGGGAAACGTCAGCGGCCGCCGGAAGCGGCAGTGCGTGTTCGCCATGATGGGCCCGATGCCGTCCTCGTCCCGCTCCCCCCCGAATCCGATCCGCCGCAGGTACTCGATGCGCGCCGTTTCGAAGTAGCGGAAGTACACGATGTTGTTCACGTGGCGGAACGCGTCCATCTCGCCCCACGCCACCGGGATCGTCACCGTCACCGGGTACCCGTCCAGAAGCCCGCGCGCGCCCTCGGCCATCCACGCCTCCGCGTCAGTCGTTCGCCTGCGCCGTCCGCGCGGCCGCGCCCAGGCCTGCCGCCCGCCCCGTCGCCCACGCCCAGAAGAAGTTGTATCCGCCGATGGGCCCGAACGCGTCCAGGATCTCGCCGCACAGGAACAGGCCCGGCGCCACCCGGCTCTCCATCGTTCGCGGGTCCACCTCGCCCAGCGGCACGCCCCCGCCCGTCACCTCCGCCTTCTTGTATCCCTCGTCGCCCGTCCACGGCAGCCGGTAGCGGGTCACCGCCTCCAGCAGCCGCCCCCGCTCCTCGCGCCGCAGCTGCGGAAGCGTGCGCCCCTCCTCGATGCGCGCCTCCGCCAGCAGGTGGTCGGCCAGGCGGGTTGGCAGGTGACGCCGCAGCAGCACCGCCACCGTGCCAGCGTGCTTCTCCAGCATCAACGCCTCCCACCCCTTCGCGTCCACCTCCGGCGTCCACCGCGCGTAGATCGGCTGCCGCGCCGCCGGCCCGTCCCCGCCCGAACGCACGGCCAGGTGCGACACGTCCAGCACCGAGGGGCCGCTGTAGCCCCGGTGCGTGAACAGGAAGCCGCCGCGCGTCGCCAGGCTTCCCTTCGCCAGCGGCGCCTCCAGCACCACGGAGAGCGAGATGCCGGCCAGCCCCGCGTGCACCGGCGGGTCCGCCGTCAGCGGAGTGAGCGCGGGATACGTGTCGTTCAGCGTGTGGCCCAGCTGCTTCACCATGCGCAGCCCCGTCCCATCGCTCCCCGTCGTCGGCACCGACAGCCCGCCCGTCGCGATCACCACGGCTGCCGCGGCGATCTCGTGCCCTCCGTCCAGCAGCACCCGCCACGGCTCCGTGTCCGTCGAGGGGCGCAGGCCGACGACGTACGAGTCGAAGCGCAGCACCGTCCCGCGGCGCTCGGCCAGGTCCAGCAGCCCATCGCGCACCTGGCGCGCCTTGTTGCTCTCGGGAAAGAGCTTGCCCGTCTCGGGCTCCAGCACCAGCCGCAGCCCCACCTCCTCCTCGAAGAAGCGCCGCTGCTCGGCCAGCGGCCAAGACAGCAGCATCTTCTTCAGCGTGTTGGGCGACGATCCGGTGAAGTACTGCCCCGGCTCCACCCGCGAGGGCAGCACGTTGCAGCGTCCCCCGCCGCTCACCAGGATCTTGCGCCCGCCGTCGCGCGTGCGCTCCACCAGCACGCACCTCCGCCCCGCTCCCGCCGCGAAGATCGCCGCCATCGTCCCCGCCGCCCCCGCGCCGATCACCACCACCGGCAGCTCCGCCGCCGCGCCGTCCAAGTCTACCACCGCGCCTCCTCAGAATTCGCTGGATCGTTCCCGCACAGAATAGCCCGCCGTCCCTCCGCGAGCCACCGCTGGTCGCGATTCCGTGACGCCGGCGTGAACGCCCCTTGACGTAGGCTCCAGGCGGGGGTAAAATGTGGGCCCCTCGCGAAACGCCGATGTTGAACGGGTTCGAGCGGGGGTTGACGGAGTGGGTGGGGTGGGGTTATCCATTAGGGCTCCCGTACGGAGCGATGGGGCGGTGGTCGGGGGAGGGAAACGGAAGGTTTAGCCCCTTGACGAACCGGCAGAACCCCAGTAGCTTCAACGAGTTCGCCCGCAGGACGCAGTGCTGGAAATGAGAAAAGAGCGGTGCGGCGAGGGGTTGACGGACGGGATGGGCGGGGTTAGCTTGTAG
>JAQBQD010000081.1 GCA_028287185.1 Gemmatimonadota bacterium | reverse complement strand
CTACGAGCTGACCTACATCCGCAAGGACGGCAGCCGCTTCCCCGCGGTGGTCTCCGTCACGGCGCTGCGGGACGCCCAGGACGCCATCATCGGCTACCTGCTGATCGGCACGGACAACACGGCGCGCCAGCAGGTGGAGGAGGAGCGCGGCAAGCTGGACCAGCGGCTTCGCGACCAGCACTTCTACACGCGCTCGCTCATCGAGTCCAACATCGACGCCCTGATGACCACCGATCCCCGGGGCATCATCACCGACGTGAACAAGCAGACCGAGGCGCTGACGGGCTGCACGCGCGACGAGCTGATCGGGGCGCCGTTCAAGAACTACTTCACCGACCCCGCCCGGGCCCAGGCCGGCATCAACCGGGTGCTCGCGGAGGGCAAGGTCACCAACTACGAGCTGACCGCCCGCGCCCGGGACGGCGACCTCACCGTCGTCTCGTACAACGCCAGCACCTTCCACGACCGCGACCGCGGCCTGCAGGGGGTGTTCGCCTCGGCCCGCGACGTGACCGAGCTGAAGCAGTTCGAGCAGACGCTGCGGCAGAAGAACGTGGAGCTGGAGGAGGCGAGCCGGATGAAGTCCGAGTTCCTCGCCAACATGTCGCACGAGCTGCGGACGCCGCTGAACGCCATCATCGGCTTCTCGGAGCTGCTGAAGGACGGCCTGGTGGGGGACCTGTCCGACCAGCAGCGGGGCTTCATCGGCGACATCTTCAGCAGCGGCACGCACCTGCTCTCGCTCATCAACGACATCCTGGACCTGTCGAAGATCGAGGCGGGCAAGATGGAGCTGGACCTGGAGCCGGTGCCGGTCTCGGCGCTCTTCGCCAACAGCCTCTCCATCATCCGCGAGAAGGCGGCGGCGCGCCACATCCACCTGGAGCTGGACGCGGGGCGCGAGCTGGGCGTGATCCTGGTGGACATGCGCAAGGTCAAGCAGATCCTCTACAACCTGCTGTCGAACGCGGTGAAGTTCACCGACGACCGGGGCCACGTGGTGCTCCGCGCCACACGCGTGATGGGCGCCGACGTGGGCCAGCTCTCCGGCCAGTGGCGGGGGCGCACCTTCGGCGCCTCCGTCAATCCGCTCGAGGACTTCCTGAAGATCAGCGTGACGGACGACGGCATCGGCGTCTCGGAGGAGGGGCTGGAGCGCCTCTTCCAGCCCTTCAGCCAGATCGACAGCGGGCTGGCGCGCAAGTTCGAGGGGACGGGGCTCGGGCTGGCGATGGTGAAGCTGCTGGCCGAGCTCCACGGCGGCGCGGTGGCGATGGAGAGCGCGGAGGGCGAGGGCTCGTGCTTCACCGTCTGGCTGCCGATGCACCTGCCCGAGAAGACCGTGCCCGCGCCGCAGAAGCCGGCGGAGATCCCGGCGGATGCCGCGGCGAACGCCCCGGGGGCCGGGACCCGCACCGCCCTCGTGGTGGAGGACGACCTCAAGTCGGCGGAGCTGATCCGCGTGCAGCTCGAGGCGGAGGGCTTCACGGTGCTGCACGCCGCCACGGCGGAGGCCGCGCTGGACCTGGCGCCGAGGCAGCCTCTGGCGCTGATCACCCTGGACATCATGCTGCCGGACATGGACGGGTGGGAGTTCCTCGCCCGGATCAAGCGGATGCCCGACCTGCGCCGCATCCCCGTCGTCATCATCTCCATCGTCGCCGATCCCGCGAAGGGCTTCTCGCTCGGGGCCGCGGCCGTCATGCAGAAGCCGATCTCGCGCCAGGAGCTGTACGAGTCGCTGGAGGACATCGGCATGTTCCCCCTTCCGGCGGGCGACACGCTGAAGATCCTGGTGGTGGACGACGACCCGGCCGCGGTGGAGCTGGCGGCGGTGCGGGTGCTGGAGATGGCCGGCACGGTGCTGCGCGCCTACGGGGGACAGGAGGCGATCGACACGGCGCGGCGGGAGCTGCCCGACGTGATCCTGCTGGACCTGATGATGCCGGACGTGAACGGCTTCGACGTGGTGGCCGCGCTCCAGGCCCAGCCGGCCACCGCGGGAATCCCCATCCTGGTGCTCACCGCCAAGAAGGTCACCGCGGCCGACCGCGCCAGGCTGAACGGGTACGTGGCGGCGGTCGTGGAGAAGGCCTCCATCGGCCGCGGCCAGTTCACCGACGAGGTCCGCCGCGCCATGTACGGCCGGCTGCAGGTGGTGTGATGGCGCGCGTCCTCGTCGTCGAAGACAACGCCGCCAACATGACGCTCGCCACCTTCCTGCTGCGGTCCGCCGGGCACACGGTGCTCAGCGCGACCGATGCGGAGGCCGGCCTGACGATCGCGCGGGCCGAGCAGCCCGACCTGATCCTGATGGACATCCAGCTCCCCGGCATGGACGGGCTCCAGGCCACCGCGCTGCTGAAAGGCGACGCGTCCACGCGCGCCATCCTGGTCGTCGCCCTCACCGCCCTGGCGATGAAGGGCGACGAGGAGCGCATCCGCGCGGCCGGGTGCGACGGATACATCGCCAAGCCCTTCCGCTACCAGGACTTTCTCTCGCGCGTCGCGGAGCAGCTCGCCGCGGTGGAAGGGTAAGGCGTGGGTGTCCGCCGTCCGGCTGGCCGGGGCCGGCGGGCGCCGTCGGCGGTGACGATCTCCGACCGAGGGGCCGGCGCGCCGGTGTTGCACGCGGCTCCTATTATCAGCGTATTATCAATGGAATTGATAGTTAATAATAGGAGATGAACGGCGGTCGTATTCTCAAGCCGTCGTGTTGACACGCGTCCGTTCGCGATTCCCTCACGCGAGCCGCTGGGGAGGGACGTAGCTGTCGGTGCCGCGCTTGATTCTGTCCATCCTCGTATCCTCGTCCCTCCCTTGGCAGCGCCGACGGGGATCGAAGACGCCGGTCGACGTGCATCCTGCGGCCGGTCGCCCACCGAACGAGCCGACGTGCCGACGCGATCGGCCGGCGCCGTTCGGCTGCCCGGACGGCGGCTCCCGCGCATCGTGCGCGCTTGCCCGCAACCCGCGCCGCGCTTATGATCCGCGCATGGACGGGACTACGCTGGCGGCACGGGTGGAGGAGGTGCGGGAGCGCATCGAGCGGGCGAGGGAGCGCGCCGGGCGCACCGAGGCCGTCACGCTGGTGGCCGTGACCAAGACGCACCCCGCGCAGGCCGTCCGCGACGCCATCGCGGCCGGCTTGGCGGACGTGGGCGAGAACCGGCCGCAGGAGCTGGAGGAGAAGGTGGGCGAGGTGGGCCGCGACGCGGTGCGCTGGCACCTGATCGGCCACCTGCAGCGCAACAAGGCGGCGCGCGCGCTGCCGTGCTTCGACCTGCTGCACTCGCTCGACAGCCTGCGCCTGGCCGAGACGCTTTCGAAGGCGGCGGTGGACCAGGGGCGCACCGTGCGCGTGCTGGTGCAGGTGAACACGTCGGGCGAGGAGACCAAGGGCGGCTGGGGCGCGGACGAGGCGATGGACGCCGTCGGCCGCGTGGTGGCGCTGCCCGGATTGTCGGTGGAGGGGATGATGACGATGGCGCCCTTCACCGCCGACGAGGCGGCCGTCCGCGGCACCTTCCGCCGGGCGAGGGCGCTGTGGGAGCGGGCGGCGGCGGAGGTCCAGGGGTTCCGCGCGCTTCACCTGTCGATGGGCATGAGCAACGACTTCGAGGCCGCCGTGGAGGAGGGGAGCACCCTCGTCCGCGTCGGATCGGTCCTCTTCGGGGAGCGTGGTCGATGATCGACCTCACACCGCTGGACGTACGCAAGAAGAAGGGCGACTTCCGCAAGGTGATGCGGGGGTACGACCCCGACGCGGTCGACAACTTCCTGGACGAGGCGGGCGCGCGGCTGGAGGAGCTGGTGCGCGAGAACGCCACCCTCGCCGGCCGCGTCGCCAGCATGTCCGACGCCATCGCCGACTACCGCGAGCGCGAGCGGGCCATGAACGAGGCCCTGGTCTCGGCGCAGCAGCTTCGCGAGGACATGCGCGAGCAGGCCACGCGCGAGGCGGACTTCCTGCTGCGCGAGGCCCGCGCCGAGGGCGAGCGCATCGTGGCCGAGGCCCGCCGCCAGGCCACCATCGCGGCGGAGTCGCTGCGCCGGCTGCAGGCGCAGCGCGCGCGCTACCTGCGCCTGTTCCGCGCGCTGGTGGAGCGCCAGCTCGGCGAGCTGGAGCAGGAGGAGGAGCGGGGCGCGGCCGCCGCGCAGCTCGAGGGCGAGGCCGTGGCCGAGAAGGCCGCCGCCGACGCGCGCGCCGCGGGCGGCAACGTGCCCCGCTGGAATGGCGTGAACCCCGAAGACGAGACCCAGGGAGGCTGAGTGGAGGCCGTTTCGGTGCTGGAGCAGATCGCGGAGGCCACGCGCGCCATCCGCGGGCGCACGACGGTGCAGCCCGCCGTGGGCATCATCCTGGGCACGGGGCTGGGCGGCCTGGCCGATCGCATCGAGGTGGAATGCGCCATCCCCTACGACGAGATCCCCAACTTCCCCCTTTCCACCGTGGAGTCGCACAGCGGGCGCCTTCTCTTCGGGCGGCTGGGCGGCAAGCCGGTGGTGGCCATGCAGGGCCGCTTCCACCTGTACGAGGGATACGACCTGCAGCGCGTCACCCTGCCCGTGCGCGTCATGCGGGCGCTGGGGGCGGAGACGCTGGTGGTCTCCAACGCCTGCGGGGGGATGAACCCCTTCTGGGCGGCGGGCGACCTTGTGCTCATCGCGGACCACATCAACCTGCTGGGCGACAACCCGCTCATCGGGCCCAACCACGAGGAGCTGGGGCCGCGCTTCCCGGACATGTCCGAGCCCTACAGCCAGGCGCTGCAGGACCTGGCCGTGCAGGTGGCGCTGGACGAGCGCATCCCCCTTCGCCGCGGCGTGTACGCCGCCGTCGCCGGGCCCAACCTGGAGACGCGCGCCGAGTACCGCATGCTGCGCACGATGGGCGCGGACGTGGTCGGCATGTCCACGGTGCCCGAGGTGATCGTGGCGGTGCACGGGGGCATGCGCGTGCTGGGCATCTCCATCATCACCGACGACTGCTTCCCCGACAGCCTGCAGCCCGCCGTGCTGGAGAGCATCCTGCGCGTGGCCCGCGGCGCCGAGCCCAGGCTGACGGCGCTGGTCGAGGGCGTCGTCGCCCGCATGTAGCCGTCGATCGACCGTCCGGCCCACCCTCCATCTCCCGACCCACCCGATGAGAAAGACGGCGTTCCTGCTGCCGGCCGCTCTGCTGGCCCTTGCCCTCGGCGCGTGCGGCGGCGCGAAGGACGACGACGAGGCGCGCCCTGACAGCACGGCGGCCGCCACGGTGAACCCGCCCAGCGGCGCACCGAACGGCGCCCCCACGGCCGCCACCGCCCAGCCGGCCGCGCCCGTGCAGGGCACGCCGCCCATGGCCGCCGCGCCGCCCCCGCAGCCGCCGCACCTGGGCAACGCGAAGGGGTACGCGGACTGCCTCGCCGACGCCGCGCGCGCAAAGAGCGACGACGAGCGCAAGCTGCTGGCCCGCACCTGTGAGCACCTGAAGCCGTAGCCGGGCTTCCGCCGACGCTCGTCGATCCAAGAGCCGGACTCCGCACGCCGGGAGCGCGACGCATGCGCTCCCGGCGTTGCTGCGTCGCCTCGCCGGCTGGACGGGATCATTGACGCCCGGCGCCTCGCACCCCTACTATGCGGAGGCGCTTTATGTGTCATTTTGTTGGACGCCCGTCCACTGCGATCCGGCTGGAATCCTTTCCGAGCGCGAGGCAAACATGGACGGCGAACCCGTCATCCTGAGAGATCATCCCATCGGAGGAAAGACCTTCGCGCTAGTCGTCCAGACCCAGCACGGTTCATCGATCGCAACGACGGCGATCCACCGGCAGCAGTTCTCGCGGCGCATCGGGGGCGCGCGGTTCGTACCCAACGGAGGCACGGATCCGAGGGATCATCTCGCCGAGGTAGGGCACCTAGCCTCGGCGATGACGGAGAAGTGCCTGGCTGCTTCAATCCCGGCCGACGGACAGAAGAGCGTGATCGTCGCCGACAAGAGCGTGATCGACGACGAAGACCTTAAAGTCGATATTCTGCGCGAGCACATCCGTGCGGTGATTGCAGTCGATCCGGGAGCCATCTTCGGACCGGACATCAACGTGCCAGAGGGCGTGCAGGACCGGCTCGCGGCCGAGTCGGATCTCCTCGATCATGTCACCGGCCTCAGCACTCACGCTCGAGGTCTCTCGATCGACACAAATGGGTATACGGCTGAAGGGGTTGTCCGATCCATTCGCGGCGCGCTCGGTGAATCGATCGCAGGCGCGCGCGTGAGCGTGCAGGGTTTCGGGGCGGTGGGAGCGCACTCGGCTCGCCTGCTTGGCGCCGCCGGCGCACGCCTGTACGCGGCGAGCAACGTGTCCGGCGCTCTGGTCGCAACGGGAGGTCAGGGCATTGATGCCGCCCTCCTGTTCGCACTTTGGCGCAGCGTGGGGGACGGGTGCCTCGCCGCGTACGTTGCGGTGCATGCAGATGCGCAGCTCTTCCCCGATCCGGACGATCTGCTGACCATCAGGGTTGATGTCTTCCTGCCGGCCGCGCGCACTTCGGTGCTTGCGATGCCGGAGGAGTTGGACGCAATTCGTCATGCAGAGAACCCGCACGTACGTGACGTCACCGGTTTTTTCCGGAGCACGAGAGCGCAGATCGTCGTCGAAGGCGCCAATCATCCGCTGTCTCACGCTGCCGAGAGTTACCTGGAGCAGCATGGAGTGCGGATTCTACCGGACGTAATCGTCAACTGTGGAGGGCTGATAGGCTGCTGGGTGGAGTGGGGGGAGCGACGAGGAGCGACGCCCGTCAGCAGCCTGGAGTCCCTGGCGGACGTCGCCCTCGACCGCGTCCACCGGACGATCGACACGAACGTCCGGGCGTTGCTCGCGTCCGGCCTTCCCGCCCGTGAGGCCCTGCAGCAGATCCTCCGACAGAATGCCCCCATCGCGCCTGCGCAGACCAGCTAAGAATAGTCAAGACGCCTCTTCGCTCTCCAATCACCCGTTGGGGCCCCGCCATGCATCACGTTCCTACACCCGAAAAGCGTTCCTGGCAATCGTACTACAAGGATTTCAAGAAGGCGGTCAAGCACCAGTGGCCATATGCCACCTTCGGGCTTCTTTGCGGCGGACTCTTCATCTGGTTGAGCATTCGCGATGCCGCTCCGGGCGGGCCCGCCACCCTGACCGGCAAGATGCTCGAGCATCTCGGGATGGGCTTCATCGTGTCCTCGGTCGCCGTGGTGTTCTATGAATGGGGCGGCCACATCAAGATCGCCGTCGACATCAACCGGGCCGTCGCCGACCATGCGCTGAACATGGCGCTTGAGGAGTTGATCCATACCGGGGATAAGCAGTTGGATGGCACCCTGGCGCGTGACATAGAAAGCTTTGTGACGAGCCTCACGGATATGGAGAAGGAGGGCGACTGGGGAAAAGTCGGATATACCCAATATCTCGCGGAGCTCCTGCACAACACGGTCTTCAATGCCGAGTCGCTGTGCCGCTTGAGCACCGGGCTCCGGGGGACCATCCATACGCCCCGCTACCAAGTAAAGGTTCTATCCCCTACCGAGCTTACTGACAAGATGCTCGCCCACCAGATGAGCGGGCTGGACAACGGGGGGCGGTACAGCGTCGTATCGAATCTGGGTTCCTGGCACGGGAATCAGCTTCGAGAGCTCCTCGAAGCAAGCGAAGCCGCCGTGCGCCGCGGGGTTACGATCCGCAGACTGTTCGTGGTGGCGTGGACGCCGCCCCATGGCAACCCTCCCTCCAGCTCCGAAGCCCGGAAGGTCTTGGAGAAGCATCTGAAGGCGGCCGAGCGTTCCCAGGGAAACTACGTAATAAAGCTTCTTGATTGGCAGGAGAAGGATCGTTTCAAAGAGACGCATCCGGACGCGTACGAGTTTCTCAAAGCCAACCACATCGGAATCTTCGAGTCTCGCAATAAACCGCACTGTATCCGCGTGCAGGTAGCGTCCGCGGACCTTGCAGACCTGTGGATCAGTGGCCTTCAAGCCGGCTCCCAGGAATTCGATACGTTCGATGAGGCCTGGAAGAACATCCCCACGCTTGACTCCGACTATCTCCAGAGATCGCTTATGAGGTGGGATGAGCGATATCTCCAGCGATAGATCCTGGTCGATTTGGTCTACAGGCATTTCGCCGTTCGTCCGCCGTCGGAGCTACGTGCTTCTTTTGCCTGGCCCCACGGCAAAGCCACAGTGTCGGCGCTGTGCCGCGTCGTTGAGCTGGGGTCTGATGGATGCGGCGATCAGATTTGCAGTAGTATGGCCTTCGCCGGAAAGTTGCTGGCGCCAGGCTGGTGGCGCCGCTCTGGACCGCACCGTTATCTTTTTCCGTTCACACTCCCGGCGCTCGCTGGCTTCTGCTAGCGGGCGCGGAAATTTGGAACCATGTCCATGAAGCGATATCCCGACCTTCCCGCCTCGGTGACGGCGCTGGAAGAGGAGGTCCTCGAGCGCTGGAAGGCCGAGGGCACGTTCCAGAAGAGCCTGGAGAAGACCAGGGACGGCCTGCCGTTCGTCTTCTACGAGGGCCCGCCCACGGCCAACGGCCGGCCGGGCATCCACCACGTGTTCTCGCGCTCCATCAAGGACGCGGTGTCGCGCTTCCGCACCATGCAGGGGCGCCACGTGCCGCGCATGGCGGGGTGGGACACGCACGGCCTGCCGGTGGAGATCGAGGCCGAGAAGAAGCTGGGCATCTCGGGCAAGCGGCAGATCGAGGAAGTGGGCATCGCCCGCTTCAACGAGGTGTGCCGTGACAGCGTGCTGGCCTACACGGACGTGTGGGAGCAGTTCTCCGCCCGCATCGGCTACTGGCTGGACTACTCCAAGCCGTACGTCACCTACCACTCCGACTACGTGGAGACGGTGTGGTGGCTGCTGCGGCAGATCCATGACCGCGGCCTCATCTACCGCGGCCACAAGATCCTGCCGTACTGCCCGCGCTGCGGCACCGGCCTCAGCAGCCACGAGGTGGCGCTGGGATACAAGGACGTGAAGGACCCGTCCCTGTACCTGACGCTGCCCATCGTCGCCGCCGCCGGCGAGCCGGACGGGCGCGAGTTCCTCGTCTGGACCACGACGCCCTGGACGCTGGTCAGCAACGTCGCCCTGGCCGTGAACCCGGAGCTGGAGTACGCCGAGGTGGAGCACCAGGGCCGCCGGCTGGTGCTCGCCACCGCCCGCGTGCCGGCGCTGTTTGGCGCGGAGGCGCCGGTCGTCCGCACCTTCCCGGCGACGGAGCTGGTCGGCCTCGCCTACCGCCGCCCGTTCGACTGGGTGGACCCGCTCGGATACGGCGATGCGGACGGCGCGGCGCGGGCGTGGCACGTCTTCCCCGCCGCCTTCGTCACGGCCGAGGACGGCACGGGCATCGTGCACCTGTCGCCGGCGTTCGGCGCGGACGACTACACGGTGGGCCGCGACAACGGCCTGCCCGTCATCCAGCCCGTGGACGACCGCGGCGCCTTCCGCGCGGACCTTCCGCTCGTCGGCGGCCGCTTCGTGAAGGACGCGGACACGGACCTGCTGATCGACCTCAAGACGCGCGGCATGGTCTTCAAGTCCACGCGCGAGGAGCATTCGTACCCGCACTGCTGGCGCTGCGGGAGCCCGCTGCTGTACATGGCGCGCGACTCGTGGTACGTCCGCACCACGCAGGTGCGCGAGAAGCTGCTGGCCAACAACGCCGAGATCCGCTGGTTCCCGCCCGAGGTGGGCAGCGGGCGCTTCGGCGAGTGGCTGGAGAACAACGTGGACTGGGCCCTGTCGCGCAGCCGCTACTGGGGCACGCCGCTGCCCGCGTGGGTGTGCGAGGCCGACCCGTCGCACCTGCACGTCGTCGGCTCGTTCGCCGAGCTGCGCGGCCTGGCCGGCGGCCTGCCCGAGCCGTTCGACCCGCACCGTCCGTTCATCGACGAGGTGACGTTCGGGTGCACGGCGGAAGGGTGCGCGGGGACGATGCGGCGCACGCCCGAGGTGATCGACGTGTGGTTCGACTCGGGCGCCATGCCGTTCGCCCAGCACCACTATCCGTTCGAGAACCGGGACGCCTTCGAGCGCCAGTATCCCGCGGACTTCATCTGCGAAGGCGTGGACCAGACGCGCGGGTGGTTCTACTCGCTGCTCGCCATCGCCACCCTGGTCGGCCCGCGCATCGCGGAGCTGACGGGCAATCCGGCGCTGGACGGCCCGTCGTACCGCAACGTGGTGGTCAACGACCTGATCCTCGATCCCGAGGGCCAGAAGATGTCCAAGTCCAAGGGCAACGTCGTGGACCCCGCGGTCGCCATCGCCCAGCATGGCGCGGACGCCATCCGCTGGTACCTGCTCTCCGTCTCCCAGCCCTGGATCCCCAAGCGCTTCGATCCGGAAGGCGTCAGGGAGGTGCAGCGCAAGACGTTCGACACGCTGCGCAACACCTACAAGTTCTTCGCGCTCTACGCCGACCTGGAAGGCTGGACGCCCGACTCTCCGGCGCCTTCGGTCGATGCACGGCCGGTGATCGACCGCTGGCTTCTCTCGCGTCTCGCCTCGGTGACGAAGGACGTGCGGGAGGACTACGAGGGATACAACCTGACGCACGCCGTCCGGGCGGTGGCGGACTTCGTGGTGGACGACCTGTCGAACTGGTACGTCCGCCGCTCGCGCGAGCGCTTCTGGGGCAACCTGGACGGCACGGACGCGCAGTCGGCGTATGCCACGCTGTACGAGGCGCTTGTCACGACCGCTCGGCTCATGGCACCCGTCGCGCCGTTCTTCGCGGACTGGCTGCACCGCGCCCTCGTCGGATCGGAGTCGAGCGTCCATCTCGCCGACTTCCCGGTGGAGGACGCCGCGCGGATCGACGCCGGGCTGGAGCGCGGGATGGCGGCCGTCCGCACCCTGTCGACGCTGGGCCGCGCCGCGCGGGAGGAGGTCGGCATCCGCGTGCGGCAGCCGCTGGCGGCGCTGTACGCCGTGATCCCGCAGGGGGTGGAGACGGGCGGCGACCTGCTCGCCATCCTTCGTGACGAGCTGAACGTGCACCGCGTGGAGTTCATGGACGCCGCGGAGGAGCTGGTGACGTTCTCCGCGCGGCCGAACTTCAAGACGATCGGCAAGGCGCACGGGAAGAACACGCAGGCCGCGGCGGAAGCGATCCGCGGGATCCCGTCCGCGGACCTCGCCCGGTTCCGGAAGGGCGAGGACGTCGGGTACGAGGTCGATGGAAGGCCGTGGACCCTGACGCCGCCGGACCTCGACATCGTGCAGACGGCGACGGGGGAGCTGACGGTGGAGAGCGAGGGCGGGTACACCGTGGCGCTCGATGCCGTGGTGACCCCGGAGCTGCGCGCGGAGGGATTGGCGCGCGAGGTGGTGAACCGCGTGCAGAAGCTGCGCAAGGACGCCGGGCTGCAGGTGCAGGACCGCATCCGCCTGGGCGTGAGCGGCGGCCCCGAGCTGGTCGCGGCGCTGGAGGCGTGGCGCGGCGAGGTGGCGGGCGACACGCTGGCCGCCGAGCTGGAGGTGCTTGGCACCCCGCTCGCATCGGACGGGTACGACACCACGCGCGAGGTGGACCTGGACGGGACCCCCGCGCACATCGGGATCGCCCGTGCCGGCTGACGGGCACGCCCCCGCGCTCCGCGACGACCTGGGCAACGAACCGGAAGGACGGATGGACACCACCGCGCTGGAAGCGGAGCGCCCCGCGCCCGCCGCCGCCGCTTCCGCCGACGTCGGGCGCAAGGCGGCGCTGTACCTGGGCACCGTGGGCGCCGTGGTCGCGCTCGACGTGGTCACCAAGGCCGCCGTAGAGAAGGCGCTGCGGCTGTACGAGCCCGTGCCGGTGTGGGGCGAGGTCTTCCGCCTCACCTACATCTTCAACCGCGGCGCCGCCTTCGGGCTGCACGTGGGCGACAGCTCCCGCTTCATCTTCCTGGGGCTGGCCGTGATCGCGGTGCTGGTGCTCTTCTTCATGTACCGCTCCACGCCGTGGAGCGACCGCCTGCGCCTGATCGCCATCGCCTCCGTCACGGGCGGCGCCATCGGCAACCTGGTGGACCGCGTGCGGTCGGACCGCGGGGTGGTGGACTTCCTGGACTTCGGGCTGGGCACGGTGCGCTGGCCCGTGTTCAACGTGGCGGACATCGCCGTCACCGTGGGGGCCATCCTGCTGGCCATATCGCTGTGGAAGGAAGAGCAGCGCAACGAGCACGAGGAGCGGAGTGCCGCAACCGGGTGAAGAACGGATCGAGCTGACGGCGGGCGAGGACGCGGGCGGCCGGCTGGACGCCTGGCTGGCCGAGGCCGCGGGCATCTCGCGCACGCGCGCCGTCCAGCTCATCGAGCAGGGCCGCGTGACGCTGAACGGCGGCGTGCCCAAGAAGCGCGACCAGCCCGTGCCGGGCGACGTGGTCTCCGTCGTGATGCCGGCGCCGGAGCGCTCCGACGTGCCGGCGGAGGACATCCCCCTCACCATCGTCTACCAGGACGCCGACCTGCTGGTGATCGACAAGCCCGCGGGCCTCGTCGTGCACCCGGCGGCCGGGCACCGCACGGGGACGCTGGTGAACGCGCTGCTGTACGCCGTGGACGACCTGTCCGGCATCGGCGGGGTGCTGCGGCCGGGCATCGTGCACCGGCTGGACAAGGACACCTCGGGCCTGATGGTCGTGGCCAAGCACGACGAGGCCCACCGCCGCCTGGCCGCCGCCCTCAAGGACCGCAAGGTGAAGCGCGCCTACCTGGTCGCCGCGTGGGGCCACCTGGGCCGCGACGACGCCACCGTGGACGCCCCCATCGGCCGGCACTCCGGCGAGCGCAAGAAGATGGCGGTGAACGCCTCCGGGCGCCGGGCGGTGACGCACTTCAAGCGCCTGGAGCAGTGGCGCGCGGCCGACCTGCTGCGCGCCGAGCTGGAGACGGGGCGCACGCACCAGATCCGCGTGCACCTGCTGCACCTGGGGCACCCCGTCGTCGGAGACCGGACGTATGCCCCCACGGCGGTGAAGGGCATCGCGCCGCAGGACCGGCCGTGGGCGTCCGGGCTGTCCAAGCGCGTGCGCCGGCAGTTCCTGCACGCCGCCGAGCTGCGCTTCATGCATCCCCGCACGGGGGAGGAGTTGCGCTTCGAGGCGGCGCTGCCTCCGGAGCTCGCCGCGGCGGCCGAATGGGCCCGCGGAGCCCCCCCGGCGGTTGCTTGACCCCCAATGGGGCGTCCGCTATACTGATCGCTCACTTCCAGAGCGCACGTTCTCCGGGATGGCGATGCTCCAGATCGACACCGACCGTGGTTTGAGCGGGGCTGCCGAACCGGCCGTGGCGCTCGAACGGATGGTCCTGTTCGTCGTGGGCGAGCATCGCTTCGGAGTGCCCATCGACCGGATCCGGGAGATCATCCCCGCCCGTCCGTACACGCCCCTGCCGGGTGGCGAGGCCTTCGTGTGCGGCCTCATCAACCTGCGGGGGCGCATCGTCACGGTGGTCGACCTGGGCGCTCGGCTGGGCCTGGCGCCCGCGTCCGCCCACCCGGACCACAGCATCGTCATCGTGGAGTACCGCGGGAAGCTCGTCGGTCTCGCGGTCCAGGAGGTCGCCCGGATCGTCGCCGTGGACCCCGACACGCTCCAGAGCTCGGCCGAGACGCTGCGCTCGCTCCGCATCGACCGGGCGTACCTTCGAGGCGTGGGCGAGGCGGACGACGAGATCTTCGTCGCCGTCGAGCCGGACGAGATCCTCGACCCCATCCTAGTCTGACCCCCTGGCGAACGGCTCCACCCACGTACCCACCGGAGGCTTGATGAGTCAAACCGTGTTGATCTGCGACGACGCGATCTTCATGCGGACCATGATCGGCGACATCCTCACGCAGGCGGGCTTCCAGATCGTCGGCGAGGCCGAGACGGGCCTGCAGGCGGTGGAGAAGTACCGGCAGTTCAAGCCGGACCTGGTGACGATGGACATCGTGATGCCCGACATGGGCGGGATCGACGCCGTGCGCGAGATCGTGAAGGAGGACCCGTCGGCCAAGATCCTGATGTGCAGCGCCATGGGCCAGCAGGCGCTGGTGATCGAGGCCATCCAGGCCGGCGCGCGCGACTTCGTGGTCAAGCCGTTCCAGCCTTCGCGCGTGCTCGAGGCCGTTCAGCGGGTGCTGGGCTAGCCGGCCGATCCCGCATCGCGGCCCCGGGGAGCCCGCATGGAGCTGTCGCAATACGGGGAGCTCTTCCTCTCCGAGTCGCGCGAGCACGTCTCGGCCATCAACCACCTGCTGCTGGCGCTGGAGCAGGACGCCGGGTCGCGCGAGACGGTGGAGGGCGTGTTCCGCGCCGTCCACACCATCAAGGGGATGTCCGCCACCATGGGCTACCGCGCCGTCGCGGACCTGGCCCACGAGATGGAGGACCTGCTGGACCGCATCCGCCACGGCCGCGTGCAGGCCGGCGGCGAGGTGGTGGACCTGCTCTTCGCCGCCGCCGACGCCCTGGAGCGCGCCATCGAGGCCGCCGTGGACGAGGGCGACGAGGAGCCCGACCTGTCGAAGCTGCTCGCCGCGCTGAGGGCCGCCGCCGCGGGCGGATCGGCGGACGCCTCCGGAGTCGCGGTTCCGTCGGGGCCGGAGGCGGCGGCCGGCGCCTCCCCGGCCACGGACGGCGGGGCGGGGGAGGACGAGGAGGGGGACGAGGTCGCGGGGCTGCTGGCCGTGCGCTTCCGGGTGAGCGCGGACTCCATGCTGGCCGGGGTGCGCGCCTTCATGGCCGTGAAGCGGGCGCGCGAGTTCGGCGAGGTGAGCGAGCTTCGGCCCGCCGAGACGGACTTCCAGCTCCCGGAGTTCGACGGGGCCGTGCGCCTGGCGCTGCGCACCGACGCGGACCCGGACGAGGTGCGCGCGGCGATCGCCTCGGTCGGCGAGATCGCCGGCGCCGAAGCGGGTCCGTACCGGCTGCGCCGCGCCCTTCCCGAGGCCCAGGGGGACGGCGGCGCGGCCGCCGCGGACGAGCTGGGGACGGCCAGGACGGACGGGGCGCCCAGCCGCGCGCGCAACATCCGGGTGGACCTGCGCCGCCTGGACGCGCTGATGAACCAGGTGGGCGAGCTGGTGATCGTGCGCGACCGGCTGCGGCAGCTGGCGCCGGGGGGCACGCCCGAGCTGGTGGAGTCCGTGGACCAGGCCGGGCGCCTGATCGGCGAGCTGCAGGACGAGATCGTGCGCGCCCGCATGGCGCCCGTGTGGCAGGTGTTCGACCGCTTTCCCCGGCTGGTGCGCGACGCCGCCCGCAGCCTGGGCAAGCAGGTGGACTTCGTGATCGAGGGCAAGGAGATAGAGCTGGACCGCTCGATGCTGGACGAGATCGGCGACCCCCTCGTCCACCTGCTGCGGAACTCGCTGGACCACGGCATCGAGCCGCCGGCCGAGCGGAAGGCGAAGGGCAAGGCCGAGACGGGGACGCTGCGGCTGTCCGCCTCGCGCGAGCGGTCGCGGGTGATCATCCGGGTGGAGGACGACGGGCGGGGCATCCAGCGCGAGCGGGTGCTGGCCAAGGCCGTCTCCAGCGGCCTGATCCGGCCGGACGAGGCCCAGGCGCTGACGCCCGAGGAGGTGGACCGGCTGATCACGCGCGCCGGCTTCTCCACGGCCGAGACCGTGACGGACGTGTCGGGACGCGGGGTGGGGCTGGACGTGGTGGCCACGCGGGTGCGGGCGCTGGGCGGCATGCTGGACATCCACAGCGAGCCGGGGCGGGGCACGACCTTCACGCTGCAGCTTCCGCTGACGCTGGCCATCGTCCGCGCGCTGCTGGTGCGGCTGGGGGAGGAGACCTACGCGCTGCCGCTCACCCACGTGGGCGAGACGACGCACCTGGAGCCGGACGACGTGCGCCTGGTGAAGGGCCGCACGGTGGCGCTGCTGCGGGACGAGGTGATCCCCCTGCTCTCGCTGCGCACGCTGCTGGGCAGCGGAGGCGAGGCGCGGCCGCGGGCGGACGGCCGGCGGCCGGCGGTGGTCCTGGAGGTGGGGGACCTGCGGGTGGGCGTGGAGGTGGACCGCCTGATGGGCCAGCAGGAGATCGTGGTGAAGTCGTTCGACCAGACGGCGGGGACGCTCCGGCTCTTCTCGGGGGCGACCATCCTTTCCGACGGCCGCCCGGCGCTGATCCTGGACGCAGGGAGCGTCGTGGCGGGCGAGCGCGCCGCCGAGGCGCCGGCCCTGTAGGGTCCGGCGCCCCATCCACACCATCCGCGAAGCAGAAGGCCCAACGCCATGATAGACCTCCGGGACCTGCAGGAGATCCAGCTCGACGCGCTCCGCGAGGTGTCGAACATGGGGGCTGGCCACGCCGCCACGGCGCTCTCGCAGATGACGAAGAGCCGCATCATGATCAACGTCCCCCGCCTGCAGGTGTCGCGGCTGGAGGACGTGCCCGAGCTGCTGCAGAAGCCGGACGAGGTGGTGGCGGCCGTGCTCATGCACATGCTGGGCGACCTGACGGGACGCACGCTGCTCATCTTTCCCCGCCACTCGGCCATGCGGCTGTCGGAGATCCTGCTGCACCGGCCGGCGGGCAGCAGCCACGTCTTCGGCGAGCTGGAGCAGAGCGCCATCAAGGAGGCGGGCAACATCCTGTCGGCGGCGTACATGAACGCGCTGAGCGACTTCATGGGGCTCATGCTGCTGCCCTCCGTGCCCTCGCTGGTCATCGACCTCTGCGCGGCGGTGCTCACCACCACCTACACCAACTTCGGGCACGAGCGCGACTACGTGTTCTGCATCCAGACCGAGTTCTCCATGGAAGAGGGGAAGGACGCGGTCTCCGGCCACTTCCTGCTCCTTCCGGACGTGGAGTCGCTGCAGATCATCCTCCGGTCGATCCGCCTTGCCTGACCTTCCCCCCGATTCCCCGGGCGCCGAGCAGGTCCCGCCCCGGCCGGCGTACTCGGACCGCGACCTCCGCATCCTCCGCTCGTTCGCGCAGCGCGTGGACGCGGCGGACGCGGGCGCGCAGAACAACCTGGGGGTCCTGTACTTCAACAAGGGGCTCTACGAGGAGGCGATCGTCCAGTTCCAGCGGGCGCTCTCCATCGACCCGCGCATGCAGGTCGCCCAGCGCAACCTGGAGATCGCCTACTTCAACACCGGCTACTACGACCGGCTGATCGCCGAGCTGCGCGAGCGGCTGCGCGAGGACCCCAACGACGGCGAGGCGCGCACGCGCCTGGCCCAGGCGTACCTGAACACCGGGGACCATGCGGGCGCGGTCGCCGAGCTGAAGCGCGTGCTGGCGCAGAGCCCGGACGACCTGGAGACGACCATCCGCATCGGCCAGGCGGAGAAGGCGGGGGGCAGCTACGAGGCGGCGATGGAGTGGTTCAAGCGCGCCGTGCGCCGCGACCCGGACAGCGCCGTGCTGCACTTCTACGTGGGCGAGCTCTACTACAACCTGGGCCTGAACGACGAGGCGCTGCGCGCGCTGACGCACGCCGTGGAGCTGAACGGCGACCTGGCCGACGCGCACTACGTGCTGGGCTTCGTGCTGGGCGACATGGGCGACATGCCGCGCGCCACGGCCGCCAGCCGGCGCGCGGCGGAGCTGAACCCGGCGTACGTGAAGGCCCAGGCCAACCTGTCGCTGGACCGCTACAGCGCGGCGCGCTACAAGGAGCTGGTGGGCGACCGCGCCGGCGTACGCCCCGAGGTGGCCAGCAGCGAGACCTTCGCCCACTACAACCTGGGCATCGCCTTCCGCCAGAAGGGCCTGTACGACGAGGCCATGCGCGAGTTCAACCGCGCGCTGGAGCGGGGCGAGGAGCCGTCGCTGACCCGCCAGGCCATGGCCGAGGTGGACCTGCTGCAGGGCAAGGCGCAGCAGGCGCTGGACCTGTACGAGCGCCTGCTGGCCGAGGACGAGCGGAGCCCCAAGCTGTGGAACGAGCGGGGCGTCTGCCTGCACCAGACGGGGCGCACGGGCGAGGCGGAGGCCAGCTACCGCCGCGCCGTGACCGAGGACGCGGCGTACGCGCTGGCCTGGAACAACCTGGGCGTCGTCCACCTGCACCGCGGCGACGCGGAGGGCGCGGAGACGGCGTTCACGGAGGCCGTGGGGCTCAGGCCGGGGTTCACCGACGCCTGGTGCAACCGCGGCCTGATGGCGCTGCGCCAGGGCCGGCACGGGGCGGCCCTGGACGCCTACCGCGCCGCGCTCAAGGCGAGCCCCGAGGCTGCCGCCGCGTGGAACGGCATCGGCGCGGTGCTGATGGAGACGCGCCGCTACGACGAGGCCCGGAACGCCTTCGTCCGCGCCGTCGAGGCAGACCCGGACCACGCCGAGGCGCGCTACAACCTCTCCTTCGTCCTCTCCAACCTGGGCGACTTCGAGGGCGCGCTGCGCGAGACCAAGCGCGCGCTGGAGCTGAACCCGTACTACACCACGCCGCGGTACAAGCTGGCCATCGACCTCCAGTTCGAGTACGCCGAGGTGCTGGCGCCCGAGCTGGACGCGGCCGAGCGGGTCACCGGCGAGGGCGACCACGGGGTCGAGAGCTTCACCTTCGACGACAAGGCGCTGGACAACATCTTCCGCGAGCTGGCGCCGACGCCCGAGGAGGCGCCCGTCCACACGGCGGGCGATCCGTTCGACCTGGCGGAGGACTACCTCTCCAAGGGGATGCTGGACCGCGCGCAGGGCGAGATCCGCCGGGCGGCGGTGGCCGGCGCGGATCCCGTGCGCGCGGCGCTGCTGACGGCGCAGATCTACCTGCGCCAGGGGCTGGACGGCGAGGCGCTGGAGCGCTTCGACGCGGCGCTCGTCCGCCTGGAAGGCCAGGCGTGGAGCCCCGAGCACGCCCGGGCGATGGCCGGCCGCGCGCGGGCGCTGCTGCGCCTGGGCCGGCTGCCGGACGCGCGCCAGGCGGCGGAGGCGGTGCGCGCGCACGCCGGCGCGGACGCGGACAACCTGCAGACGCTGGGCGAGGTGCTCGTGCTCCAGGGCGACCCCGGCGAGGCGGTGCGCGTCTTTTCGCAGGCGGTGGAGCTGGACCCCAAGGACGCATCGCTGCTGCGCCACCTGGGCCGCGCGGCGCTGGCGGCGGGCCGGACGACGGACGCGGAGCGGGCCCTGCGCCTGGCGGTGGCGCTGGACCCCGAGTTCGTGGCCGCCCGCGTGGAGCTGGGCCGCCTGCTGCTGCACGACGGGCGGGCGGAGGAGGCCATCCGCGAGACGGAGGCGGCGCTGGACGTGCTGCCCACGTACGCGGACGCCTCGTACGTCCTCGCGGGAGCGCTGCGGGCGGCGGCCCGGCTGCCGGAGGCCGTGGCCGCCCTCGTCGACCTTCTCGCGGGCGATCCGTACCACTTCGACGGGCTGATGCTGCTGGGGCAGGTGCTGGCGGAGCAGGGGCGGCGGGCCGATGCGCGGCAGGCGTTCGGCCGGGTGCTGCGCTTCGACCGCGACCGGGCGGACGCGCTCTTCCACCTGGGCATGCTCTCGGGCGAGGACCGCCGCTTCCGCGAGGCGGTGGAGTTCTGGCGGCGCTCCATCGAGGCGGCGCCCGAGGGGCCGTTCGCGGCGCGGGCGCGGGAGAACATCGCCACCGCGATCGGGCTCGCGCGCGTCTTCCAGTCGTCGGGAGCGTAGCCATGGCCATCGAGGGACCGCTCCGCGAGCTGGCGCTGTCGGACGTCTTCCAGCTCCTCGACCTGTCGCGCAAGACGGGCGTGCTCACCATCAGCAACGAGGCGCGCGCCAAGCCGGCGGTCGTGCGCTTCGACCGCGGCGCCGTGGTTTCCGCGGAGCTTCCCGGGAGCACGGAGCGGCTTGGCCACCTGCTGCTGCGCGCGGGCAAGGTGACGGAGGCGGAGGTGGAGGGCGCCAGCCGCGTGCAGCAGGGACGGCCGGGGGTGCCGCTGGGGGTGATCCTGGTGGAGCAGGGGGTGGTGAGCACGGCGGACGTGCAGCGCCAGCTCCGCTTCCAGATCCAGGAGACGGTCTACGACCTGATCCAGTGGAAGGACGGCTACTTCCGCTTCGAGGAGGCGGCGGCGCCCACGCCCAGCCCCGTGGCGGTGCGCGTGTCGACCGAGTCGCTGCTGATGGAGGCGGCGCGGCGGATCGACGAGTGGAGCACGCTGGAGAAGAAGATCCCCCACATGGGGGTGATTCCCGCGCTCGTGGGCGACACGGACGGCGCGACCATCGACCTGCATCCCTCGGAATGGGAGGTGCTGGCCGAGATCGACGGCATGCGCACGCTGAAGGAGATCTCCGGCAGCGTGGGCCGCGGCGAGTTCGAGGTGGCGAAGATCGTCTATGGCCTGGTCTCCACCGGCGTGGTGGAGATCCTGGAGGAGCGGGCGCCCGAGCCGCCGGCACCGGCGTGGGAGCGGCCCCTGCGCGACGCGCTGGGCGAGGCCAAGCTGGCGCTGAGCGACGGCGCCGTGGAGCGCGCCCGCCGCGCGCTGGACGAGCTGGCCCGCTCGCACCCCGACCGCGCGGAGGTCTTCCTTCTCCTTTCCGAGTCGCAGCGCCGCCTGGGGCGCTGGTCCGAGGCGCTGCACTCCCTCGGACGCGCGGCGGCGCTGGACCCGCTTTCGCCGCACGTGCACTACCACCTGGGCTTCGCCAGCGCGCACACGGGCGACCTGGCGCGCTCGCTGGAGGCGTGGGAGAACTACCTGCGCCTGGGCGATGCCGACGCGCGCCGCCAGGACGTGGCCGCCCGCGCGCTCTCCGCCGCGCAGGAGCTTCGCATGGTGCTGGAGGAGGCCGGCGAATGAGCGCCACGCCCACGCAGGTGCGCCAGTGGAGCGAGGAGGTGGCCCGCGACCCCGGGAACCTGGCCTTCCTCCCCCTCGCCGAGTCCTATCGCGAGCAGGGACGCCGCGACGCCGCGCTTCGCCTGTGCATCCGCGGCCTGGAGCGCAACCCGGAGAACGTGGAGGCGCACCACCTGCTCGGCGTGATCTACGCCGAGGGCGGCGAGCCGGTGAAGGCGTTCGACGAGTGGGACATCGCGCTGCGCCTGTCCCCCGACCACCGCGCCGCCCGCCGCGCCATCGGCATGCTGTGCGTGGAGCGCGCCGACTGGCCCGCCGCCGTGCGCCACCTCGAACGCGCAGTGGCCGACGCCCCGGACGACGCAGAGCTCCGCTCCGCGTTCGACCTGGCGCGGACGAACGCCGCCGTCTCCGCCCCGATGGCCCGCCCCGGCCCGGCGCCCGCTTCGCCCGGGTCCACGGGAAGCGCCGCCCTCGCACCTCCCCCGGCGGCGGACTCGACCGGCGGCGGAGTCGGCGGAGTCGGTGGAGTCGGTGGAGTCGGTGGAGTCGGTGGAGGGACGGCGGCCGGATCGAACGTCGGCGGCTCGGCGGTGTCTGGAGGATCGATGGCTTCGGCGGACTTGAACCGGACCGTCGACTCCGCTCCGTCGGCTGCCGCCGCGAGGGGTGGATCGACCTCCGCCGCTCCGCCGGCCGGGAACGCGGGTGGGAGCGCATCGACCGACCGTCCGATGGCCGCGGGTGAAGCCGGCGCGGCTGCGGGGACTGCCGCCGGAGCGGCGGGCGGGCCGCCGCGCTGGGATTCGCTGCAGGACGAGTTCGCGGCGCTGGGGGCGGAGCGCGGGGTGGTCGGCGCGATCCTGCTGGACGAGCAGGGCTACGTGATCGCGGGCGAGATGACGGTGAACGGCCGCGACCGCGCGCCCGAGGTGGCGGCGGTGCTGTCCGGCGCCTCGTCCGAGGCCGAGCGCGCCGTGAAGCACCTGGGGATGGGTGCCTGGCGCGGCATCCTGCTGGAGACGCCGGAGGCGACGGTGCGGCTGGCGCCCGTGGCGGACGGCGGGATGCTGGCGGTGGCGGCGCGGCGCGAGGTGCCGACCGGATGGGTGCTGCGGCTGGCGGCCCGGGCGCGGGACGCGGCGGCGCGCTGGCTGGGCGCGGGAGGCGGGCCATGAGCGCCTTCACCCCGCTGCTGGACAGCGTGAACCGCGTGCGCGGCGTGCGCGGCAGCATGATCGTGGCGGCCGACGACGGGCTGATCGTGGAGGCCGACCTGATGATCGGCATCGCCGGGCCCGCCGTGGCGGCGCTGGTGGCCTCGCTCTTTCGCCGCGCCCGCAGGAGCGTGCAGGCGGCCGAGCTGGGCGCCGCGGCCTACCTGCAGGTGGAGGCCGACGAGGGGCTGCTCTTCGCCGCCGCGCCCCCCGGGCTGGGCGACCTGCTGCTGGTGGTGGTGGCGGAAAGCTGGGTGAACGTGGGCCTGGTGCGGCTGGAAGCGGCGCGCGTGGCGGAGGCGCTGGCGTGAGGCGCGGCGACCTGGAAGAGTTCATCGGCGACTTGAAGGGTCCCGTGGACACCTTCGCCCGCGAGGCGGCCGTGCGGCTGGTGCTGCTCATCAACGGGAGCGGGCAGGTGCTGGCGCAGCGGGGCTTCGCGCGGGCGCTGGACGTGATGGGGGTGGCGGCGCTGGGCGCGGGCATCCACGCCTCGTCCCGAGCGGTGGCGCAGCTCCTGGGGATGCCGGGCTTCAAGCACCTGCACCAGGGCGGCGCCGCGGGGCAGGTGTTCATCGGCCCCTTCCAGACGCCCTCCGAGGAGCTGATCCTGATCACCGTGTTCGGCGAGGACTCGTCGCTGGGGCTGGTGCAGGTGTTCTACGCGCGGCTGGTGGAGGAGGTGCAGAAGCTTCCGGGCTGGAGCCAGGCGCGCCCCACCACCGACGCCGCGCAGTTCGAGCGCGACCTGGAGGCGGGGCTGGACCATTTCTTCGGCGCAACGTGACGGCGGCGGCACGGGCGGAGGGGCGCGGCGGATGGACGTCCGCGCGCGCCGTACAGCGAGCGAGCTAAATGTCCCTGGTCAACTACTCGACCCGCGAGATCACCAGCAAGATCGTCTACTACGGACCGGGCCGGTCCGGGAAGACGACGAACTTGCAGTACATCCACGCCCAGGTTCCCGAGGACCGCCGGGGCCGGATGGTCTCGCTCGCCACCGAGACCGACCGGACCCTGTTCTTCGACTTCCTGCCCCTGGACCTGGGCTCCATCTCCGGGTTCCAGACGCGCTTCCAGCTCTACACGGTGCCCGGGCAGGTGTACTACGACGCCACCCGCAAGCTCGTGCTGCAGGGCGCCGACGGCGTGGTGTTCGTGGCCGACAGCCAGCGGGCGCAGCAGGACGAGAACATCGAGAGCTTCCGCAACCTGCAGGTGAACCTGCTGGAGCAGGGGGTGGACCCGCGCACCATCCCCATCGTGCTGCAGTACAATAAGCGCGACCTGCCGGACGTGCTTTCGCTGGACGAGATGGACGACCTGCTCAACTACCGCGACCTGCCCCGCTACGAGGCCCGGTCGCTGGCGGGCGCCGGCGTGTTCGACACGCTGCGCGGCATCAGCGAGCAGGTGCTCCGGCGGCTTTCGCAGCGCTTCGGAAGGGCCGTGGAGTAGACGATGACGTTCCTGCAGGACCCCCGCTTCACCTTCGACACCTTCGTGGTGGGCCCCGGCAGCCGCATGGCCGCGGCCGCCGCCCGGCGTGCCGCGGAGTCGCCCGGCACCAGCTACAACCCCCTCTTCGTGTACGGCGGCCCGGGCGTGGGCAAGACGCACCTGCTGCACGCCGTGGGCACCCTGGCGCTGGTGGTGCGCCCCGACCTGGGCGTGCTGTACCAGACGGCCGAGGAGATGGTGGACGCGCTCACCTCCGCCGTGTCCGCGGGCGCGCTGGAGCCGTGGCGCGACCGCTACCTGGACGTGGGCCTGGTGCTGCTGGACGACGTGCAGTTCCTCGCCGGGAAGACGCGCACGCAGGAGGAGCTGCTGCGGCTCTGGGACGAGATCGACCGCGGCGGTGCGCAGATCGTGCTCGCGGGCGACCGGCCGCCCGTGGAGATCGGCGAGCTGGACGAGTCGCTGCGCTCGCGCCTTGCAGGGGGGCTGACGGTGGACATCGCCTCGCCCGAGGCGGACACGCGCGCCGAGATGGTGCGCCGCCGGGTGGAGGAGGGAAGCCTGCGCCTGGCGCCCGGCGTGCCGGAAGTGCTGGCGGGCCTTCCCTTCGACGGCGCGCACCCGCTGGAGGTGGCGCTGGAGCGCATCTCCGAGCGCCAGAAGGTGGCCGGGCGCCTGCTGACCCCGGGCGAGGTGCGCGAGGTGTTCGAGCCCGAGGTGGCCGCGCCCGCCGTGCCGGACGAGTTCAGCGCCTTCCTGTCGGACATCGCCTTCACGGTGGAGCAGCTGGTGGAGGCTGCGCCCTGGCGGCGCACGCTGGCCGAGGCCATCCTGCGCTGGGAGGGCGAGGGCGTGCGAACCCGCCGCCTGGAGTCCGCGCTGGAGACGGACTCCGCGCCCGACGTGGGCGCGCTCATCGAGCGCTTCGGGGAGGATGTGCGGCGGCTGCGGGTGGCGGCGGAGAAGATCCGCGCGCTCGATCCCCGGGCGGACGAGAACCCCCTGCTCTCGGACCCCGACCGTGTCGTGGAGGCGGAGGCGCTGCTGCACTCGCTGGAGACGGCCGCGGCGAAGGCCGCCGCGTCGCCCGAGGAGCCCGTGAAGGAGACGGGGCCCGCGGTGGACCGCTGGTTCTTCAACCGGGAGAAGCTGGCCTGGTCGTGGGTGGCGCTGGACGAGCGCCTGATCGAGGAGATCGGCTGATGGCGATCAAGGGAAACCTTCGCGAGGCCTCGCTCCCCGACGTGCTGCAGCTGCTGGCGATGGGGCAGAAGACGGGGTGCCTGGCCGTCACGGACCGCTCCAACTTCGGCTACATCTACTTCGACAAGGGGCGCATCACCTACGCCTCCATCGTCAACCGGCGCGACCGGCTGGGCGACCTGCTGGTGAAGAACGGCCTCGTCCGTGCCACGGAGCTGGGCGCGGCCATCGAGGACCAGGCGCAGCACCCGGGCCTGCGCCTGGGCGAGATCCTGATCCGGCGCGGGGCCATCACCCGCGAGCAGCTGGAGCAGTACATCCGCATCCAGATCGAGGAGGCGGTCTACTTCCTCTTCACGTGGTCGCAGGGCTCGTTCTACTTCGAGGCCGAGCAGCGGCCCGACGAAGGCGCCATGCTGGTGTCGATCAACCCCGAGAACCTCCTGCTGGAGGGCGCCCGGCGGATCGACGAGTGGAGCATCATCGAGAAGAAGATCTCCTCCCTCGACCTGGTGTTCGAGGTGGACCGCTCCAAGCCGGTGGAGGGGATGGACCTGTCCGACGAGCAGCTCAAGATCCTACCGCTCATCGACGGGAAGCGCACGGTGCAGGACGTGGTGGAGGAGAGCGGGATGGTGGAGTTCGACGTGGGCAAGTCCCTGTTCGGGCTCATCCAGGCCGGCTTCGCGCACCCCGTGGGCCGCCGGGCGGTGGAGCCTGCGCGCGAGATCCCGCAGGCGCGCATCGACGAGCACCGCAACCTGGGCATCGCCTTCTACAAGACGGGGATGTACGAGGAAGCCACCCGCGAGTTCCGCCGCGTGGCCGAGCTCCAGCCGCAGAGCCTGGACTCGCGCTTCCACCTGGCGCTGATCGGCCTGCGCAAGGGCGACGACCGCTTCGCCATGCGGTACCTGAAGGAGGTCATCGAGCTGGGCGGCGCCCGCGCGCCGGCGCTGCACGACATGTCGCTGGCGCTGGAGCGCATGGGCCGCCTGCCGGACGCGCGCTTCGCCATCGACGAGGCGGCGCGGATGGCCCCGAAGCGGCCCCAGGTGCTTCTGTCTCGCGCCATCCTGCTGCTGAAGGGCGAGGACGTGCACTCCGCGGCCGAGGCGTTCGCCGCGTACCGCGAGGCCCTGGGCGAGGTGCGGCCGCCGGCGGCGTACTTCGCCTTCGCCACGCTGGCGGAAGCGGCGGCGGGACGGCTGGACGCGGCTGCCAAGCTGGGCGAGGAGGGGGCGCAGCTCCACCCGCACTCGGCCGCCGTGCACCTGCACCTGGGCGCCGTGCGCGAGCGCCGGGGCGACTGGGAGCAGGCCGAGGCCGCCTACCGCCGCGCCGCGGAGGAGGACGGCGACCTGCCCCAGGCCGAGAAGTCGCTGGGCGACGCGCTGTACCGGCGGAGCGCCTACGACGAGGCGTCGGCGGCGTACCGCCGGGCCATCAAGCTCGATCCCGACCTGGGCGACGACGTGTACTTCCGCCTGGGCAACATCCACTACAAGAAGATGGAGCGCGAGGAGGCGGTGAGGCTGTGGCGCCGGGCCCTGGAGCTGAACCCGCGCAACACCGTGGTGCGCACCAACCTGGAGCTGGTGGAGAACGTGCTGCGATGAGCGCGACTCCCCCCCCGGTGCCCCCGTTCGCGCTGCACCCCTTCTCGCTGGAGGGCGACGACGAGGCGCTGGAGCGGCTGAAGCAGAAGATCGAGCGCGACCGCGGCTTCAACTGCCAGTTCTACAAGGACAAGTGCCTGCGCCGCCGCATCGCGGTGCGCATGCGGGCGCGCGGCCGGCACAGCTTCACCGAGTACGGCGAGCTGCTGGACCGCGAGCCGGGCGAGTACGACATCCTGCTGGACACGCTCACCATCAACGTCACCAAGTTCTTCCGCAACCTGGAGACGTGGACGGCGGTGGAGGAGCAGGTGGTGCCGGCGCTCTTCGCCATGAAGACGCCCCAGCTGAAGGTGTGGAGCGCGGGCTCGTCCAGCGGCGAGGAGGCGCACACGGTCTCGATCCTGCTGCGCGAGTGGACGGAGCGCAACGGCCGCGCGGCCGAGATGGCGCGGGTGCAGATCCTGGGCACGGACATCGACCGCAAGAGCCTGGAGACGGCCAAGCGCGGCGAGTACCCCGACCTGTCGCTGCAGGAGACGCCGGAGCCCATCCGCGAGCGCTGGTTCTCGCCCGGGCCGCCGTACCGCATCCGCCCCGAGGCGCAGCGCGGGGTCGCCTTCCAGCGGCGCGACCTGATCTCGGAGGCGCCGCCCCCGGAGCAGAACCTGATCTTCTGCCGCAACGTGGTGATCTACTTCGACCGCGAGATCCAGGAGCGCCTCTTCAAGGGGTTCTTCGAGGCGCTGGTTCCCGGGGGGTTCCTGGTGCTGGGCAAGGTGGAGACGCTGATCGGGCCGGCGCGGACGCTGTTCCGGTCCCTCAACAACCGCGAGCGCATCTTCCAGAGGCCCGCATGACGGCAAGACAGACCTTCGTCAAGGTGGCCCAGCACGCCGTGGGGGGACGCGAGGACACGCTCATCACCCTGGGGCTGGGCTCGTGCGTGGCCATCATGCTGCACGACCGCGCGACCCTGGTGGGGGGGATGGCGCACGTGCTGTTGCCGGAGCCCTCCCTGGCCCGCGACGCCAGCAACCCCAGCAAGTTCGCCACCAGCGCCGTGCCCCTGCTGATGGACGAGATCCGCGCCCTGGGCGGCAGCGCGTCGCGGCTGGAGGCGCGGCTGGTGGGGGGCGCGTCGATGTTCACCTCGCTGATGGGCCCGGGCTCGCTGAACATGGGCGAGCGCAACATCCGCGCGTCCCGCGAGGCGCTGAAGAAGGCCAACATCCCCATCCTGGCCGAGGAGGTCGGCCGTGACTACGGCCGCTCGGTGCGCTACTGGATCGGCGAGTCGCGCATCGTGGTGACCTCCGTGGGGAGGCCCGACATTGTCCTTTGACGCTCCCGCCCGGAAGCACTCGGTCCTGGTCGTGGACGACAGCGCCTTCATGCGGCGCGTCATCAGCGACATGGTCTCGAGCGCCCCGGAGTTCCGCGTGGTGGGCACCGCGCGGGACGGGAACGACGCGCTGCGCAAGATCTACCAGCTGAACCCCGACATCGTCACGCTGGACGTGGAGATGCCCGGCCTGGACGGGCTGGCGGCGCTGGGCTACATCATGAGCGAGACCCCCCGCCCCGTGGTGATGCTTTCCGCGCACACCACGGAAGGGGGCGAGGCCACCATGCGCGCGCTGGACTACGGCGCGGTGGACTTCGTGGCCAAGCCCTCGGGCACGATCTCGCTGAACCTGGAGACGGTGGCGGACCGCCTGCTGGCGGCCCTGCGCGCCGCGGCTTCGGCCAACCTCTCCAACATCCGCGTGCACGTACCGCGGCTGGGCGCGGCGCAGCCCCCGCACCCGCCGGCGCGCCTGCCCGAGGGCGGCGCGCCCGAGTTCGCCGTGGCCATCGCCGCCTCCACGGGCGGCCCGCGGGCGCTGGCGGAGATGATCCCCCGCATCCGCGCGCCGCTGGGGGCGGCCGTGCTCATCGTGCAGCACATGCCCCCGCGCTTCACGCGCACGCTGGCCGAGCGGCTGGACGGGATGGCGCGCCTGCCCGTGAGCGAGGCCGAGGACGGCGAGACGGTGCGGGCCGACCACGTGTACCTGGCCCCTGGCGACTTCCACATGCGCGTTGCCCGGGACGCCGGCGGAGCCGTCCGCATCGCGCTGGACCGGGCGCCCACGCTCTGGGGCGTGCGCCCGGCGGCGGACCACCTGTTCCGCAGCGTGGCGGACGTGTACGGGGGGCGCTCTGTGGGCGTGGTGCTGACGGGGATGGGGCGCGACGGCGCGGAGGGGCTGCGCTCCATGGTGGACGCCGGCGGCACGGGGATCGTCCAGGACCGCGCCAGCTCCGTCATCTACGGCATGCCCCAGGCGGCGGCCGAGTCTGCGCGCCACATCCTGCCGCTGGACCGCATCGCGGACGCCATCGGCGCGGGCGTCTCGGCCGGCGCGCGGCCGGCCGAGCGGGCGGGCACGTGAGCGCGGCCCTGGGCGCGGGCTTCCGCGAGCGCATCGCCGCCGACCTGCCGGTGCAGGCCATCGCCTTCGAGCTGGGGGGCGAGACGCACGCCTGCGACGTGCTGCTGGTGGAGGAGGTGGTCACGGGCCGCCGCATCCACCCGCTGCCCGACATGCCGCCGCGGCTGCTGGGCGTGGTGCGCCTGCGCGGCGAGCTGATCCCGGTGATCGACGTGGCGCCGCTGCTGTCGCTGGCGCTGGACCGCGGCCGCCTCTCCACCATCCTGGTGCTGGAGGCGGACGAGCGCCGCGTGGGCGTGGCCGCCGACTACGTGCGCGACGTGGTGACCTTTCCCCCCGGCGTCCTGCGCCCCGCGCCGGGCTCGGACGCGTACGTGGCGGCGGTGGCGCACATGGACGGCACGCTCTACACCCTCGTCGACCTGGCGGAGATCCTCCGCGAGCAGACCACTCTCTCCCCGCGGGAGCCCACGTGAGAAACGTCCGGCAGTCGGTGCCGCAGGTTCAGCTCGTCACCTTCCGCGTGGGCGGCGAGGAGTTCGGGCTGGACGTGTTCGCCGTGCACGAGATCCTGCGCCACACCGAGGTGACGGCGGTTCCCAAGGCCCCCCCGTTCGTGGAAGGCGTGCTGGACGTGCGCGGCGCGCTGGTGCCCGTGGTGGACCTGCGCAAGCGCTTCGAGGTGGCCGACACCTCGCTGGGCGACGAGACGCGCATCGTGCTGGTGGAGTTCCAGGGAGAGCGCCTGGGCCTGATCGTGGACTCCGTCACCGAGGTGCTCCGCGTGCCCGAGACGGCCATCCTGCCGGCGCCCAAGTACGTGAAGGGCCTGGCCGCCGAGTTCATCCGCGGCATCGTGCGGCTGGAGGGTCGGCTGATCGTGCTGGTGGACATGGACCGCATCCTGTCCAGCGACGAGCGCATCGCGCTGCTGGAGGCGGACATGGCGTCCGGCGGCGGGGCGGACGAGGGCGTGCAGGCGCAGGTCCCCGCCGGGGCGGTGGCGGACGCGGGAAGCGAAGGGGGCGGAGACGGCGGAGACGGCGAGGGCGGGGCGGCGGCCGGGGCACCGAAGGCGAAGGGACGGACCGCGAAGGGATGAGCACGGAAGAGCTTTTTGCCGAGTACGAGGCCCGCTACCAGCGCATCCAGGGCGAGCTGGAGCAGGTGCGGCCGTCGGAGCGCGAGAAGGTGCGCCAGGAGATCGTGGGCCTGTTCCGCGAGACGGAGGCCGCGCTGGAGCACCTGACCGGCTTCCGGGAGCGCATCCGCGAGCTGGTGGACCGCTACAAGCAGATCGCCGCGGCCGCCGCGGCGACGGCGAAGGCGTCCGCGGCCGCGGCGCCCGCGACCACGCGGTCCGACCACCTGGGCAGCTCCACCTACGTGGAGCGCGGCTGGAGCGCCATCGCCGCCGGCGACCACGCGCGCGCCGTGAAGGAGCTGGAGCGCGCCCTGGAGCTGGCGCCCAACGATCCCCAGGCGGAGAGCCTGCTGGGCTGGGCGCAGATGCTGCGCGAGCAGTACGACGAGGCGCTGTACACCTACTACAAGGTGCTCAGCAAGGATCCCAACAACCCCCTGGCGCGCGTCAACCTGGGCTACATCTGCCTCAAGAAGGAGATCTTCGGCGAGGCGATCGAGCACCTGTCCCGGGTGATCCGGCTGGACTCGGACCGCAAGGCCACGCTGTACGCCAACTTCTACATGGGCCTGGTGTACCTGGAGCGCGAGATGTACGACGACGCGCGCTCCTTCTTCCGCAAGACGCTGGAGCTGGGCCCCAACATGCTGGAGGCGTACTGGGAGATGGGCCACGCCTACTACCTGGAGGGCAACCTGGCGCAGGCCGCGGATTCGTGGCGCACGGGGATGGAGACCAACCGCTTCAACCTGTGGGGCGAGCGCTGCGCGAAGGCGCTGGCGAAGCTGGAGAAGGGGCAGGTGGTGGAGTTCGCGTAAGCGGCTTCGGCCGGTTCCCGAATTGGATGGACGGCGTTGGGCGCCTGGTCTTCGGGATCGGGCGCCCTTGCTCGTCCGGACCGGCTGGGACCGGCGGGGATCGGCGCGCGGCGCGGGCGGTCGCGCGGCCGCGGCTCTCCGGAAAGAACAATGTCGCTGCGCTCGGAGTTCTTTCCTCCGAGCCCCGGCCGGCGCTCCCTGGGCAGGCGCCTGCGAACGGCGCATTCGGGCGATGGGATGGTGGTGCGCGCGGTTGAAGTCCGTTGTGGCGACCGTGCCGGTGGACGTCCGGCGCGGAACCCGGGGTACCTGGCGGGAGTATGGCTGCGGGTCCTTCGCCGCTTCCCATCTCCGGAGCCGTTTGCCCCTCTCCCGGATCGCAGCCTTCGTTCGTTCGGTCGCCGGACGCTGTGTGCTGGCCGGCGCGCTGGTGCTCGCGTCGCACGCGGACGTGCGGGCGCAGGAGCAGGTGGCGGCGGGGGGCGTGCGCGTGGTGTTCTGGCCGGGGCAGCGCGGGCGGGCGGAGGAGGTGCTGGCGATCGCGCGGCAACCCATGCGGCTGGCGGGCATCGGGCGGCGCGGGGCGCCCGCGGGGACGACCATCCTGCTCGCGCCCGACCCGGCCGCGTTCCGCCGGCTGACGGACGACGCGGCGCCGGAGTGGGCGGGCGGCATCGCCATCCCCGAGCGGCGCGAGATCGTGCTGCCGGGGTGGGCGTCGGCGCGGGAGCCGGGGGGCTCGGTGCAGCTCATCCGCCACGAGGTGGCGCACCTGGCGCTGAACGCCTACCTGGGCCGCCCGGTGCCGCGCTGGTTCGACGAGGGGTACGCCGAGATCGCATCGGGCGGCCTGGACGCGGAGAGCGCGTGGAAGCTGCGCGTGGCCATCGCGGCGGGGAAGGCGCCGCCGCTGGACTCGCTGGAGCTGGGCTGGCCCGAGGGCGCCGACCGCGCGCGGCTGGCCTACCTGCTGTCCGCCACCGCCGTGCAGTACCTGCAGCAGCGCAACGGGGAGCACGGCTTCGAGGTGCTGCTCGCCAGCTGGCGGGAGCGGGGCACGCTGGAAGTCGCGCTGCGGGCCACCTTCGGCACCACGACGGGGCACGTGGAGACGGAGTGGCGCGACTGGGTGCGGCTGCACTACGGCTGGATGTCGGCGCTCACCTCCGCCGCGCCCATCGGGCTGATCATCACCGCGCTGGTGCTGCTGATCTGGATCCCGCGCCGGCGGAAGTCGCGGCGCATCCTGGCCGAGATGGCCGCGGAAACCCGCATGCTGCCGCCGCACCGGCCGGAGCTGGTGGGGGTCGAGTACCCGCTCTCCGAGGCGCCGCCGCCCGACGAGTGAGGTGCGGCCCGCCCTCCACCGAGCCTCGCGAACGCGCGCATCCGCGGGTCCGGCGGCCCCTCCGAGCGAGCGCGCCGCGGGGTTGACGCGGAATATTCCACCCGGTAGCTTCGTCGCATGCCCAGACCTACACCCGCCATCCAGCAGACGCGCACCACCGCCGTCGCCGCGCCCGAGGCCGAGGCCGAGGTGCGCTTCTCGGTGCAGAACCTCGCGCTGCTCGCGGCGGGGCTGTTCACCATCGTGCTGGGGTACGTGCTGCTGTCGCAGGGCTCCATCGTGGCCGCTCCGCTGCTGCTGGTGCTGGGCTACACGGTGCTGATCCCGCTCGGCATCATCCGCTGACGGCGGACCCCACGGGCGCTTAGCTCAGCTGGTTCAGAGCACCTCGCTTACACCGAGGGGGTCGGGGGTTCGAATCCCTCAGCGCCCATCATCGACCGACGAATCGAAGCCCGGCAAGGACAACCGTCCTCGCCGGGCTTCTTCCATCCACCGTCCATCGACCCTGCGTCTTCTCTCGATTCGACACCGGGAGGGCGGAGTCCCACGAGCCGCGGGGATGCGGTCCGACTCATTGCGGGCGGAGGTTCGTCACCTCGATCGGGACGAGCTCCTTGAGGGCGGCGGCGACCAGGGTGCGGTGGCAGTGCGCGGGGTCGGCCTCCAGGCAGAGCAGGCAGACGTGGCGGCCGGCGCGGACGAGGCCGGCGAGCGTCTCCAACTCGTCCTGCGCCTCCGGCGTGGCGAGGTGTTGCTGGAAGATGGCCTTCATCTCGTCGTGGCGGCCGGCGCGGGCGGCGGCGCGGCCGTCGGCGGGGGTGCCCAGGGCGCGCAGGTGCAGGTACTCGATGCCGATGCCGCCCACGTTGGCCGCCAGCTTCGTCTTCGCGAATCCCGGCCGCCGGCTGCCGGCGACGGCGCGCACGTCCACCAGCAGGTCCACGCCCGCGGCCTTCAGCGTGTCGAGAAAGCGCTCCACGGTCGTGTCTTCGTAGCCGATGGTGGCCAGGGGATGCATGCGCGCTGCTCCGGTTGGATGTGGTGCGTCCCGGCGGCGTGAGCCGGCGCCCCGCGAACGTGCTCGACGGGACGATCCGGATCGCTGGTCATCGCGGGCGATCGACCGCGCCACCTGGTTTGAACTGCCACGCCCGGTTCCGCTGAGAACGCGGGGCCTCCCGTCTCCGGGACGGCGGCGTCGATCGAACGAATCTGTCGCCGTTCCGGCGATTTCGCGATGGGCGGCGGCGAGTGTGGAACCTCTCGCCGGCTGGGGGGTCTATGGTCTTCGATCCCCGGCACATACGTCTTCGCGGCCCGTGCACCTCCCCGGTGCGTACGTCCCCCGCGTGGGCATCCGCCACGACAATCCGCCCGACCTGCTTTCACGCGTGGGCCCCGTGCTCGCGTGCTCGGAAGCGCTGCCAGGACATGCGCTCAAACCTGCACGTGCTCGCCGCCGCCGGCTTCTGCCTGGGAGTCAGCGGCGCACTTCCGCACCACGTCCTCGACGCGGCCACCCTCCGCGCCCGCCGCCTTCCGTCGACCGCCGCCGCCGTGCCCGCGAACGCTCCGCTGCCCGCGCAGAACGCGTGGAAGGCCGCGCGCGCCGTGCTGAACGGCGTGGGCATCGAGACGGGGCTGGGCTACTCGCGCGAGGCGCGGGTGCACTCGGCGCTGGGCGTGCTGGGCGCGCGCGTCCGGGAGCAGAGCCACCCGCAGGCGCTGCGGCTGGCGTTCGAGGCCTACTACAACTTCAAGGCCGCGCATCCCGAGAAGGTCCGCAAGCCGTACCTGTACTTCGTGGACTACGGCCTGGACAGCCGAACCCCGCGCGGATACGTGTTCGACATGGAGGCCCTGCGCGTGGTGGACGGGCCCTTCACCGTGGCGCACGGCCGCGGCTCGTCCAGCGGGCGTGACGGCGTGCCGACGCGCTTCTCCAACCGCAACGGCAGCGCCGCCACGTCGCTGGGGCTGTTCCTGGCGCAGGAGACGTACTCGTTCACCGGCCACAACAGCGGCCGCCTGTACCGCTCCATCGGGCTGCGGCTGACGGGGCTGTCGGGCGCGTTCAACAACCGGGCTCGCTCGCGCGGGGTGGTGGTGCACGGCGCGCCCTACGTCGCTCCCGACAAGGCCGGACGCAGCGAGGGCTGCCCCGCGATGGAGCCCGGGCGCGCGCAGGAGCTGATCCCCACGCTGGCGAACGGCGCCCTGGTGTTCCTCTTCTCGCCGCTGGACGGAGCGTGGCTGAGCGAGGACCCCTGGGCCCACGGCGACAGCGCGGAGGCCGGCTCGGCGAACGGATAGCCGCGGCGGCGCGTCGCCCGCACCGCATCGCGAGCGCCCCGGATCTGAGAACTGCTCGACACACGAACCGCCCGGTGGGGATCTTCCCGCCGGGCGGTTCGTCGTCTCCGAGCGATTCCACCGGGATCGCGGGGGGCGTGCTCAGCGCTTCTTCCGGTTGCGCTTGCGGGCGGCCTTCTCGGCCTTGCGCTGCTGCTTGGTCTTCGTCGGCGGCTTCGGCGCGCTGCGCGGCGGCTGGCGGCCGAGGAAATCCTTCGGAAGGCCGAAGTCGATCCTGCGCCGCGGAGTGCTGCGCTCCGTCCGCAGGCCCAGCGAGATCTGCACGTCCTCCCAGTCGCCGACCACCGCCTCGTCGACCTCCTCCCCGGCGAACGCCGCCTCCATCACCGCGGCCGCCTCCACGGCCGACAGGCTGAGGAGGTTCGACACCAGGAACGCGTTCGTGGTCGCGTCCTGCTGCCGCGCCGACTCGAGCTGGCGGGCAAGGGCCGCGACCACCGCGTCGCGGGTGTCGGGAAAATGCTTCGCCACCTTCACCAGCGCGCTCCCGACCGCGGCGGTGACGGACCATTCGTCCTCGCGCGCCAGCAGCGGCAGCATCTCCTGCAGGGGCTCCAGCGCGGGCGGCCCGATCATCCCGAGCACGACGGGAATCTCCTCCATCGCCCAGTCGTTGTCTTCGTCCGCCTCGCGCACCATCAGGCGAAGCAGCGGCACGGCGGCGGACGGGGCGCGAAGCTGGCCCAGCGCGCGCCACGCGTGCAGCCCCGCCCACCCCTCGGGCGTCTCGGCGTCGGCTTTCAGCATGTCCCGGTCGCGCGCCATGCGGATCAGCTCGGGTACGTGCTCGGCGGCGATGCCCATCGCCGGGTAGTCCGGCCAGTCCTCGCCGATCTCGGTGGGATCGCCGAGCGCGACGAGCTGGTCGAGTGGGGGAAGGTAGGGCGGGGACGTCGGCATGGGCGGTCGCTCCAGGGGTGTTCGGCATGCGGACGGGGGGCCGCGTGCGGGCCGGCTCGAGCACAAGTTGACAGCGGCCACGCCGCGACGCAATCTGCCCGCTCGCGTCCCATCCCCAGACCGGAGGGAATCCGTGAGCGAGTACCAGTACTACGAGTTCCAGGCCGTCGACCGCGCGCTGACCGAGGAGGACCGCCGCCGCATGCGGGCGGTGTCGACGCGGGCGGCCATCACCTCGCGCAGCTTCGTGAACTCGTACGAGTGGGGCGACTTCAAGGGCGATGCGTTCGGCTGGATGCAGCGCTGGTTCGACGGCTTCCTGTACCTCGCCAACTGGGGCACGCACGAGCTGATGCTGCGCCTGCCGCTGCAGATGCTGGACGCGGAGACGGGGGCCCGTTTCTGCCCGGGCGAGGTCGCATCGGCCTCCGCCGACGGGGAGCACGTGGTGCTGTCGTACCGCTCGGAGGACGAGAGCGGTGAGTGGGAGGACGACGGCACCGGCCTGCTGTCGGCCATCCTCCCCGTCCGCACCGAGATCGCCGCCGGCGACCACCGCGCCCTCTACCTCGGATGGCTGCTCTGGGCGCAGGATGCCTCCTTCGAGCACGACGGTGCCGAGCGGGAGCCGGCGGTGCCGCCCGGGCTGCGCACCCTCTCGGCCGCGCAGCAGGCGTTCGCCGGCTTCCTGCGCATCGACGAAGACCTGGTCCGCGTCGCCGCGGCCGCCAGTGCCGACGCGCCGCCGGCCCCCGAGGGCGTGGCCGTGGAGGCGTGGCTCGCGACGCTACCGGAAACGGAGCGCATGTCGCTGCTCGTCCGCGTGATGCGGGGCGAGGAGGGCGCCGTGCGCGCCGACCTCGTTCGCCGGCACGCCGGGACGCTGGGGAGGGAGGCGCCCGCCGGAGCCGCGCCGCGGCGCACCGTGAAGGAGCTGCTGGACGCGGCAGAGGCCATGCGCGACGAGCGGCGGCGCGTGGACGAGGAGCGGAAGGCGCGGAAGAAGGCCCGCCTGGAGGCGGCGCTGGCCGCCAACCACGAGCGCTGCCTCGACATCCTTGCCGCGACGGAGGAGGACGCCTGGCGGCGGGTGGACGCGCTGATCGCGACCAAGCAGCCCAAGCGCTACGACGAGGCGGTGGCCCTCGTCCGCGACCTGCGCGAGCTGGCGGCGCGCGAGGGGCGGCTCGCCCAGGCGGAGGCGCGCATCGACGACCTGCGCGAGTGGAACGCGAAGAAGCCGAGCCTGCTGGAGCGCCTGAACAAGGCCGTGTCCGCTTCGAGCCGGCCGTCCTCCCTCACCATGCGCCTCCCGTAGCCCCGGAACGCGAGAGACGGCGCAGCAGCCCGCCCGGAGTGGACCTGGTCCGCGCCGGGCGGGTTGCTTTTCGGATGTTTCTGCGTTAAATTGCATCATCACAACGACTTACAATGAACGTACGCGGCGGCCGGCGCGGGGAGAATCCCGCATCGCCCCCGCCCAGTCACGCCCGATTCCGAGCGCCGTCCGTTTGGGATGCGCCCGTCGAACCGAGGGGGATACATGCGCCTGAAGCTACAGAACCTGACCATGGGGACCGCGGCGCTGAGCCTGGGTCTCGGCATCGCGCTCTCGCACGGCTCGCCCGGCTCCGCCCTGGACCGCGCCCGGCACGCGGACGCGGATGCGGGCGGGGCCTCGGTGGCGAGCGCTTTCACGAACGCCCCGGCGCGCCTTGACGTTTCGGCCGTCCGCTCGGCCCCGGCGACGGCCGCCACCGCGGCGGCGAACGTCCGGGCGGCGAAGGTGCAGGGCGCGCTGCACGCGCTGGTGAACCTCGTGTCGAAGCAGAGCCACCCGGACGCGCTGAAGTATGCGTTCCAGGCGTACTACGGCTTCAAGGCGGCCCACCCGGAGCAGGTGCGCAAGCCGTACCTGTACTTCGTGGACTACGGCCTGGACAGCCACACGCCGCGCGGGTACGTGTTCGACATGGACGCGCTGAAGGTGGTGGACGGGCCCTTCACCGTGGCCCACGGCCGGGGGTCCGGCGCCAAGGACGGCGTGCCGACGAAGTTCTCCAACGTGCAGGACAGCAACGCGTCGTCGCTGGGACTGTTCGTGGCCCAGGAGACCTACGCCTTCACCGGGCACACGGGCGGCCGGGCATACCACTCCATGGGCATGCGGATGAACGGCGTGTCCGGCCGTTTCAACGACGCGGCCCGCCCGCGCAAGGTGGTGGTGCACGGGGCGCCGTACGTGACGCCGGGCAAGGCGGGCCGCAGCGAGGGCTGCCCCGCGATGGAGACGGCCCGCGCCGACAAGCTGATCCCCAAGATCGGCAACGGCGGCATGGTCTTCCTGTTCTCGCCGCTGGACAAGCAGTGGCTGAGCGGGGACCCGTGGGCGGCCGGCGCGGACGCTGCCTCGGCGGCGGCGATCGGCTCCCTCGCGGAGTGACGGACGGCACGTCGGCGGGAAACCGGCCGGCAGGACCGCTGGATGGTGGATGACGACGAACCGGCGCCGGGCGAACATGCCCCGGCGCCGGTTCGCGCGTTGGTGTCGATGGATGACGACTTCAACCGGTCAGCGCGACCTCGGGCTGGAAGCCCGGGCTGCCGTAGAAGCCAAGTCCGCCTGCGCGGGCTCCTCCCGGCGGTCGATCCGGCGTGGCCGCCCGATCCGCACGGAACCAGCCTGCCTCAGCCGGCTTCGCGTTGCACGAGCCGCGCAGGTTCATCCCCCGGCGTGGATCGCGCCGCATCGGCTGCGGCCCGAAGCACTGCGCTCAACCCCCGGCGAGCGCCAGCATCTGCGGAGTGATGTCCGTCGATGCGATCTTGAGCGCGATGATGGAGAGCTGGCCGGTGTTGGCCCGCGCGGTATCCAGCGCGGCATCCAACTCGTCCATCGTGTGCACCGTCACGCCCCAGCCGCCGCGAAAGACGTCGGGGAGACGGGCGTAGTCCCATCCGTGCAGCAGGTCGAAGGCCTCGGCGGGCTGGCCCTCGGTGAAGTACTTCACGTTCACGAACGCCTGCTCGATGCCGTACAGCTCGTTGTCGAAGATGAAGACGACGGTGCCGTGCTTCGCCCGGACGACGTCGGACAGCGCCTGCGCCACCATCTGGAAGCCGCCGTCGCCCGTGAAGACGACGGGGCGGCGCTCGCCGGCGAAGCCCACCCCCAGGCAGGCGCCCGTGGTGTAGCCGATGCTGTTCCATGCGGCCTGCGCGATGAAGCCGTCGGCCACGTTCACCGGCAACTCGGCGGCGGAGTAGAGCGCGATGGTGGTGTCGGCCATCAGCACCATCGAGTCGTCCACCCAGGTGTTCATCCGCCGGAAGAAGGCGTCGTAGGTGACGGGCTCCGGCTTCCGCGCGCCCGCCGCCGATGGGTGCGTCGACGCGGGCACGGCGGAGAGGAGCGCGTGCTCGGGCGCTCCCGCGGCCGCCAGCGCCATCACCGCGCGCGCCGGCGCGCCGTACTTGTGCGCACGCAGGCGGGCCAGCAGCGCCTCCATGAACGCGCGCAGCGGCACGCAGTCCCACACGTCCGTGCCCACGCGGATGGAGTTGTTCCAGGCCAGGGACATGGTGCCGTAGCTCTTCTTCACCAGGTCCAGGAAGTCGTCCGTCACCAGGTTGCCCAGGCCCAGCAGCCAGTCCGCCTTCTCCACCAGCCGCTTGGTCTTCTCGTTGGCCGACGCGCCGTCGTACACGCCCACGAAGCCGGGCGTGCTCTCCGGGACGAGGCCCTTGCCCAGCAGGTCGGTCGCGAAGGGAAAGCCCGTCTCGCGTACGATCTGCATCAGCAGATCCTGCAGGCCGAAGCGCTGCACCTCGCTCCCGGCCCAGATCACGGGCCGCTTCGCCTTCCAGAGATGCTCGAGCGTCGCGTCCAGGCTGGCGTCGATGGACGCCTGCAGCGTCGGCAGGCAGCCCGGCTCCAGCCGTCCGCGGGGCGCCTCGCACGGCAGGTTCCACACGTTCTGGAAGACCTCGATGTAGACCGGCCGCCGCCACGTCAGGCAGGCGCGCAGCGCCGCGTCGATCTGGCCCGGCGCGCACAGCGGGTCGCGCACCACCTCGCGCGCCACGGTGACGCTGCGCACCGAGTCCTCGTCCGCGCTCAGCGTGCCCGTGCTGTGGTGAAAGAGCACGCCCTCGCGCCGCTCCGTGTTGCGCGAAGCGGAGGCCGGGCTGCCGACGATGAGGACGACGGGCACCTGCTCCACGTACGATCCCGCCAGCGCGTTCAGCAGGCTGAAGGTGCCCACGCCGAAGGTGACGCACACCGCGCCCGCGCCCCGCAGACGGGCATACGCGTCCGCCGCGTAGCCCGCCTCCAGCTCGTTGCACGTGCCCACGCGCGCGATGCCCAGCGCGGCGCTCTCGTTGTCGATGGTGGACAGGAAGTGCCCCGCGTAGTCCCCCGGCACCGCGAACAGGTGGCCGACGCCCATCTCCGCCAGCCGCTGCGCCAGGTACCGCGCGACGGTGCATCCCGCCGCGCTGGACGAGGCTTCGGCCGCGACGGCGGCGTTCGTCGAGGCGAGCACGGCGGCCGGCGCGGAGGCGGCCCCCTTCGCCGCCTTCGCCCGCGTCTTCGCGGAGGCGGAGGCCTTCTTGTCGTCCGCCTTCTTCTGCTTCTTCGATCCCCCGCTCACGGCCCCATCTCCTTGTCGTAGTACTCCTCGGGGATGAAGTCCGGGCGCTTGAGGCCGAAGTGCTCCTTCAGCATCAGCTCGGCGGTCTGGAGCGCGCCCTCCACCCAGCCCTGGCCGATGGAGTACGCCTCGCCGCACACGTGCACCTTCTCGCCGGGAATGCCGCGCATGTAGGGCATGATCTTCCAGAACTTCTGCCCCGCCTTCCACGCGTGCCACCCGGCGCCGTACGGGTCGTCGCCCCAGTCGTGGTAGACGGCGGTGTAGGGCTCGGGCACGAACTTCAGGCCGTGCACTTCCTTCACCTGCTCCTGCGCCGTCTGCACCATCTCCTTGCTGATCTGGAAGCGGTGCGCGGGAACGGGGTCCTCGCCCTTCCTCAGGAAGCGGTTGGCCGGGCTCCTGGGCGTGCCCTGGAAGCAGGGGCCGGCCTCCAGCGCCTTCCAGAACGGCACGCTGCCCAGGTCGTTGTAGCTCACCATCAGCAGCGAGTTGTGGTTGTCGGGGTCGCCGCCCACCTCGCTCTCGGTCTCGAAGTAGTACGTCTGGCGGATGGGCATGTCGGTGATGGTGCGGCCCGACTTGACGCCCAGCGCGCGCCACCAGGGATACGGGTATCCCAGGAACATCTTGAACGCCGCCTGGCTGATGACCGACTCCACCCGGTCGCGCAGGGTGTGCTCGTGGTCCCCGTCGCCCGCGGGCTCGTCCATGCGGTTCCAGCGGATGAGCTCGATGGAGCGCCGCGGCAGCGCCAGCACCACGCGGTCGGCGTCCACGTGCACGGTGGGCCGCCCGGGCAGGTCCGCCGTCTTCGCGTCGGGCGACGTCTCGGTGCGCACGAGCTCCAGCGCGTACTCGCCGCCGATGCCGCGCCGCCCGAACGAGTCCAGCCGGTGGTTGCGGTGGATGACGCCGCCCATGGCCTCGAACTCCGCCGCCAGCCGGCGCGGAAGCTCCTCGTAGCCGTCGTCCAGCGTGTAGTACTTGTTGTTGGGGTCGTACTCGGTGATGGGCAGCGACAGCGGCGCGGTGCTGTTCGCCACGTTGGTGTAGTAGCCGCTGGCGTCGTACATGTACTGGTACGCCTCGCTGCTCAGCACGCGGTACAGCAGGTTCCAGAACCCGATCTGGTACAGCGGCGTGCCGTTCAGCACGGGCACCGTCCACCAGTCCTGTGCGCTCAGCTCGCTGTTGAAGGGCAGCAGGCTGTTCATCACGTACGCCTGGAGCTGGTCGGGGTTCATCCCCTGCTCGTCGGGGTTCATCAGGTACGGCACCTTGGCCGGGTCCGTCAGGTCCCTCACGCGGAGCTGCCGGCGGCGCAGGTACATGAGGTTGTTCGCTCCCCCGTCCTCGCCCATGGGAAACTCGCGCGTGGGCAGCTTCAGGCTGCGGATGAGCCCCACCACGATCTTGTGCGACAGCAGCCAGCGCATGCCGCCCAGCTCGGCCTTGATGTTGGGCATGCCCGGCATGGGGTAGCTGTACAGCCGCCCGCCGATGCGGTCGCCGTACTCGAACACCGCCACCTTCAGCTTCTTGTTCGCCTTCTTGAGCCGCCAGGCCGTGTACACGCCCGACACGCCTCCCCCGATGATGGCGACGTCGTACTTCTGGTCGCCCTTGGCGAACGGCTGGAAGGGCTCGTGGTCCAGGATGGGTCTCGGCATGCCGATGGTCGGTGAGGGTGGGCAGGGTAGCGAAAGGTCCGCGCGGTGTCGCGGGTGGAGCTGCGGACCGGCCGTCCCAATGATACGGCGTCGCGATCCGCGTGATCAATGAATTCGAAGAAGGACCCTACGGCGAGCGCTGGCACTCGTGGGGGGGGGCGTTCGCTTGACGCCGCGCGAAACGGCGGCAATCATGATGAAATACGCGCGCGACGCAGTCCGCGCCAGCAGCCGGGCGCGTGATGGCGGTGGGAGGCACGATGGGGAAGGTGAGGCGCGGTCACGCAGCGGCCGATCCGGGCACCGCCATCCCCATCGACACCTGCACCTGCGCGGACGCCGGCTGCCCCGCGGCGCGCGATTGCCGCTGCACGAAGCCAGTTGGCGATTGGATGCTTCGATACGACGCCCCGGCGCGCACATGCGTGCCGGGGAGGACACGCCCAAACGGGGAGAACGATGCGGAAGATACGCCTGGACCTGGATGCGCTGGTCGTGGAGTCGTTCACGGCGGACGACACGCCGGCGGGACGCGGCACGGTGCGCGGCTACGTGTCGCTGTACTGGGAGGACTGCTCACCCTCGGACACGTGTGCCGACGCGGGCTCGCCCTGCGGCCCCACGGAGCAGAGCTGCGCGGGCACCTGCTACGCGGCGACGTGCGCCCCGGGGTGCGGCGGAGGCGGCGGAGGCGGCGGCAGCCATCCGGGACTGGGCGTGCCGTGCAGCGGCACCTGCTACGACCAGCCCGCGCCCTGACGCCTCACCTTCGATGGGATCGCCAACCGGGGGGAGCCGCATGCCGGCTCCCCCCGGTTTCCGTAGGCCAGACGCCGGTCGTGGAAGCGGCCTCAATGGTCGACGCGACTCCGTTGAATTCCGCGGTTCGCATTGCATGTGGTGGAAGACATCCGCGATGCCCGTCTCCCATCGCCGACCCTTGCACCAGCGCTTCGCAACCGGCGTTTCGATGGCGGACACGGGATTCGCACGCCCGCCATCCATCGAGAGACTCACGCCCCCATCTCGTGGATCCCCTCCAGCGCCTCCGTGCCGCGCTCCATCTCCGGCACGCGCCAGGCGGCGGCGAGCGTGCCGACGGCGAGCAGCGCGATTCCCCAGAACACCACGTGCAGGCTCTCGGATAGCCCTGTGCGCAGGGTGGCGAGCACGTCGGCCGAGAGAGTGCCGTTGCGGGGGGCGGCGGCGCCCATCAGGTCCTGGATGCTGTCCAGCGACACGCGTCCGGACAGGCCGGTGCGGGCCAGGTAGCGGCTCATCTGGAAGTTGAGCACGCCCCCGAACAGCGCGGCGCCCAGCGCGTTGCCCAGGATGCGCATCAGCATGTTGCTGGCGGTGGCGACGCCGCGCTGGTGCCAGGGGACGCTGGTCTGGATGGCGACCACGAAGGTGGTGCTCAGCAGCCCCAGGCCCACCCCCAGCACGAACGAGCCGACGCCCGCCCCCACCGGCCCGCGAGCCGACAGCGCCGCAATCGCCACCGTGCCCACGAGCGCCGTCACCCCGCCCACGCGCACGATGCGCCGCACGCCCAGCGACACGATCAGGTGCCCGGCGGCGAACGCCGAGAGCGGCCAGCCGACGGTCATCACCGAGAGGGTGAAGCCCGCGACCAGGGCGGACCGGCCGAGCACCCCCTGCACGAAGGTGGGCAGGAAGGTGATGATGCCGATCATCATGATGCCCAGCGCCAGCGTCGCCACGTTGGCGTTGCGGATCAGCGGGTCGGCCCACAGCTCCATGTGCATCAGCGGGTCGGGCGCGCGGCGCTCCTGGCGCACGAACAGCGCGAAGGCGACGGCCGAGACGGCGAGCAGGCCGGCCGCAATGGGCCATCCCCACACGCTGCCCTGCGTGAGCGCCAGCATCAGCGGCCCCACCGCCGCCAGCAGCAGCCCGGCGCCGGCGTAGTCGATGCTGCGCTCGCCGTGGCGCACGGGCTCGTGCAGGTAGCGCGCGACGAGCACGATGGCCGCGATCCCGAACGGCACGTTCATCCAGAAGATCCACTGCCAGCCCACGCTGTGCACGATCAGTCCGCCCACCAGCGGCCCGGCGATGGACGACACGCCCCACACGCTGCTCAGGTAGCCCTGAACGCGGCCGCGCTCCTCCAGCGAGTACAGGTCGCCGGCCAGCGTGGTGGTGATGGGCTGCACCGCGCCCGCGCCCATGCCCTGCACGAAGCGGAACGCCACCAGCATTCCCATCGACGTCGCGAAGCCGCAGGCGATGGAGCCCGCGAGGAAGACCACCACGCCGGCGATGAAGGCCGGCTTGCGCCCCATCAGGTCCGACAGCTTTCCGAAGATGGGGATGGCCACCGCCTGCATGAGCAGGAAGCTGGAGAAAACCCAGCTGTACAGCGAGAAGCCGCCGATCTCGGCGGCGATGCTGGGCATGCCGGTGGCGATGATGGTGCCCTCGATGGCCCCCATGAAGGCCGCCAGCACCATCGCCACCAGCACCAGCGGACGGTGCGTCTTACGGGATTTGGTCACTGCATCCTGCGTGTCTGTCGATGGTCAAAGCGCACAGGGACGCACCCCCGTCCGTCGTCCCCCTTCAAGTCGACGCGGACCCGGGGAGCACGCGCGTCGGAGCGCGGCGCCAACATACGGCGCCGCGCCCGCCCGTGCATCCCCCGAGCGACAGGGTCGGAGGGATCTGCTCCGGCGGCAGACTTCGAGCTCGGCAAAGGCGACAGCGGGTGCGCCGCGTGCGAAACGGCCAAAGTCCGCTCCGAAGCCGGGAGTCCGCGAAGCCAGATTTCGTATCTCGGTTGCAGTGAATTGATGCGCTCGGAACCCGAAGCCCGAGGTCTGGAGTGTTCGGCCTATCCGCCCACGTAGCTCGCGTACAGATCCTCCAGCGCCTGCGCGGGATCCTCGCAGACGCCTTCGTGCACGGGGGAGGACTGGAGCACGTCGGAGCGCGGGGCGGTGAGCCAGTGGAAGCGCTCGGAGGGGGGGGCGAGCGCCACGGGGCCGGCGGTGGGATCGCCCTCGCAGACGCGGCGGCAGGCGTCCAGGTAGCGGGCCAGGAGATCGAGGTCCACGCCCGCCACCCGGCAGCCCAGCGCGTCCGGCGTGGAGAGCAGCCGCATGCCCAGGAAGCCGGCCGTGCGCGCGTGCAGCACCACGCCCACGTTCACGAAGGCGCCCAGGTGCACGTGCGGCACCACGCGCAGCACCGCGAAGGCGTACGGGGTCCAGCGGTCGACGCTCATCGGCGGGCCGACAGGCTGCGGGGCGGCTCGCGCAGCACCTGATCGCGCGCCTCGGCCGCCGCGTCCACGAAGGCGCGGCGCTCGGCCAGGCGGTCCGTGAGGTACGCCACGTAGCGGGCCCGCGCCTCGTCCGCCGTGGCGAAGTCGCCCGAGGTGCCGTCGCCCGCGAGGAGCGCATCGGGCACCGCATGGAGGATGTCCGGGATCGCGTCGCCGGAGAGGCGGGCGGCCAGCTCGTCGTCCACCGCGCGCGGGTCGTCCGCCCGGGCCAGCAGCACGTGGCTCTTGATCATGGGGAACGGCGTCCGCGTGCGCGCCTGGTCCGTTCGGGGCCAGTCGTGGTGCGCGTACAGCGCGGCGCCGTGGTCGATGAGCCACGGCTTGCGGTTCCACACCAGCAGGTTGGGGTTGCGGTGCGAGCGGTCGGGGTTGGTGGTGAAGGCGTCGAGCCACACCAGCGTCGTCGCGAAGTCCGCATCCACCAGCTCGGCCGCGGCGGTCGCGTCGAAGTTGAAGGCGCCGTCCAGGTAGCGCAGGCCCACGTTCACGCCGTGGCTGGCCTTCAGCAGGTCCTGGATCTCGGGATCGGGCTCGCTGCGGCCGAACTGCGGCGGCACGTGCACGATCGCCAGCTCCGGCACCGGCAGCCCCAGCCGCGCCGCCAGCCAGCCCACCACCAGCTCGGCCACCAGCGCCTTGGGCCCCTGCCCGGCGCCGCGGAACTTCACCACGAACAGCCCGCCGCCGTCCGTGTCCACGATGGCCGGCAGCGACCCGCCCTCGCGCAGCGGCTGCACGTAGCGCGTGGCGGTGTACGTCGGAAGCGTGCGCACGTGCTCCATCCGCGGGGAACCCTGGAGGTCGGCCGGCCCGCCGCGCCTGCATCGGCGCGGTCGGAGGATACGAGCAGCGAAGCTAATCGGCCGGCGTGCAAAAGGGGAGCGGAGCGCTCGCGGGACGGGAGCCGACGCTCGCAGGCGCCGGCGGGGACGAGTGAAGATTACATTTCGGTAAAGCGGAAGAGCTCAGCAACGTTTTGCGCTGGCCAGGTGTCTTACTGGACGTGGTGCAGCCGCGCGGGGTCCGAGAAGGCCGACCTAACCCCCGTGTGACGATGCGTCCCTCGTCTCCTGAGCGGGCACGGATGAGGGCCCCCGCGGCCGCGCCACCGCCTTCCTCCATCCTCCGCACGTCCGCACTCCTCCGCTTCCCTTCCGTCGTTCTCGATCGATCGGCCACCAGCACCCGCGCCTCGGTGCCGCGGACGGTTCCTCCGCGCGCGTGCCGCCGCTAGACTCAAACTCGTCCACCGGGACCGAATGCCCGGCATCTCGTCCATCTCCGAACGATTCCATCGAATGCCCGCGGACGATCCCCACGGCGCCGCCCCCGATTCGCCTTTCGTGCGCGAGATCGTGCGCGAGGTGGCGTTCCCGCTCGGCACGTCAGCCGGAACGGCCGATCCCGCGGAGCGTTCCGCGCTGGTGGAGCGGACGGTGCGGGCGCTGGTCCGCGACGCGGCGGGCGATGCGGACGCGCGGGAAGATGCGGCTCGGCGCCTGGCGTCCCAGCCTCCGCTGCTCGCCGCCTTCTTCCAGAACGCCGACCTGCTGTACGACGAGCGGCACCCGTCCGCCGACGCCGTTTCGGCCGCGGTGATGCGCGCGGTGGAGCTGCTGGGCGGGGAGGATGGACGGCCGCCGGACACTACCGATCCGGGCGGTTCGGGAGCGGGTGGATGATGCGTATCAATCGCTGGATACACGCGAATTCTGCGACGGACGGCAGGCGAGGCTTGCGCATGCGGCGCCCGCGCGCGAAGCTTTCGGCGCCCGCCGCCCGACCTGTGGCGCGGCGCGGCCTGAACCCGGAGCGGAGACGATGATGAGACGAGCCCTGCTGTGCGCCTTCGCGGCCGTTGCGGTGATGCTGGCGCCGCAGCCCGCGCGCGCGTGGGATGACATCGGGCACATGACTGTGGCGCGCATTGCGTGGGAGAGCATGACGCCGCAGGCGCGGGCCGCCGCCGTCGCCATCCTGCGCGGCGCCCCGCCCGAGACGGGCATCGCCGGGCTGGCGAGCGACCCGTTCTGGGCCGGATCGGACCCGGACCGCGAGCTGTTCACCCGCACGGCCACCTGGGCCGACATCATCCGCGGGCGCGAGGCGGCGGGGCACCAGCTTCACCAGGCAAGCTGGCACTACGTCAACTTCTTCTGGGAGCAGCCGGCGCCCGGCGCTCCCGGCCGCGACCTGGACCGCCCGCACCTGGGCCTGGCGGTGGACTCGCTGCAGTCGTTCCTCAACGAGCTGCAGTCCGGCGTCGTCAGCCAGGAGCGCAAGGCCGTCGTGCTCGCGTGGGTGCTGCACCTGACCGGGGACGTGCACCAGCCGCTGCACGCCAGCGCCCGCGTGAGCTCCGCCTCGCCCGACGGCGACAAGGGCGGCAACGACTTCAAGCTCGAGGGCCGCCACAACCTGCACAGCTACTGGGACAGCGCCATCACCCGCGCCGACGGCGTGTGGCTGCCCGGCGAGCGCACGGTGGGCGACTTCATCGGCGGCATCGCGGGGGGCGTCATGCGGCGCAACCCGCGCGCCCGCTTCGCCTCGGCGCTGCGCGACGTGCAGGTGGAAAGCTGGGCGCACGGCAGCTTCGTGACGGCCAAGACGCGCCTGTATCCCGCGTCGCTGCACTCCGGCGAGGAGCCGCCGGCGGCCTACAACGCCATGAGCAAGCAGATCGCCGAGTCCGCCGTCGCCCTGGCCGGGTACCGCCTCGCCGACGCCCTGAACCGCTCGCTCGGCCACTGACCTTTCCGATCGACGGATGGACGAGGACCCCGGCGGCTTCCGTGCCCGCCGGGGTCCTCTGCTTTTCGTGTCGATCTGCCTGCGTCGGCTGATGAATCGCGCGGCCGTGGTGGGCAGGTGGGTGTCGACGGTTCCGGGGGGCGACGGAGTTCGGAGGATGATTGGGAGAGATCCCGTCGTCCAGGGTTGCGCACAGCCTCCAGTCTCACCGTTCCGCACCCTTTCCCGCCGCGCCCGCGGTGCCGCCGAAACGCCGCCGAGATGCAGGCGCAAACGCCTGTGGGTCTTCGGGATACTTTCGCCTTGACGTGGCGCGCGCGGCAGTTAGCTTGGGACACGGTGGGATGGAATGGGATGATGTGGGAGAGAGTGGATCCGGCCCAGCACGCGGAGGCGAATGAGCGGCTACCTCGGAAGCTACCTTCACGCGATCGACGACAAGGGAAGGCTCAGCCTTCCCTCGTCGTTCCGCCGTGAGGCATCCGACCGGCCGCTGGTGCTGGTGAACGTCTTTCCCGACGCCCTTACGCTGTATCCCGAAGAGGCGTGGTCCGAGGTCGAGAAGCGCCTCCGCGAGCTGCTGCGCCTGCAGCCGCAGTCGCGCGCGTTCGTGCTGAAGACCACGGCCAACGCGGTGGAGGTCACCCCCGACAAGGCCGGCCGCATCCTCGTCCCCCAGCGCCTGCTGGACGCCGCCGGCATCGCGGGCACCGCGCTGCTGGTGGGCGCCATCGACCGCATCGAGCTGTGGAGCCCGGAGCGCTTCCGCGATGCCACGGAGGCCGCGGTGCCCGACGCCGAGCGCTTCGTCCACCAGGTGTTCGGGTGAGCGACGCGCCGCTTCCGCACGCCACCGGCTACCACGCGCCCGTGATGGTGCGGGAGGTGATGGACGCGCTTCGGCCCGAGCGCGGCGGCACGTACCTGGACGGCACCCTGGGCGGCGGCGGGCACGCCGAGGCGCTGCTGGAGCGCGGGCCCGAGGCGACGCTCTACGGCGTGGACCGCGACCCCGACGCGCTGGCCGAGGCGGGCGCGCGGCTGGCGCGCTTCGGCGATCGCTTCCGCCCCGTCCGGTCCAACTTCGCCGACGCCCTGTCGACCGCGGGAATCGCGGACGGGACGCTGAACGGCGTGCTGCTGGACCTGGGGATCTCCTCCCACCAGATCGACGAGGATGCGCGCGGCTTCACCTTCCGCGCGGGCGCGCCGCTGGACATGCGCATGGCGCAGGCGTCCGCGGGCGAGCCCACCGCCGCCGAGCTGCTGAACACGATGGACGAGGACGACCTGTCGCGCCTCTTCCGCCGCTTCGGCGAGGAGCCCCGCTCGCGCCGCCTGGCCCGCGCCGTGGCCGAGATGCGCGAGCAGGCGCCGCTGGCCACCAGCGACGACCTGCTGGAGGCCATCCGCCGCGGCCTGGGCGCGCGGGCCGACGCGGGCGACAGGGCGCGCATCTTCCAGGCGCTCCGCATTGCCGTGAACGGCGAGATCGACGCCCTGGAGCGCGCCCTGCCCGCGTTCCGCGAGGCGCTGGAGCCCGGCGGCGTGCTGGCCGTTCTCTCGTACCATTCCCTCGAGGACCGGGTGGTGAAGAACGCCTTCCGCGACTGGAGCCTGCGCTGCATCTGCCCCCCGGCCATGCCCCTGTGCACCTGCCGCGGGCACGCGCTGGGGCGCACGCTCACGCGCAAGCCGGTGGACGCCGGGCCCGACGAGGTACGCGGCAACGTCCGCGCGCGCAGCGCCCACCTGCGCGCCTGGAGCAAGGCGTGAGCGCGCTTCGCAAGCCCCGCCCCGCCGCCCCGCCGCGCCCGCGGCAGAGCGCCGCCGAGCTGCCCCGCGGCGCCCGCGCCCGCCGCCCCGGCTCGGGACGCGGGCGCGCGCTGCTCAAGGTGATGGTGTTCGCCGCCGTGGTCCTCTCTGCCTTCTCCGCCGTCGTCTGGCGCCAGACCCGCGCCGCCGAGCGGCAGCGCGAGCTGAAGAAGCTGGAGGCCGACGTCGCAGTGGCAGAGGGCGAGAAGGCCGAGCTGCTGAACCGCATCCAGGCCCTCCAGAGCCGCGCCCGCATCACCCGCGTGGCGCGCGAGCGCCTGGGCCTGCACCTGCCCAGCGACTCCGAGATCGTGCTCCTGCCCCTGCCCGCCGGCGCGGACGACGACGACTCCGCCGCCCCCCCGGAGGTCCGGTGAGCGGCGCCATGCAGCGCGCCAGGAAGCGCTGGGACGCGGGCGAGCGCCTGCCCGGCCGCCGCCGCACGCTGCTGCTGGCGATGGGCCTTGCCTCCGCCGCCATCATCGGGCGCAGCATCGAGTTGCAGGGGGTCGAAGGCGCGAGGTGGCGGGACGTCGCGGCGGGGCAGCAGCAGGCGCGCGTCTCCGTGCCCGCCCGCCGCGGCGCCATCTACGACCGGGCCGGCGTTCCGCTGGCGCTCACGCGCGAGACCTTCTCCGTCTCCGTGGCGCCCAGGGAGGTGCGGGACCGCATCATCGCCGCGGCCCGATTGGCGAAGGTGCTGGGCATCTCCCCCGCCGCCGCCCGCCGCGCGACCGACCCGGCGCGGGCCTGGTTCGTGGTCCCCGGGCGCTTCTCGGCCGAGCAGCGGCAGGCGCTGGACGCGGTGCGCGGGCTGCACTGGGAGCGCCGGCTGGAGCGGTTCTATCCGCAGGGCGACGTCGGCAGGGAAGTGCTCGGCGCCTTCTCGGCGGACGACCGGGCGCTGGGGGGGATGGAGCAGGCGCTGGACGCCACGCTCCGCGGCACCGACGGCTACTCCGTCTTCCGCCGCGACTCGCACGGGGTCATGGAGCCGGGCGCCGGCCTGCCCGTGCAGCCGCCGCGCGACGGCGACGACGTCTACCTCACGGTGGATTTCGGCCTCCAGCAGATCGCCGACGAGGCGCTGTCCCAGGCCATCGAGAGCACGAAGGCAGCCGGCGGCGACATGCTGCTGGCCGACCCGCGGACGGGTGAGATCCTGGCGGCCGTCTCCAAGCGCCCCGGCGGCGGGCTGGCGATGGGGGCGTTCGTGGAGCCGTACGAGCCCGGGTCCACGCTCAAGCCCTTCTTCGTCGCCTCCCTTCTCGCCGGCCGCCACGCCACGCTCGAGGACCGCGTGTTCGGCGAGAACGGGCACTGGAAGATGCCCAACGGGCGCGAGATCGCGGACGTGGAGGAGAACGGCTGGATGACCATGCGCGACGCCCTGCGCGTGTCCAGCAACATCGGCATGGCTAAGCTTTCCGCGCGCATCCCGCCCACCGACCAGTACCGCCGCCTGCGCGACTTCGGCTTCGGGATGGCGACGGGCGTGGAGTACCCGGTGGAGGCATCGGGCCGGCTGCCGCGCCTGGCGCAGTGGTCGGACTTCACCCCCGCCAGCGTGGCGATGGGATACGAGGTGTCCGTCACCCCGCTGCAGCTCATCATGGGATACGGCGCGCTCGCCAACGGCGGCCTGCTCATGGAGCCCCACCTGCTGCGCGAGGTCCGCGGCCCCGACGGCACCTCGCTCCGCGCCGTGCCCCCGCGTCCCATCCGCAGAGTCGTCCCGCGCGAGGTGAGCGACTCGCTGCGCGCCGTGCTGGTCTCCGTGGTGGACAGCGGCACGGGCAAGAAGGCGTCGCTCGCCACCTTCGACGTCGCGGGGAAGACCGGGACGGCGCGGAGGACGGGGGCCGGCGGGCGCTACGAGGCGGGATCGTACAACGCCACGTTCGTGGGATTCTTTCCCGCGCAGAGCCCGCAGCTCGCCATCTACGTCAAGCTGGACCGGCCGCAGGGCGAGTACTACGGCGGCGCCACCGCGGCCCCCGTGAGCCGGGAGACCTTCCAGGCCATCCTCGCCGCGCACACCCGCGCGCTGGACGGCCGCAGCCTGCTGGCGACGCGCATGCGCCAGCCCACCGCGGGGATGACTCCGGCTGCGCGGACCGTGGACGACGGCGAAGCGCCCGCCGGCGGCGAGGGCACGTACGTGCTGTCGGTCGATTCCGCCGAGGCGTCCGCGTCGGCGGATCGTGTGGGCCCGGCGGATTCGAGGCATCCGCCGAAGCGCGCGGTGTCGCCGCCATCCACCGTCTCCGTGGAAGCGAGTGGACCCGCGCAGGTGCCGGCGCTGGCGGGGCTGCCGTTCCGCGACGCGGCGCATCGGCTGCACGCGCTGGGCTTCCACGTGCGCCTCCAGGGCTCCGGCGTGGTGAGCGCGACTGTTCCGGCCGCCGGCGCGTCGCTCGCGCGGGGCGCCACGGTGGTGATCGTGGGAGGCGACCGCTGATGCCGCGCACCGTCACGCTCGCGGCGCTGGCCGCCCGGCTGGAGCGCGAAGGGCTGCTTCGCGGCGTGGTCAACGCGCCTGCGTCGATGGATTCCGTGGAGGTGGAGGACCTGTCGTCCGACTCCCGCCAGATCGGCGCCGGGTGGATGTTCTGCGCCGTGAGCGGCACCACCGGCGACGGGCACGGCTACCTGGCGGACGTGAAGGCGAAGGGCGCCGCCGCCGCCACGGTGGAGCGTGCGGTGGCCTCCATCGCGTTGCCGCAGCTCGTGGTTTCCGACGGGCGCCTGGCATCCTCCTGCGCCGCCGCTGAGCTCTTCGCCGACCCGTGGGACGAGCTGACGCTCGTCGGCATCACGGGGACGAACGGCAAGACGACGAGCGCGGCCATCCTCCGCCACGTCCTGGGCCGGCGCGGGCCGGCGGCGTCCATCGGGACGCTGGGCGCGGTGGGCGCGGACGGGCAGGTCATCCCGGGGACGGAGGGGCTGACGACGCCCGGCCCGGTGGACCTCGCCCGCTGGCTGCGGCGGATGGTGGACTCCGGCATCCGCTCCGTCGCGATGGAGGTGTCGTCCCACGCGCTGCACCAGGGGCGGGCGGCGGCGGCGCGCTTCGACGCGGCGCTCTTCACCAACCTGAGCCGCGACCACCTGGACTACCACCCCAGCATGGAGGCGTACCGCGAGGCCAAGCTGGGCCTGGTGAGCCTCCTGAAACCTGCCGCCGCGGCCATCCTGAACGCGGACGACGATGCCTGGCGCGGCGTGGACACGCGCGGGCACCCCGCCATCCGCTTCGGCATCGAGCGCCAGGCGGACGTGCGGGCGCTGGGAGTGCGCGTGGGGCCCGGGGGCATGGAGTGGACGCTCGGGACGCCCAATGGCTCGGCCGAGGTGGCGCTTCCCCTGTTCGGCGGCTTCAACGTCGCCAACGCGCTGGGCGCCGCGGCGACCCTGTGGAGCCTGGGGTGGAGCGCGGGCGAGATCGCGACGGGGCTCGCGACGCTGCCGCAGGTGCCGGGGCGGCTGGAGCGCGTGGCCGGCCCGCCCGCGGCGCCGATGACGCTCATCGACTACGCGCACACGCCGGACGCGCTGGAGCGGGCGCTGCGGGCCGTGCGGCCGCTGGTGAAGGGGCGGGTGATCGTCGTCTTCGGCGCCGGCGGCGACCGCGACCGGGGCAAGCGGCCCGAGATGGGGCGCATCGCGGCGGAGCTGGCGGACCTCGCCATCGTCACCTCCGACAACCCCCGCACGGAGGATCCCGAGCGCATCGCGGACGACGTGGAAGGCGGCATGGGAGATGCACCCCGCCTGCGTGTCCTCGACCGCACCGAAGCCATCCGGCGGGCCCTCCGCGAGGGGGGTCCCGCGGACCTCGTGCTGCTGGCCGGCAAGGGCCACGAGACGTACCAGATCCGCGGAACGGAGAAGCACCACTTCGACGAGCGCGAGATCGTGCACGCAATCCTTGCCCGTGCGGCAACTGTTTCCACGAAGGGGGAGGCGAAGGCGTGAGCGAGCTCCGCTGGACCGCGGCCGAGGTGGCGAAGGCGCTGGGAACGGACGTTCCCGGAACGCAGGCGGGCGCCGTCTACTCCGCCGTCGCCACGGACACGCGCAAGGTGGCGCCCGGCAGCCTCTTCGTCGCGCTGGCCGGCGAGCGCTTCGACGCCCACGACTTCCTCTCCGCCGCCGCCGAGTCCGGCGCCGCGGCGGCCGTCGTCTCCCGCGTTCCGGCGGACGCTCCGGCGGGCCTGGCGCTCTGGGTGGTATCCGACGACACGCGCGCCGCGCTGGGCCGCCTGGGCCGCCACCGCCGGCGCGCCTTCGCCGGCAAGGTCGTGGGCGTCTGCGGCAGCAACGGCAAGACGACGACGAAGGAGCTGCTGCGCGCCGCGCTGGGATCGACGCTCAAGGTACACGCCACCGAGGCGAACCTGAACAACCAGGTCGGCGTTCCGCTGACGCTGCTGTCGATCCCGGACGACGCGGACGTGGCGGTGGTGGAGATGGGGACCAACGAGCCGGGCGAGATCGCGGTCCTCACCGCCATCGTGGAGCCGGACGTGGGGATCATGACCTCCATCGGCGAGGAGCACCTGGAGGGCTTCGGCGACGTGGCGGGCGTGTTCCGCGAGGAGACGGCGCTGCTGGAGGGGATGCCCGCGGGCAGCGTGGCCATCGTGGCCGAGGAGCCGGAGGAGCTTCCGGCGCGCGCCATCCAGCTCCGCGGACGGGAGTGGGTGCGCGTCGCGGGGCTTGGCGAGGGCGCGGACCTGCGGCCGGACGGCGGGGCGGATTCCATCTCCATCGAAAGCGACGGCAGCACCCGGTGGAGCTTCCGCGGCACGCCGGTGCACCTGCCGCAGCCCGGCCGCCACAACGTGCGCAACGCCCTGATCGCCTTCGGCGTGGCCATGGAGCTTGGCGTCTCCACACAGGACGCGGCGCGGGGGATCGCCGCGATGCCCAGGCCGAAGCTGCGCGGCGAGTGGAAGGACGTGGGGCGGATGCGCGTGCTGGCGGACTGCTACAACTCCAATCCTCCCAGCCTGTCCGCCGCCGTGGATCTCCTCGCCGGGCTCCCCGGGGACGCCCGAAAGGTGGCGGTCGTGGGGACGATGCGGGAGCTGGGCGCGCAGGCGGAGGCCATCCATCGGCGCGCGGCGAAGGAGATCGCCGCGCTGCTGGAGAGCGGCCGCATCGACCGCGTGGTGGCGACGGGCGAGTTCGTGCCCGCCTTCGCCGCCCTCGCGAACGGCTTCGGCGACCGGCTCGTGTCCGCCGAGGACCCCATCGACGCCTACGCCGCCGCGGCGCGCGGCCTTACCGGGGACGAGACGATCCTGCTGAAAGGCTCGCGCGGCGTGCAGCTCGAACGCTGGCTCCCGCTGCTGGAGCGCGACTTCGGGACGCCGACCGAATAAGGATCGACGCCGGGCGACGGAGCCGGCCGGCGGAGGGCTCAGCCGATCGGCGCACGAAAGCCGACCGCATCGGCCGAACGGCACGCATCGACCGAACGACACGCAGTCCCGCGCCGGACCGGCGCACGCATCCAGATCAGACGAACGAGCGCAGTCCACCCGTCCACGCCCAGCACGGAAGCCGAACCGGTGCTCTATCACCTGCTCGTGCCCCTCGCGGAGTCGCACGTCATCTTCAACCTCTTCCGCTACCAGACGTTCCGGGCGGCGGGGGCGGTGGTGACGGCGTTCCTGGTGGCGCTGTACTTCGGCCCCGCCGTCATCTCGCGCCTGCGCATGCTCAAGGTGGGGCAGGTGGTGCGGACGGAAGGGCCCAAGACGCACCTGGGCAAGTCGGGCACGCCCACCATGGGCGGCGTGCTGATCGTGATGGCGACGGTGATCCCCACGCTGCTGTGGGCCGACCTCACCAACCGCTACACCTGGGTGGCGGTCGTCGTGCTGCTGTGGCTGGGCGGCCTGGGCTTCCTGGACGACTACCTGAAGGTGGTGCGCAAGAAGACGGAAGGGCTGGTGGGGCGGTACAAGATCGTGGGCCAGGTGAGCGTCGGCCTCCTTCTGGGCATCCTCCTTCTCTGGCACCCGTTCACCACGGCGGTGCCGAGCACCTGGACGCAGATCCCGTTCATCAAGACCTGGCACATCAGCTTCTCCTGGATCGCGTATCCCATCTGGGTGGTGTTCATCATCACCGCCTTCTCCAACGCCGTGAACCTCACGGACGGACTGGACGGGCTGGCGGCGGGCCTTTCCGCCATCGCGGCGATGACCTTCGGGATCTTCGCGTACGCGCTGGGGCGGATCGACACCTCGGACTACCTGAACCTGTTCTACCTGCCGGGCGTGGGCGAGCTCACCATCTTCTGCCTGGCGCTGGGCGGGGCGTGCATGGGCTTCCTGTGGTTCAACGCGCACCCGGCCGAGGTGTTCATGGGCGACACCGGCTCGCTCGCCATCGGCGGGGTGCTGGGCGCCATCTCGGTGATGCTCAAGGCCGAGTTCCTGCTCGCCATCGTGGGCGGCGTGTTCGTGGCCGAGGCCGCGTCCGTCGCGTCGCAGACGCTGTACTTCAAGTGGACCAAGCGGCGCACGGGCACGGGGCGGCGCATCTTCCGCATGGCGCCGCTGCACCACCACTTCGAGCAGATCGGGTGGCACGAGAACCGGGTCATCATCCGCTTCTGGATCGCGGGGATCGTCTGCGCGATGTTCGCCTTCGCCACGCTCAAGATCCGATGACCCGCTCCCTCGCCGGCGAGACGGTGGGCGTTCTGGGCCTCGCGCGCAGCGGCCTGGCCGCCGCGCGCCTGGCGCTTGCGAAGGGCGCCCGCGTGTACGCCAGCGACCTGGGCACCTCGCCCGCAACCGAGGCCGCCGCCGAGCAGGTGCGCGCACTCGGCGGAGATGCGGACGCCGGCCGCCACGACGCCGCGAAGCTGGCCGCCTGCGACCGCATCGTCCTCTCCCCCGGGATCCCGCGCACGGTGCCGATCCTGCGCGACCCCGCCGTGGCCTCCGTGCGCGTGGAGAGCGAGGTGGAGTTCGCGTTCGGGCTGCTGGACTCCCCCGTGATCGCCATCACCGGGACGAACGGAAAGACCACGACCACGGCGCTGCTGTCGCACCTGCTGATGACGGCGGGGCAGGACGCGCCGGCGGGCGGCAACATCGGCATCGCGCTCTCGGAGCTGGCGATGCGCGACCCCGCGCCGGACGTGGCCGTGGTGGAGGTCAGCTCGTTCCAGCTCGCGGACACGCACCGCTTCGCCCCGCAGATCGGCATCCTCACCAACCTGGCGCCCGACCACCTGGACCGGTACCCGGGCGTGGCCGAGTACTACGCCGACAAGGCCCGCCTCTTCGCCAACGCCACCGCGGACAGCCGGTGGGTGCTGAACGGCGAGGACGAGACGGCGCGCGGCCTTCCCGGCGGCGCGGATGGCTGGCGCTTCTACTTCCGTGTCGCGTCGCCGCTGGAGCCGGGAGAGCTGGGCGGATACGTGACGGACGACCGCTGGCTGGTGCTGCGGATGGACGACGGCGCGGAGGAGGAGCACCTGGCCTCCACCGACGAGCTGCGCATCCTGGGCACGCACAACGCCGCCAACGCGCTCGCCGCCGCCATCGCCGCGCGCCTGGCCGGCGCGGACGCCGCCTCCATCGGCCGCGGCCTGCGCTCGTTCGAGCCGCCCGCGCACCGGCTGCAGCCCGTGGCCGACCGCGACGGCGTGCTCTGGATCAACGACAGCAAGGCGACCAACCTGGCCAGCACGCAGGTCGCGCTCCGGTCGACCCACCGCCCCGTCGTCCTGCTGCTCGGCGGCCGCCACAAGGGCGAGCCGTACACCGGGCTGCTGGACGACCTGCGCGGCCGCGTCCGCACCGTGCTGGCGTACGGCGAGGCGGCGCCCATCATCCAGGCCGACCTGTCCGCCGAGGTTCCGGTGGAGCGCGTGGACGGCGGGTTCGACGCCGTCGTCCGTCGCGCCGCGGAGATCGCGCGGACGGGGGACGTGGTGCTGCTGTCCCCGGCCTGCTCCAGCTACGACATGTTCAGGGACTACGAGGAGCGCGGCCGCCGCTTCGCCGAGCTGGCGGGGGCCGCATGATGAAGAGCGCCATCGCCCTGCTGCCCGGCCGCGCCGCCGCGAAGGCCTCCCCGCGGAAGCAGGATGCCGCGCGGAAGCCAGCCGCGCCGAAAGGCGTGGACGCGCCGCGCCTGCGCTCCGTCCCCGCGACGGCGGCCGCGACGGGCGAGGTGTGGGAGACGCGCGCGCTGCTGCTGCTCGTGCTGGTCGCGTTCGGATTCGGCCTGCTGGAGCTGTACAGCGCCAGTGCCTTCATGGCGCGGGCGGAAGGGCTGCCGGGGCACTACTTCGCGCTCAAGCAGCTCGGCGGCGCGGCGTGCGGCGCGGTGCTCTGCGCCGTGCTGGCGCGGATGGACTACCACCGCTGGGAGCGCTGGGCGTGGCCCATCCTGCTCGTCGTGAGCCTGATGCTCCTCGTGGTGATCGCGCCGGGCACGCACGCCATCGCCCCGCGCATCAACGGCGCACGCCGCTGGCTGAACCTGGGCATCCGGTTCCAGCCGTCCGAGTTCGCAAAGCTGGCGCTCATCTTCTGGACGGCCATGATGGCGGTGAAGAAGGAGGACCGGCTGCACTCCATGAGCAAGGGGCTGCTCCCGTTCCTCGTCGTCTGGCTGGGCGTCATCCTGCTCGTCTTCCGCGAGCCCAACATGTCCGCCGCGCTGCTGCTGGCGCTGCTGGCGTCGCTCGTCCTGTTCGCCGGCGGGGCGCGCATCGGCCACTTCATCCTCCTCGGCATGGTGGCCGTGCCGGTGGTCTGGCACGCCATCAACAGCGCGGACTACCGGATGAAGCGCATCGTGGCCTTCCTGGACCCCGCGGCGGACCCGGCGGGGGTGAGCTACCAGATCTACCAGTCGCTGATCGCGGTGGGCTCCGGCGGCCTTTCGGGCGTGGGATACGGGGCGAGCCGGCAGAAGTACGGCTTCCTTCCCGAGCCGCACAACGACTTCCTGTTCTCGATGATCGCCGAGGAGTGGGGCATCTTCGGGATCGTGCTGACGGTGGCGCTGTTCGGCGCCTTCCTGTGGGTGGGATACCGGATCGCGGCGCGGGCGCCCGACCGGTTCGGGTACCTGGTGGGCATCGGAATGACCAACCTGATCGCCGTCTCCGCCTTCCTGCACATGGGCGTGGCCCTGGCGCTGCTGCCCACGACGGGCGTCGCGCTGCCCTTCATGTCATACGGCCGAAGCGCCCTGCTCGCGGACTTCGCGGCCGTCGGCATCCTCCTCGCCGTCGCCCGGGCGACGCGGAACGGACCGGCGGCGGCCCCGGCGAAGCGGAGGGCGGCGTGAGCGCGCTGGACCGCTCGGCGCCGCGGGTGCTGTTCGCCGGCGGCGGCACCGGGGGCCACCTGTACCCCGCGCTGGCGCTGGGGGACGCGCTGATGCAAGTGGATCCGCGGGCGCAGGTCTTCTTCGCCGGCGCGCGCCGCGGAGTGGAGGCGCGGGTGCTGCCGGAGCGCGGCGTGCCGCACGTGCTGCTGCCCTTCGAGCCTATCCGCCGCTCGCAGCCCTGGCAGAACTGGCGTTTGATCCCCTCGATGGCCGGCTCGTTCGGGGGACTGGCGAAGGTGTTCCGTCAGTTCCGGCCGAACCTCGTGGTCGGCACGGGCGGCTACGCCAGCGGTCCGGCGGTGGCGTTCGCCATGCTGCGCGGCGTGCCCACCGCGGTGCAGGAGCAGAACTCCTTCCCCGGCCTGGTGACGCGGCTGGTCGCCCGGCGGGTGCGCCAGCTCCACCTGGCCTTCCCGGAGGCGAAGCGGTACCTGAAGCCCGGCGCCCGCACGGAGGTGTTCGAGTTCGGAAACCCCATCAAGCCCCCCGCCGCCGCGCCTCCCAGGGACGAGGCGCGGGCCCGCTTCGGCCTGGGTGGCGGCACGGTCGGGCTCGTGGTGGGCGGAAGCCAGGGCGCGCGGCCGGTGAACGAGGCGCTGCTGGGCGCGCTGCGGAGCGTCGCGGAAGGCCGCATCCCCGCGCCCGCGGCGGGATTCGAGCTGCTGTGGTCCACGGGCACCGCGCAGTACGAGAGCGTGGCGGCGCGCCTGGCGGAGACGGGCGCGGGCGGCTGGGTGAAGGCCGTGCCCTACATCGAAGACATGCCCGCCGCGCTGGCCTCGGCGGACTTCGCCGTGTCCCGCGCCGGCGCGATGGCGCTGGCCGAGCTGTGCGCCTGGGGGCTGGCCATGGTCCTGGTGCCCCTGCCGAGCGCCGCCGCCAACCACCAGCACCACAACGCGGTGGCGCTGGAGCAGGCCGGGGCGGCCGTGCTGGTGCCCGAGTCGGAGCTGGGCACAGGCCGCCTGTGGACCGAGCTGCTGGCCCTCGCGGAGTCGCCCGAGCGCCGCGCGGGGCTGGCCGCCGGGGCCCTCGCGCGCGGCCGCCCGGATGCGGCGCTGCGTATCGCCACGGAGCTCGCGCGGCTGTCGCGCGAGGGCTGACCCCGCTTTCGTATCCCCTCACGGAGCCCTATATTGAGCCGCTTGAACCTGGTCGAGCTTGCCCGCGGACGCACGGTCCACTTCATGGGGATCGGCGGGGCGGGGATGACCCCGCTCGCGGACATGCTGATGCGCGCCGGGGTGCGGGTCACGGGCTGCGACGCGCACCCCTCCGCGGGGGCGCACGCCCTGGCGAAGGCGGGCGCGCAGGTGGCGGACGGGCACGACCCCGCCCACGTGGCGGAGTGCGCCGCCGTGGTGGTGACGGCGGCCGTCCCCGCGTCGCACCCGGAGCTGGAGGCGGCCCGCGCGCGCGGCATCCCCGTGCTGAAGCGCGCCGAGGCGCTGGGCGGCATCGTGAACCGCGGCCTGGTCGTCGGCATCGCGGGCACGCACGGCAAGACCACCACCACCACGCTCACCACCGCCGTCCTGGCCGCCGCGGGGATGCAGCCGACGGGCTTCGTCGGGGCCCGCGTCGCCGCCTGGGGCGGCAACCTGCACCCGGGCAGCGACCGGCTGTACGTGGTGGAGGCCGACGAGTACGACCGCTCCTTCCTGACCCTTCACCCCACCCTCGCCGTAGTGACCACGCTGGAGGCCGACCACCTGGACGTGTACGGCACCGTCGAGGCGATCGAGGAGGCCTTCGCCGAGTTCGCCGGCCGCGTGCCCGCCGACGGGATGGTGGCGTGCTGCGCTGACGACGCGGGGGCCATGCGCCTGCTGTCGCGGCTGGACGGCGGCAACGGGCGGCGGCTGGTGACGTACGGTACGGCGGAAGGCGCGGCGTACCGCGCGGTGGACGTGGAGCCCGACGGGCACGGCAGCACCTTCGGCGTGGTGGAGCGGGGCGAGCACCTGGGGCGCGCCCGCATCGAGGTGCCGGGGATGCACAACGTGCGCAACGCCCTGGCCGCCGTCTCCGTCGGCCGGAGGCTGGGCGCGGAGTGGGACGCCGTCGTCGCGGGCCTCGCCTCCTACACGGGCATCGACCGGCGCTTCCAGCGGGTGGGCGAGGGGGGCGGCGTCCTCGTCGTCGACGACTACGCCCACCATCCCACCGAGGTGGAGGCGACGCTGCACGCCGCGCGCGCCTCGCACCCCCAGCGGCGCGTGGTGGCCGTCTTCCAGCCGCACCTGTACTCCCGCACCCGCGACTTCGCGGCGCAGTTCGGGCGGGCGCTGGCGCTGGCCGACCGCGTCTTCGTGACCGACGTGTACGCCGCCCGCGAGGCGTCCATCGAGGGCGTCACGGGGCAGATGATCGCCGACGCCGCGCGGGACGCGGGCGCCGACGTGGAGTACGTGCGGGACCGGGCGGAGATCGTCGGCCGGGTCGCGCCCGAGCTGCGCGAGGGCGACCTGTGCATCACCCTGGGCGCGGGGAACCTGGACGCCGCGGCGCGGGAGCTGGTCGCGCTCGTCCAGGGGCGGACGGCGGAGGCGGCGCGATGAGGAAGCTCGCGCTGGCCGGCGCCGCCCTCCTGCTCGCCGCCGGCGGGTCGTCGCCGTGGTGGGGGCCGCCCGCGCTGCGCCGCGTGCCGCTCTTCACCGTGCGCCGCGTGGAGGTGTCCGGCGCCCGCCTGCTGGCGCCGCACGAGGTGCTGGCCGCCTCGGGCATCCGCCGCGGCGGCAGCGTGTGGGACGACGCCGGGCCGTGGGAGCGGGCGCTGGAGCGCAGCCCCGTGGTCGCCTCCGCCCGCGTGGAGCGCCGGCTGCCGGACGTGCTGCGCATCGTGGTGGTAGAGAAGCGGCCGGCCGGGCTGGTGGAGGGCGCCGCCCTCCTTCCCGCGACGGCCCAGGGCGAGGTGCTGCCGGTGGATCCCGCGCGGGTGCCGGTGGACCTGCCGCTGGTGCGCGGGCCGGGCGCCGCGGGCGCCGACCGGCGGGTGCGCGCGGCGGGCACGCGGGCCATGCTGGCCGAGGCCGGGCGGCTCGCGGACCTGGATCCCGCCCTGATGGCGCGCGTCGGCGAGGTGCGGCCGGGGCGCGGGCGGGGCGAGCTGCTGCTGGCCGTGGACCATCCCCGCGCCGAGGTGCGCCTGCCCGCCGGAGCGTCCGCGGGCGCGCTGCGGCGGCTCGGGCTGGCGCTGGACGACGTGCGCCGCCGGTCGGGTGGCGCCGAGGGAAGGGCCCCCGTGCAGATGGACCTTCGCTTCGAGGACCAGGTCGTCGTCCGCTTCCCGGCGGCGGCCCCCCTCCCCCCCGCGACCCGTTAGGCATCCCCACTCCATGCGCCCTACCCTCGTCGCCGGGCTGGACATCGGTTCGAGCAAGACCGCGGCGGTGATCGCCGAGGTCTCGGGCGACGCGCCGCACCGCCTGCAGGTCAAGATCCTGGGCGTGGGGCAGTCGCGCACGGGCGGCATCCGCCGCGAGATCGTCACCGACATCGAGGCCACGACCGAGTCCGTCCGCAAGGCGGTGAAGGAGGCCGAGCTGATGGCCGGCGTCAGCGTGGAGAAGCTGTACACGGGGATCGCCGGCGAGCACATCCACGCCTGGCCCTCCACCGGCGTCGTCGCGGTCGGCCGCGACGAGATCCAGCCCGGCGACCTGGACCGCGTGCACGAGGTGGCGCGCGCCGTGGTGGTGCCCGGCGACCGCGAGATGCTGCACGCCATCCCGCAGGAGTACATCGTCGATGCGCAGAACGGCATCCGCGACCCCATCGGGATGGCGGGCACCCGGCTGGAGGCCGAGGTCTTCATCGTCACCGGCTCGTCCAGCGCCGCGCAGAACATCCGCAAGTCGGTGTCGCGCGCCGGCTACCAGGTGGCCGAGCTGGTGCTGGAGCCCATCGCCAGCTCCATGGCGGCCATGAGCGAGGACGAGAAGGAGATCGGCACCGCGCTGGTGGACCTGGGCGGCGGCACGACGGACGTCATCATCTTCCACGAGCGCAAGATCCGTCACCTGGCCTCGCTTCCCTGGGGGGGGTCGACCGTCAGCAACGACCTGGCGAAGGGGCTCTCGCTGCCCTACGCCGAGGCCGTGCGCACCAAGGAGCGGTGGGGCGTGGCCCGGGTGGACCTGGTGGATCCCAAGGAGACCATCGAGGTGCCCGGCGCCGCCTCGGGCCAGACGCGGCACATCGCCCGCGAGCTGCTGGCCCACATCATCGAGCAGCGCATGGACGAGATCTTCGGCCTGGTCGCCAACGAGCTGGAGCGCAGCGGGATGGCGGGCCGCCTGGGCGGCGGGATCGTGCTCACGGGGGGCGGCGCCTCGCTGCACGGCATCGTGGAGCTGGCCGAGCGCACCTTCGCCGCGCCGGTGCGGCTGGGGGTGCCGGGCGAGGGCCTGGGCGGCCTTGCCGATTCGGTGCGCCGCCCCAAGTTTGCCACCGCCGCGGGCCTGGTGCTGTACGGCTCGCGCCGCGCGATGGCCGACCTTCCCGGCGGCGGCGGCGCGGGCTCGCCCGGCTCGGCCGCCGGCGTCCTCCGCTGGATGCGCGACTGGATCACGGACTTCTTCTAGGGCCGCGCGCCCCCGGGTGCGCGCGCCATGAAACGAATCGACCTGCAGCAGGGACCCTCCCAACTACGGACGGCGGAGGACGGAGCGATGATGATCTTCGAGTACGAGGAGCCCAGCAGCCAGAACGCCCGCATGAAGGTGGTGGGCGTGGGCGGCGGCGGCGGGAACGCCGTCAACCGGATGATCGACGAGGACCTGGAGGGCGTGGAGTTCATCTCGGTGAACACCGACGCGCAGGCCCTTCGCGAGTCGCGCTCGGGCGTCAAGATCCAGATCGGCGCCAAGCTCACCCGCGGCCTGGGCGCCGGCGCCCGCCCCGAGATCGGGCGGCAGGCGCTGGAGGAGTCGCGCGACGAGGTGCGCAAGGCCCTGGAGGGCGCCGACCTGGTGTTCATCACCGCCGGCATGGGCGGCGGCACGGGCACCGGAGGCGCCCCCGTGATCGCCGAGATGGCGCGCGAGATGGGGGCGCTCACCATCGCCATCGTCACCCGGCCCTTCCTCTTCGAGGGGAAGAAGCGGATGCGGCAGGCCGAGGAGGGGCTGATGGCGCTGAAGCGCGCGGCGGACACCATGATCGTGGTGCCCAACGAGCGCCTGCTCTCCGTCGTGGGCAAGGGCACCACCTTCAAGGACGCGCTCAAGAAGGCGGACGAGGTGCTGCTGCACGCCACGCAGGGCATCTCGGACCTGATCCGCGTGACGGGCGAGGTGAACGTGGACTTCGCGGACGTGCGCACCATCATGGCGAACCGCGGCGCGGCCCTCATGGGCACGGGCTTCGGGCGGGGCGACAACCGCGCCATGGAGGCGGCCCAGGAGGCCATCAGCTCGCCGCTTCTGGACAACATCTCCATCTCGGGCGCGGCGGGGGTGCTCATCAACATCACGGGCGGGATGGACCTGGCGATCGACGAGGTCACCACCATCTCCACCATCATCCAGGAGGCGGCGGGCGACGAGGCCGAGATCATCTTCGGCGCCGTGCACGACTCGGGGATGAAGGAGGAGATCCGCGTCACCGTCATCGCCACCGGCTTCGAGAAGGACGAGCACGGCCACTCGCACCCGCTGGACCGCGACAACGTGCTGCGCCCGGACTTCCGCTCCGGCATGGCGTCCCGCGGCGGGGAGGTGCGCACGGGCACGCGCTCGGTGTACCCGCCCTCGCACGGCACCCCCGCGCAGGCGCCGCACTCGCCGTCGTACCCGGCGCCGCACGCCTCGCCGCCCCCGGCGCCCGCCCCGGCGCCGGCCGCCGAGCCGCAGGCGGTGCCCATCCAGCGCGCCTGGCCCCCGGTCAAGCAGGACGGGAAGATGCCCAACGACCTGGAGATCCCCACCTTCATCCGCCGGCAGATGGACTGAGCCGGCCACCGCTGCCCGCCCTCCCGGCGGGCAGCGCCGTTCCGTCGAGAGACACACGAAGCGTCGGGCGGGGAGCGCATCCGCGGCGGTCCCCGGCGAGGAGCACGGGCGTGGGCGGGTCTACACGGACCTCCCGCGCACCGCGCCGTTCCAGAGCAGTGCGGCGGACACACGACCCGCGCATCCCCCCATGGCAAGTCCCTACCGTCTCCCGGCGTTCGCGATGCTGGGCTTCTTCGGCGTCGCGATGGCGGCGGGCATGTCCGGCCGCGCGCCCGCGCCGTCGGCCACGTCCGCCGCGCCGGCTCTGCTGCCCACGCTGCAGGCGAAGCCGCTCGATAACTCCGTGACCGCCACGCTCAAGCCCGGAGAGTCGCTGTCCGAGCTCCTCCGCCGCGCGAACCTGGACGCGGCCGACGCACAGGCGCTCATCGAGCAGCTCCGCGCCCACCAGGACCCGCGCTCGCTACGGCCCGGCGCCGTGGTCGCCTACCGCAAGCAGGCGGCGACGGGCGTGGTCGACGACGTGGAGATGCGCCTGGACGCGGACCACACCTTCCGCATGCGGCGCGCGGACGGGACGTGGACGGGACGCGTGGCCGAGGTCGCCGTCCGCAAGGACACGGCGGTGCTGGCGGGCGAGGTCAAGTACTCGCTCTACCAGGCCCTCCTGTCCGGCGAAGGGGATCTCCCGAAGAACGAGCGCGAGCGCATCGCGGACGTGCTGGCCGAGAAGATCTTCGCCTGGCAGGTGGACTTCTCTCGCGACCTGCGCGCGGGCGACCGCTTCCGCGTGCTGTACGAGCGCGACGTTCGCCCGGACGGAAGCGCGCGCGCCGGAAAGATCCTGGCCGTGCAGTTCGAGGTGGGCGGCGAGGACAAGGAAGCCTACCTGTACCGCCACGCCGACGGGTCCGAGGACTACTACGGCCCGGACGGCAGCTCCCTCAAGCGCGCCTTCCTGCGCACGCCGGTGGAGTTCCGCCGCATCAGCTCCGTCTTCTCCAGCGGCCGCTACCACCCCATCCTGCACCGCATCCGCGCCCACAAGGGCATCGACTACGCCGCCGCGCCGGGCACCCCGGTGCGGGCCGTGGGCGACGCGGTGGTGGCGCGCGCCGGGTGGAGCGGCGGATACGGCAACCTGATCGAGCTGCGCCACGGGCGCGGGTACGCCAGCCGTTACGGACACCTGCGCGCCTTCGCCCGCGGCGTGCGCCCGGGTGCGCACGTCAAGCAGGGCGACGTGATCGGCTACGTGGGCATGACGGGCCTGGCGACGGGGCCGCACCTGCACTACGAGTTCCACACGGACGGCGTGGCGGTCAACCCCTTCTCCATCAAGTACCTGACGGCCGATCCGCTTTCCGGCGCCGCCCGGGCCCGCTTCCGCGCGCTGGTAGCCGATCGCGTCGCCGTCCTCGATCGCCGCGCCGGCGCCTACCGGCTGGCGGATTCCTCCCGGTCGGCCGCGCGTCGCACCGGTGAGTGACTCGGTGGCGTCGACGGACCGCTTCGCGCTCTACCCCGCGATCGACCTCCGGCGCGGACGCTGCGTTCGGCTGGAGAGGGGCGAGGCGGACCGGGAGACGGTCTATTCAGCCGAGCCGGCCGACCAGGTCGCCGCCTACGCCGCGGCGGGCGCCACCTGGGTCCACGTGGTCGACCTGGACGCCGCGTTCGGCGACGGGAGCAACCGCGCGCTGATCCGCTCCCTCGCGGGGTCCTCCCCCATCCGCGTGCAGACGGGCGGCGGGCTGCGGTCGGAGGCGGACCTGGCGGAGGTCCTCGATGCCGGCGTCTCGCGCGCGGTGATCGGGACGGCGGCGATCGAGAACCCCGCCCTCGTCCGGCTCGCGATCGAGCGGTGGGGGGCGGAGCGGGTCGCGGTGGGGCTGGATGCGCGGGGGCGGAAGCCGGCGGCGCGGGGATGGACGGCGGAGAGCGAGCGCGACCTGTTCGACCTGGGCCGCTCCCTGGCCGAACTGGGCGTGCGCACGCTGATCCACACCGACATCGAGCGCGACGGCACCTTCGCGGGGCCCAACGTGGACCTGTCGGCGGAGCTGGCGGCGGCGACGGGGTGCGAGGTGATCGTCTCCGGCGGCATGCGCGGCGTGGACGACGCGGAGGCGGTGGCGGCGGCCGCGCGCGCGGGGCGGGGCATCGCCGGTGCCATCATCGGCAAGGCCATCTACGAGGGCCGCATGGACCTGGCGGACGCCATCCGCAGGACGGGCGCGGCCGGGTAGGACTCGAACGCCCAAGCGGAGGGGCGAATCTCCGCCGGCGGAAGCGATCTCGACGACGAAGGGCCGGCACGGGTCGATGGACCTGTGCCGGCTCTTCGCGTTCCTGCCGTTCTGCGTGGAATCCCGTGCCTCCGCGGGTGCCGGGGACGGGGTGGAGGCGCTGGGATCGCTTGCGCTCGGCCTGACGAGATGGTGACGGTGCACCGCACGACGGCCGCTTCGGTGCCGGACGTCATGCGCTTCGCGCGCCCCGCGCGCATCCGCCTGACAGGCCTGTCGTACGTCTCGCCCCACCCATGTGCGTCCTGTCACGCACAAACCCCTTTCGCGAACGGCGATGGACGCTTATATCATTTGGGTCACGAAATCCGAACGATCGTACGATGCATCGGGGAGCTTCCGTCCAGGAAGCGCTGGCCGCGGCCGTTTGTGCCCGCATGCCGGGTCCCGTCCATACCCACGCACACACGTCCCGCCCGCACCGCGGCGCGGGGCCTGGCCCGTTCGCCGGCGCCCTCGCCGGCCCGTCCCCAGCGCGTCCCGCGCTGAACCCATCGCCGCACCCCAACCAGAAGGAGGCATCGCAGGTCGGTATCTCCACGTCGGAATTCGACTAAATTCGCTCGAGCGGAGGAAGCGTATGCTGAAAAGGATGTTCTTCGCCCTGATCGCCCTGGGGCTGCTGTGCGGCGTGGACGCCGCGGCGGCCCAGCAGAGACAGATCAGCGGCACGGTCACGGGGGCGAACGGCGCCCCACTTCCCGGCGCGTTCGTGACCATCGTGGGCACGAACCGCGGCGTCCGCACGGACGTCCGGGGAGCGTACGCCATCACGGTCGCGGCCGGGGATGCGCGTCTGCGGTTCTTCGATGGGGGCTACAAGGCCCGTGAGCTGGCGGTTCCGGCCGCGCAGGCCACGCTGAACGTCCGTCTGGAAGAGGACGTGCTGAACCTGCAGGCCGTGGTGGTGACGGGCCAGGCGACGGCCGTCGCGCGCCAGAACCTGGCGAACGACGTGGCCGTGGTGAGCGCGCGCGAGCTCCAGCGCGTGCCGGCCCAGACGGTGGACCGTGCGCTGCAGGGCAAGATCGCCGGCGCCACCATCCGCTCCAACTCGGGCGCGCCCGGCGGCGGCATGCAGATCCGCATCCGCGGCGCCTCGTCCATCACCGGCAACGCGACCCCGCTGTACGTGGTGGACGGCGTCATCATCAGCGACGTGTCCATCCCCGGCGGCCAGAACGCGATCTCGCGCGCCAACACCACGGCGGGCGTGAACTCGTCGGTGCAGGACAACACGGTGAACCGCATCGCCGACCTGAACCCCAGCGACATCGAGAGCATCGAGGTCCTGAAGGGCGCGTCGGCGGCGGCCATCTACGGCTCGCGCGCCGCCGCGGGCGTGGTGGTCATCACCACCAAGCGCGGCCAGGCCGGCGCGCCCCGGTTCAGCCTGTCGCAGCGCATGGGCTACGCGCAGCTCTCCAACGAGCTGGGCGCCCGCACCTGGACGGCGGCCGAGGCCACGGACGCGGGCCTGGTGGACGCGTCGAACGTGAACGACTACTTCAACGCGGACGGCTCGCCCAAGCAGACGTACGACCTCGAGAAGCAGGTCTTCGGGCGCCGCGCTCCCCAGCGCGAGACCAGCCTGAGCGTGAGCGGCGGCACCGAGGCCACGCAGTACTACATCTCGGGCCTGCTGCTGGACGACCAGGGCATCGCGCCCAACACGGGCTACCAGAAGCAGAGCCTGACGCTGAACCTGCACCAGAACCTGTCGTCGCGCATCCGCGTGAACGTGGGCTCCAGCCTGCTGCACTCGGTGGCGGCGCGCGGCATCACGGGCAACGACAACACGCAGGCCAGCTACGTGGCGGCCATCTCGGCCACCCCCAGCTTCTTCAGCTTCAAGCCGTCCAACGGGATCTTCCCGCGCAACCCGTACACGGACAGCAACCCGCTGGAGACCGCCTCCCTGTCGAACAACGACGAGGACGTGTGGCGTGCCATCGGCTCGCTGAACCTGACGGCGGACGTGTTCTCGCGCGGCGCCCAGTCGCTCAAGCTGGTGGGCACCGGCGGCGCGGACTACTTCGACCAGCGCAACCGGCTGTACTTCCCCCCCACCATCCAGCTCCAGCCGTTCGCGACGGCGCCGGGCACGGCGGTGGACGGCGGCGGCACCAACCTGAACCTGAACGGCAACGTCAACCTGGTGCACAGCCTGAAGCCCGAGTCGGGGGCCTTCAGCGCGACCACCTCGGTGGGTGCCCAGATGGAGAACCGCGACCTGCACCGCGCGCAGGTGACGGGCCGCTACCTGCTGGGCGACCTGGACCTGCCGTACCTGGCCGCGTCGCAGCAGGCCGCCGGGCGGCGTGAGCTGAGCAAGAACTTCGGCGTGTACGCGCAGGAAGAGGTGCTCCTGTTCAGCGACCGCCTGGCGCTCACGGCCGGCCTGCGCGCCGACCGCAGCAGCAACAACGCCGACACCAAGAAGTACTACTACTATCCGAAGGTGAACGGCGCCTTCACCTTCCCGAGCGCCATCTCCATCGTCGACCAGCTCAAGCTGCGCGTGGCCTACGGCAGCTCGGGCAACGAGCCCCTCTGGGCCCAGAAGTACACGGCGCTGAACCTCAACAACATCGAGGGGATCCCGACGTCGTACGTGAACGGCACCATCGGCAGCGCCACGCTGCACCCCGAGCGCATCAACGAGCTGGAGGGCGGGTTCGACGCCACCCTGCTCGACCAGCGCGCGCAGCTCGGCTTTACCGTGTACCGCCGCAACATCACCGACCTGCTGCTGTCGCGGGTGGTGGCTCCGTCCAGCGGCTTCGGCACGGAGTACTTCAACGGCGGCAAGCTGACCAGCAACGGCATCGAGGTGTCGCTGCAGGCCACGCCGGTGCAGATGGGCGAGTTCCGCTGGGTGAGCAACACCACGTTCAGCCGCAACCGCGTGAAGGTCGTGGACCTGCCGGTGCCCGAGTTCAGCGCCGGAAACTCGTTCGGCAACTCGTTCGGCAGCTACCGCATCCGCCCGGGCTACTCGCCGACGACCGTGTTCGCCAACAACGGCCGCGACGCGACGGGCGCCTTCATCGTGGTGCCGATCGGCGAGTCCGAGCCCGACTTCCAGATGGGCTTCAGCAACGAGCTCAAGGCCGGCCGCTTCTCGGTGTCGTCGCTCTTCGACTGGAGCCACGGCGGCCTGGTGGTGAACCTGACGCGCAACTACTTCGACGGCTCGGGCACCTCGCCCGACTACAAGAAGCCGGCGAACCTGGGCGCGAACGAGTTCCGTCCCTTCCCGGAGTGCGACGCGAGCTGCCTCTCGGGCGAGGAGCGCCTGCACTGGTTCGGGCTGGCGCAGCCGGTGTACGTGGAGGACGGCGGGTTCCTCAAGCTGCGCGAGGTCTCCCTCAGCTACGACGTCCCCCAGCGTCTCCTGGGCGGGCGCGTGAACAACGCACAGATCTCCATCTCGGGCCGGAACCTCAAGACCTGGACCCAGTACAGCGGCTACGACCCCGAGGTCTCCAACTTCGGCAACGTGACCGCCGGCCGTAACCAGGACGTGACGCCGTTCCCGCCGAGCCGGACGTTCTGGCTTGCCTTCAACGTCGGGTTCTGATCATGAGCCCGCACATCACCCAGGGAAGGCGACCCTACATGAAGCGAATCCTTTCGATGTCCATGCTGGCCGGCGCGCTGTTCGCCGCCGGCTGCCGGGACCTGAACGTGCCGGACTACAACGAGCCGCTGCTGGGCGACCTCGAGACCCGGCCCACCTCGGGCCTGGTGAACGCGGCCACCGTCGGCATGCTCGACGCCAGCCGGCAGGACGCGGCCAACTACATCCGCTACACCGGGATCGTGGGCCGCGAGGCGTACTACCTGGACACCAACGAGTCGCGCTACATCACCGAGCTGGTGGGTGGCGTGATGGACCCGTCCAGCTTCGCCGGCGGCGGTCTGTGGACCAACCGCTACCGCAGCATCCGCACGGGCAACGTCATCATCGGCGCGCTGGACAAGCTGCCGGCGAACGACGACCTGTCGGCCGCCCAGAAGGAGGGCGTGCGCGGCTTCGTGAAGCTCGTCCAGGCCATCGACCTGCTGGCCGTGGCCAACACGCGCCAGACGGCCCCGGTGGACATCGCCGAGTCGGCCACGGCCGACCCGGCGCCGCTGGTGGACCAGGCGGCGCTCCGCACACGCATCTACAAGCTCCTGGACGAGAGCTTCGTGCACCTGGGCGCCGCCGGCAGCAGCTTCTCGTTCGCGCTGCCCACGGGCTTCACGCAGTTCGGCCTGCAGACGCCGGCCAAGATGAAGCTCGTGAACCGTGCCATCCGTGCCCGCGTGGACATCCTGAACCTGAGCTACGCGCAGGCGCTGACGGACGTGAACGCCTCGTTCGTGAGCACGGCGGCCAGCGACCGCGCTGCGCTCAACTCGGGCGTCTACTACAACTTCTCGGCGAACTCGGGCGACCTGCCGAACGCCCTGACCAGCGCGTCGCCGCAGGTGGCGGACACGCTGCTGCGCACGAACGCGCAGTTCCAGGCGGACGGCACCACCCGCGACGCGCGCTACGGGCTGAAGGTGGGATCGCGCAGCAACCGGGCCTTCCTCAACATCTCGAGCAACCTGAACTTCGCGCTGTACAACACCAAGCCGTTCTACGGCTCCGGCGGGCAGGCCTCTCCGATCCCGGTCATCCGGAACGAGGAGCTCATCCTGATCCGGGCCGAGGCGAAGTGGAAGACGGGCGACCTGCCGGGTGCCATCACGGACCTGAACTTCGTCCGCACCAACTCGGGCGGCCTGGTGGCCCGGGCGGACCTGACGGACGCCAACTTCCTCAGCGCGCTGCTGTACGAGCGCCGCTACTCCCTGCTGTACGAGGGCGGGTTCCGCTGGATGGACCTGCGCCGCTACGGCATGCTGGGGACGCTGGCCAACTACCCCCGCGCGGGCGACGTGTCGCCGTCGTACTTCCCCATCCCGTTCGCGGAGTGCCTCGCGCGCCCCGCGGGCACCCCCGGCTGCTCGGCGCACTGATCCGCGCCTGAGCTTCGGGTAGTTCCGGACAAGGAGGGGTGGCATCCGCGAGGGTGCCGCCCCTCTGTTCCATCGGCGCATTCCCGAGGTGTTGGAGTCCGTCGAGCTATGGTCAACACATGGATCACTCGGAGAGTCTACATCCGTCGATGTATGCTCGGCGCGCGCTACGCTCGGTGTCCTCGATCGGTGGATCGGTGGATCGGTGGATCGCGAGCGTTTTCGATGGAGGTCGGGAGTGTTGTAGGGGATGGGGCGGTGGAGGGGCGATGGAGGGGCGGTGGTGGATTCGTTGCGAGGTCGTTGGAAGTGGAGACGGCGGAAAGGCTTGGGTCGATCCGGACGAATCGTGGAGAATGACGGGCGCGAACTCCGTCCACCATTGCGCTTGCATTGAGCCGTCGCGGGCGATAGAATGGCGACCGCCGGAATCACCTCGCGGGGTGCTCGCCGCCGCCGGCACCGCTTGAGCCTTGTCATCGAAGGCCGCGCGGCGTATTTCGCAGGACGCTCCCCCTTGCCGCCGGCCCGCGCGCCGGCACCATCCGTCCTTCGAACGATTCCATGTCCCACGACACGCTGCCCGCCGTAGACCTGCGCTCCGACACCGTTACCCGGCCTTCGCCCGAGATGCGCCGCGCCATCGCGGAAGCGGAGGTGGGCGACGCGGTGCTGGGGGACGATCCCACCGCGCGGGAGCTGGAGGAGCACGCGGCGGCGCTGCTGGGCAAGGAGCGCGCGCTCTTCTTTCCCAGCGGCATCATGGCCAACCAGACGGCCCTGCTGGTGCAGGGCCAGCCGGGGACGGAGGCGGTCATCGACGCCGGCGGGCACATCCTGAACTGGGAGGAGGCGGCCGCCGCCGCGTGGGGCGGCCTGCTGCTGCGCGCGGTGACGACGCCGGACGGGCTGTTGACGCCGGAGCTGACGGCGGCCGCCATCCGCCCGCGCTCGCCCTACCTGACGCAGACGTCGCTGGTGTGCCTGGAGAACACGCACAACGGCGCGGGCGGCAGGGTGCTTCCGCCGGAGCAGGCGCGCGCGGTGGCCGACGTGGCGCACGAGCGCGGGCTGGCCGTGCACCTGGACGGCGCGCGCCTGGCGAACGCCTCCGTCGCGAGCGGGCACACGCTGGCCGAGCTGGCCGCCCCGGCGGACACGGTGATGCTGGCGCTCTCCAAGGGCCTGGGCGCGCCCGTGGGATCGATGCTGGCGGGCACGGCGGAGACGATGGAGCGCGCCTGGCGGGTGCGGCGGCGGCTGGGCGGGGGAATGCGGCAGGCCGGCATCCTGGCGGCCGCGGGGCTGTACGGGCTGAGGCACAACCTGCCGAAGCTGGCGGACGACCACCGCCGCGCGAAGGTCCTGGCCGCCCGCATCGGGGCGCTGCCCGGCGTCTCCGTCGCGATTCCGGAGACGAACATCGTGATGGTGGACCTGGAGGATGCGCGGCTGGAGCCCGCGGCGCTCCTGGCGGCGCTGGAGCGGCGCGGCACGCGGATGACGCAGTTCGGCCCCAGGCGCCTGCGCGCGGTGACGCACCTGGACGTGGACGACGCGGGGATCGAGCGCGCGGCGGCGGCGTGGGACGAGGTGGTGGCGGAGGCGCTGCGGTAGCGCCTCGGCGGATGGGGAGCCGGGGGGAGGATGCGGGTGCGGCTGGAAGGCGGAAGGTGGACGGAGGGGCGGGTGTGGAGGTTTTCGGAGCGGACGGTGGAGGGGCGCGCGGGGGCTGCACGAAACCCTTGCGCGGGCGTCCACTTTCGCTTTTCTTTCGGGAACGCTCCCCGCCGCAGGGGGTACCATGGACGTACCTCCCCGGCGGGGGAAAAGCGAACAAACATCGTAACGAGGATCGAATGGCAACCGTCGAGGTCAGCAGCGACAAGCTCAAGGCCCTGAACGTCGCGATCGGCCAGATCGAGAAGGCGTACGGGAAGGGCTCCATCATGCGCATGGGGATCAACGCCCCCGTCGTGAAGGTGCAGGTGATCCCCACGGGCGCCATCAACCTCGACGCGGCCATCGGCATCGGCGGCATCCCGCGCGGGCGCATCACCGAGATCTACGGGCCCGAGTCGTCCGGCAAGACCACGCTCTGCCTGCACGTGATCGCCAACGCGCAGAAGACAGGGGGCGTGGCGGCCTTCATCGACGCGGAGCATGCGCTGGACATCGGCTACGCCAAGAAGCTGGGCGTGGACGTGGACAACCTGCTGGTGTCGCAGCCCGACACGGGCGAGCAGGCGCTGGAGATCGCCGAGGTGCTGGTCCGCTCGGCGGCGGTGGACGTGGTGGTGATCGACTCGGTGGCCGCGCTGGTGCCGCGCGCCGAGATCGAGGGCGAGATGGGCGACAGCCACGTGGGCCTGCAGGCGCGGCTCATGAGCCAGGCGCTGCGCAAGCTGACGGGCGCCATCAACCGCTCCAACACCACGGTGATCTTCACCAACCAGATCCGCGAGAAGATCGGCGTGATGTTCGGCAGCCCCGAAACCACCACCGGCGGCCGGGCGCTGAAGTTCTACGCCAGCCTGCGCCTCGACATCCGGCGCATCGGCTCGATCAAGGACAAGGAGGTCCTGGTCGGCAACAAGACGCGCGTGAAGGTGGTCAAGAACAAGGTGGCGCCGCCCTTCAAGCAGGCGGACTTCGACATCATGTTCAACGTGGGCATCGACCACCACGGCATCGTGGTGGACCTGGGCGTGGAAAGCGAGGTGATCCAGAAGTCCGGCGCCTGGTTCTCGTACGGCGACATCCGGCTGGGCCAGGGCCGCGAGAACGCCAAGGCGTTCCTGCAGGACAACCCGGACGTCGCCGTCGAGGTGGAGGCCAAGGTGAAGGACGTGCTGGGCATCCGCGGCATCGCCGCCTCGGACGACGGCGCGGCCTCGGACGACTGAGGCCGGGCCTGACGGAACGCGGCTCCCCTGGGGGCCCGGACGCCGCGTCCGGGCCCCCGTCCGCGTGGTTCCGTTGACTGCGGGGGCGCGCGGCGCGATCATTCCCGGCTTGCGCCCGGAGGTCCGCGGGCGGGATAGCGACGCCACGGCACCGTGGTTGCTTCTCTCCCGCCACGGACGTCCGGTTTCCGCCGGGCCGCGACGACGTTCTCGCGGCCCGGCGGTGCTCCGGCATTGCGCGGACGGACGATAGGCGCGCGGGCCGGGACCCTCACACACGCTTCGACGTGACCGACGCACACGGGAAGTCCGCGCCCTCGGGCCGCTACCTGGCCGGCCTTACCCTGGCGGCGCTGGGCGTGGTCTACGGGGACATCGGGACCAGCCCCCTCTACGCGCTCCGCGAGTGCTTCCACGGCGAGCACGCCATGAAGGTGACGCCCGACAACGTGCTGGGCGTGCTCTCGCTCATCGTCTGGTCCCTCGTCGTCATCATCTCGGTCAAGTACATCGGCTTCGTGATGCGGGCCGACAACCGCGGCGAGGGCGGCATCCTGGCGCTCACGGCGCTCGTGACTCCCATGCGCGCGTCGGGGCGCGGCGGCCGGCGGGTGCTCATCATGCTGGGCCTGTTCGGCACGGCGCTCCTGTACGGCGACGGGATGATCACCCCGGCCATCTCGGTGCTGAGCGCGGTGGAGGGCCTGTCGGTGGCGACGCGGCTCTTCGACCCGTACATCGTGCCCATCACCGTCGCCATCCTGGTGGTGCTGTTCGTCATCCAGCGGCGGGGCACGGGCGGCATCGGGCGGGTGTTCGGGCCGGTGATGACGCTCTGGTTCGTGGTGATCGCGGCGCTGGGCGTGGGGCAGATCGTGCAGCACCCGGCCGTGCTGGCGTCGCTCAACCCCTGGCACGGGGCCACGTTCTTCGTGCGGAACGGGTGGCACGGCTTCCTCATCCTGGGCTCCGTCTTCCTGGTGGTGACGGGGGGCGAGGCGCTGTACGCGGACATGGGCCACTTCGGCAAGCGTCCCATCTCCATCGCCTGGTTCTCCATGGTGCTGCCGGGGCTGCTGCTGAACTACTTCGGCCAGGGGGCGCTGCTCATCCTGCACCCCGAGGCGGCGGAGAACCCCTTCTACCGGCTGGCGCCGTCGTGGGCGCTGTACCCGCTGGTGGTGCTCTCCACGGTGGCGGCGGTGATCGCGTCGCAGGCGCTGATCTCGGGCGCGTTCTCGCTCACCATGCAGGCGGTGCAGCTGGGCTACACCCCGCGCGTGGAGATCGCCCACACCTCGGCGCGCGAGCGGGGCCAGATCTACATCCCCTCCATCAACTGGCTGCTGATGCTGTCCAGCATCGGCCTGGTTCTCGGCTTCGGCTCGTCCAGCGCCCTGGCCGCGGCGTACGGCGTGGCGGTGACGACGACGATGGTGGTGACCACGGTGCTGTTCTACGTGGTGCTGCGCCACCGCTGGCGCTGGCCCCGCTGGAAGGCCGTTCCGCTCTGCGGGTTCCTGGCCGTCATCGACCTCTCCTTCTTCCTCGCGAACGCGGTGAAGATCCCCCACGGCGGATGGTTCCCGCTGCTGGTGGGGGCCATCGTCTTCACGTTGATGACCACGTGGAAGAAGGGGCGGCAGATCGTGGCCGGGCGCATCCGCGAGGGCACGCTGCCGCCGGAGCTGTTCCTGGAGAGCCTCAAGATCGACCCGCCGGTGCGCGTGCCGGGCACGGCCATCTTCATGTACGGCGACCCCCGCGGCACCCCTCCGGCGCTGCTCCACAGCCTCAAGCACTACAAGGCGATGCACGCGCAGGTGGTGTTCCTGTCGGTGACGACGGAGGAGGAGCCGCACGTGCCCGACGAGCGGCGCGTGCAGGTGGAGGAGCTGGGGCAGGGCGTGTTCCGCGCGGTGGTGCACTACGGCTTCATGCAGGACCCCAACCTGCCCGAGGCGCTCGCGCTGGTGAAGCACGACGGCCTGGACCTGCGTCCCGCCCACACGACCTACTTCCTGGGCCGTGAGACGCTGATCGCCACCAAGCGCCCCGGGATGGCGATCTGGCGCGAGCACCTGTTCGCGGTGATGTCGCGCAACGCCCGCAGCGCCACCTCGTTCTTCTCCATCCCCCCCAACCGCGTCGTGGAGCTGGGGGCCCAGATCGAGATCTGAGGGGGATGGGCGGGGAGTGCAGGGGCGGTCGAGGGCAAGAGGCGCCTCAAGCCGCGGCAACGACGGCCCGAAGCCTCCCTTCGGAGGCTGCTCCGCGCGGAGGCTGGCATCGGTGCGAAGGGCCACGCCACGAGGGACCCCTCGCAGCGGCCGCCGATGGGGCCACCGGCGTCGCGAGAGCCTCGGGCGAGCTCGACCGAGAACGATTTGTGGTGCGTATGAGGCGGCGGTCCGGTGGCCCGGAAGGATCAACGGGTGCCGGACTGCTGTATATGGAGGGGATGCGCCCAGAGGGGTGCGAGGGACCAACCGCGAACGGGTGGACCGTGTTCGACGTCGTCACCGGGAAGGGATCGCGCAGGGACCGCAGGGCGGCCGACGTCCGATCGACGACGGTGGCGGTGGCGGCGCACGTGGGCCTGATCGCGGCGCTGCTCCTGCTGGGGCGCGCGGGGACGGAGGCGTTCCAGAAGGTGGGGATGGGGCCCGGCGTGGTGCTGGCGAACGGGGGCGGGGGCGGGGGTGGCGGCGGTGGGGCGGAGGCCGTAACGTACGTGAACCTCCCGCCCGCCCCCCCTCCCGCGCCGCAGCCCACGAAGCCGGAAGAGGTGCCCGTGCCCACGCCGGTGCCGCCTCCCCCTCCGCCCGTCGTGACGCCGCCCGCGAATACGCCGCCGGCTCCGCCCGCGGCAAGCACGCCCGCGCCGCAGACGACGATCGGCGCCGGCGCGGGACAGGGGACGGGCACGGGCCCCGGCGAGGGGCCCGGGCAGGGTCCCGGCTCGGGCGGCGGCAGCGGCGGAGGGACGGGGGGCGGCGTGGGCACCGGGACCGGCACAGGTACGGGCCCCGGCACGGGCGGAGGAGGCATCCGCCCTCCGTCGCCGCGCTTCATGCTGCTGGCGCCCATGCGGCCCCGCGGCGTGGCCCCCCGCGACGTGGTGCTGCGCCTGTTCGTGGACGACCGCGGCAAGGTGCAGAAAGCGGAGCTGGTGTCGGGCACGGGCAACCGGGGCTACGATGGCGACCTGCTGCGCCGCGCGAAGGAGTACGAGTTCGAGCCCGCCCGCGACCCCAGCGGCCGCCCGGTCGCCGCGCAGTTCGAGGTGACGCTGTCCATCTGAGCACGTCCCCATCCCCCCACCCGAGGCCGGTATGACTCCGACCGCCGCCCCCGCTCCCGCTTCGTCCGCCGCGCATGCGTCCTCCGACGCCGAGTTCAAGAAGGGCCTGTCGCTGCTGGACGCCACCATGCTGGTGGTGGGGTCCATGATCGGCTCGGGCATCTTCATCGTGTCCGCCGACATCGGGCGCACGATGCGCTCGCCGGGGGCGCTGCTGGTGGTGTGGGCCATCACCGGCGTCATCACCCTCTTCGGCGCGCTGTCGTACGGCGAGCTGGCGGCCATGATGCCGCACGCGGGCGGGCAGTACGTGTTCCTGCGCGAGGGGCTGGGCCGGCTGCCCGGCTTCCTGTACGGGTGGACGCTCTTCCTGGTGATCCAGACGGGCACCATCGCGGCGGTGGCGGTGGCGTTCTCCAAGTTCCTGGGCGTCTTCTTCCCCGCCGTGTCGCCCGACCTGTTCATGTCGCTGGGCAAGGTGCCCATGCCGGGCCACACCACCATCGAGCTGGGCCTTTCGCCGCAGCGCGTGGTGGGGATCGTGGTGATCGCGCTGCTCACGGCGGTGAACATGCGCGGGCTGCGCGAGGCCAAGTGGATCCAGAACGTCTTCACCTTCGCGAAGACGGGGGCGCTGGCGGCGCTCATCCTGCTGGGCCTCACCATCGGTCGCAACCCGCAGGCGATCCACCTCAACTTCACGCACATGTTCGAGGGCACGCCCGTGGGCACCGCGCTGGTGCTGGCCTTCGGCGCGGCGATGGTGGGCTCGCTCTTCTCGTCGGACGCGTGGAACAACGTGACCTTCGCGGCGGCCGAGGTGCGGCGCCCGGAGCGCAACCTGCCGCTGGCGCTGGCGCTGGGCACGGGCATCGTGACGGTGCTCTACATCCTGGCGAACGTGGCGTACCTGTCGGTGCTGAGCCTGGCCGCGATCCAGAACGCACCGCAGGACCGCGTGGGCACCCTGGCCGCGGAGCACATCTTCGGCGGCGCGGGCCAGTTCCTGATGGCGGGCGCCATCCTGATCTCCACCTTCGGGTGCCTGAACGGGCTGATCCTGGCCGGCGCGCGGGTCTATTACGCCATGGCCCGGGACGGCCTCTTCTTCCAGGCGGCCGGCCGCATCAGCCCCACGCGCCACGTGCCGACGTGGGCGCTGGCCGTGCAGGGCGTGTGGACGGCGTTCCTGACGCTCACGGGCTCGTACGGCCAGCTCCTGGACTACGTGATCTTCGCGGCTCTGATCTTCTACGTGCTGACGATGCTCGCCCTCTTCTCGCTGCGCCGGAAGCGCCCCGACGCGCCGCGGCCGTACCGCGCGTTCGGGTATCCGGTCGTGCCGGCGCTGTACACGCTGGCCGCCGCGAGCGTCGCCGTGATCCTGCTGGTGGCGAAACCAGCATACAGCTTCGCGGGGCTGTTCCTGGTGCTGCTGGGCGTGCCCGTGTACTACCTGTGGAACCGCAAGCAGGGCGCGGCGCCGGTCTCGTCCACGTAGCCTTCTCCGGACCCGGCCGCCCGATGAGCGAGACGCAGCAGACGCTGGACGTGATGCGGGCGGTGTTCGCCGGCTTCCACGCGCACGACCTTGCCGCCGTCCGCGGGCTGCTGGCGGACGACGTGGCGATGCCCGACCCCAACACGGGCGCCGCGCTCCACGGGCCCGACGCGCTGATCGCGGCCGTGAGCGTGATGCTGGACGCCTTTCCCGACCTGCACGTGAGCGTCACCAACGCCTTCGCGGACGGCGAGCGCGGCGTGGTGGAGGTGATGCGCACGGGCACCCACACCGGTCCCCTGCGCCTGCCGAGCGGAGAGGTTCCGGCCACCGGGAGGAAGCTGCATCTGGGGGAGGCGGTGGTGTTCGTGGTGCGCGGCGGCAAGGTGGTCTCGTTCACGCCGTACACGGACCAGCTCGCCGGGATGATGCAGCTGGAGCTGCTGGGCGGCGGGTGACGACGGCCGGTCCCGCCGCTTTGATGGCGCTGGGTCCGGGCCGGGCGGTCGACGGCGCGGCGGGCGAAGCCGAGGGCTCCGGAGCGATCCGGGGCCTTTTCGTCGTCTCGGTTCCGGCGGCGTGTGCCGGCCCCGAGCCACGGGTTGAAACCCGTGGCTGAACCGGCCATCCGCCCGCCTTCGCGGGCTGTCCTTGTGCGGAGGCTGGCTGCATCTCGTGGAGCCAGAAATACTTACCCTCTCTCGCTTGCGGGAGCGGGTGGCGGCGCGAAAGCGTCCGGGTGAAGGCCCGCGTTGACTGAGCCCCGCTCAACCCCGATCCTCCGCATCGGCCTCCCCTCGTCGTTCCACATCCATCTCCGAGTCCCGCCGATGAGCGATTCCACCGCGCGACCGCTGGACGGAATGCTGGAGCAGATCCGTGCGTTCGTGCGGCACGAGCTGGGGCCGCTGGAGGCGCGCTTCCTGGCGGAGCCGTTCCGCGCGTTGCTGCCCGCGATGGAGGAGGCCCGGGGGCGGGTGAAGGCGCTGGGGCTGTGGGCGCCGCACCTGCCGCGGGAGGAGGGCGGGCGGGGATTGTCGCTGGCGGAGTTCGGGCGGGTGAGCGAGGAGCTGGGGCGCTCTCCGCTGGGGCACCTGGCGTTCAACTGCCAGGCGCCGGACATCGGCAACATGGAGCTGCTGCACGCGCACGCGTCGCCGGCGCTGCGCGAACGGTGGCTGGGGCCGCTGGTGCGCGGCGAGGTGCGGAGCTGCTTCGCGATGACGGAGCCGGAGCACGCGGGATCGAACCCCGTGCACCTGTCGACCACCGCGCGGCGGGAGGGCGATGAGTACGTCATCGACGGACACAAGTGGTTCACCTCCTCTGCCGACGGGGCGGCGTTCGCGATCGTGATGGCGGTGACGGACCCCGACGCGCCGAAGCCGCACGCGCGCGCGAGCCAGATCCTCGTTCCCGCGGGCACGCCGGGCTTCCGCATCGTCCGCAACATCCCCGTGATGGGCGATGTGGGCGAGGACTATTTCAGCCACGCGGACGTGCGGTTCGAGGGGTGCCGCGTGCCGGTGGAGAACCGCATCGGGGCGCAGGGCGCGGGATTCCTGCTCGCTCAGGAACGGCTGGGGCCGGGGCGCATCCACCACTGCATGCGGTGGATCGGCGTCTGCGAGCGCGCGTTCGACCTCATGTGCCGCCGCGCCGCGGAGCGCGAGCTGGCGCCGGGAGAGCCGCTGGCATCGCGGCAGGCGGTGCAGCACTGGATCGCGGAGTCGCGCGCCGAGATCGACGCGGCGCGGCTGATGACGCTGGACACGGCCGAGCGCATCGACCGAGGCGGGGTGCGCGAGGCGCGGGTGCAGATCAGCACCATCAAGTTCTTCGTGGCCGGCGTGCTGGGCCGCGTGCTGGACCGCGCGCTGCAGGTGCACGGCGCGCTGGGGATGACGGACGACCTGCTGCTCGCCTTCTGGTACCGCCACGAGCGCGGCGCCCGCATCTACGACGGCCCCGACGAGGTGCACAAGTCCGTCGTCGCGCGCGAGGTGCTGAAGGGCTACGGGGTGGATATCGGGATCTGAGGCCCTCACCCGGCCGCTTTGGCGCGGCCACTCTCTCCCGAAATCGAAAGAGAGTAAGTACTGCTGGCTCTTACGATGCGGCCTGCCGCCGCGCGAGAACGGCCCGCGGCGGCGGCCGGATTGGCGTTGCAGCCGCGGGTTTCGACCCGCGGTGTTCGTCGGAGCTCCGCGCCCATCATCGACCGATCCGTCGACCGTCCTTCCAGCCGGAGAGCGTGCATGAGCGAGATGATCGACCGGCCGCGGGCGGTGCGGGCGGGGGAGGAGCTGGATGCGGCGGCGCTGGCGCGGTTCCTGGCGGAGCACCTCGACGGGCTCGATGGAACCGATGGCCCCGTGGAGGTGGAGCAGTTTCCCGGCGGATACTCCAACCTGACGTACCTCGTCCGATACGGCGGGCGCGAGATGGTGCTGCGGCGGCCTCCGTTCGGCGCGGCGATCCGGTCGGCGCACGACATGGGGCGCGAGCACCGCATCCTGTCACGGCTGGGAACCGTCTATCCTCGCGTGCCGCGGGCGCTTGCGTACTGCGACGATGCGTCGGTGCTGGGCGCGCCCTTCTACGTCATGGAACGGGTGCGCGGCGTGATCCTGCGCAGCCGCCCGCCGGAGGGTACGGAGCTGGGGCCGGAGACGATGGCGGCGCTGGCGGATGCCTTCGTGCGCAACCTGGCCGAGCTGCACGCGGTGGACTACGCGGCGGCGGGCCTGGGCGAGCTGGGGCACGCGGAAGGGTACGTCGAGCGCCAGGTGCGCGGATGGACGGAGCGCTACCTGCGCGCGAGGACGGACGAGGTGCCGTCGGTGGAGCGCGCCGCCCGCTGGCTGGCCGACCACCTGCCGCCCGAGGCCGGCGCGGCGCTCATCCACAACGACTACAAGCACGACAACCTGGTGCTGGACCCGGGCGACCTGACGCGCATCCTGGCCGTGCTGGACTGGGAGATGGCGACGGTGGGCGATCCGTGGATGGACGTGGGCACCTCGCTGGCGTACTGGCTGGATGCGGACGACCCGCCGGCGCTGCGGTCGATGGGCCTCAACACGCTGACGCTGCTGCCCGGCAACCCGACGCGCTCGGAGCTGTTCGCGCGCTACGCCGAGGCCAGCGGCCGCCCTGCGCCGGACCCGGTGTTCTACTTCGTCTACGGGCTGCTGAAGGTGGCCACCATCGCCCAGCAGATCTACGCCCGCTTCGTGGCCGGCCACACGAAGGACCCCCGCTTCGGCGCGCTGATCCACGCCGTCCGCGCGCTGGGCGCCACGGCGGAGCTTGCGATCGAGCGCGGGCGGATCGACGCGCTGGGCCCTCATCCGGCGGGCTGAGACCCGCCACCCTCGTCGGCGAGGGGGAGAGGGTAATCCCCTCATGATCTCCACGCCGGATCTCCATTCCGCGCTGGCTCCCGGGCTCCGCGAAGGCACGCTTGTAGTTCCGGCCGGGGGCTTGATGCCCGTGGAACCGCATCCCCCGTGAAATCTCCCGCCATGCGCGCAGGTGGGCGCCCCCCTCTGCCGCCCGCCGCCGTACCGCCCCGCATCGCCCTTCCGTTTCGCCGACGATCCCGATTGCCGCCGGATTCGTGTGCGTCCCACCTTGAGCCGCCGGCCGCCGCCGCGTTACCTTTCCGGGTTCCAGGCCATCCGCCCCGATACCGAGCCGACCGATGCGCGCCGACGAGATCCGTTCCCGCTTCCTGAGCTACTTCGCCCGCAACGGGCACGAGATCCGTCCCTCGTCGTCGCTGGTGCCGGCGGACGATCCCACGCTGCTGTTCACCAACGCGGGGATGGTGCAGTTCAAGAAGGTGTTCCTGGGCGGCGAGGAGACGGGCTTCAAGCGCGCCACCACGTCGCAGAAGTGCGTGCGCGCGGGCGGCAAGCACAACGACCTGGAGCAGGTGGGCTTCACGGCCCGGCACCACACCTTCTTCGAGATGCTGGGCAACTTCTCGTTCGGGGACTACTTCAAGCGCGACGCCATCCGCTTCGCGTGGGAGTTCCTGACGGTGGAGCTGGGCATCCCGCGCGAGACGCTGTGGATCACCGTGCACCACACGGACGACGAGGCGCGCGGGCTGTGGCAGGAGATCGCGGGGCTGCCGGCCGAGCGCATCTTCGGGCTGGGCGACCGGGACAACTTCTGGCAGATGGCGGACACCGGCCCCTGCGGCCCCTGCTCCGAGATCCACTTCGACCTGCGTCCGGGCGGGCTGCGCGGCACGGAGGTGACGAAGGAGGAGTTCGAGGTGCACGGCGAGGCGGGCGAGTTCCTGGAGCTGTGGAACCTGGTGTTCATGCAGTACGACCGGGACGCGGACGGCGTGCTGAACCCGCTGCCCGCGCCCTCCATCGACACGGGCGCGGGGCTGGAACGCATCGCCTCGGTGATGCAGGGCGTGCCGTCCAACTACGGGACGGACCTGTTCACGCCCCTCATCGAACGCGCTGTGCAGATCGTGGGGGTCGAGTACGCGTACGGCACGCCCACGGGATCCAGCTACCACGTGCTGGCCGACCACGCTCGGGCCACGGCGTTCCTGTTGTGCGACGGCGTCTTCCCGTCGAACGAAGGGCGTGGATACGTGCTGCGCCGCATCCTTCGCCGCGCGGTGCGACACGCGTGGCTGCAGGGCCGCCGCGAGCCCACGCTGGCGCTGGTGGTGGAGGCGGTGATCGACCGCATGCAGGAGACGTATCCCGACCTGGCCTCGCGCCGCGACTACATCCTGCGCAACACGCGGGCGGAGGAGGAGCGCTTCCTGGCCACCATCGGGGGCGGGATGAGGCGCTTCGACGAGATCGCGCCCGAGGGCGGCAGCGGTACGGTGAACGGCAGCGACGTGTTCCGCCTGTACGACACCTTCGGCTTTCCGCTGGACCTTACGGAGCTGATGGCGCGCGAGCGGGGCTACGAGATCGACGCGGAGGGCTTCGAGGCCGAGCTGGAGGCGCAGCGCCGCCGCTCGCGCGAGGACCGCGCGGCCAGCGGCATCGGCGTGGGCGCGGACGAGCTGGCGATGGGGTGGGTGGATGCCGAGGGCGCGGCCGGCGCGGAGCAGGAGTTCGCCGCCTACCGCGCGGTGGACCTGGACACCGACGTCCTGGCCTATCGCCGCATGGACGACGGCCGCATGGCGCTGCAGCTTCGCGAGAACCCGTTCTACGCCGAGAGCGGCGGCCAGGTGAGCGACACGGGCCACGTCATGGGCGACGGCTGGCGCATGGCGGTGTCGGACGTCCGCAAGGTCGCCGGGCGCATCGCCGTCCTGGGCGCGGTGGAAGGCGATTTCCGCCCGGGCCCGGCGCGCGCGACGGTGGAGGAGCCCGCGCGGCGCGACACGGAGCGCAACCACACGGCCACGCACCTGCTCCAGGCGGCGCTACGCGGCGTGCTGGGCGAGCACGTGCAGCAGATGGGATCGCTGGTGGCGCCCGACCGCCTGCGCTTCGACTTCTCGCACAGCGGGCCCATGTCCGCCGGCGAGATCGCGGAGGTGGAGGAGGGCGTGAACCGCGCGATCTGGGCGAACGCGCCGGTTTCCGCCGATCCGATGGCGTACAGGGACGCGATCGCGAAGGGGGCGATGGCGCTGTTCTCGGAGAAGTACGGGGACGTGGTGCGCGTCGTCAGCATCCCCGGCATCTCGATGGAGCTGTGCGGCGGAACGCACGTGCGCACCACGGGCCAGATCGGCCTGTTCCGCATCGTCTCGGAGAGCGGCGTGGCGGCGGGCGTGCGGCGCATCGAGGCGGTGACGGGCCCCGCGGCGTTCGAGCGCGTGCGCCGCGACGAGCGCACGCTCCGCGAGGCGGCGGCGCTGCTGAAGACGCGCGACGAGAACCTGATCCCGCGCCTTCAGGCGGTGCTGGAGGAAGGGCGTGAGCTTCAGCGGGCGCTGGACAAGGCGCGCGCGTCGGGGGGCGCGGATGCCGTGGGCAGACTGCTGGACGGCGCGACCGTGGTGGACGGCGCGAAGGTGATCGCATCCACCGTGGACGTGGCCGACGCGGACGAGCTGCGCGCAGTGGGCGACGGCCTGCGCGAGCGGCTGGGCAGCGGCATCGCCGTCCTGGCCGCCGCGCCGGGCGGCCGCGCGACCATGCTGGCGGTGGTGACGGACGACATGATCCAGCGCGGCATCCGGGCCGACCAGGTGGTGCGCGAGGTGTCCGCCATCGCGGGCGGCAAGGGCGGAGGCAAGCCGCACATGGCCCAGGCCGGCATCGGCCAGCCCGAGCGCATTCCCGCCGCGCTCGCCCAGGTCGTGTCGATCGTGACGCCGCTGCTCGCCGCCTCCCCGAAGTGACCGCCGCGGAAACCTGGCTCCGCGAGCGCCTCTCCGACGCCCCGCCGCGCCTGCTGGATGCGATGGTGGCGGCGGTGAGGTCGGCTGGGGCGGAGGCCGGGGTCGCCGTCGATCCCGCCGCTTCGGTCGATCGGGACGACGGCGGGGTGCCGGACGCGCTCGCGGCCGCCGCGCTGATGCTGTACGAGCGGGTGCTGGCGGGCTCGGGGAAGCGGGAGGATGCGCTGCCCCTGCTGGCCGCCGACGCGCTGATGACGCATGCCCTGGAGGCCCAGGCCGAGATCGACGCCGACGGACTCGCCGGGTTCGACGAGCGCTGGGGTGCGGCGGGGAAGCTGGGGGAGATGGCGGCGCGGCTTCCGGCCTGAGGGGGGGACGCGCGGCCGACGGTCGATCGTGCTGTCGACGGGCGGATCGTTGATGCCGGTGGCGGTCAGCGGGGCAACGGAACGAGGCCACGCGCCGGCGGCGTGGGCCCGCGCCCTCGGGACGAATCCCGGGGCTGAAACGGCAATCCACCGGCTCCGCGGGCTGCTTTCACGCCTGTGTCAGCCGCAACGCGTGAAGCCAGATTTCCCGCGTGCGGGAGAGAGGGTGGCCGCGCTAGAGCGGCCGGGTGAGGGCCCAGGGCGGCGTCGCGACCACGCGGCGCCGCTTCGTCGTATCGTGCGTATCCGACTCCCCGAACGTCTCCACCACCCGCAGGAAGTGGTGGACGTCCGCCTCCACGTTCGCGAGGCCGAGCGATGCGCGGATCGCGCCGACGGCGGGGCCGGCCAGGCAGCGGCGGAAGCGCTCGACCGAGAATCCTTCCCGCGACAGCGATTCCAGGCAGCGGCTCGTGTCGTCCGCCGGGAAGGCGAACGCGTGCTCGGCCGCGCCGGGGTTGCAGAAGCAGCCGCCGCGGACGGAGACGTTCGCCTCGCGCGCCTTCGCTTCCACGCGCTCGTAGTCCACGGGCGCGCCATCCGCATCCAGCACGTTGAGCGCGACGGTGGCGCCCCGGTCGATCGAATCGCGCGGGCCGTGGATGCGGACGAGCGGGGCGCCGTTCGGGTGGCGCATCTCCATCAACCGGTCGAGCAGGAGGCGCGTGAGGCCGGCGAGGTGGTGGCCGATGCGGGCCATGCCGACATCCACCAGCATCGCCAGTCCCGCGGGCAGGGCGCCGATGCCGAGGAAGTTGACCGTCCCGTCCTCGAACGCCTCCGCGCCGTCCTTCATCCCGTGCATGCCGTGCTGCGTGGAGACGAACTCCACGGTGCCGCCGGCGAACCAGGGGCGCCGGAGACGGCGCAGCGATTCGCGCCGGGCGATCAGCGCGCCGACGCCGGTGGGGTAGCCGAACATCTTGTAGAACGAGAGCGCCACGAAGTCCGGCCGCACGTCGCGCAGGCGCAGCGGGCTGGTGGGCGCGAAGGCGGCGGCGTCCAGCAGCACGTCGTATCCCAGCTCCCGCGCCTGGTCGATCATGCCGAGCGAATGCCGGACGCCGGAGAAGTTGGACTGCGCCGGGTACGCGAACAGGTTCGGCACGCGGCGGTCGGCGCCGCGGAGGACGGCTTCCGCGTCCGGCATGCGCAGATCGGCGTCCAGCGGCACGTAGCGCACGGACGCGCCGGCGCGCAGGGCGAACTCGCGGATGCCGTTGACGGAGTTGTGGTTGTCGGCCGCGAGCACGAAGCGCGAGCCGCGGGCGAACGGGTACGCCTCGCCCACCAAACGCAGCGCCGCGCTGGCGTTGGCGGTAAAGCAGACGGTGTGCTCCGTCGGGTCCGCATCGAAGAACCGCAGCACCGCCGCGCGCGCTTCCTCCACCGCCGCCGTGCTCGCGCGTGACGAGGGGCCGTCCGCGTGCGGATTTCCGTAGATTCCATCCACCAGGGCGTTTGCGTGCGTGCGGACGAGCGACTCGGGATACAGCGCGGCGCCGGTGTAGTCCAGGTACGCGTGGCCCTGAGCATCCAGGCGGCGGAACTCGCGCGCGCGCAGCGCCCGGAAGTAGGCTTCCATCTGCGTGGGCATCGTCGCGTCCGTGCGCGGGGTCAGCATCCGCCCGCGCGAGTGCGCCGGACGGCGTTCGCGGTGGCGCCGCCCGCGTCGGGTGCGCGGATTCCCGGGATCGGAGCCGCCGCCGGTCCTCCCGACCCCTCGTCCTCCGCCGATTCCGACCCACCGACCCGTGGGCTGCCGCCGAAGTAGCGCGAGAGTGCCGCTTGCTCGCTCCACGCCGCCCTCTGTGCGGCGGACGCATCCTCCCGGAGGACAGGTTTTTCGATGTCCTGGAGCCACTCGTACAGCCCGCCGCGCAGGAAGTAGACGTGCTCCAGGCCCTGCGCGCGGAGGAAGAACCAGCCCTGCGCCGCGTGCGTGCCGCCCTCCGAGTACAGCACCACGGTCTCGTCCGGCCGGAAGCGTGCGCGGACCACCTGCGGCAGCGACAGCCTCTCCGCCGTCGGCACGTGGAAGGCGGCGAACTCGTCCGCCGTGCGCACGTCCACCACGCGCAGGCCGGGCTTCCGTTCCTTGATCCACCGCGCCAGCTCCAGCGCCGTCACGTGGTCCTCCTCCGCCTGCACCGTGCGCGCGAGGCGGTCCACGTCCACGGTGCCGTGTGCCCTGCGGTCCGACACGCCCGCGACGAGCGCGAGCAGGCCGAGCACGGCGGACGCGCCGGCGAGCAGGCGCGGCGGCGTCCAGCGAGGCGCGCTCACTGCCCCACCTCCGCCATCCGCCGGCGGACGCGGCGCTCGACGGCATCCGCTCCCGCGAATCCGCCGAGCGCCATCGCCACGACGGCGCAGACGACGACACCGTAGGGGAGGTGGAGCAGATCCGGCAGCGTCAGCGGTCCGCGGGGCGTGCTGTCGTAGAAGCGCTGGATGGACGGGAACGCCTCGGCGAAGAGGAAGACGCCGGCGAGCATTCCGCCGATCACGGCCAGCCCGTCGCGGCGGCCGGTGGCGGCGGCGACGCAGGCGGTGCCGGGGCACAGGCCGGCCATCACCATCCCCACGCCGAAGACGAGCCCGCCGACGGCCTGCGGCGCCAGGAAGGTTTCGGGGATGTAGACGCGCGACAGGTCCAGCCAGCCCAGCCACGACAGCCAGAACAGGCCCAGCGCGGCCGTGGCGACGGCGCTGAACATCACCCGGAAGACGGTAAGGTCGCGCAGGTAGAACTGCGCGGCCAGCTTGCGCGCGCTGCCCAGGCCCGCGCGCTCCAGGCACCAGCCGAACGCCGCGCCGATGGCGAGCGCTCCCGCCAGGCCGAGCCCGGTGGTCGGCAGATCGGAAGATGCGAGGGGGAGCGTCACGTCCACTGCCTCCGGAAGAGGGGCCCGGCCAGGTACGCCGCCGCGAAGGCGGTGACGATGAAGATCCAGCCGCCCACCGCCAGCAGCGCCCCGCCCGTGAGCGCCTGCCCGCTGGTGCACCCCCGCGCCAGCCTGGCGCCCACGCCCATCACCACGCCCCCGCCCATCGCGTACGCCAGCCGCCCGCGCGAGCCTATGCGTGGCCCGCGCTCCACCGCTCCGCGCAGGCGCCCGGCGAGCGCGGCGGAGGCGAATCCCCCCAGCGCCACCCCCGCCAGCTCGAACACCAGCCAGTCGCGCAGCGGGCCGACCGACACCCCGTCTCCCAGATACTCCGCCAGCGCGGGGTTCGCCGCGGCGTGCGAGGGCGCGAACGCGGCCGTCCCCGCCGCGACCGCGGACGAGAAGGCGCCCGATGCGCCCAGCCCCCGGCCCGCGACGACGAAGGCCGCCAGGAGCACGAGCCCGATGCCGACGCCCGCGAGGTAGGGATTCGCGTACGGCCGTCCCGTCGCGGGAGACGAATCGACCGGCGTGTCCGACGGATCCTTGATCGAGACGCCGATCACCGCCGAATGGGAGGAGCCGGCGAGGTCGACGACGGGTGTCGAATCGGGCGCGATGGCGGTGCTCACCGGGTACCTCCGGCGGACGGGGTCTCCACCGGCAGGTCCGTGCGGCGGTCCCAGTCCTGGAACGAGCCGTCGTACAGCTTCACGTCGTAGCCCAGCAGCCGCGCGGCGAAGAGCATGGCGGTGGCCTGCTGGCCGATGTGGCAGTAGCCGACCACGGTGTCGCCCGGCCGCACGCCCGCCGCGCGGAAGACCTCCGCCAGCTCGGCCTGGCTGCGCACCCGGTCGTGGTCGTCCGTCAGCTCCGTGAACGGGATGCTGTGCGCACCGGGGATGTGGCCGGCGCGGTTGCGCGTCTTCTGCACGCCGTCGTAGAACGCGCGCGCCCGGCCGTCCACGATGGCCACGCCGGACGCGCCGATGTGCGCCTTCACCCACTCCGCGTCCACCACCAGGTCCGCCGCAGGGTGCAGGGCGGAGAGGCGGCCGGCCGCCGGGGCGGGGACGGCGTTCGTGACCGGGCGATGCTCGGCCTGCCACGCGTCCAGCCCGCCGTCCATCAGCACCGTGCGCGCGCCGAGGCCGGCCCAGTTGAGCGTGTAGACCACGCGCGTGCTGGGGCTCACCCAGTCGCCGCCGTAGTAGACGACGATGCGGGAATCGTCCGAGATGCCCCACTCCTGGAGCTTCGCGCGCAGCGCCCTGGGCTCCGGCATCTGGAGCGCCAGGCTGGCTTCGTCGTGCATGTCGTGCGGCGCCGCCACGTCCTGCATCCGGACGAAGCGCGCGCCGGGCAGGTGGGCGCGGTCGTATCCCCCCTTCTCGCCCACGTGCAGGATCACCAGGTGCGGATCGGACCGGTGCTCGGCCACCCATCCGGTCGATACGAGCAGCCGGTCGCGCGGCGTCTGGGCGGCAGTCGTCATCGGCGTGGACAAGGCGAGGCCGGCCGAAAGGGCGAGGGCGGCACGGAAGCGGGGGATGGGGATCATCGGGCGGTCTCCGGGTGCGGGGTCGTTCGGTCGATGGATGCTCCTGCGTTGCGAGGGGGAGGATGCGGCTCCACGCCTCCGTCGGCCACGGAGGTGCAGCGAAGCGCGCGCGGGAGCAGGCGGCCGGCGTTCACCGGCGGCGAGCTGCGCGGCGGACATGGGAGGCCGGTGCGGGAAGAGAAGCGCGTGGAGGCGGGACGATTCGGCGGACGCGGGGGCGACTCCCTGCGTCGAGACCGGGGTTCGCGGCGACGGGGACGCGGTTCGCTGCACGGCGGGCGCGGTTCGCCGCAATCCGGTTTCCGCGGGCGGGTGCGGGCGCTTACCTTGGGTGGATGCACACGCTGCCCGTTCCCGCCGCGGACGCCGCCACGCCCGGCGGCTCCCACGTCCGCATCCCGCCGCTCGCACTCTTCGTATTCGCCACCCTCATCGGGCTGATCGGGGGGTGGCAGCACGTGGAGGGGATGACGATGGCGGGGCACCCGGCGCCGTACGCGCACGGCATGGCCATGCGCATTCCGTACTGGTACGTATGGGCGCTCAGCGTGCCGCTCCTGCAGTGGTTCGTGCGGCGCGTGCCCATCGACCGGCACCGCTGGCTGCCCGCCGTGGCGCTGCACCTGGGCGTGGCGGTGGCGGTCACGCTCGTGAGCATCTGGCTGATCCTGGGCGTGCAGATGCTGCTGCCCGCCTGGGTGTTCAGCATGGGCAGCCCGTTTCCCCGCGATCCCTTTCCGTTCCTCTGGCGCGTGGTGCTGAGCGACCTGCCGCTCTACGTCGTTCTGCTGGGGCTTGCCTACCTGGTGGAGTACTACGGCCGATACCGCGACCGGGAGCTTGCGGCGTCGGAGCTGCGCGGGCAGCTCGTGGAGGCGCAGCTCCAGGCGCTGCGGATGCAGCTCAACCCGCATTTCCTGTTCAACGCGATGAACACCATCGCCATGCTGGTGCGCGGCGAGCGAAGCTCCGAGGCCGTGCGGATGCTGGCCGGCCTCAGCGATCTGCTCCGCAGCGTGCTGGAGGAGAAGCCGCCGCTGGAGGTGCCGCTGCGCGACGAGCTGGCGTTCCTGGAGCGATACCTGGCCATCGAGCGCGTGCGCTGCGCCGACCGGCTGCGGGTGGACGTGCGGGTGGCGCCCGAGCTGATGGACGCGGGCGTGCCCAACCTCATCCTGCAGCCGCTGGTGGAGAACGCGATCAAGCACGGCGTGGCCCCGCGCACCGCGGCGACCCTGGTGCGCATCGCCGCCGAGCGCCGCGACGGCACCCTGCTGCTGAGCGTGCGCGACGACGGGCCCGGGCCGGAGCCCAACGCGGGCGACGGCGTGGGCCTGCGCAACACGCGCGCGCGCCTGGCGCGGATGTACGGCGACGAGCAGAGCCTGGAGCTGACCGAGGCCGAGGGCGGCGGCGCGCTCGCCACCATCTCGCTGCCCTACCGCCGCGCGGGCGGGCGGGCCGAGTGGGGCGGGCGATGAGCGCCGCGCGGCTGACGGCGCTGGTGGTGGACGACGAGCCCCTGGCCCGCGGCGGCGTGCGCGCGCTGCTGGAGCGCGATCCGGAGCTGGAGGTGGTGGGCGAGTGCGCGGACGGCCGCGAGGCGGTGGATGCCATCCTGTCGCTTCGCCCCGACCTCGTCTTCTTGGACGTGCAGATGCCCGAGATGGACGGCTTCGGCGTGCTGCGGGCGGTCGGCGCCGAGCGGATGCCGAGCGTGGTGTTCATCACCGCGTACGACCAGTTCGCCCTGCGCGCCTTCGACGTGGCGGCGGTGGACTACCTGCTGAAGCCCTTCGACGACGAGCGCTTCGCCGTGGCCGTGGAGCGCGCCAAGCACGCCGTCCGCGCCGCCGGCGAGGGCGACCTGGGCCGGCGCCTGCTGGGACTGCTGGAGTCCCACGCGACCGCCGGCGGCGGGGTTGCGGACGCGGCGAAGGGCCAGGGCGCCTGCTACGCGTCCCGGCTGATGGTGAAGGGCACGAGCAAGACCGTGTTCCTGCGCGTGGAGGAGATCGACTGGATCGAAGCGGACGACTACTACGCGCGCCTCCACGTCGCCGGCAAGTCGCACCTGCTGCGCGAGACGATGGCCTCGCTGGAGGCGCGCCTGGACCCCGCCCGCTTCTTCCGCGTGCACCGCTCCGCAATCGTGAACCTGGACCGCGTGCGCGAGATGCAGCCCCTCTTCCGCGGCGAGCACGTCCTCATCCTGAACGACGGCACCCGCCTGAAGCTCAGCCGCGGCCGCCTCGACAAGCTGGAGGCCGCGCTGGCGGGGCGGTGAGCCCTTCGACGGACCCTCCACCGCCTTCCGCCGACCGTCCTCCGGAGACGCGTCTCTCCCCTCGTCTCCGAGCCGATCGATCGACCTCATCGCCACCCTGAGCCCGCGGATACGGGCCCCGGCTCACGGACCTGCGTCCCGACGCGATCCCTCCCCGTTTGCATCCCGGCGCCCGAACGGCGATAATCCCGCATCGTCCGTGCGGATCCTCCGCCGGGCCACGCTCGCCCCGCATCCTCCCGAATGACCCTCGACCTTACCCGTGCGCTGCAGGCGGCCCGCCAGGCGGAGCGCGAGCAGGCGCACTTCTACCGCGCGCTGGCGGCCGAGGCCGAGCGCCGCGGCGACGATGCGCTGGGCGAGCGCTTCAACGAGCTGCACGCGGACGAGCAGCACCACCTGTCGCGCATCACGGCGCGGCTGATGGAGCTGGGCGCCGCCCTGGACGACGAGCCGCTGGTCCGCGCGCCCGAGCCCGCCGCCGCCACGGGCCTGGACGGCTGGGAGGGCGCCGCCCGGCTGCGCGAGGAGGCCGAGGTGATGCGCTACGAGGCGCTGGCCGGTGCCCAGCCCGACGCGCAGACCGCGGCGCTGATCCGCGAGATCCTGGACACCGAGCGTCACCACGCCGAATCACTGGGGGGCAAATGGACGCCGGCCTGAGCCTGGGACTGAAGGGAAAGCGCGCGCTGGTCACCGGCGGCTCGCGCGGGGTGGGGCGGGCGACGGCGCTGATGCTGGCGCGCGCGGGGGCCGACGTCGTCATCGGCTACCACAGCCGCGGGGCGGACGCCGAGGCGGTCGTCGCCGAGCTGCGCGCGCTGGGCGTGCGGGCGGCGGCGCAGGCGGCGGACCTGGCCACGCCGTGGGGCGCCGAGATCGTCTTCGAGCGCTGCCTGGTGGAGTTGGGGGGCGTGGACCTGTTCGTGGGCAACCACGGCGTCTGGCCGCCCGACGACACGCCGATCGCGGTCATGGCGGACACGCAGTGGAAGCGCACCCTCGACGCCAACCTCACCTCCATCTTCTACACCGTGCAGCTCGCCGCCCGGCACGTGGGCGACGGCGGGCGCATCGTCCTGGTCTCCTCCACCGCGGGCCAGCGCGGCGAGGGGGGCCACGCGGACTACGCCGCCAGCAAGGGGGCGATGATCTCGCTCACCAAGTCCGTCGCCGTGGAGCTGGCGCGGCGCGGGGTGACGGTGAACTGCGTGGCGCCGGGGTGGATCGACACCGAGATGGTGGCGGGCGCAATGGCGCGCGAGGGGCGCGAGCGCATCGAGGCCGGCATCCCGTTGGGCCGCGTGGCGACGGCGGACGACGTGGCGGGGCCTATCGTCTGGCTCTGCTCGGACCTGGCGCGCCACGTCACGGGCGAGGTGGTGAACGTGAACGGCGGGAGCGTGCTCTGTGGCTGACCCCGCGAATCCGCCGCCGCCGGGCCTGCCGCGCGTGCTCTTCCTGGCGGCGGGCGGCACCATCTCCATGCGGATGGACGCGGCCAGCGGCGGCGCCGTCCCGCAGCTCACCGGGCGCGAGATCCTGGCGCTGGTGCCGGGCGTGGAGAAGGTGGCGGACGTGGAGGTTCGCGAGTTCGGGCGCTACCCCGGCCCGCACATGACCGTGGACCGCATGTGGGAGCTGCGGGCCGCCGTGTTGGGCGCGCAGGCCGAGGGGTTCAGCGGCGTGGTGGTGACGCACGGCACCGACACCATCGAGGAGACGGCCTACCTGCTGGACCGCTCGCTCCCGGCCGAGCTGCCCGTGGTCATCACCGGCGCCATGCGCAACTCGTCCGAGCTGTCGTGGGACGGCCCGCTCAACTTCATGGCCGCCACCGAGGTGGCCGCCTCGCCCGAGTCGCACGGGCGGGGCACGATGGTCGTGATGGACGAGAGCGTGGTGCAGGGCAGCGAGGTGGTGAAGACGCACACGGAGGAGGCGGGCACCTTCCGCTCGCCCAACTGGGGACCGCTGGGCATCACCGACAAGGGCCGCGTGCTCTTCTACCGCGAGAGCCGCCGCAAGACGCCGCTGATGCCCGACGCGCCCGTGCAGCCGGTGGACCTGGTGAAGATGGTGGCCGGCGCCGACTCTCGGCTCATCGAGGCCAGCCTGGACAGCGGCGCGCGCGGCCTGGTGATCGAGGCCATGGGCCGCGGCAACGTCCCCCCCTCCGTCCTTCCCGGCGTCGCCCGGTGGATCGACGCCGGCCGGCCGGTGCTGATCGCCTCGCGCTCGCACCGAGGGCGCGTGCTGGACACCTACGCGTATCCCGGCGGCGGCCACCAGCTCCGCGAGATGGGCGCCATCTTCGCCGACGTGCTCACCGGCCCGCAGGCGCGGCTGGAGCTGATGCTGGCCCTCGGCGTCTTCGGCGACGACGTGGTCCGCATCCGCGCCGCGGTGGAGGACGGCCGGTACGACGTGTGAGCCCCACCGCCGGCCGGAGGCACGGGGCGCGCGTCTGGTGACGGCCCCGACGGTATCGGCCTCGATCTCCGAGCTTCACCCGCGCTTCGATCGTTTCTCCCGCTCGATCCGACCTTCCGCATGAGCGCTCCCTCGCCGTCCGCCGCGATGATCGATTCTCCCGCCTCCGCGCGCTCGCGCGAGCGTCTGGCGGAGGCCGACTGCGTGCGCGACGGCCCGGTGCAGCCCGGCATCTACCGGTACGCCTTCGAGGGGGCGAATTGACCCAGCACCCCGCCGCCCACCCGCGGCCGCAGCTCGATCCCGAGCGCATCGTAGAGACGCTGCGCACCCTGCGGTCGCGCATCCACGAGCGCTTTCCCGGCAGCGGGCTGGCGCGGCTGGCGGGCGAGCTTCTGGTGGTGGCGGACGATTCGGTGGCGCGGCTGGCGGCCATCGCGCGGCCCAACCTGCCCATCCGCGCCGGGGTCTGGCTGCTGCTGGCATCCATCGTCGCGCTGCTGGCGCGCATCGCCGGCAGCGTGCAACTGCACGTCATGGCGACGGACCTGGGCGCGCTGCTCCAGGTGCTGGACGCGGCGAAGAACGTCGTCCTCTTCCTGGGCGCCGCCGTCTTCTTCCTGGTCACGCTGGAGGGCCGCATCAAGCGCCGGCGCGCCCTGCGCTCCGTGCGCGAGCTGCGCGCCGTGGCGCACCTGGTGGACATGCACCAGCTCACGAAGGACCCCGATCGCCTGGCCGAGCGCGTGGTCGGCACCGCTTCGTCGCCCTCGCTGGCCATGACGCCGTACCAGCTTTCGCGATACCTGGACTACTGCGCCGAGCTGCTGTCGCTGACCAGCAAGATCGCCGCGCTCTACGCGCAGACCTTCAACGATCCCGTGGTCCTGGGTGCCGTGGACGAGGTGGAGGCGCTTACCATCGGCCTGAGCGGCAAGGTCTGGCAGAAGATCGTGGTGCTGAACCACACGTCGCCCTGATCCGGGATCCGCGAAGACCCGACCTCTTCGCGCGAATTCCGCGCGGGCGCTCGGAGGGTCAGGGGCAGTCGACCGATCCTGAGGACGAATTCCGGATGATCCGTCCGGCGCCGAGAGGACGTGAGGGGCCGAGCCGATCCACGGCCGGGCCCCTCGTCCTCGTCACGGGCGGGCGTCGGAAGGCTGGGCCCGCGGTCAGGGCATCAGCTCGTCCGGCGCCGCGCCCGCGGTGACGGTCCGCCCGGCATGGCCTTCCCGCGCGAGCTGCATCTCCTCCAGGCTGAAGCGCATCTCGCGCTTCAGGTTGGACTTGGTTCCGCAGCAGGTGCGCGTGCCGGATTGGATGCGGGTCAGCGGGCACGCCCCGCCCTGGCAGCCGGGCAGCACGTAGCAGGTCTGGCAGAGGGAGTCCGTCTCGAAGTGCGGGGCGACCCAGCGCGAAAGGTTCTGCGGGTCCACCTCCAGCACCCCTTCCGGGCTCAGGCGCCCCACCACGTTCTCCGGCATCTCGTCGAGCGCGATGGTGCACTTCATCAGCTTGCCCGTGGCGCCCACGACGTAGCTGTACGGGCGCGCCGCGTAGCACACCTGCGAGCCGGGGTGCCGTACCTCCTCGATGCCGCCTTCGGGGTGCAGCCCCAGCTCCCGGGCCTGGGCGCGAAGCTGGTCCTTCACGAAGCGCTTCTCCTCCAGCCCGCACGTCTCGATGTCCCCGTCGTTGGGGCCGCCCCAGCGCCCGATCGCGCGGAAGCGCATCCGGAAGCGGGGATCGCCGCCGAAGTCCTCGCTGAGCGCCTCCATGAAGGCACCCAGGCTGGGAAAGTTGTCCTGGTCGAAGTTGACGCGCAGGCTCACCTTGAACTGCGCGTCGCGGGCCGCCATCGCCCGCAGGTTGTCCAGGATGACGCCGTGGGTGGGGCTCCCGTCGCGCGCCACGCGCTTGCAGTCGTGCTCGGCCGCCTGGCCATCGACGGTGATCTGGTACGAGTTGCACCCCCACTCCAGGAGGCGCGTGGCGCGCTCCTCGGTGAGCAGGTAGGCGTTCGTGGTCATGGCGTGCGCGAACCGGATGCCCCGGTCGCGGGCAGTGGCCTTCATGAACGGCGCCAGCTCCTCGATGGCCTCCCAGCCGTAGAGCGGCTCGCCGCCGAACCACTGGATGCTCAGCTCCTTGAGGACGGGCGCGCGCTGCTCGATGAGCGCGCGGACCCCGCGCCGCACCTCGGGATCCATGGTGCCGTGCTTGAACTTCTCGTAGCAGTACACGCAGCGGAAGTTGCAGTCCTCGCTGGCCATCAGGATCAGGTGCAGCTTGTCCGAGCGCCAGTGCTGCTGGCCGAAGATCATGCGGAAGATCGCCATCTCGTCCAGCCCCTCGCGCACCAGCAGGCCGCGCGCCGCCAGGTGCTTGGCGTACGGATTCAGCGGGTCCCGAAGCTCCTTGGCCGAGAGCGCGGCCACGGCGCCGTCGCGGTGCTCGGGCATGAACTCCAGGGCGGCGCCCGTCAGCGTGTTCCACACCAGCAGCCGGCCGTCGTCGTGCACCGTCCGGGCGTTGTAGCGCGAGGGCAGCCAGCGGCCCGAGCCGCTGTATCCCAGCTGCGTGAGCGGCGCCGGGGGGCGCGGTCCGGGACCGTCCAGGGGCGAGTGGGTCAGCACGGACGGGGTGGGCATGGTCGTCCCCTTCGCGGCGTCCGCCGCGGGCAGCGGGTGGGGGGAGGGTCGCGCGGTGGCGGGGCTCACGCGGGAACCCCTTCGAGCGCGGCGAGGGCGATGGCGCGGTTGCGCAGCAGGCCCGGGTGACCGGGCGCCAGCGCCACGGCGCGGTCGAGGTCGGCCAGCCCGCCGTCGGGGTCGCCCAGCTCAAGGCGCAGCGCGGCGCGGTTCGCCAGCACGAAGGGGTTCTTCGGGTCGGTGGCCACGGCGGCGTCGTACGCCTCCAGCGCCGCCTCGGACCGCCCCTGCGCGCGGCGGAGGGCGGCGAGCGCGGCCCAGGCCTGTGCGCGCTCGGGGTCCAGGTCGACGGCGCGCTCGTACGCGGCCTCGGCCTCGGCGGCCCGCCCGGCGCGCGACAGGCACTGCCCCAGGTTGTGCCACACCTCCACGTAGGGCGCGGACAGCTCGATGGCGCGGCGGTAGTCGGCCTCCGCCTCGTCCAGCCGGCCGAGCTTCAGGTGGATGCTGCCGCGGTCGTTGTAGTACTCGGAGTAGTCGGGGTCCATCGCCATGGCGTCGCCCAGGTAGCGGAGGGCGGTCTCGTGCTCGCCGTTCTGCGCGGCGACCTGGGCGGCGTTGTACAGCAGCACCGAGCGGTGCAGGCGGTGGCGCTCCGGGGGAAGGTGATCGTCCAGCCGCGCGAAGTTGTCGAGCGTCATCTCCGTCGCGTCGGCGGGCCGGCCCTGGCGCACGCGCACGTAAGCGAGGCCGTTGAGCAGGAACACGGTGTGGAAGTGCCGGTCGGCCGGCTCCAGCTCGGCGCGCTCGATCTCGGCGAGGGCGTCGCGAAGGCAGCGCTCGGCGAGCGGCAGGTCGCGCGCGGGCAGGAACCGCGCGTGCAGCATGGCCATCTGGTACAGCGCGTGGGCCCGCTCCTCGGGCACGGTGAGCACGTCCAGCCCCTCGCGCTGCAGCACGTCCCGCGCGTCGGTGACCCGGCCGACGGTGAGGTAGACGGTGTACAGCTTGTTCACCACTGCGGCCCGGGAGTACGGCGCGTCGGCCCGGTCGAACCGCGCGAGGTCGGCCTCCACGGCGGCGGCGTGGCGCGCCGCGTCCTCGTAGTAGCCCAGCTGCGTCAGCATCCCCAGCTCGGCCATGCGCCAGTACGTCACGCGCTCCGGGCGGCCCGCCTGCGCCCACAGCCGCGCGAGGGTGTGCGCGTGCATGCGCATGTGCAGCGTGTCTCGCTTCACCCACGCCTCCATCTCACCGGCGCTACGGGCGGCCTCGTCCGGGTCCACGCGGGGCTCCGGGCCGCCGGGCACGTGCAGCCGCACGCGGTGCACGCGGGCGTAGGGCGCGAATTCCCGCGCCGTCCGCTCGCCCGCGCCGGGCTCCACCGCCAGCACCAGCGTGAGGCCCATCTCCGCCCCCCGGCGCCGGACCAGGTGCCGGAAGAGCTGCCCGGCGACCGCGCCCCGCCGGTCGAAGTCGTCGCAGGCCACGGCCCAGCGTCCGCGGCCCGCGCGCGCATGCCACGCGGAGAGGAGGTCGATGAGGCCGTGGGGGATGCGCCGCACCCGGTCGGCGGCGTAGTTCCGCACCGCCTCGTCCGCGCTGGCCGCGTCCGTCAGGCTCACGTGGCGGGGACGGACCCGCGTGCGAAGCGCCGGCACCACGTGGGTGAGCTCGCCATCGTGCGCCACGAACAGGTCCGGGGCCCGGCTTTCCAGCTCGGGAAGCAGGTCCCGGATCCACTCCTCCACCCCCGCCCAGACGCCGCCCGTCTCCGTGTCGCACGGCAGCACCCAGGCGCGGCCGCGGGTCCGTCGCGCGCGCGCCCACCGCTCCAGCCGGTCGCGGCGGGCGTCGCCCCTGCGTGCTTCCAGTACGACCACCCGGGCGCGCGGAGCGCCGGACGACGGTCTGCGGGACGGCTGCATGGGTGCTCCGGTGGAACGGAAGGGAGAGGGGCCCGCAGGACGATCTTCCGAGTCGTCCTGCGGGCCGGTCGTGGCGCGGTCAGTCCGCGCAGATGCAGAGGTTGTTGCCGTCCGGGTCGATCGGGCACCACCAGGCGCCCCCGTACAGGGCCGCGGACGTCGCGATGGTCGGGTCGTCGTACGGGTTGAACGTCTCCATTCCCGTGAACGAGTGGGTCTGCGCCTGCGCGGTCGATCCGAGTGCGTGCATGCTTCACCTCCGGACAAGGGTGAGGGAATGACCTGCGCTCGGACTATTAAGTGTCTGAAAATGACAAGTCAAGAGTATCGTTCGTCCTCCATGTCGCAAAAGAGCCGTTCCGCGTCTCTTTGAGGCCCACGTGACCTGGATATCCACGTATTTCGTCGTCACCCCGGTAGACGGCGTCGGCTCGGTCAGGGAGGGGCGCGTCGGGTTACCGGCGAGACTCGGGCGAGGAAGGCCGGACGAGGGGGAAAATCACGTATGGATCTTGCACGGAAGGAAAATCGGCTTATCTTCCTACAGAAGTTAGGTGATAGACGACCATCTGTAACGAATCGAAAGTAATATGGCCGGGACTGCCGCGCGGTTGGACGAAACGGATGCGAAGCTGCTGGAGATGCTCCAGGAGAACGGCCGCGTGTCGCAGCATGACCTGGCGCTGGCGGTGGGGCTCTCGTCGCCGGCGGTGGGCGAGCGGCTGCGCAAACTGGAGGAGCGCGGCATCATCCGCTACTTCACCGCCGTGCTCGAGCCGCGGCGGGTGGGGATGGACGTCACCGCCTTCATCTTCGTGGGGATGGCGGGGTCCACCTACTATCCGGAGTTCCGCGAGCGCGTGGGGCGGCACCCGGCCATGCTGGAATGCCACTCGGTGACGGGGCAGGGCAGCCACCTGCTCAAGATCCGCACGGAAAGCACGAGCACGCTGGAGGCGCTGCTGGCCGAGATCCAGTCGTGGCCCGGCGTGCAGTGGACCACCACCAGCATCGTGCTCTCCACCATCAAGGAGACCAGCCGCCTGGGCCTGGCGGCGCGGCCCGCGGGCGACGCCGGCGCGTAGGCGGACCCCGATCGATGCGGGACCTTCGGACCTCGGCCGTCGAAGTCCCCCCCGGGGCGTTGGGTCTGGTGAGATCGACGAGGGACAGGCGGCATGGCGCAGGACCAGGCGCCGACATGGAAGGCTGGAAGGTGCAGGACGGCGGGCAGAACGGACGGTTGATGGACGACGGCGAGAGCAGGACGAAACGCGGCCCGAAACCCTGGACGAGGTATCCCGAAATGCCCAAGCTCACCCCCCGCTTCGACGCGCTGGCCGCGGCGAAGGGCTGGACCCCCGACGGGCGCGGCGACGCGGCGCCCGCCATGCGCACCATGGACATCGAGGCCATCTTCGGCGAGAACACCTTCGGCATCGCCGAGATGCGCGCACGGCTCCCGAAGCCCATCTACAAGGCCCTGCTCTCCACCCTGCGCCAGAGCACGCCGCTGGACGCCACGGTGGCCGACGCGGTGGCGATGGCGATGAAGGAGTGGGCGCTGGAGAAGGGCGCCACGCACTTCACGCACTGGTTCCAGCCGCTGACGGGGTCGACGGCCGAGAAGCACGACTCGTTCATCACGCCTAACGTGGGCGGCGGCGCGGTCGCGGAGTTCAGCGGCAAGGAGCTGATCCAGGGCGAGCCCGACGCCTCGTCGTTCCCCTCGGGCGGCCTGCGGGCAACCTTCGAGGCGCGCGGCTACACGGCGTGGGACCCCACCTCGCCCGCCTTCATCGTGGAGACGCCGGCCGGGTGCTACCTGTCCATCCCCACGGCGTTCGCCAGCTGGACGGGCGACGCGCTGGACCAGAAGATCCCCCTGCTGCGCTCCGTGGCCGCGCTGGAGAAGCAGGCCACCCGCGCGCTGGCCCTCTTCGGCGGCGACGACGGGCGGGTGATGGCCACCTGCGGGCCCGAGCAGGAGTTCTTCCTGATCGACCAGGAGTTCTACTACCGGCGGCCCGACCTGATGACCACGGGCCGCACCCTGTTCGGCGCCAAGCCGCCGCGCGGGCAGGAGCTGGAGGACCACTACTTCGGCAGCATCCCCGACCGCGTGCTGGCCTTCATGATCGACGTGGAGCGCGAGCTGTACCGGCTGGGCGTGCCCGTGAAGACGCGGCACAACGAGGTCGCGCCGGGCCAGTTCGAGATGGCGCCCATCTACGAGAACGCCAACCTGGCGGCCGACCACCAGCAGCTGATGATGATCGTGCTGCAGAAGTCCGCGCGGAAGCACGGCCTGGTCTGCCTGCTGCACGAGAAGCCGTTCGCGGGCGTGAACGGCAGCGGAAAGCACCTGAACTGGTCGATGGGCACCGACTCGCAGAACCTGCTGGAGCCGGGCGACACACCGCACCAGAACATGCAGTTCCTCTTCTTTTGCACCGCCGTGCTGCGCGCCGTGGAGCGCCACCAGGACCTGATCCGCGCGGCCGTGGCCTATGCCGGCAACGACCACCGCCTGGGCGCCAACGAGGCGCCACCGGCCATCATCTCGGTGTTCCTGGGCGACCAGCTCACGGACGTGTTCGAGCAGATCGAGAAGAGCGGCACGGCCACCAGCAGCAAGAGCGGCGGGCTGATGGGGCTGGGCACCGACGTGCTGCCGCACATCCCCCAGCACGCGGGCGACCGCAACCGCACCAGCCCCTTCGCCTTCACGGGCAACAAGTTCGAGTTCCGGGCGCTGGGCGCGTCGCAGTCGGTGTCGTTCCCCGCCACGGTGCTCAACACCATCGTCGCCGAGAGCATCGACGAGCTGTGCACCGAGCTGGACGGCGAGCTGAAGGGCGGCGCCCGCTTCGAGGACGCGCTGGCGGCGCTCATCGCCCGCGAGATCCGCCGGGTGAAGCGCATCGTCTTCAACGGCGACGGCTACAGCGACGACTGGCACCGCGAGGCCGAGGCGCGCGGCCTGCTGAACCTGCCCAACACGCTGGAGGCGGTGCCCGCCCTGGCGTCGGACAAGAACAAGGCGCTCTTCGAGAGGTACGGCGTGCTGTCGCCCCGCGAGATGGAGTCGCGCGAGGAGGTGGTGTTCGAGACGTACTTCAAGACCGTGAACATCGAGGGCGAGACCACGGCCGAGATCGCCAGCACCATGATCCTGCCCGCGGCCGTGCACTACCTGAACGACCTGCTGGCCGCCTCCGAGCGCGCCGGCAGCATCGGCCTGGAGGCCACGGGGGTGAAGCGCATCATCGAGCAGGTGAACGGCCTGACGAACGAGCTGTCCGAGGGCCTGTCCGCGCTCGTCGAGCAGAATGAGGAGCTGGGCGGCGACAGCGTGCACAGCAAGGCGCACCACATGCGCGACCACGTCATTCCCGCGATGACCGCCGTCCGCGCCGCCGCCGACAAGCTGGAGAAGATCCTGCCGGACACGTACTGGCCGCTGCCGAGGTACCGCGAGATGCTGTTCGTGAAGTGACGCGCCGGCGGCACGCAAGCACGCCGTGAAGGGCCGCTCCCCCCTCCGGGAGCGGCCCTTCGGTCGTCCGTCAGGCCGGGTCGCCGGGCAAAAGGGTCGGGTGCCGGCGCCGCGCCTTCTCCCGCAACCGCTCCCGTCCGCCGTCGGACGAACGCCCCCGGCACGGATGACGCATACCGGCCAGCCGGCCTCCGCCGACCCCGGCGGACCGGGCGCCGTCCATCGACCGAGCCGCCCAATCGACCGGCATTCACCGACCCCATGAAGCGCTCCCGCATCCTCGCCGCGGTTTCGATCCTTCTCGCCACCGCGCCGTCCGCCTCCCGGGCGCAGGCCGTGGTCGCCGCGCCGTATCCCGCCGCGTCCCCTGCCGTGGAGGCGGCGTGGCGCGCGCGGGTGGACTCGCTGCTGGCGCGCATGACGCTGGAGGAGAAGGTGGGGCAGATGACGCAGGTGACGCTGGGCGTGGTGGCCGCGCGCGGAACGCCGCACCGGGACAGCGTGCGCCTGGACACGGCGAAGCTGCGCGAGGCGGTGGTGACGCGGCACGTGGGCAGCATCCTGAACGTGGAGGGCGCGGCGCTGTCGGTGCCGGGGTGGCACGACGCGGTGACGCAGATCCAGCGCGCGGCCATGCGCGACACGCGGCTGGGCATTCCCGTGCTGTACGGCATCGACTTCGTGCACGGGGCCGGCTACACGCGCGGCGGAACGATCTTCCCGCAGAACCTGGGGATGGCGGCCACCTTCGACACGGCGCTGGCGCGGCGGGCGGGCCGGGTGACGGCGGACGAGGCCTACGCGTCGGGCCTGCCCTGGAACTTCGCGCCCGTGCTGGACGTGGGCCGCCAGCCGCTGTGGCCGCGCTTCTACGAGACCTTCGGCGAGGACCCCGTGCTGGCGGCGGCGATGGGGCGCGCGCAGGTGCTGGGGATGCAGGGCTCCGGCCGGGTGGCGGCCACGCTCAAGCACTACCTGGGATACTCGAACCCGCGCTCCGGACACGACCGCACGCCGGCGTACATGACGCCCCGCGAGGTGCGCGAAAGCTACCTTCCGCCCTTCGCCGCCGCCGTCCGCGCGGGGGCGCTGGCGGTGATGGTGAACAGCGGCGAGATCGATGGCGAGCCGCTGCACGCCAGCCGCTACTGGCTGACGGACGTGCTGCGCGGCGAGCTGGGCTTCGACGGGGTGGTGGTGAGCGACTGGCAGGACATCCTGTACCTGCACACCCGCCACCACGTCGCCCCCACGCCGAAGGACGCGGTGCGCATGGCGATCGACGCCGGCATCGACATGAGCATGACCCCCTACGACTACCAGTTCGCGGACGACCTGACGGCGCTGGTGCGCGAGGGTGCCGTCCCCGAGAGCCGCGTGGACCGGTCGGTGCGCCGCATCCTGACCATGAAGGCGCGGCTGGGGCTGTTCGAGCACCCGTACCCCGACCCGCTCGCGGCGGCGGAGTTCGCCACGGAGGCGTCGGCCGAGACGGCGCGGCGGGCGGCGCGCGAGTCCATCACGCTGCTGAAGAACGAGGGCGGCGTGCTGCCGCTGGCGAAGGACGCGCGCATCCTGGTGACGGGCCCCGCCGCGGCTTCGCTCACCGCGCTGAACGGCGGCTGGACGTACACCTGGCAGGGGCGGGACGCCTCGCAGCTTCCCGACGGTCCGCGCACGCTGCTGGAGGCCATGCTGCGCCGTGGCCGCGACGTGCGGTACGTCGCCGGCGCCGGCTTCGACGGCGAGGCGGACCTGGCGGCGGCGGGGCGGGCGGCGCGCGACGCGGACGTGGTGGTGGTGGCCGTGGGGGAGGACGCCTACGCCGAGACGCCGGGCAACATCGACGACCTGACGCTGCCCGAGGTACAGCTCCGGCTGGTGGAGGCGGTGCAGGCGGCGGGCAGGCCGGTGGTGCTGGTGCTGGTGGAGGGCCGGCCGCGCATCATCAGCCGCGTGGCCGACGGCGCCCGGGGCATCGTGATGGCGTACCAGCCGGGGATGCAGGGCGGGGACGCCATCGCCGACGTGCTGTTCGGCGACGCCAACCCGGGCGGACGCCTGCCGTTCACGTATCCGCGCCACGCCAACGCGCTCACGACGTACGACCACAAGCCCTCCGAGGCGCTGAGCAGCGACGGCGGCCCCGGCGGGTTCCGGCCGCAGTTCGAGCTCGGCGCGGGGATGGGATACACCACCTTCGCCTACCGCGGCCTGGCGCTCGGCGCCGCGGAGGTGCGCGCGGGAGGCACCGTCCCGGTGCGCGTGACGGTGGAGAACACCGGGCGGCGCGCCGGGGACGAGACGGTGCTGCTCTTCACGCACCAGCGGTACGCGGCCATCACCCCGCCCGTCCGCCGCCTGCGCGCGTTCCGCAAGCTCGCCCTGCAGCCCGGCGAGTCGCGCGTCGTCACCTTCGACCTGTCGACGGACGACCTTCGCTACGTGGCCCGCGACGGACGTCCGGTGCTGGAGCCCGGCGTGTTCGACGTGATGGTGGGCGGGCTGACGGCGAGCTTCACGGTGGTGGCGGGGGCAAGCCCGGAGACCGGGGCGGCGGGAGCGGCGAGATGAGGCGGCGGCGCGTGACATCGGCCCGAATTCCGCACCCGCGCGGCCTTCTGGCGGTCGCCCCGATGGCCGCCGCCCGTGCGTTCGGCCCCGTTGCGGCGTAAGATTCCCATCGCATGTCCGCGCGCATCTCCCCGCGCGCCTTCCGCCCCGCCTCCCCTTCCACCTGCCGGCTTCCATCCCGTGAGCGAAACGAGCGAACGGCTCCGCGCCCTGGCCGAACGGTGGGCCCACGTGCCCGCCCGCGAGATGGCCAACTTCCAGATGTACGTCACCGAGCTGCTGGTGGCGCTGGGGCTGCCCGTGCCGGAGCCGGGCGGCTCGGGCTACGAGTTCGAGTTCCCGCTGCGCTCCATCGACCGCGCGAGCGGCAAGCTGTCGGCGCAGCGCATCGACCTGTACCGGCGCGGCCACTTCGTGATGGAGGGCAAGCATGCGGATGCCGCGCGGTCGTACGAGCTGGTGCTGCGGGCGGCGTACCAGCAGGCGCGCTCGTACGCCTATGAGCTGGCGGACGACGTGCCGCCGTTCATCATGGTGATGGACGTGGGGCGCACGCTGCTGGTGTGGCGGCTGCGCGGGGCGCGCTACGAGGACTGGACCATCCCCCTGCGCCGGATCGAGCTGGCGCGGCTGGCCGACGACGAAGCCGATGTGGAGTTCCTGCGGCAGGTGTGGCTGGATCCCGATTCGCTGCGCACCGAGCGCCTCGCCGCGGCGGTCACGCGCGAGGTGGCCGACCGGCTGGCGAAGCTGGCCGCATCGCTGGAGCAGCGCGGGTTCGAGCAGGAGCGCGTCGCGCGGTTTCTGATGCGCTGCGTGTTCACCATGTTCGCCGAGGACGTGGGGCTGCTACCGGAGAAGTCGTTGTCCGCCGCCGCGCGTCGCTTTGCCGGAAGCAGCGGCATAAGTCATTGGCAGGAGTCAACTTTGGGGGGGGGGGGGGGGGGGGGGGGG